>JAJDYI010000025.1 GCA_022825235.1 Alphaproteobacteria bacterium | reverse complement strand
GGATCGCCGGATCGCCGGATCGCCGGATCGCCGGATCGCCGGATCGCCGGATCGCCGGATCGCCGGATCGCCGGATCGCCGGATCGCCGGATCGTCCGGCCTGCGTACGGCCGCAAGTCCATGAGTGCCGCCCTGTGCCCGACCTGCCGGAAGGGTCCGCTCTCCCCGCCTGATCATTGCGCTCCTGCCGACACGGACGCCGCTGCCCGGCGGCGTGTCTCCTTGTACCGAACGTTCGTCTCCGCCGCGCCGGCCCTCGCGACCGATTTTGCAGATGACGGCGTCCGGCTTCGGGAACCGGGCGAGGAGATCGTGCACCCCGAGGGGGCCGTCGCCCGCATCCTGTCTCTTCCTCCGGGCGACAGGCGGCTGTCTGGGCCGGACACGGACCGCTTCCGCATCGAGGCGGGCACGCTGAGCGACGACGAGATCACGGGCATCCTCCTGGCGGTGCTCAAATGAGCACCTCTTCTGTCCAGCACTTTTTTCATGACCGCCTTCGCCGTACGTCCGGCGTCGAGGACAGGCAGCACCATTACGCGCTGATCGACTTCGGCGGCGGCAAGCATGCGCACATGGGAAAGAACTTTGCACGCATGCAGCCCATGGCGATCCGGGCCGTCTTGCTGGATCGCTTCGACTTCCTTCCTTGTGCCGGGTTCCCGCGTCCGAACTACGGCAGCTGGGTGACAGGAGCCGAGTCGCCGGGCCGGGTCCGCTGCCGTCGCCATTCTGAGCCGAGCGTTTTCCGATGAGCGCCACTGCGTCGCAGCACTACGACATTGCCATTGTGGGCGCGGGCCCGGTTGGGAGCCTGTGCGCGCTAGCCCATGCCCGGAATGGCGCCCGGGTGGCCCTGCTCGAAGCGAATCCCAAGGGGTCCGGGCGTTTGGCGGGCGAATGGCTGCATCCATCGGCAGCAAGGGTATTGCGCGACATCGGGATCGACGCCGACCAACGACCCCGAAGCAAACCGGGCAAGGGATTCGTGGTGTTTCCGGAGGATGGCTCCGAACCGATCCTGCTTCCCTATCCGGATGGGTCCCGGGGGTTGGTATGCGATCACGCGCTTCTCGTTTCCAGCCTCCGCGACGCGGCAGGCAACGCAGCGGGTGTCGATTTCGTTCCGTACGCGCGGGTCAAGGCGGTCGATGACGAGCGCGTCTTCTTCTCTGCAAACGGCGCTGAACGGTCCCTGGTCGCAGGGCGAATAGTGGGCGCCGATGGCCGGGCCTCGATCGTGCGAAGATCCCTGGGCCTGTCCACGGAACCGATGCTCTGTTCCCGGATGCTGGGGGTCACGATAAGGGGGGCAAAATTGCCGTTCGAAAGCTACGGGCATGTGGTGCTCGGCGGGCCGGGACCGATTTTCGTTTACGGTCTGGCGGACGGTTGCATCCGGGTTATCGTCGATATTCCGCCGGACCTCTGGAAATCCAAGGGCCGGAACGGCTTCCTGTCGGAATCCTTTGCCCGATTTCTGCCGGGGGGTCTCGAGCGGGTCTTCATCGAAGCGCTGCAAGCAGGCCAGTTTCAGATGGCGGCCAACCAACTGAGACCACGCATCACCTATGGAAGCCCGCGCCGGGTGTTGATCGGCGATGCGGCCGGACACTACCACCCAATGACGGCGGTCGGCATGACCCTCGGTTTCGGCGATGCCGTTGCACTCGCCGGGACGACGGACTTTCGGGATTTCGTTGCCGAAAGGTTCCGGGCCAGCCGGGTTCCGGAGCTGCTCGCGATTGGGCTCTACGAGGTCTTTGCTGATCGTCGTACAGAAGCGGCGGCGCTCAGATTCGCGATCTACCGGGGCTGGCGTACGAACCCGACATACCGGAACCGGACCACGCGGATACTCGCCTGCGAAGACCTGTCGGTGACGGGAATGAGCCTCGCAATTTGCAGGACGGTGGCTTGGGCGGTCGCCGGGGAGATTTCGCAGTCCTTCCGCCCGTTCTCGTTACGCCGGGCCAGGACGGTTTGTCATGCGCTCGCTATCCGTCTCTGGTGGCTCCTGCGCGGCGTCCGGCAATTGCAAAAGGCCAGACGCGGGGAGGGCAAGGAACACGAGCGAACCCGCGACATCCTGGCCCGCACCTTTCCGCATTCCATGTCTTCCGGGGCCTCCGGAAGCCACCCTCCGCATCGAAGCACTCGATGCAAGTCCGGCATTTAGGAGCGCGGCCCGGTGCCTGTTGAGCCACCAGCGAGAAGAGGGCGGCCGGACAGGCAGGCCACTGCGGCCGTGATCTGCGTGCTGCTGTGCATGTTTCTGGCCGCCTTGTGTCAAACCTTGGTTGCAACGATGCTGCCGATGATTGTGGCCGACCTCGGGGGGTTCGAGCGCTATACCTGGGCCGCGACCTCCTATCTCGCCGCAGCCACGATCGCCTACCCGATCGTCGGCGGCCTGAGCGACGCGTATGGGCGACGCCGTTTCCTGGTCGCGGGCATGGCGGTCTTCATCCTTGGCTCCGTCTTGATCGGCGTAAGCGCTTCCATCGACCAGGTGATAGCGTTTCGCGCAATTCAGGGCGTTGGCGGCGGGATGATCATGACCTGCTGCTATGTCTCCATTGCGGACCTGTTCGCTCCGGATGAACGCGGCAAGTATCAAGGCATGATTGCAGGTGTCTACGGCGTGGCTTCGCTGCTCGGGCCGTTGATTGGCGGAGTTCTTGCCGACCTGGTTTCATGGAATGGGGCGTTCATCCTCATCGGCTTGGCCGGCCTCCCATTGCTTTTTTTCACGGCCAGAACCTATCCGGCGTCCAAACCGTCCGCTCTGCCCGGGAAGCTGGATCTTCTCGGGATGGTCTTGTTGGCACTCGCCGTCGCGCCGGTGGTGAGCAGTCTTTCCATCGGCGGCGTACAATCCGAGTGGGCGGCACCGCAGGTTGTCTTGCCGCTGGCTTTCGGGTTGGTCATGGCCCTGGCTTTCCTGGCCGCTGAAGCCAAAGCCTCGTTTCCCATAATGCCATTGAGGATTTACGCGCATCGGGTGCTTTGCGTGGCGCTGCTCGCAATGTTCCTGATGAGTTTGGGCTTGCATGGCAGCGTACTCATGCTGTCATTGTATTTTCAGGCCGCGCACGGGGCCAATGCGACCCTTTCCGGCGCGCTGCTCATTCCGATGCTCATCGCCATGGTGGCGGGCGGCATCGTTTCGGGACAGATGATTTCAAGGATGAATGGGGGCTACCGGGCACAAGCCATCGTGCATGCGGGCTTGTTCGCTGGGGGCATGTTCCTGTTCTCCGGGATTGGTCCGGGCAGGAGCCTGCTGGTGTCAGAAATCTGCGTGGTCATCGCCGGCGTCGGTTTCGGCGGCGCGGCGGCCACCTTGTCGCTTGCGGTCCAGAACTCAGTGCCGCATTCGATTGTCGGCGCGGCGACTTCCGCACTGCAGTTCTTCCGTTCACTGGGCGGAATGATGGGAATGGCGCTGTTGGGCGCCGCGTTGACGCGGGGATTCGCGTCACGTCTGGAGACCTCCGTGTCGGACAGCCTGCGGGACCGGCTTTCCGCGGAGCGGATTGAACAGTTGAAGGCCGAGCCGGACGCCCTGGTCGATACGCAAGCGGCGGAGAGCTTGCGTGCCGGTATCGAGGCACTCGGACCCGACGGTCCTGAGTTGGCCAGGCAGTTGCTCGAATCGATGGAATGGGCGCTGGTGGGCGCGCTCAAGGGAGCTTTCGCTCTTGTGGCCGGTTTGGCCACGTTGGCCTTCGTTGTCACGCTTTTCCTGCGCGTAACTGTCCACTCGAAGCGGCCGGAGACGTGAATCTCCGGCAAGCCGATTTCGCGAAGATCGCATCGCGTCGCGTTTCGAACCAGGATTTGGATCTCGGCAGGGCGGAGACGGAGAGCCAAAGCGCGGGAACCACCAGCAGCGGGGCGACGCTGCGGCCGAACATGAGTGGCTCCGGCCCCGCGAACGTGGTCGCCGAGGCAACCAGAATCGAACGAATACGGGAGCCGGCGGCGGTTGCCAAGCCTTGCGCGAGTGAATCTCCTGCGGCGCGACGCTCGTTAAGGGTGTGCAGAGGGAAGTATCGTGACGCGGCGATTGCGCAACGCGTGACCGTCATGCCTTAACAGGGTTTGACCGACTCCGTGATCTGGGTGAGAATGGCTTCCGTAGAGAACAGCGTACGCAATGACAATAACCGAAGAAATCGTGATCCTGATACTGGACCGGGAGACTGGCACATTCCGTCATTCGCTGTCGGAGCACCATCGGAACCTCGTGATCGCCGGCGCCGTGTTGATGGATCTGGCGCTGGCAAACCGCATCGACACCGATCCGGAACGGCTCTATTTGTTAGATCCGGCGGCGGTGAACGATGCCATCCTCGATCCCGTCCTGACCGACATCGCCACAGCAGCCGAGACGCGGGAGGCCGCGTGGTGGCTTGACCGCGTGGCGCGCCACAGCCCCGAAATCCTGGGCAAGGCCGTCGCCAGACTCAGCGATCAGGGGATTTTGAGCCGCGGCGAGGACGGCGGCATATTCCGCTCGCAACTCGTCTCGCGATTGCGCCGCTATGAGACGATCGACGGAGAAATCCGCGATGACATCGAGACCCGCGTGTTGCGGACCGTGCTCGGCGACGATATCCCGGATGCCCGGGATACGCTGATCGTCGCTCTGGTTTCCGCCTGCAACATTTTCGAGGCGATGCTCACCGCGGAGGAACTCACCGAAGCGCGCGAGCGGATCAGGTTGCTGTCGCGACTTGAGCTGTTGGGGCGCGTTGTCGCGGACAGCGTACGGTCCGTGTCGGCACCATCGCCCTTGGCGCCGACCGTTCGGCCCTGGGAGGACATACCGCAGGTGCGAGGGTTGCCCCTGATCGGCAGCGGGCTGCAAATGTCGGGCGACATGCACGAATTCATGCTCGCAAACTACCAGACGCACGGACCGGTTTTCCGTGTCCGGGCGGTGGGGCGGGAATTCACCGTGCTGGCGGGCCCGGAAGGCAACAAGTTCGTCAAGGACTCTTCCGCGGTGCACTTCCGAAATTCCGACTTGATGGCAAACTTCTGCATCGCCATGGGCGCGCACCAGGGTGTCATCGCATTGGACGGGCCGGAACATTTGCGCATGCGCAAGTTGCTCGCGAAGGGCTATGGACCAAGATATTTCGAGGCTCGCCTTGGCGCGGTTCACGAGGTAACCCGGTCTGCGGTCGCTGGTTGGCCGAACGACCGTCCCATCGGCATTCAGGACGCCATGAAGCGCATTATCGCCGAACAGATCGGGCTGGTATCCACCGGCGCTTCGTCCAAGGATTACTTTGACGATCTCTCGGTCTATCTGGATACGCTTATTGCAGTTCACATGATGGAATACTTGCCGAAATTCGTGAAGCGTCTGCCTCGATTCCGGCGTGCGGAACGGCGGCTGAAGGAACTTGCAGACAACATTCTCGCCGCTCACGTGCCGGAAAACCGCGAGGGCGAGGAACCGGACTTGATCGACCACCTGCTGGAAATGAACCGGCTGGACCCGCAACTGCTGCCTGAAACGGATCTGTTCTTCAACGTGATTGCTCCATTCTTCGGGGGCCTCGACACTTCCGCGAACTGTTGCGCGTTTGCGCTGTATGCACTTTTCAAGCATCCGCAGTTGCTGGAAAGCGTGCAGGCCGAGGCCGACGAGATGTTCGGACGCGGGCCGCCATCGCCGGAGGGACTGAAGAGTCTTGATGTCACCCATCGGGTGGTTCTGGAAACCTTGCGCATGTACCCGATCACTTCCGTGGCGTTTCGCATCGTGACCAACTCGTTCGCCTTTGCGGGATACCGGGTGCCGGCGGGAAAGCAGGTCTTGATCGTCAATACCGTGGGGAACCACTTGCCGGAATGTTTCCCGGAACCGCGCAAGTTCGATGTCGAGCGCTGGGCGGCGCCGCGGACGCCAGCGGCGCGATCGGCGTACGAGCCGTTCAGCGTGGGCCGGCATCGCTGTCTGGGCGCCAGTCTGGCGGAGTTGCAGGTCGCGTTTACGATAGCCACCATCTTGCGGGAAGTTGACGTTGTGTTGGACAATCCTGATCGGCCCCCGAAGATCATCTGTCTCCCTACCCGCCACTTGGCCGATTCCACTACCATGCGCATCGCGCGCCGCCGGGGGGTCGCGGCGTCCGCGCCGTGATCGACCGGATCCTGACCGGCCGCACCCGGTCGGTTCATAGAAGGGCTTTCGGCATGAATGAGATTCCGCGCATCACGAGCCCGGAGGAAATCTCCGCACAATGGATGGAACGGGCCCTCGCGGCGGGCGGCGCCGCCGAGGCATCGGCGATCGAAGCCGTGAAGGTCGAGGTGCTGGATGCGGCCAACGGGATGGGAACGCTTTGCCGCTGCCGCCTGAGTGCAGCAGGGGACAGTGCCCCTGCACCCGCGTCGGTGATTGTCAAGCTGCCCGGCCACGAAGGACTGGTGTTGGGGTGGTTCGCCAAGTGGTTCGCGACCGCTCGCCGTGAATTCTCGTTCTACCGCCACTTCGCGGCGACGGCGCCGGTGCGGGTGCCGGGCTTGTTCTATGCCGATTTCGACGGGCGCACGCATGAATCCGTCCTGGTGATGGAGGATCTCGAAAGGATGGAGACCGTCTCGCAGGCAACGGGCATCGGGCCCGAGCGGGCGTTGGCGGCGGTTGCTGCGATTGCCCGGCTGCATGGTCGATTCGGGGAGAATCCCGCAGCGGACGCCACCGTGGCGGCGCATTGCGGCGAATTCCAGAACGCCACGCAGCGACGCATCCTGCAAACTGTCTACATGCTGGCGCTGCCCGTCGCGCTGGATCGTTTCGGCGAGTGCTTCTCGCCCGAAACGCGGCGGCTGGCCATCGAATTCGGGCCGCGCATCGACTCTCATCTGGCCAATGTGGTCAAGGACCGGCCGCGGGTCCTGCATGGCGATTTCCGCTGCGAGAACCTGATGTTTGGCAGTCAAGGTCCGGACGATCTGGCTCTCATAGACTGGCAGGGCTTTGGCATCGGCTGCGGATTGTACGACATTGGCTACTTCCTGGGCAGCAGCGTGGCGACCGAACATCGCCGGCGCATCGAACGAGAAGCGATCGAAACGTATCACGAAACTGTTTGCGGCATGGGGATGAGGCACTACACACTGGATGAGTGTTGGCGCAGCTACCGGCAGAACATCCTCGGTGGATTGATACTTTACGGAATGGGCGCCGGAACGCTGAAACCGGACGACACGCAGCGTTTGCAGGTGGCCAAGGCGTCGTTGTGCCGCGTGCTTGCGGCGATCGAGGATCTGGATTCGGGGGAGTTCCTGCCGGACCGCGCACCGCTATTGTCGGCCGGTGGCGCCTGCTCGACCCTGTCGAAGTTCGCGTATCGAGCGCGGAGCCTGGGCGTGAGGCCGGGAAAGAATCGCTAGGCTGTCATTGC
Organism: Alphaproteobacteria bacterium; assembly: GCA_022825235.1. GTDB lineage: Bacteria > Pseudomonadota > Alphaproteobacteria > TMED109 > TMED109 > VXPW01. Next base: position 3,007 of record JAJDYI010000025.1, on the reverse strand, counting down.
CCATCACGGTCGAGCGCAACCGCCGGTGGGGATTGATTGGGGCTGGATCTGGTGGAATCCCGCCGCAATCGACTGCGTGCACGCCCCAGGGCCATCAGCGGAAAGTAATGGCGATAAAGGTTGTAGTTGATCATGAAGCCGCGCTGCAGTTCCCCGCCCTGGCTGGACCGCCGTTCGATATCGCGCTCTTTCGGAGCCAGGCGCCCGCCGAATCCATAACCCGGGAAGCCTGTGCCGGTGAACTGCGGTTCGTCCCAACTGCCGTCCTCGCGTTGACTGCGGACCAGCCACAGCAGCCCGCGTCGCACAGCCTCGTCGTCGTCGCGGTGGCGCACCGCCAGCAAAGCCATGAGGCTCCACGCCGTCTGCGATGCCGTGCTCTCGCCGCGCCCGCGCAGCGTCCGGTCCATGTACGAAGCGCAAGTTTCACCCCAACCGCCGTCGGCGTTCTGATGCTCTACCAGCCAACAGGCGGCGCGTCGGATGTAAGGCGCATTCATGTTCTCCCCGATCGCCGCAAGTGCGGTCAGCACGGCGGAGGTGCCGTGGATGTAGTTTACCCCCCAGCGACCGAACCAGGACCCGTCGGGCTCCTGCTCTTCGCGCAGGAAACTGCAGGCCCTTTCCACTGCGGAATCCTTGCGCGAGAATCCGAGCAGGCCGAGCGCCTCGACCATGCGCGCCGTGACATCGGCTGTAGGCGGGTCCAACACTTCGCCGAAGTCGCTGAAGGGGAACCTGGTAAGGATGCCGCTGTCGTTGTTCCGGTCGAAAGCGCCCCAGCCGCCGTTCGCCGACTGCATGCCGCGTGCCCACGCCAGAGCGCGCCGCGCTGCTTCCTGGACCCGCGTCCGATGGCGCAATCGGATCGGCAGACTCGCCAACACACATAGTGCGACCGCCGTATCGTCGATATCCGGATAGTGAATGTTCGCGCGCTCGAAGGCCCAGCCGCCCGGCTCCAGTTCGGGATTCAGCCGCGCCCAGTCGCCGCGGTGCGAAGATTGCCGGTCGAGCAGCCAGTCGAGCGCGCGTTCCATGCCAGGCGTGATGGGGCGCTCGCAGTCGCAGACGGCCTGTAGCGCGAGCCAAGTGTCCCACACTGAAGATTCGCAAGCCTGGATATGCAGTGTGCCGCCACGCTCATGAGACCAGTATTTGTCGATCCCGCCAAGCCCTTTGGTCATTACGGGATGGCTGAGCGGATAGCCTTCCGCATACAGCGCCAGCAAGCTGTAAACCCACGGCGGCTGGATTCCCCCCCAACTGCCGTCGGCTTCCTGGTGGCACAAGATCCACTTGAGACAGGTCTTGACCGCGATTCCGCGCCCCGGCGTCAGGCCGAGCCGTTGATACCAATGCAACAGCCGGTCGATGGCGAGGAAGAGGCGGCCAACTGAAAGCAACGGCTGGTTGCGCGGCAACCGGTAGTCCATGTGGTCGCGCCCGTGCGGGAAAAGTTCGTCCAGGCGGAAACCGTCCGGCAGCGGCCGCACGAGGCGCCGGGCGGAGAGAACGGCAAGCGGCACTATCGTCCCGCGCGACCAAGACGAGAACCTGTAGATGTTGAACGGCAGCCAGGTTGGGAGCGCGATCAACTCGGGCGGCAGGTTGGGTGTCTTGTCCCAAGGCCATTCGCCGATCAACGCAAGCCAATAGCGGCTGAAAATCCGTATTTGCGAGAGGCCGCCGTGGGTTTCGATCCAGCGCTGGGCGCGAACGAGCGGTTCAGCGTCGGCCGCCATGCCTGTGGACCTGAGCGCGGCATAGCACTCAACTGTGGTGTTGATGTCGCCGCCCGGGGCGTCGTGGTAAACTTCCCATGCGCCATCGCCGCGCTGCGCAGCCAGCAGCGTGGCGGCGATGTCGGCCTTGCGCGGATGCTTGAAATCCAATACATGCATCGCCAGCAGCCATTCCGCCTCAATGCAGCAGTTGCTTTCAAGTATACCGGCCCAGTAGCCCTCGTCGTTCTGCTCGCGGTCCAGCCATGCCAGCGCTTTGGCGATCGGCTGTTCGAGCGAAGCTTCGTCAACGACCGATGAAGCCGTGGCGGTTCGCATACCCATCTGGTCTCCTGAATCTTAGGTTCGTATCATACCTCTTCGCTCACGCCGAGCGCGTTCGCCTTGAAACAAAACCTCCTGACGGACGCAAGGATCTCTTCGACGGACTTGACCCACTTGCAGGGTTTCGCCTTCTCGTTGTGCGTGTCGATGAAGGACATGATGTCGGCGATGAGTGTCGCGCAGGGACGTCTCCGCAGCCTGACGGACGGCGAAGGCGTTCTCCTCGATTCCGCTTCCAACCATCAGGTTCTCGGCCCTGTACGCGGCGTAGTCCATGCGTTCGCGATTGTTGGTGAAATGCTGGACGACGCCGTAAACCGACGGCGCGTGCCGGCGGGACATGTAGCGCAGGGACGCGATCACCCGGTCGACGCCCCGGGGTTCGGTGAGCAGGATCCGGCGAAGGGCGCGCCAGCGCTGCTGTCCGCGCACGCTGTCCTTGCCGTAGGCCTGGTCCGTGGCCTTCTTGAGGCTTTGAGCCGCATGCCAGCTATGCCGAATTCGGCATAGCTGGCATTGAACGGGCTGGCACGGAACCGTGCCATTCCCTCCCGGACCTCGGTGAACGCGCCGGTCGGGCCGCCGCCGCGCCTCGACGTAGCCGCGCCCGGCTCCGCGACGGCACCTTTCGCGTTCCCGTCGGGATTCGTCGCGGCGGCATCCATGGCGGCTTCGGTTTCCTCCATCGCTCCCGTCTGTGCCGGTTCCGGCTTCGATGCAAGGGCCGGCGACCGCGTCATGAAGTCGCCCTTGTGCCGCGACAATCTGGACGGCAGAACTGCCAGCTTGATTGACGCGCCAGGCACCATGCTCGGCGAAGGGCGCGATGGAGCATCCCGGGAAGGCAGCGGCAATGGCGCGGTTTCGCTGCTGGCAGGCATTGGCGGCGGCTCCGCATTTCCATGGTCATGCACCAGAACCTTCAGGCCCGCAATCTG
>JAJDYI010000002.1 GCA_022825235.1 Alphaproteobacteria bacterium | reverse complement strand
TCACGCTGGTCACGCAGCCCACCGCCACCCAGCGACGCGCCGCCGAGCTGATCGAAACGTTCCCAGTACCGGGAACCGCCTGAACCGGAAAACCCCCCGCAGGGTCAACGACTTGCTGTCTTCCGGCCCGGGGAACTTCGGTCTAGTCGATCAGCTGGAACCTGTGGACGCGCGCCGGTGTCCCTTCCGTCCCAGGCCGAACCGCTTGGCGGCCTCGGACCGCCGCTTCGAGTAGTTCTCCGCCACCATGGGGTAGTCGGCCGGCAATCCCCACTTCTGGCGGTAATCTGCGGGCGTCATTCCGTAGTTGGTGTTCAGGTAGCGCTTCAGCATCTTGAGCTGCTTCCCGTCCTCGAGACAGACGATGTAGTCGGGCGTGATCGACGCAGCGACGGGAACTGCGGGATCGCCGGCCGGGCGCCCGGGGCGGCGCGCGGCCTTGGCGGGCCCCGCCTCCGGCGTCCCGGTCCCCTGCAGGTCGGCCTTGCGCGGGCGGCCGGGCCCTCGCTTCCCCTCGGTCGACGCATCCGCCGCCTCTCCGGTCGTTGCCGGTGTGTCCGAAATCGAGCGGAGGGACTTGTGTACCGCCTCAATCAAGTCTGGTAGCTGGGCTGCCCCAATCGTGTTGTTGCCGAGGTAAGCGGCAACAATGTCGCCAGTTATCTCTACGGTTGACTTCGATGCATTATCCGCCATGGAAAATGGTTCCTTCAATGAACATGCGCTGAGTGTAGGGCGCCCAATACGTGAGCTACACTAAGCAATATACAATTTACTACACCTGAATCCAAAGGAATTTTGCGCCAGTAGAAAATGTATTCTGATCAGTTGGATACGTTTTTGTGAAGGACTCTTGTACCTGCACGCCGGCATGCAGGACATCCGCATTGCCAAGAAGTAGTTGCGAGTAATGTTATTTCTAACCGATCAACTTGGCGGCAATTGGCGTAGTTCGTCGTCTTGCTTTCCACCTTGACCGCTTCCGTTGGCCGACGCTGCCTTCCACCGCACGCCCGGCCGGTCGGGGCCGGCCTGGGCCGGGGCCATGCCGTGCTCAACGTATACTGTCCAGTTGTTCCCGATCTTCCTGTTCTTGCGATCTTGCGATGACAACTTTGTCGACCGACTCCCTGCCATCCAACGCCGAACTGTCCGTCAACGCCGAACGCCTGCTCGCCAGCCTCGCGACCATGGCCGAACTCGGCGCGACGCCCAAGGGGGGCGTCAACCGGCAGACCCTCACCGACCTTGACCGGGAAGCGCGCGACCTGTTTCGCACATGGTGCGATGAAGCCGGAATGACCGTCCGCGTGGACGAGATGGGGAACCTGTTCGCCCGGCGCGCGGGCCGGGACGAAGGGCGCGACCCCGTCCAGACGGGCAGCCACCTCGACACGCAGCCCACCGGCGGGCGCTACGACGGCGCGCTCGGGGTGCTGGCCGGCCTCGAGGTCATGCGGGCGCTGAACGACGCCGACTATGTGACCGAGGCCCCGCTCGAACTGGTGATGTGGACCAACGAGGAGGGCTGCCGGTTCGCGCCGGCGATGATGGGATCCGGAGTCCACGCCGGCCTGCACGATCGCGACGCCATGATGGAGGTGCAGGACCCCAACGGCCACCGGATGGGCGAAGAGCTCCGGCGCATCGGCTATCACGGGTCTGTCCCCTGCACCCATCGCGAGAATCCGACCGGGGCGCTGATCGAACTCCACATCGAACAGGGCCCGCTGCTTGAGGACGAGGGAATCGCGATCGGGGTCGTGACCGGCGGCCAGGCGCAGCGCTGGTACGAGATCGAACTCGTCGGCATGGAGTCGCATGCAGGCACGACCCCGATGCCGGTTCGCCGCGACGCGCTGGTCGCCGCTGCGGACATCGTGCGCGCGGTGCGGACCCTGGGCCGGGAGTTTGCGCCGGACGCGCGGACCACTTGCGGCGTGCTGGAGGCCCGGCCGAATTCCAGGAACGTCATTCCGGGTTCCGCGTTCCTCACCGTCGACATGCGCCACCCGGACGCGGCGGTGCTGGCGACGATGGATGCCGCCTTGCGCGCGGCCGCCGACCGCTCTACCAGCGAGGAAAGGGTGACGTGCGAGATCCGGCAGATTCTCGATGTTCCGGCTGTACCGTTCGACGCCCGGGTCGTCGAAGCGGTGCGGTCGGCGTCCACCGGCCTCGCGTACTCACACCGCGACATCATCAGCGGGGCCGGTCACGACGCGATGAACGTGGCGCGGGTCGCTCCGGCCGGAATGGTGTTCATCCCCTGCGTCGACGGCATCAGTCACAACGAGATCGAGAATGCGCTTCCCGACGACATCGTGCGGGGCGCGAACGTCCTGCTGCGGGCACTGGTCGACCTCGCCGAGCAACCGCCCCTGAACACCGGGGCGTGACGCATCCGCTGCCGCGGCCCCGGAAGAAGCGCACGAGAAGTGCTCCAGCGGGCGCGAGGCCTCTGCCGAACCCTTGCTTTCTGCCGAAATGACACCACATTGCACGATGCGCGCCGCCCGTCGAACCGAAGTCTTGCTGCATGAACAATCCATGGACCCCCGAGCGGGTAAAGAGGCTCACTGAGCTCTGGCTGTCGGGCAGCACCCGCGCCCAGGTCGCCGCGGACCTCGGTCCGCCCATCACGGAATCGGCGGTCAAGGGGAAGGTGCGGCGACTTGGCCTGAAACGGGACGGCGGCGGCGCCCCGAAGCGGGATGCCGCCGGGCCCCGCCCGAAACGGAGTGCCGCCACGCCGGCGGCCGACGCCGGTGGGCGGAAGCGCGCACCCGCTCGCGCTGACGA
>JAJDYI010000086.1 GCA_022825235.1 Alphaproteobacteria bacterium | reverse complement strand
CCCGGCGTATCGATGATGTTGATGCGGTGATCGTGCCAGGCGCAAGTCGTGGCCGCCGACGTGATCGTGATCCCGCGTTCCTGCTCCTGCTCCATCCAGTCCATGGTGGCCGCCCCATCATGGACCTCACCGATCTTGTGGGACCGGCCGGTGTAGTAAAGGATGCGCTCCGTGGTCGTGGTCTTGCCGGCGTCGATGTGCGCCATGATCCCGATATTGCGATATCGGTCGAGAGGAACGGTCGTCGCCACGTTTCTTCTCCGGCCGCTACCAGCGGTAGTGCGAGAACGCGCGGTTCGCGCGAGCCATGCTGTGGGTGTTTTCGCGCTTCTTGTAGGCCGCACCGCGAGCGGATGCAGCGTCGGCAAACTCACTGGCCAGGCGGTCGCGCATGGTGCGCTCGGAGCGCGCCCGCGCCGCCTCGATCAGCCATCGAATAGCGAGCGCCTGGCGCCGGGCGGGACGGACTTCGACCGGAATCTGGTAGGTCGAACCGCCGACCCGGCGGGACCGCGTCTCGACGTCCGGCTTGATGTTTTCAACCGCTTGACGGAACACGGTCAGCGGGTCTTGATTGGTGCGCTCCGCGATACGATCGAAGGCGCCGTACAGCACCCGCTCGGCCACCGACTTGGCACCGCCGCGCATCAGCGCGTGGGTGAACTTCGTGACCATGACGTCGCCGTAACGCGGGTCCGGCAGGACCTCGCGTGGGTTCGCGCGATGCCGTCGTGACATGAGAATGGGCTCCGCTCGACTACTTCGGTCGTTTAGCGCCGTACTTGGAGCGGCGCTGGCGACGACCAGAGACACCCTGTGTATCGTACGTGCCGCGAATCACATGATACCGCACCCCCGGCAGGTCCTTCACCCGTCCGCCGCGAATCATGATGACCGAGTGCTCCTGCAGGTTGTGGCTTTCGCCGGGGATGTAGCTGGTCACCTCGTAACCGTTGGTGAGACGCACCCGCGCCACCTTGCGGAGCGCCGAGTTGGGCTTCTTCGGGGTCGTGGTGTACACGCGCGTGCAGACGCCGCGGCGCTGCGGGCACGACTGCAGAGCCGGTACCTTGCGCTGCTTCTCCGGCATCTTCCGCCCTTTGCGGACGAGCTGGCTGATCGTCGGCATAGACGCCTCAATTCCGAACCCGTGGGGGTTCATGCGAAAACGGACCGATCCGGGTCACGCTGTCGGCGTGACGCGGCGGTCCACCCAACGTTTGCTTCGACTGAACCACGGGCGTGCGCCAGCGAAGGCATTCACCCCGCGTGGTGGGCCGCACCGTAAGCCGTTAGTCCCTTCGCGTCAAGCGTTTTCTTGGGATGTGCGGTGGCGGCACGAGCATCCCGGCGGCCCGGATTCGGCCGCCGGGATGGCGTGGTCAGTTGCCCCTAATTCGTGACCGGAAGCACTTCCGGCAGGGGGACGCCGGACGCGGGTGTCATCGCACCGGACGCGGCCAGACGCCGCGCGGCCTGCTCGGTCTGCCGCTCCTTCTGCTTCTCCAGGACAACCCGATCCCGGGACGCGGCCCGGAGGGCATAGGTCGCCGTGCTGTTGCCCGTTCCGGCAGGAATCAAGCGCCCCACGATGACATTTTCCTTGAGACCGCGCAGTTCGTCCGTCTTGCCGGCCAACGCCGCGTCCGCAAGCGCCCGTGTCGTCTCCTGGAACGATGCAGCCGAGATGAAGGACTGGGTCTCCCGGCTGGCCCGGGTGATCCCCTGCAGGACCGGTACCCCGGACGCCGCCTTGCCCCCGTCCGCCTTGATCTCCTTATTGGTCTCGAGGAAGGTTCGCTTGTCCACCTCGTCGCCACGCAGGAACTCGGAGTCGCCGGGCTCCTGCACCTGCACCTTCTGCAGCATCTGGCCGACAATCACCTCGATGTGCTTGTCGTTAATCCGGACGCCCTCAAGCCGGTACACGTCCTGGATCTCCTCGACGAAATGGTGCGCCAGCGCATCGATCCCCTGAATCCGGAGGATGTCGTGCGGGACCGGGTTGCCGTCGGTGAGCGGATCCCCCTTGCGCACCTGATCGCCCTCCTGCACCAGGATGTACCGGTCGCGCGGCACGAGATGGGTTTCGACATCCCGCTTGGCCGCGATCGCGATCCGCATCCGACCCGCTGCTTCCTCGATGGACTGGACAGTGCCATCCTTCTCGGCCAGTACCGCCGGCTTTTTCGGCTTGGGGGCATCCAGCAGGGTGATGACCCGTGGCAGACCGCCCACGATGTCGCGCGACTTGCGGTCCTCCGTCTGGACGCGGGCAATCACGTCGCCCGCCTCGATGGCGGCCTCGTCCTTCACCACGAGGACGGTGCCCACCTGCAGCTCGTAGCTCTGCTCCTCGGGCTCCGCCTTGCCGCGCGCCTTGGCGACCACGGTCACCCGGGGACGCAGGTTCTCCTGGCTCTGCTTCACGCCCTGCCACTGCGCCACCTCCAGCGACGGCAGGCGGGTCGATTCGTCCATCCGCTCGACCAGCGAGACGCCGATCCGGAGATCGTCGAACCGGACCGTGCCGCTGATCTCGCTCAGGATCGGGCGCGTGTACGGGTCCCATTCGGCGAGTCGGGCGCCGCGGGTCACGGCCATTCCGTCCTCGACCTTCAGTTCCGCCCCGTACGGGACACGCGCCCGGCTCTGCACCTGGCCATTCGGGCCCTCCACCACGAGTTCCAAACCCCGGGTCATGACCATGCCCTTCGCCACCACGTTCTTTAGTTCGGAACCGTCGGTGGAGCGGAAATGCACGGTGCCGTCGGCGGTGCTGTCGACACCGAACTGGTCCGAGCCCGACTTGGCAACGCCCCCGATGTGGAACGTCCGCATCGTGAGCTGCGTGCCAGGCTCGCCGATGGACTGGGCAGCGATGACGCCGACCGCCTCGCCGACGTTCACGTCGGTTCCCCGCGCCAGATCCATCCCGTAGCAGCGGGCGCACACGCCACTGATGGTCTCGCAGGTCAGCACCGAGCGCACCCGGACGGTGCCGAGATCCGCGGCATCGATGCGCCGACGCTCCTCCGGACCGATTTGCCCGCCCGCCTTGACCAGGACTTCCCCGGTCTCCGGGTGGACGATCTTCGCGGCCGCATGGCGGCCCTCGATCCGGTCGCCCAACGTCTCGATGACCTCGGATCCGCGCACCACTGCGGTCTTCTCGATGCCCTGCCGGGTTCCGCAGTCGTGTTCCGTGATGATCACGTCCTGCGCCACATCGACCAGCCGCCGGGTGAAGTACCCGGAAATCGACGTCTTCCGCGCAGTGTCGGCAAGTCCCTTGCGGGACCCGTGCGTCGAGTTGAAGAACTCCGCCGTCTCGAGGCCTTCGCGGAAATTCGATGTGATGGGGGTCTCGATGATCTCGCCCGACGTGTTGGTAATCAGCCCGCGCATGCCGGCGAGCTGCTTCATCTGCATGACCGAGCCCCGGGCGCCCGAGTCCACCATCATGTAGATCGAGTTCACGTGGCCGGCGCGCCCCGTCCCCTCCATCTTCTTCATCATGGCCTTCTCGACGCCGTCGGTGCACTTGCTCCAGGTGTCGATGATCCGGTTGTACCGGTCGAGCGCGGTCAAGGCGCCTGCCTGGTAGCGCCGTTCCAGCAGCTTGACCCGGCCGTGGGCATCGTCGACCAGCTTCTCCTTCTCGGCGGGCACGATCATGTCGTCCTTGCCGAACGAGATGCCGGCCGAGCAGGCCTCGGTGAAACCGAGCTTCATCAGCCGGTCGGTGAAGATGACCGTCTCCTTCTGCCCGCAGCAACGGTAGACCAGTCCGATCAGCTCGCTGACCTCGCGCTTGGTCAGTTTGCGGTTCACCTGATCGAAACTGATCTCGGGATGTTTCGGCAGCAGCTCGCTGAGCAGCGCCCGACCGGGCGTGGTCTCCACCACCCGGCTCTCGCCGGAATGCGCGTTGACCAGCCGCACACGCACCTTGGCGTGCAGATCGACGACGCCCACCGCCAGCGCGTGCCGCACCTCGCCCAGCCCGGCAAAGGCCATGCCCTCGCCGAGAGCACCCTCCCGTTCAAGGCTGAGGTAGTATATCCCCAGCACGATGTCCTGCGTGGGCACGATCACTGGCTTGCCGTTGGCGGGACTGAGGATGTTGTTCGTCGACATCATCAGCACCCGGGCTTCCAGCTGCGCCTCGACCGATAGCGGTACATGCACCGCCATCTGGTCGCCGTCGAAGTCGGCGTTGAACGCAGTGCACACCAGCGGGTGCAGGTGGATGGCCTTGCCCTCCACCAGTACCGGCTCGAAGGCCTGGATGCCCAGCCGATGCAAGGTGGGGGCCCGGTTCAACAGGACCGGGTGCTCGCGGATCACCTGCTCCAGGATGTCCCAGACCTCCGGCACCTCGAGTTCAACCATGCGCTTCGCGTTCTTGATCGCGGCCGCGTGGCCGTAGCGCTCGAGCTTCGAGTAGATGAACGGCTTGAAGAGTTCGAGCGCCATCTTCTTGGGCAGGCCGCACTGGTGCAGGAGCAGGTCCGGCCCGACCACGATCACGGAACGCCCGGAGTAGTCGCAGCGCTTGCCCAGCAGGTTCTGGCGGAACCGCCCCTGCTTTCCGGTCACGATGTCCGACAGCGACTTCAGCTGCCGCTTGTTGGCCCCCTTGGCGGGCCGGCGTCGACGGCTGTTGTCGAACAGTGCGTCGACCGCCTCCTGCAGCATCCGCTTCTCGTTGCGAATGATGATGTCGGGCGCGCGGAGCTGCATCAGCCGCTTCAGCCGGTTGTTCCGGTTGATCACCCGGCGGTAGAGGTCATTCAGGTCGGAGGTGGCAAAGCGCCCCCCGTCGAGCGGCACCAGCGGGCGCAGCTCGGGCGGGATCACCGGCACCACGGTCAGCACCATCCACTCCGGCCGGTTCTTTGACCGGATGAACGACTCCACCAGACGCAGCCGTTTCGCCAGCTTCCGCCGTTTCATTTCCGACCGTGTGGCCTCCAGGCTCTCGCGGATTTCAGCGCGCAGCGCATGGAGGTCCAGCTCGGCCAGCAGGTCGCGCACCGCCTCGGCCCCGATGCTGACCGTGAACGTGTCGGTACCGTAATCGGCCTGCAGTTGCTGGTACTGCTCCTCCGTCAGCAGTGCCCGCTTCGGCAACGGGGTGATCCCGGGCTCCAGGACGACGTAGCGCTCGAAGTAGAGGATCGATTCAATGTCCTTCAGCGTCATGTCTAGCAGCAGGCCCATGCGGGATGACGGCGGCGCCTTCAGGAACCAGATGTGCGCAACCGGCGCGGCCAGCTCGATGTGCCCCATGCGTTCGCGGCGCACCTTCGACTGGATCACCTCGACCTGGCACTTTTCGCACAGGACCCCTTTGTGCTTCATGCGCTTGTACTTGCCGCACAGGCACTCGTAGTCCTTCACCGGGCCAAAGATCCGGGGACAGAACAGTCCGTCACGCTCGGGCTTCAGCGTCCGGTAGTTGATGGTTTCGGGCTTGCGCACTTCGCCGTACGACCACGACATCATCTTTTCCGGACTCGCAATGGAAATCCGGATACCGGCGAACCGGACGGGTGTTCCCGTGGAAGCCACGTCTGAGCGCGCACCGGCCCCGGCGGGCACCAGGTTTGCCATTGGGCCGGTTCGCCCGGCCAGCATCACTTCATTCATGGTGAACTTCCTGCACATCGAGGCCAAGCGCCTGCAGCTCCTTGACCAGCACGTTGAACGATTCCGGGACGCCGGCTTCGAAGGTGTCCTCGCCCCGGACGATCGCCTCGTACATCTTGGTCCGCCCGGACACGTCGTCCGACTTGACGGTCAGAATTTCCTGGAGGGTGTAGGCGGCCCCGTAGGCCTGCAGCGCCCACACCTCCATCTCGCCGAACCGCTGCCCCCCGAACCGCGCCTTGCCGCCGAGCGGCTGCTGGGTCACGAGGCTGTACGGCCCGGTCGAGCGGGCGTGCATCTTGTCATCCACCAGGTGGTGGAGCTTGAGCATGTAGATGTAGCCGACCGTCACGGGGCGGGCGAACGCCTCTCCGGTCCGGCCATCGATCAGCGTGACCTGACCGGATTCAGAACACCCGGCCGCCTTCAGCATCGCCCGGATGTCCGTTTCGGCCGCGCCATCGAACACCGGCGTTGCGACCGGCACGCCGCGCACGAGGTTGGTCCCCAGCTCGAGGACGGATGAATCGTCGAGCTCCCGGCGTACTTGTTTCCACGTGGGCGCTCCGTAGATGCCCCGCATGACGGAAGCGGCCTTCCGCGCCTTTTCGGCGGCCGTCCGACCAGCCTCCAGCGCGTCGCCGATCTGGCGCCCCAGACCGGCGGACGCCCAGCCGAGGTGGGTTTCCAAGATCTGGCCCACGTTCATGCGTGACGGCACGCCGAGGGGGTTGAGCACGATGTCCACCGGGGTCCCGTCTTCCGTGTGCGGCATGTCCTCGATCGGGTTGATCTTGGAAATGACACCCTTGTTCCCGTGCCGGCCGGCCATCTTGTCGCCCGGCGACAATTTGCGTTTGACGGCGATGTAAACCTTGACGATCTTGAGCACGCCGGGCAGGAGCTCGTCGCCGGCGCGCACCTTCTCCACCTTGTCCGCGTAGCTCTGCTCGAGGTCCTTCTGCGCGCGCTTGAGATCCTTGTGCAGGACCTCCACGCGCGCCGTGACATCGGACTTGTCAAGCCGGAAGCGCCACCAGCGCGCGCGCGGCGTGCCGTCGAGGTCGGCACCGGCAATCGTTCCGGTGGTCGGCCCGTCGGTCGCCGTCTGCCCGATGAGCAGGGTGCGCAGACGGTCGTAGATGTTGCCCTCGATGATCGCGAGCTCGTCGTCGCGGTCCTTGGTCAGGCGAGCGATCTCCTCGCGTTCCAGCGAGATCGCGCGCGCATCCTTCTCCAGACCCCGCCGGGAGAAGATCCGCACGTCGACCACCGTGCCCGACACGCCCGGCGGCACCCTGAGCGAGGTGTCGCGCACATCCGCGGCCTTCTCGCCGAACACGGCGCGGAGGAGCTTCTCCTCGGGCGTGGACGGGGTTTCCCCCTTCGGTGTCACCTTGCCGACCAGAATGTCCCGGGGCCCCACTTCGGCCCCGATGTGCACGATGCCCGTCTCGTCGAGGTGCCGGAGGGCCTCCTCACCGACATTGAGGATGTCCCGGGTGATTTCCTCGGGCCACAGCTTCGTGTCACGGGCCATGACCTCGTATTCCTCGATGTGAATCGAGGTGAACACGTCGTCCCGCACCAGGCGCTCGGACACCAGGATGGAGTCCTCGTAGTTGTATCCCTGCCATGGCATGAAGGCGACCAGGACGTTCCGACCCAGGGCGAGCTCGCCGAGATCGGTGCTCGAGCCGTCGGCGATCACGTCGCCTTCCTGCACCCGGTCACCGACCTTGACCAGCGGCCGCTGGTTGATGCAGGTGCTCTGGTTGGACCGCTCGAACTTCCGCAGGTTGTAAATGTCGACCCCGATCGTCCGTTCCTCGTCGCCGACCATCTGGACCACCCGCACCACGATCCGGCGCGCGTCCACCTGATCCACCACGCCGGCGCGGGCGGCGGTCTGCACCGCCCGGGAATCCCGGGCCACGCCGGCCTCCATGCCGGTGCCCACCAGCGGCGCCTCCGCCTGCAGCAGCGGCACGGCCTGACGCTGCATGTTCGAGCCCATGAGCGCCCGGTTTGCGTCGTCGTTCTCCAGGAACGGAATCAGCGCCGCCGAAACGGACACCAGCTGCCGCGGCGACACGTCGACGTAGTCGATGGATTCGCGCGGGGCCAGAATGAAGTTGTCACCCCGCCGGCAATTCACGATGTCGCGCTCGAACCGGCCGTCCTTCGTGATCGGCGTGCTGGCCTGCGCGATGGTGTGCCCCTGCTCGTCCAGCGCCGTCATGTATTCGATCGTGTCGGTGACCCGCCCGTCCTCCACTCTCCGGTAGGGCGACTCGATGAAGCCGTGCCGGTTGATGCGGGCGAACGTGGCCAGCGAGCTGATCAGTCCGATGTTCGGGCCCTCGGGCGTCTCCACGGGACACAGGCGGCCGTAGTGCGTCGGGTGCACGTCGCGGGCTTCCAGGTTCGCCCACTCGCGGGTCAGGCCGCCCGGCCCCAGCGCGGACAGCCGCCGCTTGTGCGTGACCTCCGCCAGCGGGTTCGTCTGATCCATGAACTGGCTCAGCTGGGACCCGCCGAAGAACTCCCGGACCATCGCCGCCACCGGCCGGGCGTTGATCAGGTCGTTCGGCATCATCTTCTCGATGTCGGCCGACCCGATGCGCTCGCGCACCGCCCGTTCCATGCGCACCAGCCCCATGCGGTACTGGTTCTCCATCAGCTCGCCGACCGACCGTACCCGGCGGTTCCCGAGGTGGTCGATGTCGTCGATGTGGCTGGCGCCCGGACGGAAGCCGACCAGCGTCCGCACCACGGCCAGCACGTCACGCCGGCGCAGCGCCCGCACCGAATCATCGATGTCCAGCCCCAGCCGGCCGTTGAGCTTGACCCGGCCCACGGCGGAGAGGTCGTAGTTCTCCGACAGCCGTTCCTCGACGGCGGTCGACTTGACCCAGACGGTGGCAGGTGCGCCGGGGGGCCGGTGCGCCACCGACACCCCGAGCAGCGTCCAGTCGTCCTGTTCGTCCAGCACCCAGGCGCCGGCGTCGCCCAGCGCGGTGCGGTCCAGCACGTAGGCCTGCCGGGCGGTCGCGCTCGGCGCCGTGTACCCGGGAACGATGTCGTCGCCGGTGAGCACGGCCGGCGCGAAGAACAGGTTGTAGAAGAAGCGTTCCGCGCCCTCTTCGCCCATCCAGACGCCCCCTTCGCGAAGGGCGCCCGAGGTCCGTTCCAGGATCCGGTCCCGGGACATCACGCCGCGGTTGCGCAGCGCGATCGTCATCCCGCTGGCCCGGTGCGACGTCACGCACGGGCTTTCCCGCCGGAAGCCACGGCCGTCGCCCAGCACGCGCAGGACCCGCTCGCCCTCTTCCCACGACAGCATCCGCACCAGCGGCCCCTCGCCGCGGGCCAGCATTTCCTCGGCGCGGCGCGGCGTGATCTTGAGAATGCGGGCCACCGCCTCGGCGATCTCTTCCAGGCCCTCCCCGTTGCCGGGGTCCAGCACCATGAGGTCGACCGGGCGGATCTTGCGGCATTCCTCCTCGAGCGCGTTGAGCACGAACGGCCCCTCGGTTTCCCGGACCGTGACCGCCGGCAGTTCGGTGATGCCGGCCTCGAGCATGCGCTTCAAGGTGCCGGGCGCCACGTCCTCGACCTGGCCGATGCACTCGCCGGCCTCGAAGAAGATCTCGCCGGTCGCCGTGTCCACGACGTCGCGGGCGAGGCGGATGTCGTAGAGCTCCTCGGTCCCGATCCGGCGACGACGCTCGCCCTTGGCCGCGACCTTCTCCCACTCGCCGGCCGACAGGTTGCGGTCCCTGGGGACGATCACCTCGCCGTCGGCGGCGTCGACCAGATCCCACCGCGGCGCACGGCCGCGGAACTCGTCCACGTTGAGCTGGGTCGACCAGCCGGACTCGGTGGAGCCGTCCGGATTGCGGACATCGCCGTAGGAGTAGCTGGCCTCATCGCAGAACTCGGTGAGCATGTCCTCCGACGTCATGCCGAGAATGCGCAGCAGGACCGTCACGGGAATCCGCTCGAGCGCCCGGCCGAACTGGACGCTCATCCGGTAGCCGTCCTTCTTGCGGCCGTCGATCTTGAAGGCGAGCCACGATCCGCGGGCCGGGATCACCTGGGCCTGCGGCAGCAGTTCCTCGCCGCTCTGCGTCGTCTTCTTGTAATTGTCGAAGAACACGCCGTGGGCGCGGTGAATCTGGCTGACGACCACGCGCTCGGTGCCGTTGATGATGAACGTACCCTTGTCGGTCATGAGCGGCATGTCGCCCATGAACACGTCCTGCTCCTTGATCTCCTTGTAGGTGCGCGCCGGTCCGCCGCGGTCCTCGTCATAAATGATCAGGGACAGCGTGACCTTGAGGGGGGCGGCGTAGGTCTTGCCCCGGCGCAGGCACTCGTCCACCTGGAACTTGGGCGGGTCAAACTCGTAATGCTTGAACTCCAGCTTGGCCCGGCCGGAGGCATCGGTGATCGGGAACACGGACGTGAAGGCGCGCTGCAGGCCCTCTTCCTCGCGCTTCTCGGGGGCAGCGTTCCGCTGCAGGAAGGCGTCGTAGCTGACTTTCTGGATCCCGATCAGGTCGGGCATTTGCATCGGGTCGGAGGCTTGGCGGCCGAAACGGTGGCGAAGGCGCTTGCGGCCGGTGAATGAAAGGTCGTTGGAATTCGTCGGCATCAAGTTCCCCCGGGCCCACACGAAACTGCCCGGACGGGGTGCACGGCAGACGCGACGTCCAAACGCCGCCGCACGCGGCGCTGCACGCGCAAGCAATCACGCCGCGTCCCCAAGGGAAGACGGCGTAATTGTATTGTCAATCCGTAGTAGCCCAGCGCATCCGGGGCGATCGCCTAACCCGTAACCTAGCGCAATTGCACGCGATAGGCAACCTCCGGGACCGTCACGCCCGCGCCGATTGGCCGCGCCCGCCGGGCCTCCCGGCAACGATTCGTTCCTGCGTACTGCGTGGGCAGGCGGCAGTATCACGGTGCACATTAACAGCAACCGCCCGCCGTCCGGCGCCCGGACGGCGGCGGGTCGCGGGCCTTCCGCAGCGAGTCACGTAATGGCCGCCTCCACGGCCTCGCCGATATCGCGGGTGGTGGCCGTGCCGCCCATGTCCGGGGTCCGCGGGCCTTCCGCGACCACGGTCTCGACCGCGCGGACCACGGCGGCGGCGGCGGCCGGCTGTCCTAGGTGGTCCAGCATCATCGCGCCCGACCAAATCTGGCCGATGGGGTTGGCGATGCCGCGCCCCGCGATGTCGGGGGCCGAGCCGTGCACCGGCTCGAACATCGACGGGGCTTCCCGGCTGGGGTTGAGATTCGCCGAAGGCGCAATGCCGATGGTCCCGGCCACCGCAGGCCCCAGATCCGAAAGGATGTCGCCGAACAGGTTGGAGCCGACCACCACGTCGAACCAGTCCGGATGCAGCACGAAATGGGCCGTGAGAATGTCGATGTGGTACTGCGCCGTCCCGATGTCGGGATAGCGCTGCTTCGCAGCCGCGAACCGCTCGTCCCAGTACGGCATCGTATGCACGATCCCGTTCGACTTGGTCGCGGAGGTCACGTGCCGGGCGGGGCGGGTCGCGGCGAGCTCGAAGGCCCAGTCGAGCACCCGGTCCACCCCTCGCCTCGTGAAGATGCTCTCCTGCATCGCCATCTCGTCGTCGGTGCCCGCATAAAGCCGCCCGCCGACCTCCGAGTACTCTCCCTCCACGTTCTCCCGCACCACGACGAAGTCGATATCGGCGGGCCCGCGATCGCGGAGCGGCGGCTGCATCCCGTCGAGCACGCGCACCGGGCGCACGTTGATGTACTGGTCGAAGCGCCGGCGGATGGGGATGAGCAGCCCCCAGAGCGAAATGTGGTCCGGCACCCCCGGAAACCCCACGGCTCCCAGGAAGATGGCGTCGTGGCCGGCGATCTGGTCGAGGCCGTCGACCGGCATCATCCGGCCGGTCGCATGGTAGGTCTCGCAGCTCCACGGAAGCGAGTCCCAGCGGAACGCGAAGCCGTACCGCCGCGCCGCCGCGTCCAGCACGCGCATGCCCTCCGGCACGACCTCCTGCCCGATCCCGTCGCCGGGAATCACCGCAACCCGATATCGCTCCGAGGTCATACTGCCCTCCTTCCGGAGCCGGCGCGGCGGCGGTACCGCCCCCCCATCACGCCGCGTTGAGCCATACCACCGCGCCGAACACCACGATGGCGATGGCCATCACCAGCAGGGTCCGACGCACGCCGCGCACCAGCGCGGGGAACACGAGCCGGAGGAGCAGCACGGCCGCGATTGCGACCGCGAACTTCAGGATCACGCGCCGGACCCGCCGGCCTGATAGTCGCGCGCATACTCCTCATAGATCTCCTTGCCGCGCCGGAACGCGTCGGCCTCGGCGGGCCGGACTTCCCGAAACGGCTGGGCGGGCCGGCCCGCCCAAATCCACCCCGCACGCACCACGGTGCCGGGCGCCACCCACGCCCGCGCGCCGACGAGCGCATCGTCCTCGACGGTGACGTCCGCGCAGACCGTCGACCCCATGCCGATCAGGCACCGGTTCCCGACCCGGCAGGCCGCCAAGCGCACGTTGTGGCCGATCGTCACATCGTCACCGATCTCCGCCACCGCGCCCGCCTGCTTCACGTCGATGAAGGAGTTGTCCTGCACGTTGGTCCGGTCGCCCACCACGATGCGCCCCCGGCCCGCGCGCAGGGCGGTCGAAAACCACACGCTGGACCCGCGCCCGAGCCGCACATCGCCCCACAGGGTCGAGGTCGGGGCAAGGTACGCCCCGGCAGGTACGACCGGCGACGCGCCGTTCGCCGCGTGCAGCGGTCCGCTGGCGCCGGACGGACGGAACGCCTTGTCACCGAGCGGCGGGAGCGGGTCGTCGTCGGTCGCCGTCGCTGGCGACGGGGTGGACCGCCGCACTGCCGCCGCCAGTTCCGCCGCCTCGCCACGGGCCAGGGCCCGGACCGGCCGGGCCGGGCTCCCGGCGTACAGCCAGCCGCCTGCCAGCGTCTTGCCCGGGGGCACCAGCGCGCCGGCGGCAATGACCGCGCCGGCACCGACCACCGAGTGGTCCATCACGACCGCTGCATCGCCAACGACGACGCCGTCCTCGAGCGTGCAGCCATGCACCAAGGCGTAGTGGCCGACAGCCACCTCGGTGCCCACCACGGACCCGCGATCGTCGTCGGCAATATGCACGGTGGACCTGGCGCCCAGCCAGGACCTGGGGCCGATCGTGATCCGTTCGCCGTCGGCCCGCAGCACGGCGAGCCGGCCCAGTTCCACGGATTCCGCGATGTGTGCGCGGCCGATGACGACGGCCCCGGGGCCGCTTTGCAGGCGCGAGCCAACGACCGGCCGGTGCCCCCGGTAGCACAACACGGCGCTATCCATGCGGTGCCCTCCCCCGCGCGAATTCGACCCCGAGCATACGGTCGACGGGCCGCGGTGTGTGGTCGTGTGATATAAGCGACGGACGGTTCCGACCCGATCGGACCCACTGCCGCCACGGAGTGCTGACCAACGTGTCCCGTCCCGCCTTCCGCACCGTCGCCGGCATGCTCGCCCTCCCGTTTTTGCTGGTCGGGCTCGGCCCCGTCGCACTCACCGCCTGCAGCGGGCCCGTCGAGATCACCCCGCCCCCGGAGACGCCGGCCGACAAGGCGAGGCGCGAGCACCTCGAGGCTCAGGGAATCACCCCCGGGTTTTCCCTGTCTGGCATTTTCGGCGGAGACGGCGACTCAGGAGCAGGCGTGCGCATGGCGATCAACCCGCACCTGTGGCGGGCGTCGCTGGAGATTCTCGATTTCCTGCCACTGGATTCGGTCGATTCGGTCGGCGGCGTGATCATCACCGAGTGGGCCGAGCTCGCCGACGCGCCGAACGAGGAGATGAAGGTGGTCGCCCGGATCACGGGCCAGGAACTTGCCGTCAGCAACCTGCGGGTACGTGTCTATCGGCGGGTGCGCGCAGACGACGGCACGATGGCGGCCGCCGCTGTCGCCACCGGTACGGAAACCGCACTCGAGGACCGGATCTTCACGCGAGCGCGGGCGTTGCTGGTGTCCCAGTAGCGCCGCGACATCCGCGCCGGGCCAACGACGTCGCGGGAATTCCCTCCCCGCGCCGCCGGCACGGCGGTCAAGCCGCCGGGCCCAAGAGCCGCTTGACCTCGGGCCCCCGGCACGCCTACACATCGGCCCAGAACTCTGGCGAGTGTAGCTCAGTGGTTAGAGCACCGGTTTGTGGTACCGGGGGTCGTGGGTTCAAGTCCCATCACTCGCCCCAAGACCCGTGGCCCGGCGGCCTTGTGTCATCGTGTCATCCGATTGATCGTCCCGACCCCCGCCGCCGGTCGGCGGGCGAACCCGCGGTCGGCGGCTACCAAATATTCACTTCGACGATGGGTTGGTCCCGGTAGATCCGTTCGATCCCGAAGCGCGATAGGTCCAGGGACCGGTATTCGCCGTAAGCGATGAGCTCCGCGATGGCCCGGCCCGCCGCCGGCGACTGCTGCAGACCGTGGCCGCTGAACCCGTTACAGAACAGCAGCCCCTGCACCTCCGGGTGCGGCCCCAGGATCGCGTTCTGGTCGAACACGTTGAAGTCGTAGTGGCCCGCCCACGAGCCCGTCAGCTTGACCGCTTCGAACGCCGGGACGCGGGCCGCCAACGCGGGCCAGATCGTCTCTTCCCATTCCCGGTAGTCGATGTCGAAATCGAGCGGGTCGCTGTCGGGGTCCCGTTCGCGCGCCGGCGACACCGTGGCGATGTACCGCCCGCTTTCCGGCCTAAAGGTGACCCCGGCGGGATCGATCGTCAGCGGCGCGTGCTGCAGGTCGTCCCGGCAGTCGAACACGTAGACGTAGCGCTTCTTGGGGCACACGGGGAGATCGACCGCGATGGTGGCCGCCAGCGCGCCGGCGCGCGAGCCGGCCGCCAGGACCGTGGCACCTCCCGGTATCAGTCCGTGCGCATCGGTCTCGACGCCAAGGACCCGATCTCCCTCCCGCACCAGACGCGTGACTTCGCCGTGCAGGAAGCGAGCCCCCAGCGACTGCGCCTTGCGGCGGAAACCCATCAACAGGGTGTAGGGATCCACCCAGCCTTCGTTGGCGAACCCGAACACCGCGGCACCCACGCCGTGCCAGTTGATCCACGGGAAGCGCTCCGCCAGCGCGCTGCCGGCCAGCCACTCGACCGCCGCCTGCAGGCCGCGCTGCACCTCCCAGTTCTGTCGCAACTGCGCGACGTCGGCCGGCGCCGCCATCAGCAGATAGCCCTGCTCGCGGAAGGACACGTCGCACGAGACGTCGTCCACCGCCAGCGTGCGGGCCGCCGTCCGGGCGAACTCCGCGCCGAACATCGACATGCGGATATTTTCCGGTGTCGTGAACTGCTGGCGGATTCCCCCCAGCGAGCGGGTCGCGGCGCTGCTCTGGTACGTGGGGTCCCGCTCGACCACCACAACCGAGCCGTCAAAATCGTCGGAGGCGGCCAAGAAGTAGGCCGCCGCACAACCGATGATGCCGCCTCCGGCGACCACCACGTCTGGGCAGTTCGTCATCCTGCGCACCCCGGTCCCGTTGGCCCACAGTTCGGCGTCGCGATCCGATGACGCTCCCGCGCCGCTGGGTTACGATGCGAACACTAACCCCAACAGTTGTCGCCATCCACGAACCGGCGATCCGGCGACCGTCCCGCGCACAGGAACCCTGAGACCATGCTGCAATATTCCGACCGCACGAACGATCTGCTCGAGCGCCTGAACGCGTTCATGGATGAGAACTTCTATCCGAACGAGGAAAAGATCGACGCACAGATCGCCGAGGGCGACCGGTGGGCGCACCCGTCGCTGATGGAGGAACTCAAGGGCCGGGCGCGGGAGGCGGGCCTGTGGAACCTGTTTCTCCCGGAATCGGAGTTCGGGGCCGGCTTGACCAACTTCGAATACGCACCGCTCTGCGAGGTGATGGGACGCTCGGAGCACGCGCCGGAGATTTTCAACTGCTCGGCGCCCGACACTGGCAACATGGAGGTGCTTGCCCGGTACGGGACCAAGGCGCAGCAGGACGAATGGCTGGACCCACTGCTCAACGGCGAGATTCGCTCGGCATTCGCCATGACCGAGCCCGAGGTCGCGTCCTCGGACGCCACCAACATCGAGTGCCGGATCGAGCGCGATGGCGACGAGTACGTGATCAACGGCCGCAAGTGGTGGACGTCGGGCGCGCTCTCGCCGCGCTGCAAGATCCTGATCGTCATGGGCAAGACCGACCCGACGAATCCCGACCGGCACAAGCAGCAGTCGATGGTGCTGGTTCCGCTCAGCACGCCCGGCGTCACCGTCGTCCGCCACCTGCCGGTATTCGGCTTCGACGACGCGCCGCACGGGCATGCAGAAGTCATCTTCAAGGACGTACGCGTGCCCGCGAGCAACATGCTCCTGGGCGAAGGGCGCGGGTTCGAAATCGCCCAGGGACGGCTTGGGCCGGGCCGGATCCACCACTGCATGCGGCTCATCGGTCTGGCGGAACGGGCCCTCGAGAAGATGTGCAAGCGCGTGAAATCACGCGTCACCTTCGGCCGGCCGATCTCGGAGCAGACGGTCACCCAGGAACGCATTGCCGACGCGCGGATCGCCATCGACCAAGCGCGGCTCCTGGTGCTCAACGCAGCTTGGCGGATGGACACGGTCGGCAACAAGGAGGCCCGCAAGGACATCGCCATGATCAAGGTGGCGACCCCGATCATGGCGTGCAAGGTGATCGACTGGGCGATCCAGGCGCATGGCGGCGGCGGCGTCACGAGCGACTTCGGGTTGGCCGCGGCCTACGCCAACGCCCGGACCCTGCGGCTGGCCGACGGGCCCGACGAGGTGCACCGCAACCAGATCGCGAAGCTCGAACTGCGGCGCCACAACTGATTGCACCCGACCATGTGGCAGCGGGTAGGCGCTCACCATCTGGCGGCCCTGGCGGGTCTGGCCCTGTTCGTCGCGCTCGGGGTGGCCAACCACGCGCTCACCGAGCTGAGCGACGACGCGGCGCGGGAGACCGAAGTGCGACTCGGCCTGCTCAGCCGTCTCCACGGGCTGGCCCTGGAGCGCGCTGACCGGGACGCGGCCTTCCATCGCGCAGCCAACCGGCTCCTGATGGAGGGGGCGGCAGTCGACACCGGCGCGGCCCGCGAGATCGGCGACGGCGCCCGTGCCCTGGCCCGGAAGAGCGAGGCGCTCGACAGCTATCTCGAGGGCGCAGGTGCAACCCTGCCGGATGAGGAACGCACCGCCACCATCGGTGCCGTCCAGCTCGTGACGCAGGCCGTGGGCGACGTCGTGGCCCGGGCGGAAGCGCTTGCCGACGGTCCCGGCGAAGCGGCGCGCCTGGCAGCGGTCGCCGCCGCCGCACGTGACCTCGGCGAGGCGCTGTCCCAGGCACAGTCGCGGGTGGAAGGGGCTCTCACGCGGGGCCGGAACCGAGCCGGGGCCATCGTGGAACAGGCGCGGATTCAGTGCGGCGCGCTGGCGGCGGCGGCCCTGATCCTCGCCGGGTTCGCGATGCGGAAACGGATCGTGTGATGACCGTCCAAGGACTCATCGAGGTGCGCGAACTGCACCGCTTCGACGAAGGCGCGCTCGCCGAATACCTGGCCGGCCGGCTCCCGGGATTCACCCGTCTCGACCGCGTCCGCCAGTTCCACGGCGGCCAGTCCAACCCCACGTTCGCGCTCGAGGGGAATGGCGCGATCTGGGTGCTGCGGAAGAAGCCGCCGGGAGAACTCCTGCCGTCGGCGCACGCCGTGGACCGGGAGTACCGGGTGCAGGCGGCGCTCCGGGACCAGGGGGTGCCGGTGCCCGAGATGTACCTCTACTGCGACGACGCGGCGATCATCGGCACCCCGTTCTACGTGATGGAATGCCTGCGCGGGCGGGTCTTCGACGACCCGCTGCTGCCGGACGTGGAGCCCGCGGACCGGACGGCGCTCTACGACGCCATGAACCGCACGCTGGCGGCGATCCACGCGGTCGACCCCGCGGCGGCCGGGCTCGGCGATTTCGGGCGCCCGGGGAACTACTTCGCGCGGCAGATCGCGCGCTGGACCAAGCAGTGGGAACTCAGTCGGACGCGCGAGGTCCCGGAGATGGACCGGCTGATCGAGTGGCTGCCCGCGAACATTCCGCCCGGCGACGAGACCAGCGTGGTGCACGGCGACTACCGCCTGGGGAACCTGATAATCGCCCCTGACCGGCCGGAGGTCATCGGCGTGCTGGACTGGGAACTCTCGACCCTCGGGCACCCCCTGGGGGACCTCGGGTACAACATCTCCGGTTTCCAGATCCCGCAGTCCATCCGCCACGGCATCATGGGGCTGCCACCCGAATACGGCATCCCCGATCAGGCGAGCTACGTCGCCGACTACTGTCGGCGGAGTGGCCGGAAGCCGATCGATCCCCACTTCTACGTGGCCTTCTCGATGTTCCGGTTCGCGGCCATCGCGGAGGGCGTCCTGGCGCGCGGGCTTGGCGGCAATGCCAGCTCGGCCAACGCCCAGGAGGTGGGCGCACAGACGGTTCCGTACGCGCGGACCGCGTGGGCGCTGGTGGCCGGCAGCGCTCCGTGAGCCCGGTCGGCTGGCGCGCCATTGACCCCGACGGGCTGACCACCGAACAGCACTTCGGACGCACGCTCACCTGTTTCGCGGACCGCCCTAGCAACGTCGGGACGATGCTGGGCGCCGCGGCGGCGCGCAATCCGGACGGCGAAGCCGTCGTCGACGGCGGGACGCGGCTCTCGTACCGCGACCTGCTGCAGCACGCCGAACGCATGGCGGCGGCCATGTACCGCCTCGGCCTGGCCCGCGGCGACCGGGTGGGAATCTGGTCTGGCAACCGCTGGGAGGCCGTCGCCGGCGTGGCCGCCTGCCTTCGGGGCGAGTTCGTCGCCGTGCCGCTCGGGCATCGGCTCCAGACCGACGAAGTCGACTACATGCTGAACGACAGCGGTGCCCGGGCGCTCATCGTGGAGGACACGCTCGCCGCCCGCGTCCCCGGGAAAAGGAACACGCCGCACCTGCGCCATGTCCTTTCCGTGGGCGACTCCGGCACCGGGGAGATCTTCGACGCGACCGACGGCGCGGCGGGTGTGCCGCCGGCGGTCGGTGGCGAGGAGGCGCTTGCCTTCCTCATGTACACGTCCGGCACCACCGGCCGCCCGAAAGGCGCGATGATCACGCATTTCAACCTGGCGCACAGCATCGTCCATTACTGCCGTACGATGCGCCTGCAGGACGCGCTCGAACGCTCGCTGCTGGCCGTCCCGTTCACCCATATCACGGGTCTCGTCGCCCAGATCCTTACCCTGTTCGCGTGCGCGGGAGCCGTCATCGTGCAGCGGGAGTTCAAGGCCGATGCGGCCATCCGGCTGCTGCGCGGCGAGCGCGTTACGCACACGGTCATGGTGCCGGCGATGTACAACCTGATGCTGCGCACCGGCGAACTCGACGCCACATCGCTTCCCCACCTGCGGATCGGCGCCTATGGCGGCGCCCCGATGCCGACGGCGCTGATCGAAGAGATCCACCGCCGGCTGCCCGGGCTCGAACTGATGAACGCCTACGGTTCCACGGAGACCACCTCCCCGGCAACCCTGCTGCCGGCCACCGACGCGGTGCGCCGGCGCGACAGCGTCGGGCTCCCCGTCCACTGCGCCGACATCCGGGTGTGCGATGACGACGGCCGTGACCTGCCCCCTGGCAGCATCGGCGAACTCCGAATCGGCGGACCGATGGTCGTTCCCGGATACTGGAACCTGCCTGAGGTCACCCGCGCAACGTTCAGTGACGGCAGTTGGCGGTCCGGCGACATCGGCAGGATCGATGCCGACGGCTACGTCGAGGTGCTGGATCGCAGCAAGGACATGATCAACCGGGCGGGATACAAGGTGTACTCGGCGGAAGTGGAGAGCCTGCTGGCCCAGCACCCCGAAGTCGTGGAAGCCGCGGTCGTCGCGCGGCCCTGCCCGGTGCTCGGCGAGCGGGTGCACGCGTTCGTCGCGGTGGCCGCGGGCAGACCCACCGACCGGGAACTCGCAAGTTTCACCGCCGCGCGGATCGCCGACTACAAGGTTCCCGAAACCTTCACGCTGCAGACGGAGCCGCTTCCGCGCAACGCCAACGGCAAGATCGTCAAGTCGGCACTGCGCGCCCGCGTCCTGGCCGAAACTCCCGAACCCGCGCGATAACCGGTCCGGCACGCGCCCGACGGAGCGGACTGTTGGCGCCCCACCCCCGAGCCCGTCCCAAGAAGGAGCCTCCATGACCTACCCGCACGCCTCCCTTCCGGGGACGATCCGCTCCCGCGTGGTGGACAACGACAACGGCCTGGCGATGCACGTGCTCGAAGCGGGCAACGCGGGTTCGCCCGGCCTGCTCCTGCTGCACGGCTTCCCGGAACTCGCCTACAGCTGGCGCAAGGTGATGGTCCTGCTGGCCGATGCCGGATATCACGTCCTGGCGCCCGACCAACGCGGGTACGGTCCCACCGTCGCGGTACCCGCGCACTACGACGACGATCTGACCCCCTACCGGTTCCTGAACCTGGTCAAGGACGTCGTGGGGCTCCGGTCGGCCATCGGGGTTGAATCGTTCGAAGCCGTGATCGGCCATGATTTCGGCGCGATGGTGGCGTACTACAGTGCACTCACCCGCCCCGACCTGTTCCACCGCCTGATCCTGATGAGCGCCCCGGTCGCTGGCACGCGTTCGGGTCGCGATCTACCCGCCGTGCTCGCGGTGGAACCCGCGCTAGAGGCGCTTCCTCGTCCGCGCAAGCACTACCAGTATTACTACACGACGCCCGCCGCCGACCGCGACATGCGGGAGGCGCCCGCCGGGATTCACGCGTTCCTGCGCGCCTACTCGCACCACAAGAGCGCCGACTGGCCGGACAACCGCCCGTTCCCACTGACCGCGTGGACCGCCGAGGAGCTGGCCAAGCTGCCGACCTACTACGTGATGGACTACCACGAATCGATGGCCGCCACCGTCGCCCACCACGCGCCCGACCGGGAGGCTCCCTGGCTGACCGATGCCGAGCTCGCGGTCTATGCGGAAGAGTTCGACCGCACCGGCTTCCAGGGCGGGCTCAACTGGTACCGGGTGATGCTGGACATCGACCATCTCGACGAGCTGAGGCTCTATGCCGGAGCCGCCGTGCA
Source organism: Alphaproteobacteria bacterium (assembly GCA_022825235.1). GTDB lineage: Bacteria > Pseudomonadota > Alphaproteobacteria > TMED109 > TMED109 > VXPW01. Next base: position 132,963 of record JAJDYI010000086.1, on the reverse strand, counting down.
GGTGCCGTCCGCGTTCATCGCAGGGGCCGCGGACTGGGGTGTGCGCCAGGCGCCTGGAGCGTTCGAACGGATGCAGACGATGGCCTGCGCCAACATGCGTGCCGTGCATCTGGTCGAGGGGGCGGGCCACTGGGTCCAGCAGGAACAACCGGACGCGACGGCGGGGCTCATCCGCCAGTTCCTGCAAACCGCCTGACGCAGCCCCCGGGCGGAGCCGGCAATGTGCCCGCCCGGCCGCCGGTGCCGGGCGCCCGGCGAGCCACCAGGCGCCCTTCGCGGCAAGGGCGAACCGAGCGGTACCTGACGCGGCCGCAGGAACGCGCTCGAGCGCTGCCCGGCCAGTCGGGTCCGGGAAACGCGACACGCTGCGCGGGCCGGGCGGCTCCTCGCGCAGGCGGGCGATCCGCGCGGCGCGTTTCCCTCACCGGTCGCCCCACGGTGGTCGTCATACTCCCCGCTGACCAGGCGGCGCGATCGCTGCCCAATCCATTGATTGCCAGCACCCATCCGGCAACAATGGCCGGATTCACGAAGCGCTGTCGGGCCGATGCTTGGAGCACCTGCCGGAACCGCCACGACAGAGGAAGCATTCCGAGCACTGGAGAAACCCTATGTCTGAACGAGCCCGTTGCGCCGCACTGGTCGGCCCCTATCTCAGCGGCAAAACGACTCTTCTCGAGAGCATGCTGTTCGCGACGGAGGCGATCAGCCGCCGGGGCTCCGTGAAGGAGGGCACCACGGTCGGGGATTCGGCGGACGAGGCACGCGCGCGCAACATGAGCACCGAACTCACACCGGCGCGAATGACGTATCTCGGGGATGCCTGGACCGTGCTCGACTGCCCGGGATCGATCGAGCTGATGCAGGAGACCGTGAACGCCCTGCACGTCACCGACATCGCGGTGCTGGTGATCGAGCCCTCGCTCAGCCGGGCCGTGACGCTGACGCCGATCATCCAGGCCCTGCAGTCCCGCCAGGTCCCCTACATGGTCTTCATCAACAAGGTGGACACGCTGACGGAATCGATTTCCGACGTGGTGGCCGCGCTGAAGGAAGCATCCGGCACGCCGATGTTGATGCGGGAGTACCCGATCACGGACGGCGAGGCCGTCGTCGGCTACGTCGACCTCACGAGCCGGCGTGCCTACTCGTATGCCGACGGGAAGGAATCCGAAGAGATCGAATTCCCCGAAACGCTGGCCGATGAGGTCACGCTCGCTCGCGAGGAAATGCTGGAGGTGCTTGTCGATTTCGACGACGCCATCCTCGAAAAGCTGCTGGAGGATGAAGTCCCGGAAGTTGACGAGGTCTACGAGAAGGCGGCCAAGATCATGCGGGATGGAGACGTCGTTCCCGTCTTCTTCGGATCCGCCGAACGGAGCCACGGCGTGCGTCGGTTGCTCAAGGCCCTGCGCCACGATGCGCCCCGGCCCGAGCAGCGCGCCGCCAACCTCGGTTTCGACCCGAACGGCGATGCCGCAGTTCAGGTCTTCAAGACCTTCCATGCCCAGCACAGCGGCAAGATCTCGCTGGCGCGGGTGTGGAGCGGCACGGTCTCGGACGGCCAGACACTGGGCGGAGCCAGGATCGGCAGCCTCCAGACCATGGTCGGCAGCCAGGCCGACAAGATCTCGGCAGCGGCCTTCGGCGATGTCGTCGGCCTGGGTCGCATGGAGGCCGTGCGCACCGGCGACGTCCTGCGGGCCGGCGCCGAATCGGCGGACGGTTCCGACTGGCCCGAGCCGATGGCCCCCGTGTACAGCCTAGCCATCACCCCGGAGAACCGGAGCGACGAGGTCAAGCTGACCGGCGGGCTGCAGCGCCTCAACGAGGAGGACCCGTCGCTAACCTACGAGCAGAACGAGGACACCCACGAGCTGGTGCTCCTGGGCCAAGGCGATATCCATCTGCAGATCTCGCTGGACAAGCTCCGCTCCAAGTACAACGTGACGGCGACGGGGGCGCGTCCGAACGTCCCCTACAAGGAAACCATCCGGAAACCGGTGACCCAGCACGGGCGCTTCAAGCGCCAGACGGGTGGCCACGGCATGTTCGGAGACGTCGTCGTCGACATCACGCCGCGCCCCCGCGGGAGCGGCTTCGAGTTCGCCGACAAGATCGTCGGGGGTTCCGTGCCGCGGCAGTACATCCCCGCCGTCGAGACGGGCGTCAAGGAATTCGCGGTCGAGGGTCCGCTGGGATTTCCCGTCGTGGACTTTGCGGTCACCCTGACCGACGGTCAGTTCCATTCCGTAGACAGCAACGAAATGTCATTCAAACTGGCGGCGCGGGTGGCCATGACCGAGGGCATGCCGAAGTGTGCACCGGTGCTGCTCGAACCCATCGCCAAGGTGACGATCGACGTGCCGTCCGAGTACACCAACAAGGTGCACGGCCTGATCAGTGTCCGCCGCGGCCAGATACTCGGGTTCGAGCCGAAGGAAGGCTGGCACGGCTGGGATTCCCTCCAGGCGCACATGCCCCAGTCGGAACTCCACGACCTGATCATCGAACTGCGCTCACTCAGCCAGGGCGTGGGGACCTACCATGCGGAGTTCGATCACCTGAACGAGATTACCGGACGAATCGCGGACGAGATCGTGCAGGCGCGCGCCGCTTCCCGGAAGGAGGAGCGCGAGCGCTGACAACCGGTTGACGACCCCTCCGGCGAGACTGCCGGCGGCTTGGGGCGCGGCCGGTACGTCGGTCAGCGGCGCGGCCGGCGACCGCAGGCCGCCGCCGCCTCGCACCAGGCGGACACGAATGCATCCACGTCGGAACGGGTCACCTCGGGTCCGAAGCTGACCCGGATGGCGCCGCTCGCGAGTTCGGGTGCCAGGTTCATCGCCGCGAGCACGTGACTCGGCCCGACCTTCCCCGAGGAACAGGCGGAACCGGCACTCACGGCAATACCCTCGAGGTCCAGCCGGATCACGAGCGCTTCCGCATCGCGGCCGGGGAGTGCCAGCATCGTCGTGTTCGGCAGCCGGTCGCTCTGCCGGGCGATCACGTGCGTCTCCGGGACCGCGCGGCAGGCAGCGTCCTCCAGGACGTCGCGCGTCCCCCGGAGCGCCGTCGACGCCGGGGGATGGCTGGCGGCCACCGCACCGAAGCCGGCCAGCGCCGCCACGTTCTCGGTGCCGGCGCGCCAGCCCCGTTCCTGTCCGCCACCCCGAAGCAGGGCCTCGCGCAGCACCCCGTCGCGAACGATCAGGGCCCCCGCCCCCTTGGGCCCGCCGGCCTTGTGGGCCGACAGCGACAGCGAATCGACCCCGAGGCTGTCCAGGGTGAACGGCATGCGGCGCCACCCCTGGACTGCGTCACAGTGAACCAACGCCCCCGCCGATCGCGCCAAGGCGGCGGCCGCTGCAACCGGCTGGATAACGCCGGTCTCGTTGTTGGCCAGCATGACCGCTACCAGCTCCGGACACGGATCCTCCTCCAGCAACGCCCTCAGGCGGACCAGGTCGATCGTGCCGTCGTGGCAGACCGGAATGCACCGGCCAGGCGCCGCCATCGCGCGAACCGAATCGTGTTCGATGGCGCTCGCCAGCACGCGGCATGCCGGCCGCCCCGCGCAGGCCAGCGCATTCGCCTCCGTCGCGCCCGAGGTGAACACCACGTCCTGGGGAGCAGCGCCCACAGACTGCGCCACGGCCGCACGTGCGTCCTCGAGCAGGCGGCGCGCGGCGCGACCGCGGCCGTGAACGGATGAGGCATTGCCGGTGCAGCCCATCGCCTCGACCATCGCGTCGCGGGCAACATCGAGCAGCGGGGCTGAAGCGTTGTAGTCAAAGTAGGCGCACGAGCGGTCGCCAGCCATGCCGATCTCCCGTCCGGGCTCAGGTCTCGGACCGCGTCTCGTCGCCGGGGACATGCGCAGCAGGCCCCGTATCGTCCTTCTCACCGCCGTCGCGCGCGACCTGTTTCTCCAGGGCTTCAAGCCGATCGCCGAGTTCGGCGATGTCGGCAGCCATGCGCTCCATCGCCTGCGCATTGGGATCCCGGGCATCGAGGGGGGTGCCGTAGGCCGTGAATTTCGCACGGCCACGGCTCGATTGGCCGGCTTCTCGGGCCGGGATCCCCACGACCGTCGCCCCGGCCGGGACGTCGCGCACCACGACCGCGTTGGCCCCGACCCGGGCGTTCTTGCCGACCGTGATCGGCCCGAGAACCTTCGCCCCGGCGCCCACGATCACACCGTCGTCGAGGGTTGGGTGCCGCTTGCCCGGCTCCAGGGAAGTGCCGCCGAGCGTCACCCCTTGGTAGAGAAAACAGTCGTCCCCGATGTCCGCCGTCTCACCGATCACGACGCCCATGCCATGATCGATAAAGAAACGCTTGCCGATCGTGGCTCCGGGGTGGATCTCGATGCCCGTGAGCCAGCGGGCGAGATGCATCACCCAGCGGGCGAGGAGCTTGAGGCGTCGACGCCACAGCCAGTGCGCCACGCGGTACGTGGCCACCGCGTGAAACCCCGGATAGCAAAGCACGATTTCGAGCGAGCCCCGTGCTGCTGGGTCCCGCGTGCGAATCGCCCTGAACTCGTCCCGCAGTGCCGTGAACATGGCTGCTCCGGAGGCTTGATCACCGAACTAACGTGTGGCTGCGTCGCGTCGGGCCAAGCACGAGCGGCCGAAAATATTGGAACATGAACGAGAATTATATAGAATCGTGAAAATCATCGGATATCGCGATCTCGTCGCGGAGCCGCCCTCCGCGCGTGCGATCTACGCCGCAAACGAGCCCTTATGCCCGAAGTCATCATCAACGGACCGGCCGGGCGTCTGGAGGGGCGATATCACGTCGGGGTTGGGGCTAGGCCGCCACTCGCACTCGTGCTGCATCCGGATCCGCAGCGCGACGGCACCATGAACAACAAGGTGGTCTACGCGCTGTTCCATTCGTTTGCCCACCTCGGGTTCTCGGTGCTGCGCTTCAACTTCCGGGGCGTCGGGCGCAGCGAGGGATCGTACGACAATGGCGAGGGCGAACTCGTGGACGCGGCCGCGGCCCTTGACTGGCTGCAGGCGACTCACGAGGACAGCCGCACAGTCTGGGTCAGCGGGTTCTCGTTCGGGGCCTGGCTCGCGTTCCATCTGCTCATGCGCCGCCCGGAGCTAGGCGGATTCGTGTCGGTCGCGCCGCCGGTGGACCGGTACGACTTCAACTTCCTGGCCCCGTGCCCGAGCTCGGGAATCGTCCTGCAGGGTGATCAGGACACCATCGTCCCGGAAGCATCGGTTGCCAAGCTGGCAACGGAAATGGAAGTCCAGAAAAACGTCTCCATCACCTACCAGATGATCCCCGGCGCGGACCACTTCTTCGAAGGTCGCCTCGACGTGCTGGCGCAGAGCGTCGTGCGCTACGTATCGAGCCGGGTCCGGACACCGGCCTGAGCGGGATACACGAGGACCCCTCCGCTCAGGGGGCGCCGCACCCCGGTGGTGGCGGGGAAGGCCAGCGGAAGTCCGAGCAGCGAGCGCACCGCCAGCCAGCCGAATGCCTGCGCTTCGAGGGCGTCGCCGTCGAGACCGACGCTCTCCACCGCATCGACCCTCGCCGCGAGACGGCGGCGAAGTTCCGCCATGAGCACCGGATTGCGCCGACCACCACCGGTGACCAGCCAGGTCGTGGGCCGCTCGGGCATCCAGGCCTGCGCCTGGGCCACGGCCGCTGCAGAGAACGCGGTCAGCAGCGCCGCCGCATCCGCCGGTGCGAAGGCGTGGCTGACGCGCGCGCAGCGGTCACCGAATTGGTCGCGGTCAAGGGATTTCGGGGGCGGGCGGCGGAAATAGGGATGGCGCAGCAGGTCGGCCAACGCGGCTTCCGGGACCGACCCATCCGCAGCCAGTCGGCCGTCGTGGTCGTACGCGGTGCCATGTACGCGACGGACATGGTCGTCGAGCGGGGCACAGCCGGGTCCGGTATCAAAGGCGGACACGGCTCCGTCGCGCCCCAGCCAGGTGACGTTCGCGACCCCGCCGAGATTGAGCACCGCCAGGGGCCGCGCCATCGAGGCCGTCAGCGCCTGATGAAACAGCGGGGCCAGCGGCGCGCCCTCGCCCCCATGCGCCAGGTCGCGGCTGCGGAAATCGCTCACCACGCGGATGCCGGTCATGGCGGCCAGCCGACCGGCGTCACCCACCTGCCATGTCCAGCCTTCCACCGGCGCGTGGGCAACCGTCTGGCCCGGGAATCCGATCACTTGCACGTCGGCCGGACGAATGTTTGCCCGGTCCAGCAACTCCTGGACCGCGGCGGCATGCAGATCTGTCAGCCGTCGGACCAGGGCCGGCGCCACGAGGTCCTGGGCCGCGTGGCCCCGGAAGGAAGCGCCGTACGCTCGCGTGAGCGCCGGCCCGAACGACACCTGGTGTTCGCCGTCGGTGTGAACCAGCGCGGCATCGACGCCGTCGAGAGAGGTCCCGCTCATCAACCCGACTGCGGTGTACATCACCAGCCCCGCTCCGACCCCGGCTCTTCCATGGTACTTTCCCTCGTCATCCCTGCCGTGCGCGCCGTCCCCGTCCCATGACCGACTTCCGATCCACCTTCCTGCAACGCGTGTCCGAACGGGGCTACGTGCACCAGTGCACCGACTTCGCGGGTCTCGACCGCCTGCTGGCCGACGACGCGCCGGTCGGCGCCTACATCGGCTTCGACTGTACGGCGCCCGGCCTCCACGTGGGCAGCCTGCTCCAGATCATGCTCCTCAGGCACTTTCAGCAGGCCGGCCATCGGCCGATCGTGCTGATTGGCGGCGGCACGACCCGCGTCGGCGATCCCTCCGGCAAGGACGAATCTAGAAGGCTGCTGGACGATGCGACGATCGCCGCGAACGCCGCCGGCATCCGGCAAGTCTTCGAGCGGTTTCTCACCTTCGGCGACGGGCCGACGGATGCGATCATGGTGGACAACCAGGATTGGCTCGGCGAGCTGCGGTACGTCGAGTTCCTGCGCACCATCGGGCGGCACTTCTCCGTCAACCGGATGCTGACCTTCGATTCGGTGCGCCTCCGGCTGGAGCGCGAACAGCCACTCAGTTTCCTCGAGTTCAACTACATGATCCTGCAGGCGTACGACTTCACTGAACTGGCGTGCCGAGAGGGGTGTGTCCTGCAGATGGGAGGCTCGGACCAGTGGGGCAACATCGTGAACGGCGTCGAGCTGGCCCGCCGCCTCGACGGGGCCGGCGGCACGCTGCCGTCCCTCTACGGCCTCACTTCCCCGCTCGTCACGACGGCGAGCGGGGAGAAGATGGGCAAGACGGCGCGCGGCGCGGTATGGCTCAACGCCGAGATGCGCAGCCCCTACGACTACTGGCAGTTCTGGCGCAACACCGCCGATGCCGACATCGGCCGTTTCCTCCGCCTCTTCACCGAGCTTCCGCTTACCGAAATCCGCCGACTCGAGGGTCTCAGCGGACCGGACGCCAACGAGGCCAAGGTGCGCCTGGCCAATGAAGCCACCCGCCTCGCGCACGGCCAGCACGAAGCGGAACGGGCGGCGGCCACGGCCCGGGCGACGTTCGAGCAGGGCGGAACGGGCGACGCGCTGCCGACGATCCTGGTGCCTGCAGCGGAGCTCGATGCCGGCCTGCCGGTGGTCAAGGCATTCGCGCGCGATTCGATTCTCGCGGCGACAAACGGCGAGGCGCGCCGGCTGATTCGGGGCGGCGGCGCCCGCGTCAATGACGTCAGGGTCACGGACGAACACCTGACCCTGGGGCCATCTGACCTGATCAACGGCGAGGTGCGCCTGTCAGCCGGGCGCAAGCGGCACGCCGTCCTCCGGCCGATCGAACCTGGCGGGACGGACTGAGCGTCGGGCCGGCGCGGGCGTGATCCGCTACTCGCCCGGCGACTCCGGCAACGCGCCGGGACCCCCCAGCCCCCGCAGGACATCGCGCAGGATTCCCGGCACGAGGAACTGCAACGGGCTCACGGTGACGTCGGGGTCCGCAGCCGGGCCCGTCACCGCGTAGTCGGCGACGAATACGCCGGTCGAGTCCGCGCCCGTGACGATCCGATCGATGACGGGCACCCGTGACAGCAGCTGGTTGAGGGCATAGGCCGGCAGCAGCGCACCCCGGAGGTGGAGCACCTGGCTGCGGGTGTCGATGGCACCTTCGACCGTCACCCCGAGCGTCAGGCCCTGGGCGACGCCGTTGCGGATATCGAGTACGCCGTCCGCCAGCGTGAACTCGGCATCGAAACGGGAGAAGGCCACGCCTCCGCCGCCCGCGATCTGTTCCAGCACGCCGATGACCGTCACGGTCTGCAGGAGCTGCAGGAACACCGGCGCGTCCACCATCTGAAATTCGCCGACGCGGACGGTGCCGGTGATCCGGTCATCCTGCCGGACAGCCTCGATCCGCACCTTGCCCCCATCCGCGCCGACACCGAGACCGAAGGCGTCAGCCACGGACCGCGCATCCGTGCCGGTGAGCACCAGCTCAAGCCCATCTTCGTTGCGGGCTCCCCGCAGCTCCATGCTTTCCCCGTCGGGGAGCCCAAGCGCAAGATGCAGCTCTTCCAAGCCGTGCGCGTCGGTCTCCAGCGTCAGCGCCAGCGGGCCGGCAATCGCCGGCGCCATCGTCCGGGCGCGCCGGGCATCCACGCTGAGCCGGAACGGTTCCGGCGGGGTCGACGTCCCGGTGTCGTTCGACAGGAACGGACGAAGGTCCACCTGCTCACCGTTCAGCGCCGCCCCCAGGTGTCCAGCGGCCGTGTGGGCAACCGTGCCGGCGAGATCATGCTCGCCGAAACCGAGTCGCGTGAACGCCACCCGATCCAGCTCTCCGTCCACCACCCATAGTTTGCCGCGCACATCCACCCCGATTCCCTCGAGGCTGAACTCCAGCGGTTCGCCGTCGGCCAGCGCACCACGGACCCAGGCATGCAGCGGCACCTCCCGTGGCTTGATCCAGTCGAGCTCGGCTATCACCACCTCCGCGGCGGTCAGTCCGGCCTCAACATCCAGCACCCAGTCCTCGGTCTTCGGGAGACGATGCGCGCTAGCGGCAAGGTCGACCGGTCCCTCCACGCCGGCAAATTGAAGCCCGAGCGCCGTTCTGGCTTCGGGGCCCAGTGCACCTCGAACACTCAGCACCTGCTCACCCGGAACCTCAGGAAGGGACGCCTGCCACGTAAACCAGATCTCCGAATCCGCCAACTGTGCCTGCCCCGATACGAAGAGCGTCTCGCCGTCGAGCGCCAGCGTTCCCGTGACGTCCCGGAACCTGGATTCCGCCCACGGTCCCGACCCGAGCGCCTCGGCGGCGAACGACGGCACCTCGAACTCGCCGTCCAGCCGCTGAACGTCGAGGACGGCGGCCGCGTCGCGCGGAATCCGTACCGCGACGCGGATGCGGGCCGTGCCGACGAGCGCGGTGACTGCCGATGGCAGGTCGGCCCCGCCGGTGGCACCCGCCACCAGTGCAGTGAGGTCCGCGACGGGGCCGCTCAGCGTAGCCGCCAGCTGGTACGACGGCGCCGCCAGTCCCGGGGCACGGAGCACGGCGTTGTCGACCCGGATGGCTTCGCCGAGCGCACCGGAGAAACGCACGTCAATGCCACCGGGCCCGTAGGCCAGGGTGCCGGCGAGAGCCCGGAGGCCGAACCCGGCATAACCGGCCGGCAGCGCGTCCGGATCGACCCTGATGTCCCGGAACTCGGCGTCCAGGACGATCTCCTCCTCGCGGTCGTGCGCGAACGGGATCAGCACCCGCAAGTCGGCGTCGTGGAGCGGGCCCCGCAGGTACGATGTCGCCGACGAGCCGCGATCGAGCCCGGCCAGCTGCAAGAGTGCGCCCGACTCGCCCGACAGCCTTGCCGTCAGGGTCGCCTCACCGGCCTCGGCGAACAGATCGGCGCTGTGGACCCTGAAATCCTCCAGGGTCGCCGCCCCGGCGCTGGCCGTCGGGGCCGTCACGGTGAGCTCGGGCCCGGCCAGCGCCAGCTCGACGACCGCCAGGTGAAGGGGCGGTTCACCCGCCTCCCAATTCACGGCCGCTTCGCGGACCACGCCATTGGCGTCCACGCGGCTCGCGCCGGCAAGACCATCGGGAAAGGCTGCCGTGACCGACACGTCCGTGAGGGTGCCGGCCTTGACGCGTTCACGAACCCAGGCGTCAACCGGACGGTCGAGCGTCGCGCCGACCCAGCCCGCCGCGTGGTGCACCGGTACCGATCCGGCGAAGCTGCCGCGGATGTCCGCCGGCCCGCTCGGCAGATCCTGGAACGTCCCTGCCATGCGGAGATCGCCCTCCGGGCCGGTCACGGTGAGTTCCTCAAGCTCGAGGACACGGCCGTTCACGGCGTACCGGAGTTCCAAGTGCAGCGCGCTGACCGGCCATGCCGGTGGTCCGGCGTCGGTTGGCTCACCGGGGACCTGCAGGTGCCCGGAGCCGCCCGTACCGCGCACGGTCACCACCGCCGACTCAAGCGGGCCGGTCACGGCGACGGTACCGCTGAGCGGCACCTGCAACAGGTCGAAGGGGGCATCGACGGGCATCAGCTCCGCCAGCACCCCGGGATCGACCTCGGCGAAGGTAAGCTCGACCGCAAACGCTCCTCCCTCCGGCAGCAGCCGCGCCGCGAGTTCCAACGGCACCGCCGGGTGTCCCCGCAGGGAAGCGACGCCGGCCCCCTGGAGCGTGATCCGCCCGTCGACCCCCGTCACGCTGAGTTCGACGTCGACGATCCGGACCGGCGCGGCGGCATGGAGCAGATCCAGCGTGACCGTTCCGTCCAGCACCGCGATCTTGGCCCCGGATGCGAGAGCGGCCAGAGGTGATTCGGACCCGAGCGCGGCACCGTCGCCGAGACGGAAGCCGTCGTCCTCTCCCTGCACCAACTCCAGTGTCGGCGCGTGGACCACGACACCCGATACGGATGGGCGGCCGCGGAGCAGGTCGGCCAGAGGGAGCCGGACACCCACCCCCTCGGCCGCGAGCACATCGCTGGCACGGAACTCCGAAAAGCGCACGTCGAGCCAGGGCGCCATGAACGGCCAGTGGATCGCGGCGTCTTCCCACTGCGCGTCGAGGGGCAGATCGATCTGGTCCAGCTGGCCCGCGAGATATGCGGACAGAAAGGGCACAGCCACGGGCCCGTAGGTCAACCGCCAGACTCCTGCAGTCAGCAGGCAGACCACTACAATCCCGATCCCAGCCGCCCATCGACGCAGGCGGACCGGCCTGCGCTCCTCCCGTCGACCGTCGTGGGCCTCGGGAATGCCAGCCGTCACACTAGGGTTCTCCGGTCATGACCATCCACGCACCACCGGGGCCCGCCACACAGGTTCCCGACCAGTACGTCTCAGTGGTACCCACCATGACCGTCGTCCCACGGCCGTTGCCTGCGCCGGTCCGCGGGCCGCGCACGGGGCGCCACGCCCGTGGCTAGTCTAGAGCAGCCCCGGGCGTCGGGAGCGTCCGGTTCCTGGGGCGAGGATCCCCAGCAGCGGGATCGGTACTGGGAACAGTGGTCCGGCGCCGCCAACCCGACGCCGGCGGAACTGGGCCCCCAGGGGACCGACCTGCTGAATCAGGTATTCGGCCACAGCCCCTTCCTGGGCGACAGCGCCATCGCCGAGCCAGCGATCGTCCGGGCTTTCGTCACTGACGGCGCCGACGCCGCCCTCACACTCGCGCGCCGCGACCTCCCCGATCCTGCCGCCGCTGCGATGGCGGGTCCGGACATCGCCCAGCAGCTGCGGATCGTGCGCCGCCGCGTCGCCCTGGCGGTGGCCCTGGCCGACATCAGCGGCACGTGGTCCGTTGCCCGTGTACTCGAGGCATGGAGCGTGTTCGCCGGCGACCTGCTGCAGGCCGCGGCGTTCCATCTGCTTGGACCCGACGCCGACCGGTCCGGGTTCGCGGTCATCGCGCTCGGCAAGCTCGGCGCCGAGGAACTGAACTACTCGAGCGATATCGACCTTGTGATCTTCTACGACCAGTCGAGTCCCGCTTTCCCGGAGGCGGCGCGCGAGGGCCGCGCGTCGCGCCATTTCACACGGCTGTCGCAGCGCCTCGTCAACCTCTTCCAGGAACGCACCGCCGACGGCTACCTCTTCCGCATGGACCTCCGGCTCCGGCCCGATCCGGGTTCGACTCCCCTCGCGGTTTCGGTCGAGGCAGCCGAGATCTATTACTCGGGCCTCGCCCAGAACTGGGAACGAGCGGTGTTCATCCGGGCTCGGCCCATCGCCGGCGATCTGGACGCCGGCGAGCGATTCCTGCAACGGATCGCCCCGTTCGTCTGGCGCCGCAATCTCGACTTCAACGCGGTTCGGGACATCCAGGCGATGCAGCGCCAGACAAGTCGCGGCGGCGGCGACTTCGATCCCGCCGGATTCCACCTCAAGTTCGGCAGCGGTGGCATCCGCGCCATTGAGTTCCATCTGCAGACCGAGCAGCTCGTCTGGGGCGGTCGCAACCGCGCGCTTCGCCGCAGGGGAACCGCGGACGGCCTGCGGGCGCTCGCCGCCGAGGGTCGGATGCCGACGGACGTTGCGGAACGACTGACCGGCCATTACCGCTACCTGCGCCGGGTCGAGAACCGCCTGCAGATGATCCGGGACGAGCAGACCCATGTCGTGCCCGAGAAGGACGTCGAGCGCTCCCGGCTCGCGTCGTTCCTCGGCCACGCCAGCCTCGCCGACTTCGAGGCCGAGCTCGCCGAGCACGTCGCGGCGGTTCAGTCGCTCACCGGCGGGAGTGACGCCGACGACGAGAGCCTCGGTCATCCTTTCGGAAGCCTCGTCTTCACTGGCGTCGATCCGGACCCCGCGACCGTAGCCACCCTCACCCGGCTGGGCTTCCGGAATCCCAAGGGCGTGATCGCACAGATCGCCAACTGGCATCGCGGCCGGATTTCCGCAACGCGCTCGGAACGCGGGCGCACGCTCCTTACCGAGATCACGCCACGGATGCTCGACGCGATCGGGGACGCGCCGGACCCCGAGACCGCATTTGCCGGGTTCGCCCGGTTTCTCGAGGGTCTCAATGCCGGCGTGGAACTGCTGTCCATGTTCGCAAACTATCCGTCGTTGATGGCGGTCGTCGTGGAAATCATGGGCACCGCACCCGAACTCGGACAGTCGCTCGCCGCGAACCCGCGGCTGCTGGATCAGTTGCTGGAAACCCCGCTCGAGGCGCCCCTGCCGGGACCAGAGGCGGTCGAAGCGGCGCTCGACGCGGAACTCGGCCTCGGCCTCGGCGATTACCAGGACGACCTCGACGCGTTCCGTCGTTGGGCCGGTGAACTGCGCTTCAGCGTGGCGCTGAAGCTCCTCTGCGGCGTCGAGAAGTCGGGCGACGCTGCGGTTGCCCTTACCCACGTCGCCGACATCGCGATCCGGCGGCTGATGGCCCGCGTGGCCCAGGAGTTCGAGCCGAGACACGGGCGGCTGCCGGGCGGAGGCGCCGCGTTCCTGGGCCTCGGGAAGCTGGGCGGGCGAACCCTCCTGCCAGGGTCTGACCTCGACGGCATCTTCTTCTACGACGCTCCCGCGGTCGGTGCCGAATCCGACGGAGAACTCCCGTTGGCAGCGTCGGTGTACTTCTCGCGCTTCGCGACCCGCCTCATCACGGGATTCACCGCGCATACCGCGGTTGGCCAGCTCTGGGAGTTCGACCTCCTGCTGCGCCCCCACGGGCGGGCCGGTCCCCTCGCCTCGGCGCTCAGCGGCTACGAGACCTACCTTGCAAGAGATGCATGGCCGGTCGAGAAGCTGGCGCTCGTCCGCAGTCGCGTCATTGCCGGCGCACCCGAAACCGTGGACACGCTCAACGCCATCATCGACCGCGCGCTCGTGGCCACCGGCGAGTACGACGCGCTGGCCGGTGACCTGCTGGACCTCCGGGCCAAGATCAAGGACACGCACCGGCCGTCCGGACCGTTCGACGTCAAGCACTCGCCGGGCGGGCTGCTCGACCTCGAACTGCTCGTGCAGTTCCTCGCGGTGACGTCCGCGCAGCGGCTTGGCCGGCCCCTGCGCGGGTCCACCGGAGACGTGCTCCGGCTGCTCGGGACCATCGACGTGCTCTCGCCGGAGGACGAAAGCCGTCTGGCCGAAGCCAGCCACCTCTACCAGTCGGTACAGGCCATGCTCCGGATCACGGTCGGCAGCCGCACCGATCCGGCCCTGCTGCAACCCGCCATGATCGAGCGAATCGGTCAGGCCACCGGATTCGATCGTGCCGACGATCTGGAAGAGGCGCTCCTCGCGGCCCGGGCCAGTGTCCGCGCCATGACGGAGGCCCACATCGCCGACGCTGCGGCCTGAGCTCGATGCGCCCGCCGCCGGCAAAGCGCCGGCCGGAGCCAACGTCGCAACTCGCGCACGGTCCGGTGTCGCGGACCTGCTCGTCTGATCGCGTCGATATACTTTTGCCGCGGGCAACGCCCAGCGCGCGCCCGTTCCGCCAACCTGCACGAAGTGGTGATCATGGCCGACATGCCCGACCGTTCGCCCGGAGCCGGGGATCCGGCCCCTGCCTTCGACCTTCCCACGCTGAGTGACCGCGTGTCGAACGCGGCCCTCGCGGGCCGCGCGTACGTCGTCTACTTCTACCCGAAGGACGACACGCCCGGATGCACGAAGGAAGCCATCGCGTTCACTGAACTTGGGTCTGCGTTCGACGCCATGGACGTGACCGTCATCGGAATTTCAAAGGATTCGCTTGCCAAGCATGAGAGGTTTCGTGACAAGCACGAGCTGGGCGTCGTGCTGGCCTCCGACGAGGACGGCGCCGCCTGCGAGGCGTTCGGGGTCTGGGTCGAAAAAAGCATGTACGGCCGCAAGTACATGGGGATCGAACGGGCCACGTTCCTGGTCGATCCGGCCGGTCGAATCGTGGAGAGCTGGCGCAAGGTCAAGGTTACCGGGCATGCCGAAGCCGTTCTCGCCGCCGCCCGTGAGCGGCTGGGCGCCTCGGGGTCTTGAGCTGGAACCCGTTCCAGCACCATCCAACAAACGCGCCATCGCTGCATGCCAAGCGAGCACGCCGGTCACACTCTCAACCAAAAGAGACTTCGGGGCTCCCGCTTGACCGGCCGCCTCCGGTAGGAGTGGCCGGTTTTTCGTCTCACGCGGCCGCGGTCCCCTGTCCGCCCAGCCTGGCCGCCAGGGCCGCGGCCAGGAACGCATCCAGGTCTCCGTCCAGCACTGCCTGCGGATCGCTGGTCTGGACTCCAGTCCGCAGGTCCTTGACCATCTGGTGCGGCTGCAGGACGTAGGAACGGATCTGGTGACCCCAGCCGATCTCGGTCTTGCCCGCCTCCATCGCCTGCCGCTGCTCCTCGCGCTTCTGCAGCTCCAGTTCGAACAGGCGCGCCTTGAGCATCCGCAGCGCCGTAGCCCGGTTCTGGTGCTGGGACCGCTGGCTCTGGCACTGCACCACGATTCCCGTGGGCTTGTGGGTGATCCGCACCGCGGAATCTGACTTGTTGACGTGTTGCCCTCCCGCGCCCGACGCCCGGTAGGTGTCCACCTTCAGATCCTTGTCCTCTACCTGAACTTCGATGTCGTCGTCGACCACAGGGTAGATCCAGACGCTCGCAAAACTCGTGTGGCGGCGCCCCTGCGCGTCAAACGGCGAAATCCTGACCAGTCGATGGACCCCGCTTTCGGTCTTCAGCCATCCATAGGCGTCGGCTCCGCTGACCCGGACCGTCACCGACTTCAGCCCGGCCTCTTCCCCGTCGGTCCTGGATAACTCCTCGGTTCCACAGTCGTGCTGCGTGGCCCACCGCAGGTACATCCGGAGCATCATCTCCGCCCAGTCCTGGCTCTCGGTGCCGCCGGCGCCCGCATGGATCTCCAGAAAGCAATCGTTCCCGTCAGCCTCACCGGAGAGGAGCGCCTCGGTGGCCCGGCGCTGCGCCTCCGCGGCCAGCTGCCGGAGATCCGCTTCGGCTTCGGAGGTCGCGGATACGTCTTCCTCGCTCTCCGCGAGCGCGAGCAGTTCGACAGTGTCGGACAGTTCCTGCTCGAGGCCGGTGAGCGCCTTCAGCTGGGCTTCCAGGCTTGCCCGCTGCTGCATGACCCGGCGGGCGCTGTCAGGGTCGTCCCACAGCGTTCCCGCCCCGGCGGCAGCGTTCAGTTCGGCCAGCCGGGCCTCGGCCTCATCCTTGTCAAAGATGCCTCCCGAGCAACGCCAGGGAAGCATGGATTTCGCGCACCAGATCCTCGAGCTCAGCACGCATTGCGGCACTCCCACGGGGCTGCGAAACGGGCTTCGAGGGAGACGGCACGCCGCCGCTCGGTCACCGGCTGATGCGACGTTCGCGTGTCAGCGCCGCATTGTAGCGCGAAACCCGTCACGCGACCGGTCCCAGCGCTCGATGTCACGGTGCCCGCACCGCGAACTTGCCGGGCAGCTCCGCCAAGCCGGAAATCGCGAGATGGGGCCCGAATCCGAGCAGCTCCGGGTGCGCCGCATCCGTGCGGTTCACCCAAAGCGTCTGGAACCGGGCGAGGGTGGCCCCTGCCAGGTCCCACGGATGGCTCGAGATGAAGACGATCTCGCGCGGCTCGACTCCAAGGACGTCCGGCGCCATCGCGTACATGGCCGGATCCGGCTTGAACGTCCGCACGTCGTCGGCACTCATCACCACTTCGATCCGGTCGTGCAGGCCCGACGAAGCGAGAGCACTCTGCGTCATGTCGCGGCTGCCGTTGGTGAGGATCGCCGCCTGCACGCCCTGGTCTCCCAACGCCGTCAGCGCGGGGCCCGCGTCCGGGTAGGCCTCGATCTGCAGGTACGCATCCAGGAGCCGGGCGCGGAGCTCCAGATCCGCCGCGCGGCCGAACTCCCGGAGCGTGACGTCAAGTGAATCCCGGGTGAGCTGCCAGAACGGCACGTAGCGCTTCATCGCCGCCCGCAGCCATGAGTACTCCAGCTGACGGCGGCGCCACTGGCGGCTGAACTCACCGGCCTCCTCCCCGAAGGCTTCCTGACACGCCGCCACACTCGAGTGCACGTCGAAGAGCGTTCCGAACATGTCGAAAACGCACGCTTTCACCATCTCAGGTCTGAAGATCACGGCTATCTCCCCGGCGCTCGGCGGCAAACTACGGGCCGGCGCGGCCCACATTGGACAAAGTCCGGCGAAACACAAGCCGGCCCGCCCGACCCGTTTCCCGGCCGGGTCGCGGGCCGGCTACTGGTATCGTGCGCTGTCGCGAACGTCCGGACGCCGCGGCATCGCATCTCCGCCACCACCGCGCCGCCTGCCGCTTGCCATGCCGCCACCGACCGAGCCCGAACCCAACGTCCAGGCCCGCCTCGCCCGACGCCTGGTGAGATCAGGCTCGAAGGTCGCACTCTCGACCTGCCTGGCGCAGGATCAAGGCCGGCCGCACGGATCGTTGGCCCTTGCCGCGACCACGATGGAGGGCGAGCCGCTGCTGCTGCTGTCGGATCTGGCCGTACACACCCGGAACCTTGCCGCCGACCCGAGCATCTCGGTGCTGTACGACGCCGACGACGGCGGCCCTGAGCCGCTCGCGGGTAACCGGGTAAGCGTGATCGGCAAGGCGATCCCGGAGCCACGGCCATCGGTCGGCGAACGGTTCCTCCGGCGATACCCGCACGCGCGCCGGTACGCGGCGCTGGGGGATTTCAGGATGTACCGCGTCGCGATCGATGCGGCCCACCTGGTGGCGGGGTTCGGGGCGATCCACTGGCTGCATGCAACGGACCTGGCGGTCCCGGACCACATGGGGCTTGCCGAAGCGGAACCGCAACTGCTCGAAACCCTGCATGGCGAGTGTCGGCCCTGGATCCTGCCCGGGCACCCCGACCCCCAGCCCGAGTGGATTCTGGTCGGCCTGGATGCCGAGGGTGCGGATTTCCGAAGCGATACCGGGATCGAGCGGTACGCGTTCACCGGCCCGATGGAAAATCTGCAGCGCGCTGAGGCCTATCTCCGTGGGCTCGGACGCCCGTAACGACTACGGGCCGGCGGCGGCACGATCACCAAGCGCCGCCGCCGGGACCCAAAAGCGCCCTGGCTCAGTCAGCGCAGGACCTCATTTCCGAAAACTGGGAATCTGCCGGGGATCGATTCCCAGTACGGCGCGGGCGGTCTCACCACCCGCCCAGGTCGGACCGCTGTTCACGCCCTGGTCACGCCCGGCGACGAGACCGGACCCCGACGGGCGACCATTCCCGGTTTCCGTTGCGGCTGCACCGGACGCCTGCGACTGGAGGGAGGGTTCGCGACGGTCGGTCCCCGCCTTCCGGCGCACCGGAAGGAAGCCGAACAGCTTGGTCCAGGACGCTGCACGGCCGCTGGTCTCGGAGTCGAAGTAGACCGCCGGGCGCAGGTGCCGGGGGGCGACGGCATCGCGGGCAACGGCCGCACCGGCTACCGGACCGGATTCCCCGGTGCCGTCCAAGCCCGGCCGGTACCCTGCCGGAACCGAGTCAGGGTCGCCCGGCCTGCGGGCACCGGCGCCTCTTGCCGCGCCGCGGGGCCTCGGTTCCCGAACGGGTTCTTCCCGTTCAACCGTACGAAGCACGTGATGGCCGGCTTCGGCCCGTGAGCCATCCGGCGTGCCGGCGGGCCCGCCGTCCGCGCCCCGAGGGCGATGGTCGGACATCCGCTGCCCCGCCTTGGCCCGCACGGCCTTCACAGCAGTGTGACCCACACCGTTACCGCTGTCAGCGGCCCCGGGTTTCGGGGGCGGCATCCGCGTCCGGTCCCCCGCGACGGCGTCCACCGGTCGCTCGACCGGCGGCGCAGCGGCAGCGTGCGCCATCTCATCGACGAGATCCGGCGATGGCTGAGCCGTCGCTTCCGCACCGCCGACACGACCCACGACCGGCTCCGCGCCTGATTCCAACGGCGATCCTGCCGGGCCCAGGCCGTTCATGTCCGCCCCCGCTCCGGTGGCGGCGTCAGGCATCGGGCGGGTCTCGACGCCCTCGCGGTGCAACGTCGGTCGACCAAACACGCCGGGAACCTCGAGATGCCCCTGTCGGCCGGGAGCCTCTTGCCCGGGCAGCGGCTCCGGCCGCGAAGCCTTCGGCGACTTCGCGGGATGGCCCGGGATCCTGGGTGGGGCCGCATCGAGACCAGATCCGTGCTCCCGGTCAAGCCCGGCCATGACGACGGATACCCGGATCGTGTCGCCCATGTCGTCGTCGATGGCCACGCCCACCTTGAGGTTGACGCGCTCATGGGTGCGACCGCGGATGATCTCCATGATCCGTTCGGTCTGCGTGAGGCTGACATTGGCGCTGCTCGTGATGTTCACCAGCAGGCTCGTCGCCTGGTCCATCTCCAGCCCCTGGTAACTGAGGAGCGGGTTGCTGATGGCGGCGTTGGTGGCCTCCTCGATCCGGTTCTCGCCGGTCGCCTCGCCGGTGCCCATGAGGGCCGCTCCGGCATCCTTCATGGCCGAGCGGACGTCGGCGAAATCCAGGTTGATCAGGCCTGGGCACATCAGGAGATCGGTGATCCCCCTGACCCCGTCGTAGAGGACGTTGTCGACCAACCGGAACGAGTCGAGCAGGCTCATCCCCTCGGTCTGGACATCGAACAGCTTCTGGTTCGCAATCACGACGAACGTGTCGACGGACTGGCGCAGTTCCTGCAGGCCCGCCTGGGCCACCTCCGTCCGATTGACCGCCTCGAACGTGAACGGAGTCGTCACCACGGCGACCGTCAGAATGCCCCGTTCATGGGCGGCACGGGCGATGACCGGGACGGCTCCGGTCCCTGTGCCACCACCGAAACCGGTCACGATGAACAGCATGTGCGTGTCGCCGATCGCGTCCATGACCTCGTCGATCGACTCCTCTGCAGCCTCCCGGCCGATGGTGGGATTGGAACCGGCGCCGAGGCCCTGCGTGCTGTCCAGGCCCAGCCGGACCCGGACCGGGCAGGTGGAGCGCCGGAGCGCCTGGAGGTCGGTGTTGCAGGCCACGAATGACACGCCTTCGAGCTTGCTTTCGATCATGTGGTCGACGGCGTTGCATCCGCCGCCGCCAACACCGACGACCGTGATCCTCGGCTTGAAGTCGAGGTCTTCTGGGACACTGATGCTGATTGGCATGGTGATCTCCATGTGAGCTCGGACACGTCGTCCGCGCTTGGTTAGAAATTCTCTCGGAGCCACCGGACCGCGGCGCGAAAGCCGCCGGTCCTGGATGGCAACGCTCGGGAAAGAAACTCGCGGGGCGGCTCCTCGGCGTACCGGAGAAGGCCCACGAGCACGGCGAATTCGGGCTTGCGAAGCGCTTCCGGGAGCCCCTGCACGCCCTCCGGACGACCCAGGCGCACGCGCCTGCCCAGAACCTTGCTGGCGGCGTCGGCGAACCCGCGGATCTGGCTGCCGCCGCCGGTCAGCACCACGACGCCGCCCATTTCCTGCGGGAAGCCGCTGCTGGCGAGCACCTCGGCGATCTCCTCGAACATGGCCTTGGCGCGCGACGCCACGATCTGGTTCACGGCCTTGGCCGGGATCTCGATCCGGTCATCCTCGGTTTCCGCTTCGTGCGGTTGGACCGATACCGGCCCCAGTCCTTCGCCGATGACCGTCGACGCGTGAAACTTCTTGATGCGCGTCGCTTCCTGCAGCGACACCCCGAGGCCTCGGGCCAGATCGCGGGTGAAGTAGTCGCCCCCGCCGGCGCAGGCCCATGTGTAGACGAGCGCGTCCTCGTGAAAGATTCCGAGCGATGTCCGGCTCGCACCAACATCGATCACCACGGATCCGATGCGCCGCTCCTCCTCGGTCATGACGGCGAGACCGGCCGCCAACGCCGGGAACACCAGGGCCTTGACCTCGATCTGGGCATCCGCCAGACACGTCTCGAGATTCCAGCCGACCGAGCGCTCCGCGTGCACGAGGTGCACGTTGATTCGCAGAAGATTGCCCACCATGTCGACCGGATCGTCCACCCGGCTTCCGTCCAGCTCATACCTGACGGGCAACGCGTGGACGATCCTGCTCGTTCCCGCATCGTCATCGTTCGGGTCATCAAGCCGCATTTCGCTGAAGCTCTGCTCCGTGATCCGCCCCCCGTTGATCTGGAACGGCGGGAGTTCCTGGTGCGTCGAGGTCAGCTGCGCGCAGGGCAGTGTCGCGATGACCTGAGTGATCCGCCCGTCGGCCATCTCCTCGGCCCGGCGGACGGCCTTCCGGATGGCCGTGGGGAGGGCGTACATGTCGGTCACCACCCCGTTGTCGAACCCTTCGGAGCGCGTGTGACCACTGCCGATCACGGTCAGCATCCGGCCCGGCTCGCGGGCAGCGATCAGGCAGCAGATCTTCTCTGCCCCGACATCCAGCACCGAGTACACGTCGGTCACGCTCAGACTCCGTCCCGCAGCCTGGGTGCTTCGGGGGTGGCGCGCCTGCGCACAACAATGCGCCCCGGTACCCGCAGGTCGACGGCCTCGATGCCCGGGCCGAGCCCCGCCAGCCCGCCAACGGGTCCTTCCAGCTTGGCGAGGGCGGCGGCCGGGTCGGCCTCCGGCAGGTGCACGATCAACCCCGTGTGCGTCCGCAGCGTCCAGCGCCGCCCGGACACGCGAATGGCGGCGTCCAGGTGCTCGGCAATCCGGGGCTGCGCCGCCAACAGCCGCGCAAGGTCCTCAAGCTTCGCGTTGGCGCCGTCCCCGACCACCAGCGGCAAGTCCGGAAAATCGCGGAATGCCACCGGCTCGATGACATGCCCCGAAGACTCGATGGCGTACAGCGTGCCGTCGGTCTGCCAAAGGGCAGCCGGGGTGCGTTCCTGCAGGGACACCTGCAACCGCCCGGGGAGACGGATGCGCGCCTGGGCGTCGGCGACCCAGTCGAGTTGCCGTACGTCAGCGAGCACTGCATCGATGTCGACGAACAAGCTGGGTTCTCCGACGGGCACCGCCAGGACGCGGATCAGCGCGGATCGGTCGGTCCGGTTGTGACCCTCGACCCACACCTCGCTGACCGTCAGACCGGCATGGATGCTCACAGCCCTGGCCGCTGCGGCCAGGCGGCCAGACGCGTCGCTCCACATCCACGCAGCCACTGCCGCGCCACCCAGCGCCGGCACCACCAGCACCCAGCGCCAACGCCACCTCACCGAAGACACGATGCATCCCCCACGAGCCACAGGCAGAGTTCCTCGAAGCTGATCCCGGCCTGCCGGGCCAACTTGGGTACCAGCGACGTCCGGGTCAGGCCCGGCTGGGTGTTGACCTCGAGCAGGACCAGGCGGTGGCCGCCGGTCGTGTCGTCAAGCCGAAAATCTGCGCGCGTGACCCCGCGGCAGCCCAGCAACGCGTGCGCGCGCACCGCGGCCTGCAGCACCGCCGCGCGAACGTCATCCGGGAGATCCTCCGGCTCGACGTATTGGGCGCGGTCCGAGTTGTACTTGCTGTCGTAGCTGTAGAAGCCGCCATGCGGCCGGATCTCGAGCAGGGACAGGGGCTCCTGGTCGCGCACCGCCACCGTGAGCTCGCGGCCGGGGACGTACTCCTCCACCAGGACCGGTTCTCGCCCGGTGCCCGGCGCCGGGACCGGTCGGGCATCCCCGGCCTGGAGGATCACCACCCCGATGCTGGATCCACCCGCCAACGGCTTGACGACGTAGGGGCGCGGCAGTGGATCGCACCCGGCCAGCTCGTCGCGGCACATGACGAGGCCTCGGGCCACCTCCAGGCCGTGGGCCGCAAAGAGGTCGCGCGACGCGGGCTTGTCCATCGCCAGCGCCGACGCCCGCACCCCGGAATGCGTGTAGGGCACGCCCATCACCTCCAGCAGACCCTGGACCGAGCCGTTCTCGCCCGTCCCGCCGTGCAGGGCGTTGAAGACGACGGTCCCGGGCGGCTCCAGCGCGCGGGCGAGCGCCTGGACGCCGAAACGCGGATCGAATGCATCGACCTGCAGCCCGCTCGCATCGAGCGCATCCACGACAGCCGCACCGCTGCGCAACGAGACCTCGCGCTCATCCGACGTGCCGCCGTGGAGGACCACCACGCGCTTGGCGGCCATCACGGGTGCGGGCCTCCAAGCGGGCGGCCGATCCTGTGGATCTCCCACTCAAGCAGGATTCCGGTTTCCGTCTGTACCCGGTGGCGGACGTCCTCGCCCAGCGCCTCGAGATCGGCAGCGCTGGCGGTCCCGTCGTTGACCAGAAAGTTCGCGTGCTTCTCGGACACGCTCGCGCCGTTCCGGCGCAGGCCCCGGCATCCTGCCCGCTCGATCAAGACCCAGGCCTTCTGATTCGGAGGATTGCGAAACGTGCTGCCGCCGGTCGCCACCCGGACGGGCTGCGTGCGCTCGCGCTGATCGCGGAACTGCCGCATGCAGGCGGCGATGACGGCCGGATCCCCCGCCGCGCCGGCAAACTGCGCGGACACGAAGACCCAGTCGGCCGGCACCGCGCATCGTCGGTATTCGAGGCCCAGATCGGTGGCGCGGAGGTCGTGCACGCAGCCGGAGCGGTCAACGGCCCGAGCGGCAACCACGATGTGGCGCACTTCCTTGCCGTGGCACCCGGCATTCATGCGCAGCGCACCGCCCACGCTGCCGGGAATCCCTTCCAGGAAGCCGAAGCCGGCGATGCCGGCGGCCTGCGCCGCCCGCGCCACGTCGGCGCTCGCCGTGGCAGCGCCCGCCTCCACCACCGCTCCGTTCACGCGGGCACCGGCAAAGGCGCGGCCCAGGCGAATGACGACCCCGGGCACGCCGCCGTCGCGGATGAGCACGTTGGACGCGCGGCCCACGACGGTGACCGGGATGCCCGGATCGAGCGCCGCCAAAAATCCTGTCAGATCGTCAACGTCCGCCGGACTGAACAGGACCTCCGCAGGCCCGCCCACCCGGAACCAGCTGGTCTTGGCCAGCACGGCATCCGCACGGAGGCGGCCGCGCGCCGTCGGCAGGCGCTGCACCAGCGGTACCGTCACGAGGCGACCCGTTCGGCACCGACGAGGAGATCGTCCAGTGCCGCAGGCAGCTCAGCCGCCCACTGCGTGATGTCGCCCGCACCCAGACACAGCACCGTGTCACCGGCCGCCACCAGCGGGGCCAATAGTGCCGGGAGCGCGGCGGGCTCGGACAGCGCATGCACGCAAGGGTGGCCGTGCGACCGGATTCCGCTTACCAGCGCATCCCGGTCGACGTCCTCGATGGGGATCTCGCCAGCCGCGTACACGTCGGCCACGACCACCACCCCGGCGTCGTCGAAGGCCTGGCAGAAATCGTCAAAGAGCGCCTGCAGCCGCGAATACCGGTGCGGCTGCACGACGGCGATTACCTTTCCCTGCGTGATTCCCCGGGCCGCGGCGAGGACGGCCCGGATCTCTACCGGGTGATGGCCGTAGTCATCGACGACCGTGACCCCGCGGGCTTCCCCCACCCGGGTGAACCGGCGCCGGACCCCGCCAAAACCGCGGATTCCCTTCCGGATGCTGGCCGGCGCAACGCCGATCGCCCGCCCGGCGGCCACTGCCCCGAGCGCGTTCTGGACGCTGTGGCGGCCCGGCATGGCGAGCGACATCCCGTCGATGCGGCCGACTCCGTCGCCGCAGTCCCCGAACGCCTCCGGTCGCAGCAGCACGTCAAAATGCATGCCGCGGGCGTCGGCCCGGACGTTCACGGCCCGCACATCGGCGTGTGCGGCGAAGCCGTAGGTCACGACCCGCCGGTCGGTGACGGCAGCCGCGAGGCGGCGAACCTCCGGGTGGTCCACGCACAGCACCGCCACGCCGTAGAACGGCACCTGCTTGACGAAACGCCGGAAGGTGTCGAGCAGTGCCTCGAACGTGCCGTAGTGATCGAGATGCTCGGGATCGATGTTGGTCACGACGGCCACGGTTGCCGGCAGGCGGGCGATGGAGCCATCCGACTCATCGGCCTCCACGACGGTCCATGCGCCCGTGCCCAGCCGGGCGTTCGTCCCGTGCGCGTTGATGACCCCCCCGTTGACGAAGGTCGGGTCCAGACCGGCCTCGTGGAGGACTGCGGCCACCAGGGACGTGGTCGTGGTCTTGCCGTGGGTCCCGCCGACCGCGACCGAGGGCCGGAAGCGCATGAGCTCGGCCAGCATCTCGGCCCGAGCCACGACCGGGATGCGGGCCGTCCTGGCGGCCTCGACCTCCGGGTTGTCGGCCGGGAGCGCCGACGACACCACGACCACCGACGCGTCGCCCAGGTTGCGGGCATCGTGTCCGACGCAGACCTCGATGCCCAGCTTCCGCAACCGGCGAACATTGCTGTTCTCGACCAGGTCGCTGCCGCGTACCTGGTGTCCGAGGTTGTGCATGACCTCCGCGATTCCGCTCATCCCGATGCCGCCGATCCCGACGAAGTGCACGGCACCGAGTGGCAGCGGGAAGTCCGTCACCGGTCACCTCCCCCGGCAACGCTCTCGACCAGGTCGGCGAGCCTCCGGGCGGCGCCGGCCGGCACCACGCTGCGCGCGTTCGCGGCGGCCCCCGCCAGGCACCCCGGCGCGACCAGCAGGCGCGCCATCAGCTGCGCCGCGGCCTGGGCGCCGGCTGCTTCCTCCACGACCCACGCCGCTCCGGCGGCGACCGCCGCCCGGGCGTTGGCCGCCTGGTGGCCATCGATGGACGACGGCAGGGGGATGTAGATGGCCGGCCGACCGGCCACCGCGTTCTCGGTCACCGTGGCCGCACCGGCGCGTCCGACCACCAGGTGCGCCCGCCGCAGGGCACCCGCCATGTCGTCGATGAACGGCACCACCGTCGCTTGAATACCGGCGTCGCGGTAGGCAGAGCGCACGGTATCCACCATCTCGCGGCGCGCCTGCTGCAGAACCTCGATGCGGCGCCGCGTCGCGGCGTCCGTGGCCGCCAGGGCGGCCGGCACAATGACGCCGAGCGCCCGAGCGCCCTGGCTTCCGCCCGTTACGACGAGCCGGACCGCGTCGCCCGGACCCGGCGGTTCGTATGCGATCGTCGCGAGCCCCTCGAGCTCCGCGCGGACCGGCAGGCCGACCTGCTGCGGCCGCAGCCCGGCGGGGATGCGCGCAACGCTGCGAAAGGTCGTCGCGAGCACGTGCGCCTTCGACGCGAGCAGCCGGTTGGCCCGGCCCAGGACAGCGTTCGCTTCGTGGAGGATCAGCGGCACCTGTCGGACCCGGGCGGCGAGGCCGGCCGGGACGGACGCATAACCACCGAAGCCGACGACGACGGCCGGGCGACGGCGCCGCACCAGGCTGATGGCACGGACCGCCCCCACCCCGAGGACCGGCAGGGCGGTCATGCGCGACCAGAGGCCCCGGCCGGCGAGGCCGGCGGCGGGCAGCACCGTGCACGGGAGACCGTCCGCGGGCTGGACGTGACGCGCTCCGCGACGGTCGGTCACCAGATGGGCCAGCCAGCCCCGCTCCCGGAGCACTTCGGCCAGTGCCGTGGCCGGGAACAGATGGCCGCCCGTACCACCCGCCGCGAGCAGGGCCACGCGACTCATCGGTTCCACCTTGCCGGAACGAATCGCCGTCGCGTCAGCGCCAGCATCAGCCCCATCGCGATGCCGACCGCAAGCAGCGACGATCCCCCGGTCGAGATGAACGGCATCGTCACGCCCGTCGTGGGTGCCAGGTTCAGGGTCACCGCCACATGGACCAGCGCCTGCAGCACGAACTGCAGCAGCAGGCCGCCGGCTGCGAGCATCACGAACAGGTCCTGGCTGCCGCGCAGCCGGCTCAGCCCCCGAAACGTGATCCCGGCAACGAGTGCCAGGACGGCAAAGCAGGCGGCCACGCCGAATTCCTCGGCAATGACCGGGAAGATGAAATCGGTATGCGCGTCCGGAATGCTCGCCTTGACCGTGCCTTCACCCGGTCCCTGCCCAAGGAAGCCGCCGCGGCCGTAGGCTTCGAGCCCCTTCCCCACCTGGTATCCGGCTTCCCCGTCCGGATACAGGAACTGGTTGATGCGATCCTCGACGTGCGACAGCGTCTTGTAGGCGATGCCGATCAAGCCGGCCCCCACCACGGCGACCAGCAGCATCAGCCGCAGGCGCAGACCCGCCAGGAACAGCTGGCCGCACCAGGCGATCCCGATGATCATCGTCATGCCGAAGTCTGGCTGGGCCACGAGCAGCGCCCACAGGGCAAAGAGCAGCCCGAGCGGCATCAGCAAGTAGGACGGCCGCGACCGCACGAGCACCCCGAAAGAAGCGTTGCGCCCGCGCGCGAGCAGCCAGCCCGTCACGACGGCAAAGAAGGGCTTTGCCAGCTCGGAGGCCTGCAACGACAACCCGCCGACATTGAGCCAGCGCCTGGCGCCGTTCACGGGCTCCGCGATCGCGAGCGTCAGCACCATCAGCACCATGACGATGGCGAGGCCGCCGACGGACAGGCGGAAGACGCCGAGCGGCGACAGAAACGACAGCGCCACCATGGCCGCAAGGGTTGGTACGAGCACGCGCACGTGCCAGGCGAAGAAATAGAGCTCGTCGAAACCCCGGTGGATGGCGACGAGATGGGTCGCGGTCATCACCGCCAGGACCCCGACGCAGGCAAGTCCCATGAGGAGCGCGAGATTGATGCGGTCCACGCTCCCCGCCCAGCGCACGAACCAGCCGCGCATTGCCTCGGCCCCGGAGGTCATGCCTCGGCCCTCGCGATCGCCTCGACCACCGCCCGAAAGGCCGCACCGCGCGCCTCGAAGTCGGCAAACTGGTCGTAGCTCGCGCACGCCGGCGACAGCAGCACCGGCGGCGGCGGTGATCCGCGCCGCGCCCGGGCGAAGGCGGATGTCACGGCCGCCTCCATGTGCTCGAAGCGCGCGACCGGGGCCCGCGCGGCAAAGGCCGCCTCCAGGACCGGACCGTCCTCGCCGAAGAAGAAGCCGGCGTCGATCCGGTGCGCAAGCGCCACGAGCGGGTCCAGGTCCTCGTCCTTCCCGCGGCCGCCGGCCACCCAGCAGACGCGGTCGAAACACGCCAGCGCCGCCGCCGCCGCGGCCACGTTGGTGGCCTTGCTGTCGTTGATGAAGGCAACGCCGGCGACCGGTTCCAACGCCTCCAGACGGTGCGGCAGACCCCGGAAATCTGCGAGCGCCGCGGCCAGGTCATCCGGCGGCGCCCCGACCAGCCGCGCAGCCGCCCAGGCCGCCACCGCGTTCTGCCAGTTGTGCCGGCCGGGAACCTGCAGCAGCGACTCGATCGACCCGATCGCGCTGCGACCGCCGTCGAGTTCATCGCACAGGACGCCGTCCTCGACCCAGACTCCGCCCGGACAGGGCCGGCGGGCCGAGACCGCGATGACCCGCGGTCCGTCCGTCCTAGCCGCCAGCCGCTCGCGAACCCGCTCGCCGGCAACATCGTCGATGCAGATGACCGCGGCGTCCTCGGGCCGTTGCGTCCGAAAGATCTTTTCCTTCGCCGCGACATAGGCGCTGCGCGTCCCGTGCCAGTCCAGGTGATCGGTCCCGATGTTCAGGAGCAGCGCGACGTCAGGCCGAAAACCCCGGCAACGGGCCAGCTGGAAGGAGGAAAGCTCGAGGACATACACGCCGTCGAGCGGATGCGGCAGATCAAGCGCCGGGGTTCCAAGATTGCCGCCGGCAGCACAGGATCGGCCACAGGCGCGAAGCAGGTGCTCGATCATCGCCACCGCGCTTGACTTGCCGTTGGTGCCGGTCACGCCGATGACGGTCGACGATGCGGCCGGATCCTGAGCCAGGCGATGGGAGAATTCGTCGATGTCGCCCCACACCGGAATGCCCGCCCGTGCAGCCGCCTGCAGTTGCGGGTGGGCAGGGGCCACGCCTGGGCTGGCCACGATCCTGGCGAGTGGTGGCGCCAGTTCCCGCACGGCGAAGCCCGATTCGGCGGCGGCCCGTCGGCCGGCGGCGGCATCGTCCCAGACGACCACCGTGTGACCCGAGGCCGCGAGCGCCCGCGCGGCGCTGGCCCCGGTCCGGCCATATCCCAGCACGCCGGTGGGGTGGTGAGCCGTCGCCATCACCGCAGCTTCAGCGTGGCCAGCCCGGCCAGGGCGCATATGGCCGCAATGATCCAGAACCGGACCACCACGGTGGCCTCGGGCCAGCCCTTCTGCTCGTAGTGGTGGTGCAGCGGGGCCATCCTGAAGATGCGCCGTCCGGTCAGCCGGAACGACAGCACCTGGAGAATGACTGACACCGTCTCGACCACGAACAGTCCGCCGATCACCGCAAGAACGATCTCATGACGGGTGATCAGGGCGATCGCGGCAAGCATGCCGCCGGTGGCCAGCGAGCCGGTGTCGCCCATGAAGATGCGGGCCGGGTGCGCGTTGTACCAGAGGAACCCCAGGCCGGAGCCGATCAGCGCACCGCAGAGGACTGCCAGTTCGCCGGTGCCGGGGACGTAGTGAACCTGGAGGTACTCCGCGAAGAACGCGTTGCCGATCAGCCACGCGATGAAGCCGAAGGCGCCGGCCGCGATCATGATCGGCACGATGGCCAGACCGTCCAGACCGTCGGTCAGGTTGACCGCGTTGGAGGTCCCGACCGAGACGAAGACGGCGAGCGCAATCCACATCAGGCCGAGATTGGGGAGGAATTCCTTGGCGAACGGCACGGCCAGGCGCCCGGCCAGCCAGTCGGGCGCCAGCCAGTAGATGGCCAGTGCCGTCGGCAGGGCAACCGCGATCTGCAACAGGAATTTGACCGTGGACGGCATGCCGCCCGCCTGACGGCGGCGCACCTTCCGGATGTCGTCGAACAGCCCGATCAGGCCGAAGCCCAGGCCCGACAGGATCACCGTCCAGAGATACGGATTCGTGGGATCGGCCCAGATGATCGTCGCGCCGAGGCCCGCAATCAGGATGAGCAGACCGCCCATGGTGGGCGTTCCCTGCTTGGTCAGCCAATGCCGGTCCGGGCCGTCTTCGCGGATGGGCTGGCCTCCCCCCTGCATGGCACCCAGCCGCCGGATCAGCACCGGGCCGATGCAGAACGCGATCAACATCGCGGTCACCATGGCCCCGCCGGTCCGGAACGTCAGGTACCGGAACAGGTTGAACGGGCCGAAGGACTCGGCGAGCGGCACGAGGAAATGGAACAGCATCAGCGGACCTTCGGCCCGGTCACCCGCGCCACCACGGTCTCGAGCGCATTGGACCGGCTGCCCTTGACCAGCAGGATGTCCCCGGCGCGCAGTTCCGATGCCGCCCGCTCGGCGGCCGCGTCGGCATCGGCCAGCAGGTCACCTGCGGTGGCAGCCGGGAGCTCCCGATGGAGCGCCGCCATCTCGGGGCCGACGCACCACACCCGGTCCACTCCCTCGAGGGCCGCGGCGAGGCCGGCGTGCAGCTCGGCGGAGGCGCGGCCAAGCTCCTTCATCTCCCCGAGCACCGCCAGCCGGCGGCCCGTGGCGGGCATGTTCCGCAGTGCAGCAAGCGCGGCACACATCGAAGCGGGATTGGCGTTGTAGCTGTCGTCGATCACCCAGGCGTCGCCGTCCGCCAGGTGCACAGCGTGCCGGCGGCCGCGGCCGGCCAGCGGTTCCACCGCCTCCATTCGGGCACCTGCCACCGGCGGGGCCACCCCCAGGAGTTCGGCCACGCAGCCTGCGGCAACCGCGTTCAGTGCCCAGTGGGCTCCGGACAGCCGGAGCCGCCAGCAGTTGACGTTTCCGGCAAAGCTCCACCGGAACGCCAGACCCGTGTCCGTCGGGTTCACCTCGAGGAGCCGGGCATCGGCGTCGTCGCCCGTTCCGAACGTGACGATGCGGGCGGCCCCGCTGTCCGCCGCCGCCCGCTGCAGGACGGCCGCACCCGGGGTGTCAATGGGCAGCACCGCGGTACCGCCCGGCTGAAGGCCCGCGAAGATCTCCGCCTTCGCCTCCGCGATCCGGCCCAGGCTCCCGAAATGCTCAAGGTGGGCAGGGGCAATGCACGTCACCATCGCGACATCGGGACGCACCAGATCGACCAACGACCCGATTTCACCGGCGTGGTTCATGCCGAGTTCGAACACAGCGGCGGCACTTGCGGGCGGCATGCGCGCGAGGCTCAACGGCACCCCAATCGCGTTGTTGTGGCTCGCCGCGCTGGCATGGACGGCACCCAGCGGGGCCAGCGCCGCCCGCAGCAGCTCCTTCGTCCCGGTCTTGCCGACGCTTCCGGTTACCGCCACGATCTTGGCCTGCGTGCGCCGGCGAGCGGCACGGCCGAGCGCCTGCAGTGCTTCCAGGGGGTCATCGACCACCAGGTAGCGGTGGTCGTCCCGATCCTGCGGACGGACCAGCGCAGCGGCCGCTCCGCCGGCAAACGCCGCGTCCAGGAAGGCATGCCCGTCGGTGAAGCGTCCCGGCAGGGCCACGAAGAGATCGCCGGGCGCAAGCTGGCGCGTGTCGATCGACACCCCGTCGGCGTGCCACGCGCCGCCGGTCCGGCCGGCCGTGGCCGCGGCGGCGGCGCGGGCGGTCCACAGCGGGCTCATGCGCTGCCTCGCCCGATCAGTCGGCGCACCACCGCGCGATCGTCGAACGGCGTCACGGTGCCGCCCGCGGTCTGCGTCGTCTCATGGCCCTTGCCGGCAATCAGGAGTGCGTCGCCTTCGCCAAGTGCGGCGAGCGCGGCGTCGATGGCGTCGAACCGATCACCGGTCTCGACCGCGTCAGGTGCGCCCCGGAGCACCTGAGCCCGGATCGCCGCTGGATCCTCGGATCGTGGGTTGTCGTCCGTCACCGTCACCCGGTCAGCGTGGCGGGCGGCGACCTTTCCCATCAGGACGCGCTTGCCCGGGTCACGGTCCCCGCCACAGCCGAACACAACGTGAAGCGCTCCGGCCACGTGGGGCCGGAGGGCACCGAGGGCCGCGGCCAATGCATCGGGGGTGTGGGCATAGTCGACGAACACCGCGCCCCTTCCCGTGGACCCGACCCGCTCAAGCCGTCCGGCGGGTGCCGTGAGCGCCGGCAGACCGGCGATTGCGGCATCCGCGGGAACACCGGAGACGACAGCGGCGGCGACGGCCGCCAGCGCGTTCTCGGCCTGGAACTGGCCCAGCGGAACGAAGGGGGCCGTCCGCTCCCCGTACGGCGTCGACAGCTGCAGGATCTGGCCTTCTTCGCCCGGCACGACGCCGGCAAGCCGCCAGTCGGCGTCGGCCGTCCGGCCGTAGGTGACGACCCTGAGACCTCGCTCTTCCGCCACGGCGACGGTCTCCGGGTCGGCGCAGTCGGCATTGAAGATCGCCGTGCCGTCCGCCGCGACCAGCTCGGAAAAGAGCCGCCGCTTGGCCGCCCGGTACGCGTGTTCGCTACCGTGGTAGTCGAGGTGATCACGCCCGATGGTCGTCAGGATCGCCACGGCGATGTGCACGCCGTCGAGACGATGCTGGTCGAGGCCGTGCGACGAGGCTTCGACCACCGCATGGTCGAGCCCGGTCTCCGCAAGCGACGCGAGCTCGGCGTGCAGGGCAACCGGATCCGGCGTGGTCAGGTTGGGCCCAGCCGACGCCTGGTCACCGTCACTACCGGTGCGGACGCCCAGCGTGCCGATCGCGGCAGCCCGCAGCCCGCTCGCACGCCAGAGCCCTGCCAGGAAATGCGCAGTCGAGGTCTTCCCGTTGGTGCCCGTGACCGCGACGACCGTCTCGGGCTGCGCACCGTAGAAGGCGGCGGCCATCCGAGCCAACCGCCGGCGCGGCGCCACGTCGGCCACGGCGGTGATCCCGAGCACCTTCGCCCGCGACGCTGCCGCCGGCGGTACCAGTGCCGCCGCTGCGCCGCGGTGCACGGCGTCCTCAAGAAACTCGACGCCGTCGATCCTGCCGCCGGGCAGGGCCGCGAACAGGTAACCCGCATGGAGGGATCGGGAATCCGCGCTCAGCCCGCGGATATCGGGGTCTGGCATGCCATCGGGCAGCGGCCGTCCCGTCCGAGCTGCAAGTTCGGCAAGCCGCATGCGCACCGTCTCCTACCGCAAGGCCACCTGCGTGAGCGCATCGGCGTCCGGCAGCACCGCCGGCACCGGCGGCACGCCCAGAATCGGCGCCACGCCGGCCACGACAGAACCTGCGAGCGGCGCGGTGTTCCAGCCGGCGGTGGCGAAGCCATGGGTCCCCGGCGCGGCCTTGGGTTCGTCCAGCAGCACGACCACGACGTAGCGCGGCGCGCTCATGGGAAATGCCGCCACGAACGAATTGGTCCGGGCGCCCCGCCGGTAGCGGCCGTTGACCACCTTCTGGGCGGTGCCGGTCTTGCCGCCGATCTCGTAGTTGCCGATATCGGCCAGGCCAGCCGTGCCGTGTTGCACGACCTGGCGCAGCAGGGTGCGCATCTGGCGCACCGTCGACGGGTGGAGCGCACCGGTCGACGGCACCGACGGTTCCGACTGGAGGAGGCGCGGGGGCCGGAAGCGGCCGTCGCCGACGACCGCTGCCATCGCCGCGGCCAGATGCATCGGTGATACCGCTATGCCGTGACCGTACGACACGGTGGCGCGCTGGACGTCGCCCCAGGCGTCCGGCAGGCGCGGATGGGCGGTCCGCAGACCGGGCGCCTCGATTGCGCCCAGGAGTCCCAGGCGCCCCAGGTAGTCCCAGTGGTTGTCCTCGCCGAGCACCTCGGCCACGCGCACGGTTCCGATGTTCGACGAGTGGACGAAGACCTCGGACAGCCGGAGCCAACGCTCCTCGGGGTGATAGTCATTGATGGTGTAGCGGCCGATCTTGATCGGCTCCGTGGCATCGAAGGGCGAATCGACCTTGGCCTGGCCGGCGTCCAGGGCAGCGGCGACGGTGAATGTCTTGAAGGTGGATCCCATCTCGAAGACGCCTTGCGTTCCGAGATCCAGCATGCCGGGGTCGTGGGCGTCCTGAACGTCGTTCGGATCGAAGTCGGGCAACGACACCTGCCCGAGCACGTCGCCGGTGCCGATCTCGAGCACGACCCCGGCGGCCGCGATCGCCTGGAACCGCTCCATGGCGAACTGCAGGCGGTCGCGGAGGGCGTGCTGGACCCGCAGGTCGAGCGTCAGGTGGACCGGACGCTTCTGGATCGTCTGGTCGCTGACGCGCTCGATCCCGGCCTGGGGGCGGCCGTCGATATTGACGTAGCCAACGACGTGCGAGGTCAACCGGCCCTGGGGGTACACACGGCGCTTTTCGTCCCGGACGTAAAGACCCGGCGAACCGATTCGCATGGCCGCTTCCGCCTGCGACGGGCGCGCATGGCGCCGGACCCACAGGAACTGGCGACCACGCTGCTGGCCGTCCACGATTCGCCGCTCGAGCCTCGCCTGGTCGAGCCGGGGGAACACCGCGCCCAACTGCGCCGCGAGCCTTGCGGGATCCCTGACGTCGGCAGGATTGACCCAGACCGACGGGACCAGGACCGTGGTCGCCAGCATCGTCCCGTGCCGATCGAAGATCTCGCCCCGGACCGGCACCTCCTCGGTCGCGTGCACCGGGCGGACATCCGGGTGGCCGGACCACGCGATCTCGCCCAGACGAAGGCCCACGACCACGAAGGCGATCGCCAGAATCGTCATGCCCACCCGCAGCCGTTCGCCCGTGCGCTCGGAACGGCTGCGCCCGCTCTGCCAGAGGCTGACCACCGGCTCGCGGCGGTATTTCCGCCAGCGGCGCCTCATCGCCCTGCGCCTCCGGGCAGCGGAGCCGGTGCCAGCACCTCGACGAATTCGGCCGGCGGGCTGATCGGAATCGGGCGCAAGTCAAGGTGCCGGCGGGCCAGATCGGCCAGCTGCGCCGGCTGGTTCAGGCGCGACCATTCCATGGCCAGTCGATCCATGCCGGCGCGCAGCTCCTCTTCCTTGGTTTCGAGCGCCTCGAGCCGGGCCTCCCCGGAACGGAGCTGGTGGCGGAAGATGGTGCTGCCACCCAGCACCATGACCAGCACCATCGACAGGCACAGCCAGAAGCCCATCAGGCGGCCGAGACGGAAGATCCAAGCGAACATCACGCGACCGCCGTGACGAGGGGCGCGCCGGTCCGGACCGCGGTGCGGAGGCGCGCCGAGCGGGCGCGCGGATTGCGGCGGAGCTCGGCCGGCCCGGGCCGAATGGCGCGCACCCGCGTCATCCGGAACGTGGGCGCAGCAAGAGGGCCCGGGTCGGGGATGTGGCGGTGGGCGCGGGGAGCGCGGGCCGACCGTTCCACTATGAACCGCTTGACCAGCCGATCTTCGAGCGAATGGAACGACACCACGGCCAGCACCGCCCCTTCGGCCAGCAGCCGCTCCGCGTCGTGAAGCGCCGCCCGCAGCTCGCCGAGTTCATCGTTGACGGCGATCCGGAGCGCCTGAAAGGTGCGGGTGGCGGGGTCGATCGCATGGTGCCCGCCCGGGACGGCCGAGCGCACGACGTCCGCCAGTTCAAGCGTGCGCGTCAGGGGCCGGGCCGCCATGATCGCCCGCGCGATCCGGCGCGCGCGGCGTTCCTCGCCGAACGTGCGAAGGATGTCCGTGAGCGCAGCCTCGTCCGAAGCGTTGACAACGTCGGCCGCCGTCTGCCCGGAGCGCCCCATCCGCATATCGAGCGGCCCGTCCCGGCGGAACGAGAATCCCCGCTCCGGATCGTCGAGCTGCGGCGACGACACGCCGAGGTCGAAGATGATTCCGCCGTCAATCTGCCGCACATCGAGCTGCGCCAGGGCGCGAACCAGTCCGCCGAACCGCGCCTGCAGGAAGCGGAATCGGCCCGCGTACTGCCGGGCCAGCGACGTGGCGGCTCGCCCTGCGTCCGGATCGCGGTCGATGCCGACCACGCGGCAGTCCGCGGCCTCCAGCAACGCCTGCGTGATGCCGCCACGACCGAACGTGGCATCCACGTAGAGCGCGTCATCCACCGGCTGCAGCTGGGTCACGATCTCGGTGAGGAGGACCGGCACGTGGGCCATGGTGTGACCGCCAATTGGGAGGGAGGAAAGGCGAGTGCCCACGTGCCGGCGTTTCTAGAGCCCGGACCCCGGCCGGCGATCGGCCGCCTCGGCTTCGGCCGTGGCCTCTGCCAGGAAGTCGTCGACGTGGTCCGGATGGAGGATGTAGAACCGGTCGCCGGCGCCGAGGAGTTCGGCGATCGGCGACTGCATGGTGAAACTGCGCGTCCTGGGAGTTCCCTCGCCCTCGCCCTTGCCCTCCGCCAGGGCGGACGCGATGAGCGTGTCGGCAGGCAGCTGGACGCGGCCTTCCGGGTCGATCAACTGGGCGGAATACGCGTGGAAGTGATGGAGACCGAGCAGGCCGCGCCGGCGCTGGGACAGTTCCGTGCGGTCAGCCTGCTCGGAGTTGCGCCGGCGCAGGTCCGACTGCGTCACGCACTCGATCGCGTGGACCTGGTAGCTGGTGGCCAGCTTCGCGACGTACAGATGGGGTGACTCTTCCGAGCGGAACTCGGAGCGCCAGCGCGCCGGAATGCTGATCCGGCCCTTCTTGTCGATCCGGTGCGTAAACGTGCCGGCGAAGAAGGCGCGGTTTCCCACCTCCTGCATCGCTCGACCCTCCACACGACGTCACAGTTGCGCAGTTCAACCCAAATGGGTGAACATGGGATACTACGCCAAACCATGGGTCAGGTCAACGATAACCGCCTGTTCTGTAAGTGCTTATATGATCCTGTTATGTTCTCCTTTGCATTCCGGGGGGCGCGGAATCACCTGTCGGTCCTGCCGGAGGACACGTGCGCCAGACGGCCTGTAAGCCGGGTTCTGTCGAGGATGGCCATTCATCTTGGGCGCGCGTTGCCGCGCGTCTCGTGCGACCGGCCCGGACGGAGGCGGAAACACCTTCAGCCTGTCGCCAGGCCGCACCGTCCCTATTCGGTCTTGCTCCCGGTGGGGTTTACCGTGCCGTCTCCGTTGCCGGAGACGCGGTGCGCACTTACCGCACCGTTTCACCCTTGCCGGCGCGCAAGCGAGCCGGCGGTCTGTTTTCTGCGGCACTGTCCCTGGAGTCACCTCCGCCGGGTGTTACCCGGCACCGTGTTTCCGTGGAGCCCGGACTTTCCTCCCCCGGGAAGCCCCGGGAGCGGCCATCCGGCCGTCTGGCAATGGGATTCAATGGGATCAGCTGGCCCGGGTCAAGGCCGTCCGTCCCGGCAGACGCCGGTGAACGCACCGAACGCGCCCGACGACCCGACCCGGCTGGCTACTGCGAAATCTGCGCGACCGCCTGGATGAGCGCCCGGGTCTCGGAATCGGCATAGCCGTCCACGGTGCCGGGCCGGAACCGCCGCTGAAAGGCGGCCACCACCGCTTCGGTCTGGGTGCCGAAAATGCCGTTCGTCTCAATTCCGTACCCGATGGTGCGCAGGTTTTCCTGCAGTTCGAGCACACTTTCGCGCAAGCTGATGGAATCCAGCCCGAACTCGGAACGGCTTTCCTCGTCCCCGATGAAATCCTCGGCGTCGTCCATCAAGCCGAGGCCACCGTCCGGGAACTCCACGACCTGGTCCGGCCAGATGCTGAAGCCGGCGCGCGCCAGCCGTTGCCACGGAAACAGTTCGCCCGGATCCTGCTTGCGCTCCGGCGCAACATCCGAATGGCCGATCAGGTCACGGGGCCGCAAGCCGTGGGACTTGAAGGTGTCGGCCAGCAGATCCTCGAGGGCGTCGATCTGGTCATCGGGAAATGACCGGTAGCCGTGGTCGTGGCCGGGGTTGACCAACTCGATCCCGA
Organism: Alphaproteobacteria bacterium; assembly: GCA_022825235.1. GTDB lineage: Bacteria > Pseudomonadota > Alphaproteobacteria > TMED109 > TMED109 > VXPW01. The sequence goes on along the minus strand of JAJDYI010000086.1, from coordinate 95,347 downwards.
CCGAGACCGCGTTGACATCGTGCCAGTCGTGCCAGGACCCGAGACCGGCATGCCAGGCCCGCCGTTCCTCCGGCACCAGGCGGAAAGTCGTCCCATCCTCGTCGATCATCCAGTGCGCACTGACACCGCTGCCCAACTGGGTGAGCTCGCGCAGGGCGGCAGCGGCGGTTTCCATGCCCGTGAAATGGACCACCACCAGCTCGATGTCGGCGCCGGGCGGACGGGCGTTGTGATTGGGGGACAGGACCTCCCGGATTCGGCGCTTCATTTGCGCACGCGGTCCTTCGTGATCGCCTCGTACGCCGCGTTGATGGCCGCAAGCCGTTCGGTCGCGTGCTCGATCAGCTCGTCCGGCAAACCCTTGGACACCAGGTGGTCGGGGTGAAACTTGCGCACCAGGCTGCGGTGGGCCGAGCGGATCTCGTCGTCGGATGCACCCGGCGCCACCCCCAGCACGTCGTAGTGCGAGCGGTCGTCGCCCTCCGCGCCGTCACCGGCTGCCTGGTGCCGGGACCGGATCGACCCCACTTCCGCGTCGCTGAACCCGAAGATCTGCCCGATTTCTCGGATGATGCGGTCCTCGTTGGGATGAAACACGCCGTCAGCCGCCGCGATGGCATAGAGGCAGTCCAGGATCTGTGCGCACCGCTCGTCCCGCGGTCCGAGGATCGCCGCCATCTGCTGGGCGTACGTCTCGAACCCCTCGGACGAGCGCCGGGCCTCGTTGTAGATCGCCGCGACCCGCGATTCGTCACGCCGCGGAAAGTGATAGACGCGCCGGAAGGCCTGAATCTCGTCGGGCGTCACGCGCCCGTCAGCCTTGGCAACCTTCGCCGACAGCCCGATCAATCCGACCGAGAAGGCGACCTGGGCCTCAGCGCGGTCTCCGGCGACGCCCGGACCGGCCAGCGTCCGCCGTTCGCTGTCGCGGAAGCGGTCCAGCAGGTGCCCGCCGCCCGCGCCGATGAGGGCGCCGATCGGCCCGCCGATGGCGAATCCCAGGGTGCCGCCGAGCAACGTACCGAGAAATGCCATCGCTTCAGCCCGCAGGGGCCTGTTGGCGGCGGAGCCCTCGGGCACAGGACGGGCCGCTCCGAGCCCGCAGGGACCGCGTTCGCAGCGCTCGTATCGACATGCCGTTGACTCCTCCCGGAGGACTTGCGCGGGTTGTCCTGCTCGGCGGGCCGACGGGGCCCGCGCGCGTTGCCGCGAACGTGGTCACGGGCCGCAGGCGCCGCCGCCCGATCATAGGGTCCTCGGGCCGGGTCCGGCCACGGAGGACATCCGCGCTTTCCGATATCTTGCATGGTCGTTCGCGGGGCACGCCCGCGCTTGGCGGATCGCGGACCATGGATGTTTCCCACGGCTGGCAGTTCTGGATTGACCGGGGCGGCACCTTCACCGACGTGGTGGCGCGCGCCCCGGACGGCACGCTGACGGCGCGCAAGCTGCTTTCGAACAGCCCCGGGCACTACCGAGACGCCGCCGTGGCCGGTATCCGCGCGGTGCTCGGGATCGCGACTTCGCAACCGATCCCTGCCAGCGCGGTCGCCTCGGTCCGCATGGGGACGACCGTGGCGACGAACGCACTCCTTGAACGCAAGGGAGAGCCCGTCCTGCTGTGTGTCACGCGGGGCTTCGGCGACGCCCTGCAGATCGGCACCCAGGCGCGGCCCGACATCTTCGCCCGGCGCATCGTGCGGCCGGCACTGCCCTACGCAGAGGTGATCGAAATCGACGAACGCGTCAGCGCGGGCGGCGAGGTGCTGACGCCGCTCGATGCGGCCGCGTCCGAGCGCGCGCTCCGAGAGGCGGCCGCGGGCGGCTTACGGTCGGTCGCCATCGTCCTGATGCACGGCTATCGCTACACCGATCATGAACGTGCGCTCGCCGACATCGCTCGCCGAGCCGGTTTTGCGCAGGTGTCGGTGTCCCACGAAACCGTCCCGCTCCTGAAGCTCGTGAGCCGGGGCGGCACGACGGTGGCCGACGCCTATCTCTCGCCGGTCCTCAACCGCTACATCCGGGACCTCCAGCGCGAACTTGAGGGAATTCCGCTGTCCTTCATGCAGTCCAACGGCGGGCTGGCCTCGGCAGCCCGCTTCCGGGGGAAGGACGCCGTCCTGTCGGGCCCCGCAGGCGGCGTGGTCGGGGCGGCGCGAACCGCCCAGGCCGCTGGCTTCACGCGGATCATCGGCTTCGACATGGGGGGCACGTCCACCGACGTCAGCTACTACGGAGGCACCTTCGAACGGGTCGAGGAGGCGGAGGTCGCCGGCCTGCACCTCGCCACACCGTCGCTCCGGATCCAGACGGTCGCCGCGGGCGGCGGCTCAATCCTCCATTTCGACGGTGAACGCTTCACGGTGGGGCCGGACAGCGCCGGCGCCGTGCCCGGTCCGGCCTGCTACCGCAACGGCGGACCGCTCACCATCACGGATGCAAACCTGCTGCTCGGGCGCGTTCGAGCTGCCCACTTCCCACACGTGTTCGGGCCCGATGCCGACCAGCCGCTCGATGCGGCGGTCACCCGCCGGGCCTTCGAGGCGCTCGCCGCGAGGGCGGGGACGACCGCCGAGGACGTGGCCGAGGGTTTCCTCGACGTCGCCGTGGCGAACATGTCGGCCGCCATCAAGAAGATCTCTGTCCAGCGCGGGTACGATGTCACCGCGTGCGCCCTGGCGGGCTTCGGTGCCGCGGCCGGCCAGCTTGCCTGTCGCGTAGCGGAAGACCTCGACATGGAAGCGGTCCTCCTGCATCCGCTCGCCGGCGTGCTGTCGGCCTACGGCATGGGTCTGGCGAACCTCTCGGCCATTGACCAGCAGCCGGTCGGTCGCGAGCTCGATCTCGACGATCCGGGCCCGGCGGCCGGCGAACTGGACGCCGCCGAGCGCGCCGCCGCGGCGGCGATAGCAGTGGACGATCCGACCGCGAAGGTCGGGTTTACGAGGCGCCTCCGGGTCCGATACGACGGAACCAACACGGTACTTCTCGTTCCGGCCGGCCCGGGCGCCGCCGTACAGCGTGACTTCGAAACGCAGCATCGGCGCCTCTTCGGCTTCCTGCATGAGGGGCGAGCCCTCCACATCGAGGCAGCCGAGGTCGAGGCCGCCACCGGCACGAGTCCCCTGCCGGTCTCCCGTCCGCCGGCCGGCCGGGCGCCGCCGGCGCCGGTGGAGCATGTGACCCTGCACGACCGCGGCGTCCGTCTGCAGGTCCCGCTGTACCGCCGCTCGGATGTCGGGGCAGGCGTGACGCTGTCCGGCCCGGCGATCCTCGTCGAACCGACGGCCACCACCGTGATCGACCCCGGCTGGCGGGCGCGGATGCTGGACGACGGGCAACTTCTGCTCGAACGCGGGACCGGGCGGCAGCGTCGCCGGGCCGGACAGACCGAGGCTGACCCGGTACTGCTCGAAGTGTTCAACGGACTGTTCATGTCCGCCGCGGAGCAGATGGGATCGGTCCTCCGCAATACCGCACACTCCGTCAACATCAAGGAGCGCCTTGATTTCTCGTGCGCGGTCTTCGACCGGGCGGGCGCTCTGGTCGCAAACGCACCCCACATCCCCGTGCATCTCGGGTCCATGGGCGAGGCCGTGCTGGCGGTGCGCGAGGCCCGCGCCGGCGCGCTGCAGCCCGGGGACGCTTTTCTGCACAACGCGCCCTACCGCGGCGGCACGCACCTGCCGGATTTGACGGTCGTCACGCCCGTCTTCGACCGGTCCGGCGAGCGCATCCTGTTCTTCGTGGCCAGCCGGGCGCATCACGCCGACATCGGCGGCATCACCCCCGGCTCGATGCCGGCCACCAGTACGTCCGTCCTTGAGGAGGGCGTCCTGTTCGATGCGCTCCCGATTCTCGCCCAGGGTCGCCTGCTCGAGGACGACCTACGCCGACACCTGGCGTCCGGACCCTGGCCCGCGCGCAATCCCGATCAGAACCTGGCCGACGTGTCGGCCCAGCTCGCGGCAGGCGAACGCGGGATCCAGGAGCTGCACGCGATGATCGAGGAGTTCGGCCTGGAGACGGTGCACGCCTACATGGGGCACGTCCAGCGGCACGCCGAGGAACAGGTCCGGCGCCTGCTGACCCGGCTGCAGCCAGGATCGGCCGAGGTCGAACTCGATGACGGCGCCGTCATTCGGGTCCAGATCACTGTGAACCGCGCGGAGCGATCGGCGGTCGTCGACTTTTCCGGCACATCGCCGCAGCTTGCCAATAACTTCAATGCACCCAGCGCGGTCGCCCGATCAGCCGTGCTGTACGTGCTGCGGGTCCTGATCGAGCGTCGGATTCCGCTCAACCACGGATGCCTGATCCCCGTCGAGATCCGCATCCCGGAACGGTCGCTGCTCGCCCCGTGCCATCCGGCCGCCGTCGCCGCCGGTAACGTCGAAACCAGCCAGGCGATCGTCGATGTGCTGTTTGCCGCGCTGGGCGTGCAGGCACACAGCTACGGCACGGTCAGCAACCTCACATTCGGCACGGACGCGTTCGGATACTATGAGACCATCTGCGGAGGCGGGGGTGCGGGTCCTGACCATGCCGGTGCGGATGCGGTTCATTGCCACATGACCAATACCCGCCTGACCGATCCCGAGGTGCTCGAGAACCGCTTCCCGGTGCAACTGAATTCGTTCGCAGTGCGACGCGGCAGCGGCGGGCACGGGCGCCACCGGGGCGGTGACGGCGTCGTCCGTCGCCTGCGCTTTCTGGCTCCGATGACAGCCGGCATCCTGTCCAACCGCCGCCGCGTGCCGCCGCGCGGGCTCGCGGGCGGTGGTGACGGAGCACTCGGTGCCAATTCGCTGGAACGGCACGACGGCACGGTCGAGCGGCTGCCGGGCAGTGCCTCGCGGCAGGTCATGCCTGGTGACGTCCTGGTGATCGAGACGCCGGGCGGCGGGGGCTTCGGTCGTGCCTGAGAGCCGCTGGCGCCGGTCGCGATGCGCCTGCTTCGTGGCCGGGATCGTGGCCGGAGTCGCTCTCGGAATCGTGACTCCGGTACCGGCGCTGGCGGAGGCGGACCCGTTCGAGTCCCTCAACCGCGCGGTCTTCGAGGTCAACCGTGAACTTGACCGCTTCGTGCTCCGGCCGACCACGGTCGCCTATCGATTCGTGGTCCCGGACCCGGTACGACAGGGAATTGGTCAGTTCCTGAACAACCTGCTGGAACCCGTCCATGCACTCAATGCGGCTTTGCAGGGGGACGCCGCCGGTCTTGAGGTCGCCGTCTCGCGATTCCTGCTCAACACCCTCGTCGGTCTCGGCGGCTTCATCGATGTCGCCGCGCAGGCGGGGGTCTACCGCAATCCCCGGGGCTTCGGCCAGACCCTCGACCACTGGGGGAGCGGGCCGGGTCCGTATCTGGTCCTGCCCGTGCTGGGACCATCGACGACGCGGGAGCTGGCGGGCCTTGGGATGGATGCGCTGTCGACACCGCACTACTACCTGGTCCGGCGGTCGGGCATCGACCTCACGTTCCAAGCAGCCGAAACCGGATTGCGGGCCGTGACGTTCCGTGACCGGCACTTCGAGCAGGTCGACGCGGGGCTCGCGAGCTCGCTCGACGCCTACGCCTCGACCCGGAGCGTCTACTGGCAGCTGCTTCGCGCGCGCGACGCCCCGCCGGACGATCCGTTCGACGAATCCGAACTGGATTTCGACGCGTTCGACGAATAGCAGCGGCCGTGGGTGCCGCCACCACCTCCGCCCGACGACCTCCGCTTCGCCCCTTCGATGGCCCCGGTGCAAGCGGCAGGGCCGGTCCCGTCGGCCCTCGGGCACGACCGCGTCCATCACGATTACGCTGTGACGTCGGCGAAAGCCTCGCGCAGCGTTGGCGGCTCTTCGGCAACCTCGGGCACGCGGTGCCGGGATTCCCGGGCGATCGTCGCCCGAGGCCAGCGGGAGGATTTCCGGCGCGTGCACGACGGGCACATGGAAGGCGTACCGGCGGCCTTCGAGGTCAGCATGGCCTGGCCGCGCGAACCGGTCCGGCGCCGGCAACCGGGGAAGGCGGTGCCCCTCGCCGGCACCGCGATGCCGCAGTGTGCCCTCGCGTCAGTGCCCCTGGAAACGGGGGGTCCGTTTTTCCATGAACGCCCGCCGGCCCTCCACGTAGTCGGCACTGGCGAAGCACTCCGCGACGAGACGTTCGCATAGAGCCCGGTCTCGGGCATCGGCGTCCTTCAGGACCTCCGTCACGATCCGCTTCGACGCACGAACGGTGAGCGGCGCGTTGGCCGCAATCATGCTGGCGTATTCCGCGACCGTCGTTGCCAGTTCCCCCGGCGCCACCACCCGGTTCACGAGCCCGATCGCGGCTGCCTCGGCGGCGCCAATCCGTCTTGCCGTGAACATGATGTCCTTGGCGACGGCAGGGCCGACGACGCTGACGAGAACTTGCAAGCTAGAGTAGTCGTAACCGAGGCCAAGCCGAGCAGCCGGAATGCCGAAGCGGGCATCGTCCGCGGTGATGCGGAGGTCGCAAGCCAGGGCAATGCCCAGCCCCCCGCCGATGCAATAGCCGCCGATTTCGGCGATCGTGGGCTTCGGGCAGTGACGGAGCGCGCCGTGTGCATCGGCGGTGGCGCGATTGTACGCGTCCGCCGTATCCCCTTCCCGCTTGCGCTCGAATTCCGAGATGTCGGCACCGGCGGAAAACGCCCTGCCCCCCGCCCCGCTCACGACGACCACTCGGACGCCCTCGTCGGCCGAGAACGCCTGCATTGCCGCGGTGATTCCGCACCACATGTCGTGGTCGATCACGTTGTGTTTTTCCGGCCGATTCAGGATGAGGCGAGCAATCCCGGCAGACGTGTCCGCAATCAGGGAGTCTGGCAGTGCAATAGGCATCGATCTGGTTCCCGCGGAATATGGTCGACGGTGGCGAAACCCGGCGCGGTGCAGTGGCCGGTCGGACGCCGGCGACGCAGGCGGGCCGGCGCTCAGATGATTCCCTGGTCCCGAAGTTCGGACAGTTCATCCTGCCCGACCCCAAGCCGGCCAAACACCTCGGCGTTGTGCTGACCCCGTTCCGGCGCCGGCGCGAAGGGCGGATCGGGTGCGCGACTGAGCCGGATCGGCTGGTTAACCAAGGCGAGGTCACCGAGGCGCGGGTGCGCCACCTTGCGGGCCATGCCGAGATGCTCGACCTGCGGATCCGCGAACGCCTGGTCGATCCTGTTGATGGGCCCGCACGGCACGCCGGCCCCGTTGAGGACCTCGATCCAGTGGGCGCTGCTTTCGTTGACCAGGCAAGCCTCGAGCTCGCGATGCAGTTCAGCTCGGTTGACCGACCGCCCCTCGGCAGATGCGAACCGCGAATCCTCGACCAGTTGGCCGGCCTCGAGTGCGCGGCACAGGCGGCGCCAGATGGCATCACCCGACGCCGCGACGTTGATATGCCCGTCCGCCGTCCGGAAGACGCCGGTCGGCATGCTGGTGGGGTGGTTGTTGCCCGCCTGCGGCGGCACTTCGCGATCCATGAGCCACCGCACGGCCTGAAAGTCGAGCATCGCGATCTGGGCCTGCAGGAGCGACGTGCCGACCCACTGTCCTTCCCCGGTCTGTTCGCGTTCCAGCAGCGCGACCACGATCCCGAACGCACAGAACACCCCGGCGCTCAGGTCGGCGACCGGAATGCCCGCCCGGACCGGTCCCTGTCCCGGAAGACCGGTAACCGACATCAGACCGCCCATGCCCTGCGCAATCTGATCGAAGCCCGGCCGGCCGGCATACGGGCCGTCCTCACCGAAGCCGGAAATGCTCGCGTAGACGAGGCCTGGGTTGGCCTCGCGCAGTGCCGGGTAGTCGATGCCCAGTCGCCGCTTCACATCCGGCCGGTAGTTCTCGACCAGGACATCTGCTCCGGCCACCAGCTTGTGGAACAAGCCGAGGCCCCGGGCGTCCTTCAGGTTCAGGGTGACAGCCCGCTTGTTGCGCTGCAGGTTCTGAAAATCCGAGCCGTCTCGCTTGCCGCTCAGACCCGCCGAGGTGTCGGCGAGCTCCGGTGGTTCGATCTTGATCACGTCGGCGCCCCAGTCCGCCAGCTGGCGAACCGCGGTAGGCCCCGCCCGCACTCGCGTCAGGTCGAGCACGGTGAAGCGGGACAACGGGCCTTCTCGTAACGGCATGGAGGGCTCCGCTCCTGGCTGCAGCGCTTCCGGTGGGCGCCCATTCTGCCCGATTTCGGCATTCGCGCGCCAACCAGCCGGCGCGGCACGGCGAATCCGTCACGCCCAGCGCGGCGAGGGGCCGTGCACCCGGGCGAAGACCCACAGAAAATGCACCGCCGGCGCCCGGACCACGGCCGCGGGCGCGGCTCGCGGGTATCGTCGCGTCCCGCCGCTGACGCGGTAGCGACAATTGAAACTGCAAGGAGGCAGCGATACATTTCCGGCGTCAATCGGCACGACCGACGCCGCCGAACAGTTGGGGCAGACCGGCCCGGCAACTCACTTCGCTGCGCGCACATACCTGGCGGGGGCGCCGATGCGGATGGCGCGATCATCATGACGAATTCCGCCAAGCTGCGCCGTGGTCTCATCGGGCTCGGCAGTGCTGCGTTCGTCCTTGGCTGGTTCGGGGTGGGTGCCGCGGACGACCACCCGGCAGTGCTCTCGCTCTCGAACCTTGTGGCGGACGTGACCGCGCTGACCGAGGTCCCTGACGAACGCCAGGCGGACCGTACGGAGACCGTGCGCCGCATCCTCCACGATTACTTCAATCTGCCCCTGATCGGACGGGCCGTTCTCGGTCGCCACTGGCGCTCGATCACGGATGCCCAGAAGGACGCCTACCAGCTCGCGTTCAGGGAGCACACGGTGCAATTGGTGGATGGCCAGCTGGAACTCATCTCGGGCGGCTCCCTCACGATTCTCCGGACCGTTCCCAGGAACGACCGCGAAACATTCGTGTACACGCGCTTCCAGCGCGACGGTGACGAGCCGCTGGAAGTGCGGTGGCGATTCCGAAACCGGAAGGAAGATGGCGCACCCCGCATCGTCGACGTGACGGTCGAGGACGTGAGCCTGTTCGCTACCAAGCGACAGGAATTTGCCGCCATCGTGGAAGCGGAGGGGATCGACGGACTGGTCGCAGCGCTGCGGGCCATGCAAGAGGCATCGTTCTGAATCCGCCGGCGCCTCGCGCCCACGCTGCCGGAAGCGGACCCGAGCGTGGGCGTTTCGCCAAGCTGGGGTTCGCGCTCGGCGTGCTGGCAGTCCTGCTGACGCTGGTCCTCGAGCCACCCGAAGGCCTTGCGGTGCCGGCGTGGCGGCTGGTGGGCGTCGCCTTGCTGATGGCCTGCTGGTGGATCACGGAGGCGATTCCGATCCCGGCCACGGCGCTGGTGCCATTGGCCCTGTTTCCCCTGCTCGATATCGCGTCCATCCGGGATGCCGGTGAACCGTACGGTCACCGCGTCGTATTCCTGCTGATGGGCGGATTCATGATTGCGCTGGCCATGCAGCGTTGGGATCTGCACCGCCGGATCGCGCTGAACGTGGTGTCGCGGGTCGGGGGCGGGCCGCGGCGTATCGTGGCCGGCTTCATGCTGCCGGCTGCCTTTCTCAGCATGTGGATCAGCAATACGGCCGCCGCCACGATGATGGTGCCGATCGGGCTCTCCGTGCTCGCCATGTTCGAGCAGGACCAGGGCATGAGCGACCGGGGCAAGACGGCTTTCGGCTGTGCGCTCATGCTCGGGATAGCCTTCGCGGCCAACGTGGGCGGGATGTCGACGCTGATCGGCACCCCTCCGAACGCGGTGCTCGCAGGGGTGCTGCAGGAAACGTTCGGGTACCAGGTCGGCTTCGTGGAGTGGCTGGCGATCGGGTTGCCGATGACGGTCGTGTTCCTGCCGCTGATCTGGGTCGTCCTGACGCGGGTCTGCTTTCCGGTACCCGGAGGCAGCGCCGCCCACCACCACGCGCGCCTCGCGGCCGACACCCGCGCCCTGGGGCCGCTTTCGCGGGCCGAGATCACGGTCCTCCTGACACTGCTGGTCACGGCCTTGCTCTGGCTCACCCGCCGCACGCTGAACGAACTCGCTCCGACTCTCGCGATCAATGACACCAGCATTGCTGTGTGCGGCGCCCTCGCACTGTTCCTCCTCCCGGTCGGCAGCGACGCGGAAGGCCGTCGGGAGTTCGCGTTGGATTGGGCGACCGCAATGCGGCTGCCGTGGGGAGTCCTTCTCCTGCTGGGGGGCGGCTTTTCCCTCGCGGCGGCCATCAAGGCCACCGGCCTCGCGGCCTGGATCGGCGACAGCACTGCCGTGGTCGCGGTCCTGCCGCTGCTCGGGCTCCTGTTCCTTGTCACGCTGCTGATCGTGCTGCTGACCGAGATCAATTCGAACACGGCGACGACGGCGACCTTCATCCCCGTCCTGGCGGCGGTCGCCGTCAGCATTGGCGAGAATCCGCTGCTACTTTGCATTCCAGCGACGTTCGCGGCGTCGGCGGCCTTCATGCTGCCCATCGCCACGGCACCCAACGCCGTCGTCTTTGCTTCAGGTCATGTGCCCAGTTCCGCGATGCTGCGGGCCGGGCTCTTTCTCAATCCACTCGCCACCCTCGTCATCGTCACGCTTGCCTGGTTCCTGCTGGGGCCAGCACTTGGCGTTGTTCCCGGCGAGCTTCCCGACTGGGCCGTCAATTCCGACTGACCCGGCGGCTCCGGCCGAAGTCTATGTTTCCTGGCGACCGAGGGTGCCCTCGCGCGGGAGGAGTTGAGTTGATCGCATGCGCATAGCCGTCCTGAAAGAGTTGCGAGCGGGCGAGAACCGCGTTGCCGCCACACCTGACTCGGTGAAACGCTTCTGCGCCAAGGGCGCCACGGTGGCCGTCGAAGCGGAAGCCGGCCTGTCGTCGGGGCTTGCTGACCAGGCCTACGAAGCTGCCGGCGCCACCCTGTACCAATCTGCCGAGGGGGCGCTGGAGGGTGCGGACGTCGTTCTCAAGGTCCGCTGTCCAATGATCGAGGCGGAAGGCGCCGACGAGGTCGCGCGGCTACCGGCCGGTTCCCTGCTGGTGGGGTTCCTCAATCCACATGGCAATCCCGACAATGTGCGTGCTCTCGCCGCCCAGAACGTCACGGCATTCGCGGTCGAATTCCTGCCCCGTATCAGCCGGGCGCAGTCCATGGACGCCCTGTCGTCGCAGTCCAACCTGGCGGGCTACAAGGCCGTGGTGGACGCCGCCGCGATGTTGCCGAAGGCCATGCCGATGATGATGACCGCGGCCGGCACGGTGGCGCCGGCGAAGGTGCTCGTGCTGGGCGCCGGCGTCGCGGGCCTGCAAGCCATTGCGACGGCCAAGCGCCTGGGAGCAGTGGTGTCCGCCTTCGACGTCCGCCCGGCGGTGCGTGAGCAGGTCGAGAGCCTCGGGGGGCGGTTCATCGAGGTGGACACAGCGGGCGAGGACGCCGAAACCGAAGGCGGCTACGCCCGGGAAATGGGTGAGGAATATCGCCGCCGCCAGCAGGAGCTCATTCACGACGCGGCCCGCGCCAGCGACGTCGTGATCACCACCGCGCTGATTCCGGGCCGGCCGGCGCCGGTACTGGTTCCGGAAGCCACCGTCGACGCCATGCGACCCGGTTCCGTGATTGTCGATCTCGCGGTAGAAGCGGGCGGAAACTGCCCGTTGTCCCGGATCGGGGAAACGATCGTGCGAAATGCCGTCCAGGTGGTGGGGCCCCGCAACCTTCCCGGCACCCTAAGCCACGACACCAGCGCCCTGTACGCGCGGAACCTGTACGCGTTCATGGAGCCCTTGATCGCAGACGACGGCGGGCTGAACGTCCCGTGGGACGACCCGATCATCACGGCCAGCGTCGTGACGCGGGAGGGCGCCGTCGTGCACGCAGCACTGGAGGACCATGCGAATGGCTGACCCAACCATCATCAACATCACGGTCTTCGTCCTGGCCGTGTTCGTGGGTTACTACGTGGTGTGGTCCGTGACACCGGCGCTGCACACCCCCCTGATGTCGGTGACCAATGCGATTTCCGGAATCATCGTGGTGGGGGCCCTCATCGCGCTGGGAATCGCGCCCCACGAGCAGGACGGAGCCACCGGTCCGCTCTCGACCGCCCAGTGGCTGGGTGTCGCCGCCACGGGGCTTGCGGCCGTCAACATCTTTGGCGGCTTCATCGTCACGCAGCGCATGCTCGGCATGTTCAGGCGCAGGGAACCGCGGGGTCGGTCATGACCGCCAACCTCGCCGCCCTGCTCTATCTGGGCGCGGCTGTCTGTTTCATCCTCGCGCTGAAGGGGCTGTCGTCACCGGACAGCGCGCGCCGCGGGAACCTGTTCGGCATGGCCGGCATGGCCGTCGCCGTCATCACCACGCTCCTGCAGCCCGGCATGAACCAGCTGGGCTGGACGGTGATTGCCGGGGGCTGCGGGGCTGTGGTCGGCGCCGTAATCGCGCTCCGGATCGAGATGAAGGCAATGCCGCAGCTGGTCGCGGCGTTTCACAGCCTCGTCGGGGTCGCCGCCGTGCTGGTCGCTTGGGCCGCCCTGTTCGCCCCCGACGCGTACGGAATCGGCAGTGCGGGCTCCATCCACCTTGCCAGTCGTGTGGAAATGGCGCTGGGAGTCGTCATCGGTGCCATCACGTTCACGGGTTCGGTGGTGGCGTTCCTCAAGCTGCAGGGGTTGGTCGGCGGCTCGCCCACCGTGTTTCCGCTGCAGCACCCGCTCAACCTCCTCATCGGGATCGTGATCATTGCCATGATCGCGCTGTTCGTCCGGGACGAGAGCGTGATCTGGTTCGGCGCCATGACGGGCCTCGCGCTGGCCATCGGAGTCCTGCTGATCATTCCCATTGGCGGTGCGGACATGCCCGTCGTGGTCTCCATGCTCAACTCCTACTCGGGCTGGGCAGCGGCGGGCATCGGCTTCACGCTGCAGAACACCGCGCTGATCATCGTGGGCGCGTTGGTCGGCAGTTCGGGCGCAATCCTGTCCTACATCATGTGCCGGGCCATGAACCGGCCGTTCCTGTCGGTCATCCTGGGCGGGTTCGGCCAGGAGGGCGAGGCTGCCGCGGCCGACCAGGGCGACCGCGCGGCGAAGGGAGGTAACGCGGACGACGCCGCCTTCATCATGGGTAACGCCTCGGGCGTGATCATCGTGCCGGGGTACGGCATGGCCGTGGCGCAGGCACAGCACGCGCTGCGGGAGATGGCGGACCTGCTGAAGGACAAGGGCGTGAGCGTCCGTTACGCCATCCACCCGGTAGCCGGCCGCATGCCGGGACACATGAACGTCCTGCTCGCCGAGGCCACCGTCCCCTACGAGGACGTGTTCGAACTTGAGGAGATCAACAGTGATTTCTCAGCGAGCGACGTCGCCTTTGTGATCGGCGCCAACGACATCACCAATCCCGCCGCCAGGACCGATCCGAGCAGCCCGATTGCCGGCATGCCGATCCTGGACGTCGAGCAATCGAAGACGGTGCTGTTCGTGAAGCGCAGCCTGGCGCCCGGCTACGCGGGCATCGATAACGCCGTCTTCTACGCGGACAACACGCTGATGCTCTTCGGGGACGCGAAGAAAATGGTCGAGGACATCGTCCGGGCGCTCCGCTAGGCCAGACGGCTACCAGGAGTTCCGCAGGTCGCGCAGCGCGAGGAACACGGCCTCTTCGTCGAGGCCCTCCGACGGCGCCATCTCCCCGTCGAGCAGGCGGGCCATCACTTCCGGCCGGTCGAGGCGCAGGAACACGTTGACCTCCCGCTCGAGTCCCAGCGTGGTGGGAACGGCCTGATGCGGATCACGACCCCGGACTTCCTCGAGCAGGGATTGCGCCCGCACGTTGCCGGGCTCGCGGTCGAGCGTGAAGCCGAGATTGTGCTCCAGGTAATCGTGGCCCGGATACAGGGTCACGTCATCCGAAAGCTTCGCGATGATCGTGCGGAACGTCTGGTACAGCTCCTTGGGATGCCCGCCGTTGTGACAGTTGCCGGCACCGGCGTTGAATAACGTATCGCCGGAAAACAGCGACGGCCGGTCCCCGTGCGCAAGCAGGCAAACGTGGCTCATCGTGTGTCCGGGCGTATCCAGCGCCTCCAGCTCCACGCTGCGCCCGAGCCGTATCGAATCCCCTGCCTTGAGCGCCACATCGATGCCCTCGATGGATGCCCCGGCACCCTCGTGGGCATAGAGTGAAGCTCCGGTGGCCTCGCGCATGCGCGCGTTGCCGCCGGTGTGGTCCAGATGCTCGTGCGTGTTCACGATCTTGGTGATCGTCCACCCGCGACGTTTGGCCTCGGCCAGGCAAAGGTCCGCCGCCAACGGGTCCACTGCCATCGCCTCGCCGGTTTCCTGGCAGGCGATCAGGTAGTTGAAATTACGGTAGTCATTGTCGGTGTAGATTTGAGCGACCTGCATATCAGCTCCGAACGACAGACGCGGGTACCAAGCCAAATTATATGGCACTCTGCCGCACGCGCTCGGCGAACAGCAAGCACCGCTGGACGCCCGTTTTGGCAGTTGCCGCCCCGGACTTTGGCCGGTACGTTCCCCCCTCCGATCCACGCGGAAGCAGGTAATGCGCATCAAGGGAAATGAAGCCAGCCCCGGCATGGTGATCGAGCACCAGGGGAGTATCTGGCGCGTGGTACGGAAGCAGGCAGTGCGAACGGGCAAGGGCGGCGCCTTCGCCCAGCTGGAACTCCGCAACCTTGAGAACGGCAGCAAGCTGAACGAGCGATTTCGGGCAGCGGAGAATCTGGAGCGCCTGTACATCGAGGAGCGGTCGTTCCAGTACCTCTTCGGTGACGGGAACGCGGTCACGCTGATGGACACGACGACCTACGACCAAACCGAGTTTGCCGCCGCCATGGTCGGTGACGCCCTCCCTTTCCTGCAGGACGGCATGGCGGTCACCGTCGAGTACGCGGGGGAGAAACCGGTTGCGATCCGGCTTCCGGAAACCGCCGTCGCGGTTGTCACGGAGACCGAAGCCGTCGTCAAGGGCCAGACCGCCTCGAGTTCATTCAAGCCGGCCGTGCTCGACAACGGCGTACGGACGATGGTGCCGCCGCACGTGGAAACGGGCACCCGCGTCGTGGTCAACACGCTGGACGGGTCGTACGTAGAACGAGCGAAGTCCTAGGGTACTGGGCGGCCGGCCGTGCCCTATCCCACCGCGCTCATCAACGTGATGTCCGGGGCCGCCGAAAAAGCGGCGCGCCCGCTCCGCCGCGATTTCGGAGAAATCGAGAACCTTCAGGTCTCGCTCAAGGGACCTGACAATTTCGTGACGTCCGCGGACCTGCGGACACAGGAAATCCTGCACCGCGAGCTCGCCCGCGCCCGGCCGGGCTATGGGTTTCTGATGGAGGAAGGCCTCGAAGAGGCCGGTGACGGCGAGCACCGGTGGATCGTGGATCCCGTCGACGGAACCCTGAACTTCCTGCGAGGGATCCCTCATTTCGCCATTTCGATCGCCCTTGAGCGCGCTGGCGCGATCGTCGGAGCGTTCGTCCTGGACCCCATCAAGCACGAAGCGTACTGGGCCGAGAAAGGGCGCGGTGCCTACGTCAACGACCGTCGGCTTCGCATCACGCCGCGCACGACCCTGGAGGGAGCCGTCGTCGCACTTGGTCTGCCCCACCGAAGCCGCGGAGCCCACGACCTGCATCTCTCGCGCCAGCGCCGGATCATGCGCAAGGTGGCCGGCCTTCGCCGCTTTGGCGCCGCCGCCCTCGACCTGTGCTACGTGGCTTCCGGACGGGTCGACGGCTATTGGGAGACCGGGCTCAACCCGTGGGACATCGCAGGCGGTATGCTGTGCGTGACCGAGGCAGGCGGTTCCGTCGTCGGGCTCCGGAAGAACACCTGTCCCCTGATCACGGGCGAAGTGATTGCCGGCACTCCCGACGTTGCGATAGCCCTGCAAGACTGCCTGATGGAGGCTGACCCACACGCTTGACGATGACACCTGTCACGCCAGGGTCCCGGACCAGCCCACCTGCTGTAGAGCACTACGCGCGTGAACCAGCCGCCGGGGCACGGAACAGCGACCACGACCGACGTGGCCCGGAATCGGTTACCTGCCGCCAGGGGGTCCTGTTGCCCCTGTCGCCCGACCCGCGCAGCTTGCCCTCCTCAGCTTGATGTTTCCATGTTTTTCTGCCATTTCGTCTGTATCTGGTCGCGTCGGACATGATGGGCCGAACATGACCGAGCCTGCCATCAGGAAGCGAGACTGCAGTCCGACGGACGTGTCCTGCTCCACTTGTGGTTCGACGGCTGGCGGATGGGCCGCAGCCCAGCTTGCGGGAATCAGCAGTGCATAGCCCTCATCGATTCCTGCTTCGCATGATTGCGTTTGTAGTGGTGTCGGGCGGGCTCGCGTCGCTGCTGCTGTCGACGCTCAAGGAAGCCTTCAACGCCAATCCGGCGCTGAACGGGCTCATTGCCGGCGTGCTGGTGATCGGGATAGCGTACTCGTTTCGCCAGGTGCTGGCGCTGGTTCCGGAAATTCGCTGGCTCGAACGCTACGCCTCCGGCATGAGTGTGAACATCGGAAACTCGCGGCCGCCCAACTTGCTCGCCCCGATCGCCCGCACGTTCACCGACCAGACCAAGGCCTCTCGCCCGCTGATCTCCGCGCTCTCCATGCGCTCCCTGCTCGACGGCGTGAATTTCCGCCTCGACGAGACCCGCGACATTTCCCGCTACATGATCGGACTCCTGATCTTCCTCGGGTTGCTGGGAACGTTCTGGGGACTGCTCCAGACGGTGAGTTCGTTCGGCGCAGTCATCGGCAATCTCACGATCAGTGAAGGCGGTGACGTCGCGTCGGTCTTCGGATCGTTGAAAGCCGGCCTGACCGAGCCGCTCGCCGGAATGGGCACCGCCTTCAGTTCCTCGCTGTTCGGGCTCGCGGGCTCCCTCGTGCTGGGCTTCCTGGACCTGCAGGTGGCTCAGGCCCAGAACCGTTTCTACCTCGATCTCGAAGAGTGGCTTGCCCGTCGGGCACACGTCTCCGCGGGGGGGAGCGGCGAGATCGAGTCGGGCCACACACCGGTTCCGGTGTACGTGCAGGCCCTGCTCGAGCAAACCGCCGAGAGCATCGATGAGCTTCAAAAAACTCTCGTCCGGGGCGAGAACGAGCGCCGCAATGTCAGCGAGTCGATGTCTGCCATCGCGACGCAGCTCTCCGCCATCGGCGATCAGCTGCGCAACGAGCAGTCCTCCGTCATCCGGCAAATCGAACGTATCGCCGACACCGGAAGCAGTCTTGACGAAAACTCCTTGGCCCACCTGCGCAGCGTCGATTCCAGCCTGAAGCGCCTAGTCGAAGAGAACGCCTCCGGGCAGGAGGCGTTCTTGCAGGGAGTGCGAAGCGAAATCAAACTGCTTGCCCGCACCCTGAGTACCTCGGTTCCGGCCGCCGAAGCCGAGCGGGCAGCACCAAGGGCGACGCGACGTACCTCGACGACCGCCGCCAAGTCCGAGGCGAAGTCGCGCGGGACCCAACAGACCCGGTCCAAGCGCTGAGCAAACGGCGTGCCCACGCGACGCCAATCGCCCAACATCTGGCCGGGCTTCGTCGATGGCATTTCGACGCTGCTGCTCGTCCTGGTCTTTCTCCTCGCGATCTTCGTGCTGTCGGAGTTCGTGCTGGGATTGCTCCTGAAGGGCCGGGACGAGGAGCTCCAGTCTCTGACCTCCCAGATGAATGCGCTAACCCAGCAGCTCGCCGAAGAGGAAACGCAGAACGCCGCGCTGACCCAGAATGTCCAGGAACTGACGCAGTCTCTCAGTGAATCCAAGACTCAGGTCAGCAACCTCCGGGCAGCAAACATACGCCTGAACGATGACGTGCAGCTTCTCACCGAGAGCCTGCGCGCGGCCGAAGCTCTTGGCGCGGATCTGGAGGCGAGAAACGAGCAACTGACTCTCAGGGTGCGTGAGCTTACGCAGTCACTCGAAGCGGCCGAGACTCTCGCCGCGAATCGGCGGGTCCAGAATGATTCGCTTGCGGCGGACGTCCAGCGTCTCACGCAACTGCTCCAGGAAACCGAGACGCTCGCCACCAACCTGCAGGACCAGAACGAATCCCTTTCCGCGGACATCGTACAGCTCGCGCAGGCACTGGAGATGGCTCGGATCCGTGGCACCGAGCTTCAGGAACAGAACGAAACCCTGGGCGCCGAAATCCAACAACTCTCGCAGGCCCTCGTAACGGCCCGACAACGCGGCGACGACCTGGAAACCCGGAACGAAACCCTCGACGCCAACATCCTGCAGCTCACCCAGGAGCTGGCCGCCGCTCTGAGCCGCGGCGATGATCTCGAGACCCGGAACCAGGCCCTCGACGCCAACGTCCTGCAGCTCACTCAGGAGCTGGCCGCCGCCGAGAGCCGCGGCGATGATCTCGAGACCCGGAACGAAACCCTCGACGCCAACATCCTGCAGCTCACCCAGGAGCTGGCCGCCGCCCTGAGCCGCGGCGACGATCTCGAGACCCGGAACGAAACCCTCGACGCCAACGTCCTGCAACTCACCCAGGAGCTGGCCGCCGCCCTGAGCCGCGGCGACGACCTCCAGGCGCAAAACGAAACCCTCGACGCCGACGTCAGGCAACTCGCCGAAGAACTGGCGGCAGCCCGCACCCGCGGCGACGACCTGCAGGCCCAGAACGACACCCTGGAAGTCGACGTCCAGCAGCTGACGCAGGCACTGATGTCTGCAGAGGCTCGTGGCAACGATCTTCAAGCCGAGAACGAGACCCTGGTGGTTGACGCCCGGCAACTCGCGCAGGCCCTCGCCGCGGCGGAGGCCCGTGGCGACACCCTTCAAGACGAGAACGAGACTCTCAACACCGACCTCCGGCAGTTGAGCGCAGCCCTAGAGGCGACCCGGAACCGCGGCAACGAATTGCAGGCACGAAACGAATCGCTGGGCGAAGACGTCGAGCGCCTCGGGCTGGCGCTGGCGGCAGCGGAATCCCGGGGCGACGATCTGCAGAGTGAGAACGAATCCCTTCGTGCCAGCATTCGGCAGCTCACGCAGGCTCTGGCAGCGGCGGAAACCCGCGGCGATGACCTGCAGACCGCGAACGAAACCCTCAATGCCGACGTGCGGCAGTTGACGCAGGCACTGACAGCCGCGGAGGCCCGCGGCGACGACCTCCAGACTGCGAACGAAACCCTTGACGCCGATATCCGGCGGCTGACGCAGGCCCTGACCGAGACGCGCGGTCGAGGGGACGACCTCGAGGCCCGGAACGATTCGCTCGCGACCGAACTTCAAGCGCTGGCGCAGGCCCTCGCGGCAGCGGAAGCCCGCAGCACCGAGTTGGAGGCGAGCAATGATGCGCTGAGTGCAGATTTCCGGGAGCTCACGCTTTCCCTGGAAGCCGCCGAGGCGCTGGGGCTGAACCTCCAGACAGAGAATGAGCAACTGACGACGGACCTCGAGCAGCTTTCTCGTGAGCTGCAAGAAGCCGGGACGCTGGAAACCGGCCTCCAGGCCCGCAACCGGGACCTGTCTTCAGAACTCGGGACGCTTCGGCGGTCGCTAGAAACGGCGCAACTGCAGGAAATCGAGCTGCGGGAGGAGATTGAGCGATTGCGCGGCAGTGCGCGGGACCTCCGTGCCGATGTCAGCCGGCTGCGGTCTTCGGAGCAGAATCTGGCTGACCAGACCCGGGATCTCGCACTTGACAAGGACCAGCTCGAGCAAAGGCTGGCCGAACTCGCCGCGGTGGCGGCGGCAGCCCGCACGGACCTCTTGCAATCGGAAGCGGATCTCGAGCAGGAACGGGCCCTGTCGGAGGCGGCAAGGGAGCAGGCGATCACGCTGAACCGCCAGCTCGCCGACGTCCGTGCCCGGCTCGACGAACTTGGACGGCTCCTCGATGCGGCCGAAGCCGACCGAGAAGCCAAGGAAATCCAGATAGTCGAGCTTGGCAAGCGGCTCAATGCCGCGCTCGCCACGCGGGTCAGCGAACTGGCACGCTATCGCTCGGAGTTCTTCGGACGCCTCCGGGAGATCCTCGGGAACCGCGCGGACGTCCGGATCGTGGGCGATCGTTTCATCTTCCAGTCCGAAGTGCTGTTCGCGAGCGGTTCAGCGGAAATCGGTCCGAGTGGCCGCGACGAAATCACCGGAGTCTCTGCCGCCCTGAAGGCCCTGGCGGAGGATATCCCGGATGACTTGCCCTGGATCCTCCAGATCGAGGGACATACCGATACCGACCCGATCGCCACCGAGCAGTTTCCTTCCAACTGGGAGCTGTCGGTAGCGCGGGCCACCGCGGTCGCCCGCATCCTCCTCGACAACGGCCTGCCCCCTGAGCGGCTCTCGATTGCTGGCTTCGGCGAGTTCCAACCGATCGATCCTGGTACCAACCCCGCGGCGCTTCGCCGTAACCGGCGGATCGAGCTCAAGCTTACGCGGCCATAGCCCCGGCGGCAGCCGAAGGTCGCGGCGGACATCTGTTAGCATGGCCCCGTGGCAACTCAGCGGTTGAATTCGCCGCTGCGGCACGATCCGTCCAGGGTTCCGATCACAGGAGCATTTCCTGCGAACCCGATCTCGCCTGATTGCCGCAAGCCCCCCGATTCCGTGACCACCCGCGCAAGAATGCCATGCAAGACGTCCTACGAACCCTCCAGCGAAAACGGCGCGATGCCCATCTGGGTGGCGGCACCGCGCGCATCGAGAAGCAACACGCCAAGGGGAAGCTGACCGCGCGAGAACGTCTTTCCGCGCTGCTGGACCCTGGCTCCTTCGAGGAGTTCGACATGTTTGTCGAACACCGGAGCGGCGATTTCGGCATGCAGCGGCAAACGATTCCGGGCGATGGCGTCGTAACCGGGTGGGGCGAGATCGGCGGGCGCCCGGTGTTCGTGTTCAGTCAGGATTTCACGGTGTTCGGCGGCTCGCTGTCGGAGGCCCATGCAGAAAAGATCTGCAAGGTGATGGACCAGGCCATGAAGGTCGGCGCGCCCGTGATCGGCCTGAATGACTCCGGCGGGGCGCGCATCCAGGAAGGCGTGGCGTCACTTGGGGGCTACGCCGAGGTGTTCCAGCGAAACGTGCTGGCCTCCGGCGTGATCCCGCAGATCTCCGTGATCATGGGTCCTTGCGCAGGCGGCGCCGTTTATTCACCGGCCATGACCGACTTCATCTGCATGGTGCGCGACACCAGCTACATGTTCGTGACCGGACCGGATGTCGTGAAGACCGTGATTCAGGAGGAGGTGTCACACGAAGAGCTCGGTGGCGCCCGGACCCATACCGCCAAGTCCGGGGTCGCCGATCTCGCGTTTGACAACGACCTGGAAACCCTTTCACAGGTCCGGCGCCTGTTCCAGTTCCTGCCGCTTTCGAATCGTGATGGCGTGCCGGTCCGCGAGACGGCCGATCCCGCCGACCGCGACGAGCCGTCGCTCGATACGCTGGTTCCGGTGCAGCCCAACAAGCCGTACGACATGCGGGAGGTACTGGAAAAAGTCCTCGACGAGGGTGACTTTTTCGAGATCCAACCTGACTTTGCCGGCAACATCCTGATTGGTTTCGGCCGCGTCGAGGGGAGAACCGTGGGCGTGGTGGCCAATCAGCCGATGGAGCTCGCTGGCTGTCTCGACATCGACTCCAGCCGGAAGGCTGCCCGCTTCGTGCGTTTCTGCGATTGCTTCAACATTCCGATCGTCACGTTCGTCGACGTCCCCGGCTTCCTGCCGGGAACTGACCAGGAGTACGGCGGTCTGATCAAGCACGGCGCCAAACTCCTGTTCGCCTATGCAGAGACCACTTCCCCCAAGATCACCGTGATTACCCGAAAGGCATACGGCGGTGCCTACGACGTCATGGCGTCGAAACACCTCCGAGGCGACATCAACCTGGCCTGGCCGACTGCGGAGATTGCCGTCATGGGGCCGAAAGGTGCCGTCGAGATCATCTTCCGGGCAGACATGGGTGATCCCGACAAGATCCAGCAGCGCACGGACGAATATCGCCGCAAATTCGCAAATCCATTTGTCGCAGCCAGTCGAGGGTACATTGACGACATCATCCTCCCGCGCGAAACGCGAACCCGAATCGCCCGCTCTCTGAAGATGCTCCGAGACAAGCGCCTTACGAACCCGCCGAAGAAGCACGGAAACATCCCGCTGTGACGCCCCGCCGGCGGACCCGGCCGTTCCGGAAAGTCCTGATCGCGAATCGGGGCGAGATCGCCTGTCGAATCATCCGCACGTGCCAGCGGATGCGCATCAAGACCGTTGCCGTCTTTTCCGAGGCCGACCAGAACGCGCTGCACGTGGAAATCGCGGACGAGGCGATCGGGATCGGTCCCGCTCCCGCTAGCCAGAGCTATCTACGGTTCGAATCCATCCTGGCCGCTGCGCGCAAGACAAAGGCTGATGCCATCCACCCCGGGTACGGCTTCCTCTCGGAAAACGCGGCATTTGCCCGCGCCGTCGAAGAAGCCGGCATCGCCTTCGTCGGGCCTTCCGCCGACGCCATCGACATCATGGGCGACAAGCTGGCCGCCAAGAAACTCGCGACCGGTGCAGGCGTCAACGTCGTTCCCGGCAACGCCAAGCCGGCGGCGACCGGCGCCGAAGCAGCTGCCATGGCCGGCTCCATCGGTTATCCCGTGATGCTGAAGGCCGCTGCAGGCGGCGGCGGCAAGGGCATGCGCATAGCCGGCAACGATGCCGAAGTCCGCGAACTGTTCCCGCTGGCGTCGGGCGAGGCGCAATCCAGTTTCGGCGACGCGCGGGTGTTCGTCGAGCGCTACTTCCCCAATCCCCGCCACATCGAAATTCAGATCCTCGCCGATGCGCACGGGCAGTGCATTTCGCTTGGCGAGCGCGAGTGCTCCATCCAGCGCCGACACCAGAAGGTCTTTGAAGAAGCTCCGGCGCCTCGGTTCGATGCCGATCTTCGGGAGCGCATGGAGGCACAGGCCGTCGCGCTGGCCCGGGCAGTCGGATACCGCTCAGCAGGTACCGTCGAGTTCATCGTCGATCCGGAGGGAGGGTTCCATTTCCTCGAGATGAACACCCGCCTGCAGGTCGAACATCCGGTGACGGAACTGGTGACCGGCGTCGACCTCGTGGAGGAGATGCTTTGGATTGCCGCCGGCGAACCGCTCCGCTTTGGCCAGCAGGATGTGCGGCCTGCCACCGGCTGGGCCATCGAAGCAAGGGTTTATGCAGAGGACGCGGAACGGGGTTTCGTGCCCTCGATCGGGCGCATACGCCGAATGGTCGTGCCGTCCCCGGCCGGGCAACAGGACCTCCGAATTGACACCGGGGTCGTGGAAGGTTCCGAAATCACCTCGCATTACGACCCGATGATTGCCAAGGTAGTGGCGTTCGGCAGTGATCGACGACATGCAGTGCGCTCGATGCAGACCGCCCTGGACGGGTTCTACATCCGGGGGCCCCGTACCAATGTCGCGTTCTTGGCCAATGTGGCCCGGACCGACAGGTTCGAGGCTGGTGAGCTTGACACCGGCTTTCTCGATTCCGAGTTCCCCGACGGCTATCGGCCGAACGCTCCCGAGGGAGAAACCAGGGACGTGATCACCGCCGCTGCCACATTCGCATACCTGACCGAGGAGGCCAGAATCAGGCCGATGGCGCACACGCAGCAAGTCGTCGTCGTGCTGGGGGATGAGGATCTCCCCTGCAGGGCCTCGGCAGCCGAGGGCGGATACGATGTGGAAGTCGGCAGCCGCCAGCTGGCCGTGAGAAGCACCTGGCTACCGGGGCAGCCCTTGTTTCACGGCCGGGTGAACGCGAAACCGGTGGTCATCCAGGTCGACCCAGCGGTGGAGGGATGGACGTTTACGCATGCAGGCGTGACTGCCCATGCCCTGGTCCGTACGCCGGAAACGGCTGCGCTCGCCGTGCACATGCCGAAGAAAGTGCCGCCGGATGGTTCGAATCAGCTGCGCAGCCCCATGCCGGGACTGGTGCTCTCGATTGCGGTCGCCGCGGGTGACGTGGTGCGCGCGGGGCAGGTAATAGCCGTGGTGGAAGCCATGAAGGCCGAAAACCAGCTTCGGGCCGAACGCGACGGCGTCATCCGACGGGTCGACGTCAGCGAAGGTGACAACATCGCTGCCGACGACGTGATCGTGGAGTTTGCCGAAGCGGAACCCGAGTAGCGGCCGGTCCTCGGCGGAAGGGTCGCGGACACCACCAGCGCAGACTGCTGCCAGTCCCCGGGCTCGACCCTGAGCGAACGCCGACGGCTCCCAGACCCCTGGGCGGCGGCCGACTGCACGGCGGCGGCAGAACGTGGGTGATGGGCGACCGGCGGGAAGCAGTCACGGGCCAGGTACCGCTGGCAGGAGGGCTCGCCGTTCCGTCCAGCGGCTCGGTGCCGGGCAGCGGTTTCGAACACGCGCCGCCGGGAGGCCTCAAGAAGGGAGCTGCGCGCTTTCCTGTTCCCGGTCCGGCAGGTCCGGCCGGACCGGGGGGCTCCGGGTTGGCCTACACCGGCGGGTGCGGCGGCGTGTCGCTCCCGAGTGTGAGGAGGCAGTCGTCAGTCAGAGGCCTGATCCCACTCCAATCGCGCGTACACAGATGCTCGGCACGCTCGAACTTGGTGGGCGGGTTGTCGACGGCGCTGACGTTGAGATAGAAGATGCGCCGCGGCCAGGGAGTGATGTTGCCCGCCGAGCCGTGGACGATGTTGGCGTGGCTGATCAGCACTGACCCGGGGGGGCCGACGAACGGCTCGATACCGCCCGTGGCGACAATCTGCGCGAGATCCTCCTCGCTGATCTGGAACACCGTGTAGCTGGGCGATTCGTGGTTGTCCTCGGCCGTGGCGATCAACCCTCGGTGGTGGGAGCCCGGCACCAGCATGAGCGGCCCGTTGACGGAACTGGCCTCGTCCAGCAGGATCGCGACCATGAAGGCGCGGGGCTCCCGGAGTCCGTCGCGGTCCGACCAGGTGGCGTAGTCCTGGTGCCATGTCCAAGGCCCGCCGTGGAACGCGGCCTTGGTGTTGAGGCGCGACTGGTGGATGTAGACCGGCCCACCCATCAGGGCCTGAACCGGCTCCAGCCATCGCGGATGGCGCGAAAGGCGGCTGAACGCCTCGTTGTGGCGGTGGGCGCCGTAGACCATCCGCACGGAATCCGACTCCAACTCGTACACGACCTCCGGGCCCGTCCGAGACGCGACTGTCCCGATCTCCGCGCGCACGGCTGCGATCTCGTCCTCCGAGAAGAGGCCCGGCAGCATGATGAAGCCGTGGTCTTCGAAATCCCGCCGCATGGTGTCGGTAAGTGCGGTCATCGCTTCGTCCTCGGTGGGCTCTGTCGCGTCGGTAGGTCGGCAGGGGCGCCGCTGTCCTAGTTCTACCATGCGCGCTTCCGCCGGCGTTCAGCGACCTGCCACGGCTACGACACGGCCCCGTCCTGTGTCGCAGCTGGTCGCCCTCACAGGCCCGTGGGCCACGCCGGTTCCACCCCGCGGCGTGATGGAGCGGGGCCGGTGTTGGGGTGAACGCGCACGGCGGTGCGGGGGTGCCCAAATCGTTGTCGCCACCCTAGTTTTCTTTTATCGTCCTGAAAGCCGGGACGAGTCCCTCGACGCGGCGGCCGCATTCTTCCGCCCGCCCGTCCACTATCTCGGTGATCGCCTCATACGATACGCAGGATTCAGCAATGCATCGGCCTACCCAAATCCTTGTGGCCCTCGGCGTGGCGCTGGCGCTTGCCGCCTGCGGCAGCCCGTCCGAGCAAGAACCGACCGCCAGCCCGGCGGAAGTCGTGGATGGAACGAATCTCACCGACATTACCGAGCAGGACATCGATATCGAAACCGAGGAGACAGCCGGCGTCACCCAGTTGACTCCTGAAGAGCAGGCTGAGGTCGATCTGATCGAAGCTGGCGACCGGGTCCACTTCGACTATGACAAGAGCACCATCGGCGTCGAGGGAGAAGCAACGCTTCGTGCGCAGAGCGAACTCCTGCTTGGCGCTCCGGCGCTGACGGTCACGATCGAGGGGCATTGCGACGAACGCGGTACCCGGGAATACAACATCGCGCTCGGCGAACGTCGCGCCGAGGCCGTCAAGACCTATCTCGTCTCGCTCGGGGTAGCGGCCGACCGGATTTCAACGCTCTCCTATGGGAAGGAGCGCCCTGAAGTCGCCGGCCACAACGAAGACGCTTGGCGCCAGAACCGGGTCGCGATCACCGTCATCAATCCGTGATCCGGCGCGCTGCAGCAGTCGTAACGGCGGGCCTCTGGGCCGTAGTTCTCGCCGGTCCCGCCGTTGCCCAGGAGGCGGACGATGCGAGGCTCGAAGCACTGGAGACCAGGCTCGAGGCCCTGTCACGTCAGGCCGAAGCGATCGCGAGCCAAGCGCGGCGCCTGCAGGAAATCGAAGATTCCCTGCGTGCCGTAACCGGCGCAATGCAGGAGAACCGTCATCTCCTCGATCAGATTCGCGGACAACTTCGACAACTGGAGGAGGCGCAGGCGAAACTGAACGCGGCAGCGCCCGAGCAGGCGCCCGTGCAGGCCGCCGGTGCCGGCGAGGAGCCGGGAACCGGGGACACTGCGCCAGCGGAAGTACAGCCGGTACCGGCCACGGAAGCGCCGCCGGTCCCGGTCACGCAGTTCGACGATGAGGAAGCCAGCTACCGGCGGGCGTACGAGTTGCTCGGCTTGGCGGACTACGCAGGGGCGGAGGTTGCTTTCCGTGAATTCATCCGCAACTACCCCAACAGCACCCTGACGGACAACGCGTACTACTGGCTTGGCGAAAGCCATTACGTGCGTGAACAGTACGAGCAAGCGGCAGCCGAGTTCGCCCGTGGGTTCCGGAGTGCTCCCGACAAGCAAAAGGCTCCCGACATCCTGCTCAAGCTGGGGCTCTCGCTGATGGCGCTCGGCGAGAACGACGACGCGTGTCAAGCCTTTCAACGCCTCGAAGCGGACTTCCCCGACGCTTCGAAGCGCACGCGTGACCGGGCAGTCCTCGGCCGTGAGCGCGCTGGCTGTAACTGACCCCCGGACAGCGCCGCAAGCGATTGCGCCGGGAGAATTTGAGCGCCTGGCGGCAGCGGCCGGGCTCTCCCCCGGCCGCTGCAGTTCCCTGGCTATCGCCGTCTCGGGCGGAGCCGACAGCATGGCACTGGCCCACCTGGTGGCAGCGTGGGCGGGAAATCGGCGAGGGGCCATCACCGCACTGACCGTTGATCACGGCCTCCGCCGCGAATCCGCGGCCGAGGCCGCCACGGTCGCGGCGTGGGCCAGAGAAATCGGCTTGCGGCATCAGACCCTGGTCTGGCATCACGGGTCCGTGACACGGCGCATTCAGGAAACGGCGCGCGCGGCGCGCTACGGACTGATGGGCGCATGGTGCCAGCGCGCCGGCGTCAGCGAGCTCCTGCTCGCGCATCATCTCGAAGACCAGGCCGAGACCTTCCTCATGCGCCTCGCCGCGGGCAGCGGTGTCCAGGGTCTGGGGTGCATGCGCGTGCGCACCCCGACGGAGACGGTCGAACTCGTGCGACCGTTCCTCGGTGTCCCGAAGGCGCGCCTGCACGCGACCTTGGAACTTCGCGGAGGCACCTTCGTGGAGGATCCGTCCAACCGGGACATGCGCTACACCCGGAACCGCCTCCGCAACCTCCTGGGCAACTCCGCCCTGCTCCTGCCGACACCCGCCAGGCTAGCTCGCGCAGCCAAGAGTTTCCGTCGGCTGGATGCTCTCGCCGAGCGCGCGACCGCCGAGCGTCTGCGCGACTCGGTGTTCGTCTCGCCGCTGGGATTCATTGCCATCGGGCACACTGCATTAATGGCCCTGCCAGACCTGCTGGCCCTGCGGACCGTGGCGGCGGTGGTGCAGGCGGTCACAGGCCGAGGCTATCCGCCCCGCACCCGGTCCCTTCGACGGATCCTCGATCGCATCAACAGCGACACCCTGGGCAGGTCCACGCTCGGGGGCGCCGTCCTCGCGCTGGAGAGCGGCCGGCTCATCGTCATGCGGGAGCCGAGAGCCGTCGCCGACCCGATCCGCCTGCAGTTCCCGAAATCGGTGTGGGACAACCGCTTCCGGATCGCGACCGACATCCCGGGCGGAAATCTGACGGTCGGCGCCCTCGGCCCGGACGACCTCCGCTCTCTCCCCGGGCCATTACCCGGTCCCGGCGCGTGCCGTGCCCATCTTGCTACACTGCCGGCATTCCGTGATCTTGACGGATTGGCCGCCGTGCCCCACCTAAACTGGTGGCGGGACAAACGTCTCCGCAACAGGATACAGGCCGTTTTCGACCCCCGATCCAGGCTGCTGGCCGCCGTGTCGTCGAGACCGGAGATCGGGTCCAGTCGGAACGCTGGCCATTGAGGACACCATGAACGGCTTTGCCCGCAACCTTGCACTCTGGATCGTGATCGGGCTGGTCGTGGTTACCGCCTACAACCTGTTCAACAGCAGCACACAGCAGAATGCCGCCGAAATCGACTACTCGACGTTCGTCGAGAACGTGGAGACTGGGCAGGTCAAGTCCGTCATCGTCAGCGGGCGCGTGATCGACGGCCTCTACCGGAATGGCCAGCGGTTCACGACGTACGGTCTCGAGGACGCCAGCCTGCTTCCCCTGCTGCGCGAACACGACGTTGCCGTGCGCGCCGCGCCGGAAGAAAGCAGCGTCTCGCCGGTGGTCGGCCTGCTTCTCAACTGGCTGCCGATGCTGCTGTTCATCGGCATCTGGATCTTTTTCATGCGCCAGATGCAGTCGGGCAACGGCAAGGCGTTCGGATTCGGAAAATCGCGCGCGCGCCTGCTTACCGAGAACCAGCAGCGCGTCACCTTCGAGAACGTCGCCGGAGTCGATGAGGCGAAGGAAGAGCTGCAGGAAATCGTGGAGTTCCTGAAGAGCCCGCAGAAGTTTCAGCGTCTGGGAGGCTCCATTCCCAAAGGCGTTCTGCTGGTGGGTCCGCCCGGGACCGGAAAGACCTTGCTCGCCCGGGCGGTCGCCGGTGAGGCAAACGTACCGTTCTTCACCATCTCAGGCTCCGATTTCGTCGAAATGTTTGTCGGCGTCGGGGCGAGCAGGGTCCGTGACATGTTCGGGCAGGCGAAAAAGAACGCCCCCTGCATCGTGTTCGTCGATGAAATCGATGCGGTCGGCAGGCAACGTGGCGCCGGTCTGGGCGGCGGCAACGATGAACGCGAGCAAACGCTCAACCAATTGTTGGTCGAGATGGACGGTTTCGAGGCCAACGAAGGCGTCATCATGATCGCGGCGACCAACCGGCCCGACGTGCTGGACCCGGCGCTGCTCCGCCCCGGCCGCTTCGACCGCCAGGTCGTCGTCTCCAACCCGGACATCGTCGGTCGCGAGAAGATCCTCCGCGTGCACATGCGGAAGGTGCCGGTCGGCAACGACGTCAACATCCGGACCATCGCCCGGGGAACACCCGGTTTCTCGGGTGCGGATCTCGCGAACCTGGTCAATGAGGCAGCCCTCCTGGCAGCCCGCAAGGGCCGCCGGTCCGTCGGCATGGCCGAGTTCGAGCAGGCCAAGGACAAGGTCATGATGGGCGCCGAGCGGCGCTCGATGGTGATGACGGAAGACGAACGGAAGATGACCGCCTATCACGAATCGGGGCATGCGATCGTGATGCTGAACGTGGAGGGGCATGAGCCGCTCCACAAGGTCACGATCATCCCGCGCGGGCGGGCGCTCGGTGTCACCATGTGGTTGCCCGAACGGGACAAGTACGCACACACCCAGATCGAGCTGGAGGCGCAGATCGCCGGCCTGTTTGGCGGGCGCATTGCCGAGGAGCTCATCTACGGCAAGCGCCACATCACCACCGGCGCCGGCAACGATATCCAGCAGGCGACGAATCTGGCGCGCCGGATGGTGATGGAGTTTGGGTTCAGCGAACGGCTGGGCCCGATCCGCCTGCAAAGCAACCAGGAGGAGATATTCCTCGGTCACTCTGTGGCAGAACAGCGCAACATGTCCGACCAGACCGCTCGCATGATCGACGAAGAAGTTCGCCGGATCGTCGAAGACGGCGAGACCACCGCGCGGACGATTCTGGAAGCCCGCGTCGACCAGCTCCACGCCTTGGCCGGAAGCCTCCTCGAATACGAGACGTTGACGGCCGAGGAAGTCGCAGCGGTGCTGTCCGGGCGGTCCATCCTCCGTGACGACGACGATGATGCGACACCGGAAACGGGCCGACGTTCGTCGGTGCCGCAAAGCGGCGCATCACATGATCAGGGGGAGGGCGCAGCGCAGCCCGAAAACGCTTGATGCACCTGGTCGACGGCTGACGGAAGGCGCAACCCCCGTACTGCTCCGACCGCGGGAACTCTCGCACCTCGCCCATCCCGCCGCGGGACGGCTGCCCTTGGCTGGCGGTCCCATGGGATTTGCCGCCGTCGACGAAGTCGTCCCCGGCCAGACGGCGCCGTCACTGAGCCCGCTGCCGCTGTCCGCGCTAGACGACGACCGGCATCGGGCAAACCGCCACGCCCTCACGTCCGCGCGCGCTCCCTTTGCAGGTGTCGCGCTCGATCGCACGCGCATCGTGGGCGTGGTCAACGTGACCCCGGACAGCTTCTCCGACGGTGGCCGGTACTTGACGCGAGAACGGGCGATCGCGCACGGACGCGACATGCTTGAGGCTGGCGCCGACATCCTCGATGTGGGCGGAGAATCCACTCGGCCGGGAGCTGCGCCGGTGCCGGTGGCGGACGAGATTCGGCGCGTGGTGCCCGTCATCGAAGCGTTGCACCGACACGGTGCGGTGATCTCGGTCGACACGCGCAATCCCGAGACCATGCGGGCTGCCGCAGCCGCAGGCGCCGTCATCGTGAACGACGTCACGGCCTTATCGCATTCACCGGACAGCGCCCGAACCGTCGCACGCCTGGGGCTGGCCGTGGTGCTGATGCACATGCGCGGCACTCCGCCGACCATGCAGGTCCGGCCGCACTACAGGCACGCCCCGTGCGAGGTCTATGCAGACCTTTCCGGAGCGGTGCAGAGGGCCCTTGCAGCCGGTCTTTCGCCCGACCGGATTGTCGTCGATCCAGGTCTCGGGTTCGGAAAGAACCAAGCCCATAACCTGGCACTCCTGACCTGGCTACCCATGTTCCACTGCCTGGGTCACGGTCTCATGGTGGGAGCATCCCGCAAGTCCATCATCGGGCGCCTAGACCGCAAAGCACCGGTCACGGACCGGCTCGGCGGTTCACTGGCGATCGCCCTCCATGCCGCCGGCCAGGGCGCAAACCTGGTTCGTGTTCACGATGTCGCGGAAACCCGGCAAGCGCTGCGCGTGTGGGAGGCTCTCGGCCGATCGATGGCCGAAGGGGGACCAGATCGCAACGACCACCCTGGCCAGGTCAAGCGAACGCCCCCGCCAGCCAGGTAACCGGCCACCGGAGGAACCGCGCTGCCCCAGGCGCCGGATACAACCGGTGACAAATCGGGGCGCTCGGCCGTCTGCGGGCGAACCGGCCCCGCCGCTCCCGTCACCCGGTGGTGCCGCGAGCGTCCGTTCTCCGCACCCGGCAATCCGGGTCGTCGAGAAACTCGGGCCGGAGATTCAGCCCGAGACCGGGCCCTTCCAGCGGCCGCAGCAATCCATTCTCGAGCGGCGGCAGGTCGGTCACGACCTCTTGAAACCAGCCGTAGTAGAAGGCGCGGACCACTTCCTGCACCAGGGCATTGGTCGCGTTGATCACGTGGTGGACCGAAGCGGCGAAGATGACCGGCCCGGTGCAGTCGTGGGGCGCGACCGGGCGATGCCAGGCTTCGGCCATTGCGGCGATCTTGCGGGCCTCGGAAAGTCCGCCGACCCAGCCGATGTCGTACATCACGTAGTCGCATGCGCCGAGTTCCAGGAGTTCGCGAAACTGGCCCCGGCTGCCGAGGGTTTCGCTGGCCGTGGTGGGAACCCGCGTGGAATCGCGAAAGTCCTTCAGACTCCGCAGACTGTCCATGCGGATCGGATCCTCGAACCAGAACGGATTGCAGGGCTCCAATGCCGCGGCGATCCGTTTGGCCTGCGGAAGGTCCCACATGGCGTGAAGTTCGACCATGACGTCCATGCTGTCGCCCACGGCGTCACGAATCTTCCGGAACGGCTCCACTGCGCGGCTCAAGTCTGCCGGCGAGATGTAATGTCCGCCGGAGGCTTCGGCCGCATAGTCGAACGGCCAGATCTTCATCCCCGTGATGCCCATGGCCTGCAGGCTCTTGGCCAGTGCGCCGGCATCGGTCAGGAACGCCTGAAGGTCTTCGTACGGTCCCTCCGGCTGATCGCCGGGCAGGTTGAAGCTGTCGGTGGACTGCTTGGAGTGGGTCCGGACGTACTGGTAGCCGGCGCAGGTGTTGTAGACGCGGATGGCGTCCCGGCTTCGTCCGCCCAGGAGCTGGTAGATGGGCTGCCCGGTCGCCTTTCCCCAGATGTCCCACAGCGCCACATCCAATGCCGAATTGCCCCGGACCTCCGCTCCGGAGCCGGAGTGTCCGATGTAGGACACCAGCCGTTTGCTGTGGCGGTCGATCTGGAGCGGATCCTCGCCCAACAGGAGCTTGGACGCATATGCGTGGATGTGACCCTCGGAGGAACCCGTCCCGTAAAAGGTCTCACCCAAGCCGGTGATCCCCTCGTCGGTGTGCACATGCACCCACAGGAGGTTGGGAAAACGCGCATGCGAGACGGTCTCGATCGCAGTAATTTTCATTCCTGACACCCCCCGGGCTCCCGTTTACGGGTCACGGCCCCGTCTGTAGAAAGGCGCCACAGTAGCGTTTCGGGAAGGGCTATGGGACGCATCTTCGGAACCGATGGCATTCGTGGCCGTGCCAACGAGCCGCCGCTGACACCGGACTTCGTCCAGCGCATCGGTATCGCTGCCGGTGCGGAGTTCACGCGCGGCGACCATCGCCACCACGTCGTCATCGGGAAGGACACCCGGCTGTCGGGCTACATGATGGAAACGGCCCTGACCAGCGGCTTCCTGTCCATCGGTATGAACGTGTTCCTCGTCGGCCCCATCCCGACGGCGGCGATTCCCATGCTGGTCCGTTCCATGCGGTGTGATCTGGGCGTCATGATCTCGGGCTCGCACAATGCGTGGCAGGACAACGGCATCAAGCTGTTTGGCCAGGACGGCCGCAAGCTTTCCGAAGACGTCGAGCGTTCACTTGAGGAGCGCCTGCAGGAGATGCCGGCGCCGAACTCGCTGGCGGTGGCGGCGCACATCGGCCGGGCCAAGCGGATTGACGATGCCGTTGGCCGGTACAACGAATGGGTCAAGGCCACCGTGCCATCCAACCTCAGACTGGACGGTCTCAAGGTCGTGGTGGACTGCGCCAACGGTGCGGCCTGGCGCGTCACGCCGCAGGTGCTCTGGGAGCTCGGTGCTGAAGTCGTGGCCATGGGCGTGGCGCCCGACGGCAAGAACATCAACCGTGACTGCGGATCGACGGCCCCGGAGGCCATGGCCGCCCGGGTCCGGGAAACCGGAGCAGACCTCGGAATCGCGCTGGACGGCGATGCCGACCGCTGCGTCCTAGCCGACGAACAGGGTCGGATCGTGGACGGCGACCGGCTGATCGGGCTGATTGCACGCGAGTGGCTGGAGGCCGGGAAACTTGCCGGCGGTGCGGTGGTGGGGACGCCTTTCTCCAATCTCGGGTTCGAACGTTTCCTGGGCACGCTTCACTTGAGCCTCCTTCGCGCGCCGGTCGGGGACCGCCACGTATCGCGATGGATGCGGTCGCACGGATGCAACGTCGGCGGCGAACCTTCCGGGCACATCATCCTGGGCAACCACAGCGAGACGGGAGACGGGCTCGCCTCGGCGCTGCAGGCGCTTGCCGTCATGGCCCGCACGGGTTCCCCCCTATCCGGTCTGTTGCCCCGATACGAAGCCGTTCCGCAGCACCTGTCCAGCGTCCATCTGCCGAAGGGCCGGAACGAGGACCCGCTCGTCATCCCGTCCGTTCGGTCGGCGGTCACGGAAGCGGAACGGCGCCTCCGGGGGAAGGGCCGTCTCGTCGTGCGGACATCGGGTACCGAACCGTTGCTGCGCGTCCTGGTCGAGACCTCGGATGAGCCGGCCGCCCGAGACATCATCGATCTGATTTCCGCCGCAGTTGCCACGGCCAGCCGGACCGCCGCTTGACGCAACGCCCACACACCCGGCGAAGTGGCAGCCGGCTCGGCCGGCTGCTGGTGGTGGCCGGGTCTGATTCGGGTGGCGGCGCCGGGCTTCAGGCCGACCTGAAGACCGCCACGTCGATGGGCGTCTATGCGATGTCGGCGGTCACGGCGGTCACCGCGCAGGATACGCACCGAATCCACCGAACCCTGCACGTTCCCCCGGATCTCGTCGCGCTGCAGATGCGGACGGCGCTCGAGGATCTCGGAGCGGATGCGATCAAGACCGGCATGCTCTGCACGAAGGCAACGATCGAGGCCGTGCTTGAAACCGTCGCCGGTTGTGCGGCCGGGACGCCGCTCATCGTCGATCCCGTGCTGACCGCGAGTTCGGGTGATACGTTGCTCGAGCCGGACGCGGAAGCAACGCTCCGTGAACGGCTGGTACGCCGGGCATACCTGGTCACGCCCAATGCCCCGGAAGCGGCGCGACTGACCGGTCGCCCGGTCACCAATCAGGACGAAATGCTGGCAGCCGGCCGGCGCATGCTCGCGATGGGCGCGCACGCGGCGCTGATCACCGGTGGGCACATCGGCGGCGCGGTGGTCACCGACCTGCTGATCACCGAAGCGGAGGTCCGAGAGTTCGCAGCCGACCGACTGGACACCCCGCACACGCATGGGACCGGCTGCACGTTGGCGAGCGCCATCGCGGCCGGGATCGCCAACGGACAGACATTGATTGACGCGACGTCAGAAGGGCACGCCTACGTGCAACGCGCGATTCGGACTGCACCTGAACTGGGCGGCGGGCGGGGCCCGCTAAATCATCTGGCTTGATGGACTGCTACGACAGCGATGCCAGCCCGTCGCTTCGGGCCTCATGAATCTGGAAGATGGCGTTAAAGCCGCTTACTTCAAATACTTCCTTCAGGTAGTCCCGCATGGAGCACAGCTCGATTCGTCCGGACCTGGCCTTGACTTCCTTAGCCACCATCAACAGAACCCGGAGCCCCGCACTCGAAATGAAGTCGACTTCTGAGAAATCGACGAGGATGACCAATTCGCCACCACGCACCTTGTCAAGAAAAGCCGTCTCAACATCTCTGGCATTGGTTCCATCGATGCGGCCTTCAGGCTCGAAAATGAGCACGTCTCCTTCTTTGGTACTCTTCATTTCCACGGCGACTACTCCTTCTGGAGGCGTTCCGGCCCGACCGTGCCGGACGACGCCACATCATGGTGTTGAGTACCACGCCAGCCAATTTGCGTCAATGTTCGATAGCGCAATCAGGCACCTTCCCGAATGACTCTAGGTTGACTCTAGGTCGGTGAGCAAACCGCGAGGAGGCACGGTGCGACGGGTAGCGGCACCCCCCCAGCACCCGCGAACGGGTGCCCGCCACGGCAGCGCTGACGGCGCGAGTTCAGGGACCGCCGGTTCAGGCCCGACCCGGTGTCGCAACCTCCGGAGGTTCGCGACGCCCGGGAATGACAGGGGGCGCGGCGTTGCCGCGCCCCCTGTCCTCGAAACAAACCCTAGATCGAGTTGGTCCGCATGGCCTCGGCCATGAGTTCCGCCTGCCGGATCGCCAACGCGACAATCGTCAGCGTCGGGTTCTCCGCGGCGCCAGTGGTGAACTGGCTGCCGTCGGAAATGAACAGGTTCGGGATGTCGTGCGTCGCCCCGGTGGGACCACACACGCCGTCTGCCGCATTCGCGCTCATGCGGCACGTGCCGAGGTTGTGCGTGCCCGGGAACGGCGGGAGCTCGTAGGTCTTGCTGGCCCCAGCCGCCTCGTAGACGGCGCTGCCCATCCGGTACGCGTGGTTCCGCATGGCCAGGTCGTTCGGGTGCTCGTCGAAATGCACCACCGGAATCGGAAGACCGTACTGGTCCTTCTCCGTGTCGTGGAGCGTGACCCGGTTGTCAGCCTGCGGCATGTCTTCACCAACCAGCCACATCCCGGCCATGTTCCGGTAGTTCTCGATCACCTCGCGGGTGTAGTCGCGTCCCCATGTCCCTGGGGTATCGACCGCCATCCCACCGACGTTGCCTGCGATGGCAGCGACGCCGAAGCCGGGCAAGGTTTCCATCAGGTAACCGCCGGCGAATCCGCGGCTGGTGTCGTTACGGACTTCGTCCATCACGATTCCGGCCATCTGGGTGCCACGGTCAAAGTGCACTGCTCCGGGCATCACGGCGTACACGGTGGCGGTCAGGTGCCGCATGTAGTTGCGCCCGACCTGTCCGGACGAGTTTGCCAGGCCATCCGGGAACATCCCGCTGGCGGAGTTCAGCAGGAGGCGCGGCGTTTCCACCGAGTTGCCCGCGACGGCAACGACCCGCGCTTTCTGCATCTGGAGGTTGCCGTCGGCATCGAGGTACTCAACGCCGGTCGCCTTGCCGGAATCGTCGTGCAGGACGCGAACCACCATCGATTCGGGACGGAGCTCGAAGTGTCCGGTCGCTTCCGCCTTCGGAACCTCGGAATACAGCACCGACCACTTGGCGCCGATCGCGCACCCTGCCATGCAGAATCCGAGCTGCACGCAACCTGGGCGGCCGTCGCGCGGCTCCGGGTTGATCGACATGTTGCCCGTGTGCACGGTCTGGTAGCCAAGCTTCTTCGCGCCGTACTCCATGACCTTGTAGTTGTTGTTGCCCGGGAGCCGCGGAATCCCGTGCGTGCCCGTGGTCCCCAGCTTGTCCTCGGCCCGGGAGTAGTACGGGTCCATCTCGGCCGCGTCGATGGGCCAGTCCAGCAGGGTGGCACCCGGAACGTCTCCGTACACCGTACGGACCTTCCACTCGTGTTCCTGGAAGCGCAGGCTGGCGCCCGCCCAGTGCACTGTGGTTCCGCCGACTGTCTTGCACACCCACAGCGGGTATCCCGGATTCAGCACGCCTGTGCCGATCCGCTTGTCGTTCCAGCTCAGCCTCGCGCCCATCGTGCCCCAATCGTTCACGATGTCGCCGAGGTCCAGCCGCGGCCCGGCCTCCAGGCAGACCACGTCGATGCCTTTTTCCGAAAGTTCGTGTCCCAGCGTGCCGCCGCCGGCTCCAGAACCAATGATGACGACGACGCTATCGTCGTTCAGGTCGTATGTACGAGCCATTGTTCATCCCCCCTCTGCAGTCAGGAAGACTGCGGCAGCCAGTCGATGTCGTCGAAACCGCGGTCCAGGTAACCACCGTGTTCGACTGCGGATCCCTCGAAGCCCAGTGCGGCTGCAACTTCGGGATTGCCGTAGAGCCCGCCTAGGGTCGCGCCGCGCACTGCCTCGAAGAACGCGTTGTTGTCTGCCTCTTCGCGCTTCATCGCCCGCAACTGCAGCCCCCGGCTCTGCGCGTGGAAGGCTACGTCGTGGGAAGCGTCGCCAGACACCACGACGCCCAATCCGCTTACCCCGTCAGTGAGCAATTTCTGCAGGTCCGCGTCCTCGGCAGCGCTGGCGTCGAGGTCGGCAACCACTTTCACGTACGGGCCGTCGTCCAGAAAATCATGCGGATAGAGCTGCCGCGCCATCGCGATGAGACCGCGGATCGTGGTTTCGTCGAGGGCCTTCGGCTCGAAGGCCCAGGACGCGTCTTCCGCGACCGCGATGCCGCCAGCACCGAGGGTACCCGTGATCGCGACCCCAGCCGCGGTGGTACCCGTACCTTGCAGGAACGTCCGCCTGCTCAGGTAACTGAAGTCCATGTGTCTCCTCCGTTGCCGGCTCCGGATGCCCCGGTGCCGCTCAGATGCCGCGCCGGGAGGAGCCGGACCGAAACATCATACCAGCCATGCGCGGAACGCACGTGTCATCGTTCCGGCCGGTCGGGAGAACTGCCTAAGCCACGTGCGACAGAACCTCGCGTTGGTCGGGAAACGGCACGATCTTCCCGGGATTCATAATGTTCTGGGGATCCAGGGCATGCTTGAGCGCCTGCATCACGCCGACCCCATCCCCGCGTTCGATCTCCAGGTACTCCATCTTGCCGTAGCCGATGCCGTGTTCACCCGTACAGGTGCCTCCCATCTCCAGGGCGCGGCGGATCAGGCGATCGTGCAGTGCCGACGCCTCAGCGATTTCTTCGCCGCTGTCGGGGTCCACCATGAAGGCGACATGAAAATTGCCGTCCCCCACGTGACCGGCAATCGGCGCAGGGATGGAGGTGCTGGCCGCGATGTCCGCGTTCGTCTCCGCCACGCATTCGGCCAGCCGCGAAATCGGCACGCACACATCTGTGGTAAGCGACTTGCAGCCCGGCCACCGCGCCATCAGCGCGTACAGTAGGTCGTGCCGCGCGCGCCACAGCCGGTTGCGTTCCTCCTGGTTGGCGCTCCAGGCGAAATCCCGGCCACCGAATTCGCGCGCAAGTTCCGACACGGTCTTCGCCTGCTCGGCCGTGGAGGCAGGCGTGCCGTGAAACTCGAGAAACAACGCGGGTGTTTCCGCGTAGTCCGTCTTGGCCCAACGGTTAACGCATTCCATCGACAGCGCATCCACCAGTTCCACACGGGCGACCGGCACGCCCGCGTGAGCAGTGGCGATCACGGTCTGGACGGCCGCATCCACCGACGGGAACGAACAGACGGCGGCAGCGATCGACTCGGGGAGACCGAACAAGCGGAGCGTCACCTCCGTGGCTATGCCGAGCGTTCCTTCCGACCCGACGAACAAGCGCGTAAGGTCGTAGCCGGCCGCGGACTTGCGGCTCCGCGTGCCGGTCTGGATGACGCGGCCATCGGCGAGGACGACCTTCAGGTCGAGCACGAGCTCGCGCATGGTGCCGTAGCGAACCGCATTCGTGCCGGACGCACGGGTCGCCGTCATTCCGCCGAGACTGGCGTCTGCCCCCGGATCCACGGGGAAGAACAGGCCCGTGTCGCGCAGGTGCTCGTTCAGGCGCCGCCGGGTGACGCCGGCCTCGACCGTGCAGTCGAGATCCTCGGGATTGACGGAGACCACCCGGTCCATCCGGCTCA
This sequence comes from Alphaproteobacteria bacterium, assembly GCA_022825235.1. Lineage (GTDB taxonomy): Bacteria > Pseudomonadota > Alphaproteobacteria > TMED109 > TMED109 > VXPW01. Next base: position 56,214 of record JAJDYI010000086.1, on the reverse strand, counting down.
GGTCAATACACACCCCGCCTTCCAGAGCCGCTACGTGCCCCTCAAGCGAGGTACCGGTCCCGAATGCAATGACGGGGATGCGGTCCCGTGCGCACAAGGCGACAGTGCGGGCCACTTCCTCGGTGGTCTCGCAGAACACGACCACGTCCGGGCTATGCCCCGCGTGATAGGACTCATCGCGGCCATGCTGGTCCAGGATCGCCGGCGCCGTCGAGACGCGTTCGCCGAGAAACTCCCTGAACTCTTCGACCATCCGTGCGCCCGACGGGATCCGTCGCCGGGAAACGGCAGCGCGCGTTGGCATCGATCGCATCCTCACATGGTTGTTGTGCCCGATCCTAACCGAGTCGGGATGGCCGGGCCCGGGAGATCGGTTCCGGCCGGCCGACGGGGCCACTTCTGCCGGCCTGTGGGCCCGATTTTGGAATTCTCGGACCAAATGCGCAGAATGGGGCACGTCATGGCAGTTGCCGGGAGATCGCCATGCCTGCGGACCCGCCCATGGTGCTAGGTCCCGAGCAGCCGTGGAAACGGCTGCTCGCCATGATCGCGTTCGGAGCGGTCGGCTACGTACTGCTTCCCCTGCTGCTGCTGCTGGCGGTGGCGCAGTTCGGGTTCCACCTCTGGGGGAGCCGAAGCAATCCGCGCGTCGCGCAACTGGCCGACGCGATCAAGGCACTGCTCGGGTCGATCCTCGATTTCCTGCTCTATCGAAGTGATCTCCTGCCTTTCCCGTTCAATCCCCTCCCCGGTGCCGCGACGTTCGGCGAGCAGGCGACCGCCTGGCCGGACGTCGAGCCGCCCGACCTCGCCCCGGCTGCACCGTCCGGCTGGCAAGCGTGTCTCCTGCACCTCGGGCGCTGCCGCGCCAGCGAACGCACGGGCTCGAGCATCGCCGACGCCATCCGGGCGGACGAGACGGAGGCGCTGGTCGCAATCGGGATCCGCCCCTGGGTCCTGGAGGGCGAGGCGCAGGTCGCCTTCGCAGCCCGCCACGCCGCACTGAACGACTTCTTCGTGGGCACGCGGTGGCAGGGCCGCGCGTGGCTCTCCACGCTGAAAGCTGCCCCAGGTGCAGTCAATCGCCGGATTCGAATCCAGCCCAACGCCAACCCCCGGCACGCCGTGGTGATTCCGCTGCGCGTGGTCCTGGCGGCCTTCGACACCTAGGCCGGCACCGGGCACCGCGTGCGCCCGCGCCTGATGCATTGCGGAGAACCGCCCTTCTGCTTACGATGGAAGGGTTTGCTGGCCGGTACGACAGTACCGTCTGGCCAGACGCCATCCTTGGGAGGAATTACATGACCCTTTCCCGCATCGGCACAGGCCTCGGGTCTGCTGCCACTGTGGCAATGGTCTCAGCGATGGTTGCGTCGTCGGCTTCGGCGATGGACCACGGAAACGAGATCGTCAATTGCGCTGATGAAAACTGGTGCGCCTATCACCGCACCGTCGACAAGGCCTACCGTCACTCGCCGCTGACAGAAATCAACAAGGACAACCTTGGTGACCTCAACGTGGCCTGGCTGTTCCAGCCGGGTGGCGCCGAGCAGTCAGCCGGTGGCCTCCACAGCACGCAGATCGTGCTCGACGGGGCCATGTACGTTGCCTACAACCCGTCTTCAGTGATGAAGCTAGACGCGGCCACCGGTCAGCGTCTGTGGGCCTACGTCCCTGAGATGAACCAGGCCGTCGTGGCCCGCTCGGCATTCGCACACACCCGCGGCACGGCCGTGGGCGGCGGGCGCGTCTACATGGGTCTGGCGGACGGCCGGATCGTGGCGCTCAGCCAGGATGACGGTTCCGTCATCTGGGATCAGCAGATCGTCGACTCCGCCAAGATCACTGCCGGTTTCAGTGGCGCGGCTACCTACGTCAGCGAGGACCTGATGGTGATCGGCCAGAACGGTGGTGAGTACCCCGTCGAGGGCCGGATCTTCGGGATCAACCCGCAGGACGGGTCGGTCGTGTGGGTGTTCTACACCACCGGACGTGGCGACGACGCGGCGCTCGCGACCTGGGGTGGCGACTCGTGGCTGTACGGCGGCGGCGGCTCCTGGCAGCCCGGCACCGTCGACTTCGCGAACAACCAGATCATCATGGGTACCGGTAACCCGAACCCTGACTACGACTACTGTGGCGCCGACTGCCGTGACCCGAACGTGGACGCGCACCGCCCCGGCGACAACCTCTACACGTCGTCGACCGTCGCGCTTGACCTCGACACCGGCAAGCTCAACTGGTACTTCCAGGAAGCTCCCAGCGACCCGTACGACTACGACGCCTCTCCTGGCGAGTACGTGATCTTCGAGAAAGACGGTCGCCGGATGGTCCTCCACCCGGGCAAGAGCGGTTTCAACCACGTCCATGACGCGGCCACCGGTCAGCCGATTGCTGTCTACTCCGCGATGAACCACCAGAACTGGACTTCCGGATTCAACCTGGAAACGGGCGAATTCGAGAACATGCTCTGGCCGGTTGCCGGCGAGAAGACCCTGGTCTGCCCGGCCATCGACGGCGGGCACAGCTGGAACGCCGGTTCCTTCGACCCGAACAGCGGTATCTCGTTCCGGACGGTCCAGGAATGGTGCATGTGGCTGACCATCGCCCACAAGGACGGTTCCGGCCCGATCAGCTTCGGTGAAGCCACGCGGATCACCGAGCCGTACGCACAGGTCTACATGGCCGCCGAGTGGATCCAGGCCGACCCCGAGACTGACAAGGCCCACGGGCGCCTCGTCGCGCGCGAGCCGGTCTCTGGTGAGATCAAGTGGGAACGCCGCTACGACATCATCCCGCACTCCGCCCTTCTCACGACGGGCAGCGGGCTGCTGTTCAACGCGGACTACCTCGGCAACCTCGAAGCCATCGATGGCGAGACGGGTGACGTCCTCTGGACGTTCAACCTTGGTTCTGGCACGAACGGCGGGATCATCTCCTACGGCGTCGACGGCAAGCAGTACATTTCAGTGGCCACGGGTCACGGGACGTACGTCGGCGGCGGCATGCTCGCTGGCGCATTTGCCGGGGAGACCCTGGACTACCAGCGCAGCGCGCTCGTAGTGACGTTTACCCTGAAGTAAGGGTTCGTCATCAGACTCGCGGGTGGCGGCCACGGGCCGCCACCCGCTTTTCCTTGAAACCGCATCGCCGGGAGACCGGGTGATCCCGGCCTGGATTTCCATGAAACCGTTACCTTTTTCTTGTGTAGTGCTGACTGCAGCGCTGCTGGCAGGCCCGTTCACACCCGCGCTCGCCGCAAACGACGAAGTGCCTGATCCCGTCGAGATCGAATCCGGGAACCCCATGTCCGGCGACGCTGAAGCGATCGAGGCCGGGGCATTTCTCTATGGCCGCTGGTGCGTGCAATGCCACGGGGTCAAGGCCGACGGCGTGTCACCCCGGTGGGGCAAGTGGGGCTTCGACCTCCGCATGTGGTGGCGGGGCTACGAGAAGTTCATTGAGGTCGTAGCGGTCGGGAAGCTCCCCAAGATGCCGCCGTTCGGGGAATATCTGGATTTTGATCAGATCAGCCAGATCGGGGCGTTTCTTGAAACCGTCTCGATTGAAGGAGCGAACTGGAAATGACCCTACTTCGGACGTTTGCGTGCCTCGTCCTGCTGGGGGTCGCGTTGCCGGCCACCGCGCAGCAGAACACGTTCCCCGATTACTTCACGTTCGACGAGCCGACCTGGATCTGCCGGACGGCGGAAGCATTCCGGAGTCTCGAGACCCGCCTCGCGGAAACGGATACGCCGGGCGACCTGCCTTGCGCGCTAGTCACTCTCGACGACGTCGAAGACATCATGGCGCCCTGGATCGGAATCATCGCCGAGGACGGCGATTTGGTCGAGGTCCAATTCCTGGTCGAGCGCTACCGGCGGCTGCGGGCTCCCGAAGTGCCGAACCGGGGCGGGCGCGCCACACGTGTGGAATTCGTAGGCTGGACCAAACGCGATTCGCTCGAGGTGATGACCACGTTCTAGGTCACCACGTCGGAACGTCGCCGCCGGCCCGCATCCGGGCCTCCCGACTGGAGGCCCGTTCAGACTGCTTGCCAGGCTGTCCCTGAACCATCTCGATCAGTTCCTCGGCTTCCTCGGCGGTCATTTCGCGGGCGGTTGCGCTCGTGAGATCGATTTTCTGCGCATCGTCGGCGCCGGTCGCCTGACCCGCCTTCCGGCCGCCTTCCCCCGGATCGCCTCCCTGCCGGGCCCGTGACTGGCCCTCGTTCGCCTGCGGCTGAGCGGCCTTCACGTCTCCAGGATCCCAGCCTTCCGGCGTTTCGACTCCGAGATCGGTGCGGGCCTCTCCTTCGTCCATGCCTTCGGTGCCGGCGGTCACCAACAGCCGCCGGGCCAATTCGTCCTGCAAGCGCATTGCCAATTCGAGGTTGTAGGCGGCGTCTTCGAGATTCGGGTCGATCGTGAGCGCGTCCCGATACTGCTCGATGGCCTCCTGCAGGTACGGATCCCCGTTGAGGAAGCTCATCACGGCGTTCACCGTCTGCCGGTAGCGAACCGAACCGAGGTTGTAGTGCACCAGGGCGCGCAACTCCGCAGGGGCGGTCTCCAGGGCCAGGGTGAAGTACTGGTCCGCTGCCGCGTTGTCATGCGACGCGAACGCGGCCACGCCGCGCCCGAACAGCGTTTCGGGAGTCTCGCCCCCGGCCCGTTCGGCCGCCTCGAACCGCTCCAGTGCCGCGGCGAAGTCGCCGTTCGCATACGCCTGGATGCCCAAGTCCATCTCCTGGCGCGCCAGATCCTCCTCCCCGCAACCGGTCAGCGCGAGCAGGGCCATGACGGCGCTCCGGCGGAACCAGCAGCACATCATCGCGCGCGCCCCCACATGGCTCCACCCGCTAGCAGGAACAATGCCGGCAGTGCCAACCAGTGATACAGCGGCCGGCGCCGTTCCTCCCGGCCTTCGGCCGAAAAGGCCCGCCTGGGTGCGCTGTCAATGGCCGCGAACACGTCGCCGACGCAGTCGGCCTGATGGAGGGCACAGAACGTGCCACTGCTGAACGCGGCGAGATCGCGCATGCTCGCGTGATCGGCCCGGCTCCGAACGGGTTCGTCCTGGTACAGCAGGGGGGCGTCGGTTCCATCCGCGCCCGGAATGCGGACCGGTGCCGGGAGGTGCGGGATGCCCGCCGCTAGCACGTGCACGGTCACGCCAGTGCCGCGCAGGTTCCGACCGGCGGCCCGAAGCGCGGTACCGTGGTCCTCTCCGTCCGAGACCAGGACGACGTCCGTGAAGGCCTCACTGCCGGTCTTGATGCTGCCCAGCGCCGCCGCCAAGCCGGTATCCACTCGGGTTCCCCGGCGCGCGATGTCATGCGGGCCCAGGGCGTCGAAGCGTGTCCGGAACGTTTCGTAGTCGAGCGCCGGCGGCAGCAGCTGGCTCGCTCGTCCGGCGAACGCCAGGAGCGAGAGGCGGTGGCCGCCGTCGGCAGCAAGCCGGTCGACCAATCGTTCGACGGCAGCCCGCCCGGCATCCGACCGGGAGGCACCGTCATGATCGCGGGCGTACATGCTGAGCGACACGTCCAGGACCACCAGGACGTCACGACCCTCGCGCGACGCGACTCCCTCCTCGAAGCCTCCGAGCGGCCTGGCAAGGGCGAGGCCCAGAAGAACGACGGCCGCCGCCGCCGCCCACGTGGCCCGTCGCCGGGCCACAACCACGGCCGACAGTTGACCCGAGCCCGGATGGAAGACAGCTACCGCCCGCGCCCGCGCCCGCGCCGCATGGCTGTGCAGCAGCAGGACGCTCGCGGCTGCAAGCGGTGCGATGCCAAGCAGGGAGATGTACTCGAACTCCATGCCCCGTCCCTACGGTGCAACGCGCAGTGCGGTGGCGTCCAGGCCCGCACGCAGCAACACGAGAATCATGGCCAACGCCAGGAACCAGGGATAGAAATCGACTCGCCGCTGGTAATGGCGAGCGACGTTCCGGCCCTTTTCCAGCTGGTCGATCTCTTCGTAGACCGCCAGGAGACCCTCCGCATCGGTCGCGCGGTAGTAGCGGCCGCCGGTGGCCTCGGCCACCCTGGTCAGCGTGAATTCGTCGATGAAGACCTGCACCATGCGGGTCTCGGAACTCCCTGGACTGACCGGCATGGCGACGCGACCCTGGCTTCCCGCGCCGATCGCATAGATACGCACGCCAAGCGCCCGCGCCGCCTCCGCCGCCACCATCGGCTCGACGGTTCCGGCATTGTGGCTTCCGTCGGTCAGCAGGATGACGACCGAGCTTGCGTGCTCGCCGCCAGCCAGCGAATCGAGCCCGGACAGGATCGCGTCACCGATCGCCGTACCGTCCTCTTCGGGCAGATGCACCGGCCGCAGCGATGCGCTCAACTGCAGCAATGACTCATGATCGAGCGTGAGCGGCGTCAGCGTGTCCGCGTAGCGACCGAACGTCACGAGGGACACCAGGTCGGATGCGCGGCCGGGCAGGCGGTCTCCCTCGCCGGCGATGAAGTCCCGAAACGTATCCTTGACCACCTCCAGCCGGTTTCGGTCCGCCCCATCCTCGCCGCCGAGATCCAGCGCCGACATGCTGCTGGACACGTCGACGACCATGGCGATCGCGATGCCCTCTGTGACCCGCTCCGTCACCTCGAAGCCAGCCTGCGGTCGCGCCAGGGCCACGATCAGCGCGACGCACGCGAGCGCGGAAAGCGCGGGCAGCAACCGAGCGGCCCGGACTCGCGCCCCCACCGGAGCGCCACGAAAGCTCTCCAGCGACGCGACCCCGACGGCGCCTGCACCCAGGCGGCGGGCCGCCCTCGGCAGCGCGCGGAGCACCGCGAGCAACGGGAGGGACAGCAGCGCCAGCCACCACGGCTCCGCAAAGCTCACGCCGGCTGCTCCCGACTCGCCGACACGAATGCCTCGGCCGCGCCGAGCGCCGTCTCCATGTCCTCTCGCGTCGCTGCACGCCCGGCGAACTTCGCAAGGTCGCAAATGGCGAGCGTCGCCTCTGCATGCTGTGCCAGCGTCCCTGTCGACAGCCCTGCCCCGTGCGCCACCACAGGCAGTTGGGAAACCGTCTCCTCCGTGGTGCGGCGCGGGGCCGGCAGTCCCAGGCGCTGGTCGATATAGGTCCGCAGCACGGTGGCGAGTTCGAACGGTGCGGCCGGGGCGGGGCGTCCCTCCCCCGCCAGGCCGTCGCGCAGACGGGCCAGGGCGGCACGAGCGATGTCCCCGGCCGGGACCGGCTGGCCTTCGGGCACCGGCTCCGGAGACGCGGCAACGGGGCGGCGGCGGCGCCGCAGCAAGACCGCCGCCCCGGCCAGAGCAGCGAGCCCGACGGCTCCCGCTACCCATCTCCACGCCGCAAACTCTGCTGCCGGCGGCAGCGGTACTGGTGGCGCGAGGGACCGGGGGGCCATCGTGTTCGCTTCCGGCGGGACGTGGTCGTACACCACCACGACCAACGGCGGTGACGTCATCTCGAACCGATCGCCCTGCATCACGAGATTGAAGCGGCGCCCTTCCTTGCACTCATCGAACGGGCTACCGGCCCCAGGAACCGTCACGAACTCCCGGTCCGGACCCCGCTCGCAGTCTCCGGGGCGCTGCAGGCGCACCAGCTGCACGTAGGCGGTCATCCCCTCAATCTCGTAGCTTCCGGTCTCGGCGGGCGCCTGCAGCCGATAGGTTGCGTGTGAACGGCGGCGTTCGGCCACGGGGACGGGCTTGGCCTGATAGCCCTCGATGATCGTGAACGGTCCGATCGAATGAAAGTAGCGCGGGACGTGCACGCCGATGTCCCACGGCATGTCCGTGTAGATCGACAGTGTGAACTCCTGGCCGGGGCGCACCGCTTCGGGCTCGGCAGCCAGGCGAATCTCGATGTCGTCCTCGACGCCGGCAGCGGCCGGTGACGCCATGCCCACGAGCACCGCGACCACCGCCCAGAAACGTGTCATGCCGAAGCCGCCGCCCGGCCGGCGTCCACCCCCGCTCGCCGCATGAAATACTGAATCAGCGCCTGCACCGGATCACTGCCGCCCATGATCTCGAGCGGCTTGAGTCCCAATGTCGTGAATACCCGCCAGCGTTCCTCGAGCCGGCGCAGCGCGGCGGCTTCATAGTGGGCCCGGACACGCGGATGATCGAAGTCCACCAGCCGCGCCTCGCCCGTTTCCAGGTCGCGGATGGTCACCAGGCCTGCCGCGGGCAGGGCATCGTCCAGCGGATCCCGGAAGACGACGGGAATGACGTCGTGGCGCAGCGCAAGCGCGCGGAGCGGGCGTTCGAAATCAGGGGCCATGAAGTCCGACAGGACGAAGAGGAGCGAGCGCCGCTTGGCGACGATCCCGAGCCGGATCAGCGCCCCCCGGAGGTCGGTGCCGCGCCCGTCCGGGCGGGCGCGCCGCAACCGTTCCTCGAGGTACACGGCGTGACCCTTACCCTTCTGGGGACGTGTCCACGAGTCCACCCGGTCGCTGAACAGGAGCAAGCCGGCCCGGTCATTGTTCCCGATGGTCGCGTACATGATCGACGCCGCAGCCGCTCGGGCCATCGCATCCTTGTTCAGTGCGCCACTTCCACTCCGGAGCGATGCGCTGAGGTCGACCGCCACGATCACGGTCAGTTCGCGCTCCTCGATGTACTGGCGCACGAAGGGCCGGCCGGCCCGCGCCGTGACCTTCCAGTCGATCGTGCGGACATCGTCGCCCGGCGTGTATTCCCGGAGTTCCTCGAACTCCGATCCACGCCCCTTGAAGACGCTCAGGAACTCGCCGGTAACCGCCCCATCGATGGGACGTTTGGGACGAATCCGGAGGCGTAGTGCCCCGCGGCCGGAGGCAGAGGGGCGGCTGTCCGTATCCATCCCGTTACGGAACAGGCTGGTGTTCGAGGATCCTCTTGATCAGGTCGTCGGTGGTGACGCCGTCAGCCTCGGCTTCATATGACGTGAGAATCCGATGTCGCAGCACATCGGGTGCAATCGCCTTGACGTCCTGCGGTGTAACGTAGTTACGCCCCTGCAGGTAAGCCCGGGCTCGCGACGCAATCGCGAGATAAATCGTCGCACGGGGGCTCGCACCCAAGGTGACATACGGGTCCAAGGCGGCGTCGACCTGGTCGATATGCCGGGTCGCCCGCACCAGGTCGACCATGTATTCCTTGACGGATTCCTCGATTCGGACCCGATCGACCGCCGCGCGAGCCTGAACGATCTCGTCGATCGAGACCACGGGGTCAGGCATGGATCCTTCGGCGGTGAACGCCACCATGTCCATGATGGCGATCTCCTGCTCGCGATCCGGGTATTCGGTCCGCAGCATGAAGATGAACCGGTCCATCTGCGCCTCGGGCAACGGATAGGTGCCGTCCTGCTCGATCGGGTTCTGGGTCGCGAGCACCATGAAGGGCGCCGGGAGCGGCTCGCTCTGGTCGCCGATGGTGACCTGGCGCTCCTGCATCGCTTCCAGGAGCGCGCTCTGGACCTTCGCGGGCGCCCGGTTGATCTCATCCGCGAGCACGATATTGGCGAAGATGGGGCCACGCCGGATACGGAATTCCCCCTGCTTGGGTTCGTAGATCATGGTGCCCACGAGGTCGGCGGGCAGCAGGTCGGGCGTGAATTGAATCCGGCGAAAGCTCGCTGAGATGGCTGCTGCCAGCGTGGTCACGGCTCTCGTCTTGGCAAGCCCCGGTGCCCCTTCGATCAAGACGTGTCCGTTCGACAGCAGCGCGATCACGATCCGTTCCAGCATCTCGCGCTGCCCGACGATGGTGGTCGCCATCGTCGCCATCAGACGAGCCGCGAAGCCTTCCTCAGCCGGCGGCGACACCGCGGCAATATTCTGCTGCATCAAGAGAGAGCCTTTGCGGGGAACGGGGACAAGTCCCTAGAGTAGCATACCGTAACCCCGCCTGACGCGGGGCAAATTCCGGCCGCCTTGGCCCTATACTTCCATCTCACTCGGGGACCTGAGCCGGCGTAGCTCAACGGTAGAGCACCCGCCTTGTAAGCGGAAGGCTGCGGGTTCAAATCCTGCCGCCGGCACCAGCGCGAGGCTTCGACGGCCCGGGAGAAGGAGCACAACGCATGATCCATCTCAGGGCCGCGGGATTCCTGTCCATCGCGCTTGCCGTGGCGGCAACCGTGCCGGCGAGCGCCGACTGGGCCGAAGTGCGGCGTGCCTTTGATGATGGTGATGCCGTGGCACTCGTGGCAGCCCTGCAGCCGCTGGCGGAGACCGGAGACCCCGATGCGCAATACAACCTGGGGATCCTGTACGACACCGGCCAAGGCGTTCCGCAAGACTATCGCGAAGCGGCCAGGTGGTATGGCATGGCCGGCGACCAGAACCACGCCAGCGCCCTGTACAACCTCGGCCTGCTGCATTTCGAGGGCAAGGGAGTCGAGCGCGACGAGGTGAAGGCCATTGGGCTGTACCGTCGGGCGGCCCGGTACGGCGATGCCGACGCGCTCAGCAGCATCGGATACATGTTCCTCCACGGTATCGGCGTCGAGGAGGACCAACTCGAAGGCTTGGCATTTTTTCTGCTTGCGGCCGAACGCGGAAGCAGCAGCGGCGCGCACAACCGGGACAACGTGCTGGGCAGATTTGACACGAATGATTTCGCGTTCGCACGCGCCCGGAGCCGTGACCTGGCCGCGGAGTATCCCGCGCCATGAAGATCGCGGGCTGGCTCGGGGCAGTCGCGCTGACGCTGGCGGCGGCCGGCGCCACGGCCTCGCCTCCGGCCTGGCCCGAGTGCCGGGCCGAGGTCCAGGAGCTCCTCGCGACCAATACCCTGGCGTTCTGGGCGTCCGCGGAGGGCGGTGCGCTCCGGTACACCATGCGCATCGATGCCGATCGCTGGGACGACATGGGACCCGCGGGCCAGGACGGTCTCGAGGCCCTGCTGTCCTGCTCGATCAGCGCCGGCGGCGAAGCCGTCCCGTACCTTCTGTCCGTGCGGTCCGCGTATTCCAACCGCGAGCTCGCGCGGTACCGCAATGGCGAGCGCCTACCACTCGATTGACCGTATCCCCCAGGGAGAACCATTCATGTCCCAGACCTCCGACGACCGGCCCATGCTGGAGCGGCTCCGCGATCTGCACGAGAAGATGGAACACGACGCCGAGATGGAAGCCGCCTACCTGAAAGACCGGGACGCCTTCCATCGTTCCCACGGATTCAAACCGGAAGAGGTGGAGGAAGCGCTGGAAGAACTCGGCCGCCAACGGATCGCCGGCTATCAGGGCGTTCTGGAGGCGTACGGAAAGAAGCTCTCGTAGGACGGGTCTTCTCGAGCGCTCCGCCGATCCGACCGGCCCTGTCCGCCACGGAACGCGGGCCCGCCGTACACCCGGCAAGACCGACCCCCCTGGACCTGACCCGGCCGAGACAACCGGTCGTCCAGGGCCGTGTCGACCCTACTCCCTTCCGGCGCTCTCGCGGCGCCGATATGTCGGGGCGTGGTGCGGACGGAGGGACTCGAACCCTCACTCTCCTTCGGAGAAACGGATTTTCGTACCACTTCGGCTTTCGCCGCCGCGCCCAAGGCACGTTCGTGGTCTGGACTATCCCTTCGCCGTCACCGCAGAGCCGGCCCCAGGCGCCGCCCGTCTAGTCTCTACACCTTCCTGCAGGGATGCAGGCTTGGCTCGGGATCAGCATCGGCACCGCCGGTCAGCCTTCCCCGAATTTGAGCGGTTCTGCACTGCCGGTTTCCCGGCAGGCACTCAACGTCCCGCAAGTCCGTCGCGTCTGCCAATTCCGCCACGCCCGCAGGCCCCGGCGGGCATCATACCGATCCCTCAAGCTTCCTCGCGGAAGGGCGCTCCCAGTTCGGTCAGGAACCGGCGCACCGCGTCGGCACACAGCGCAAGCCGCTCGGGGTCGACGGTGCGCAGCACGAGGCTGGTCCCGATGTCCGGGGGGCGATAGAAGGGGTAGGAACCGATATCAACGTCGGCGAACTCGGTCGCAACGCTGGCCAGGGGCTCCGCGACCGCGCCCTCCGGGCGGTGCACCACGAAGGTGTGCGAACGGAGCGGCGGACCGCGGACCAGCTGCGGTTCCAGGACCGCCAGCATGGCCTGCATGATGGCCGGGACGCCGGCGAGCACGAAGACGTTTCCAAGCCGGAAGCCAGGCGCGGCGGACACCGGATTGTCGATGAGGGTGGCCCCCACGGGGATGTTCGCCATCCGGAGCCTGGCCTCGTTGAGCTCGATCTCCGTGCCCGCGTAATGCGCGCGGAGGCGGCGGTGCGCTTCGGCATTCCGCTCTACCTCGACACCCATCGCGTCCGCCACGCATTCCGTCGTGATGTCGTCGTGCGTAGGCCCGATGCCGCCGGTCGTGACGAGATAGTCCCAGGCCGCGGACAGTTCCTGAACTGCCGTGACGATCCGCTCCCGCACGTCCGGCACCACCCGCACCTCCATGAGCCGAACGCCGAGGTTCGACATCCGTTTCGCGACGTGCGCGACGTTCTTGTCCTGCGTGCGACCGGAGAGAATCTCGTTACCGATCACGAGCATTGCTGCAGTTGGGGCGTCTTGGGGCATGGCTCGCTCCGGAGGATCGCCCGCATGCTAGCCGGTCGCGAATCGACGTGCGCCGATCGTCTAGTCTCCGCCGCAGCAGCCACCCGAAGCCTGACTGGAGCCCTGTCCGTGCAGTTTCCCGTCGAACTCGTGCGAGCCACCCTCGTGCGTCGCTACCAGCGATTCCTGAGTGACCACGAGCTGGCGGACGGACGGCTCGTCACGGCCCACTGCGCCAATCCGGGCTCGATGCTCGGGCTGACCGACGCCGGCACCGAAACCTGGCTTGCGCCGAACAGCGACCCGAAGCGCAAGCTGCGCTACAGTTGGGAATTGCTCCGGCTCGGACCGACCCTGGTCGGCGTCAATACCGGGCGCCCCAATGCACTGGCCGAGGAAGCCATCCGAGACAACCGGCTCGAACCGCTCGCCGGTTACGCATCGATCCGGCGGGAAGTGCGCTACGGAACCCGTTCCCGAATCGACCTGCTGCTGGAAGATCGCCGCCGCCGAAGCTGCTACGTCGAGGTCAAGAACGTGCACATGTCGCGGGAGCCGGCCATCGCGGAGTTTCCCGATTCCGTGACGGATCGCGGCCGCAAGCATCTCGCGGAGCTCGCCCGGCGGGTCGCGGCTGGCGACCGGGCCGTCATGCTCTATCTGGTGCAGCGGGAAGACTGCTCATCCTTCCGCCTCGCGGGCGACATCGACCCGGCGTATGCGGATGCATTCCGCGCCGCCCGAGACGCCGGTGTCGAGATGCTAGCGTATGGGTGTCGGTTGACCGTCCAAGCCATTACGGTCGCGGACTCCCTCGTCATGACGGACCCGCTTGGAGGCGGTTCATGAACCATCCGCGCGAACAGGTCCGCATCCACGATGCCGAGGCGTTCGTCGCCATGCGCCGGGCCGGCCGGCTCGCGGCAGAGGTTCTCGACTTCATCACGCCGCGAATCACGGCAGGGGTCACCACCGAGGAGCTCGACCGCCTGTGCCACGACTTCATCGTGGACCACGGCGCCGTCCCGGCACCGCTGAACTACAAGGGGTTCCCCAAGTCGGTCTGCACCTCCATCAACCACGTCGTGTGTCACGGGATCCCGGACAACACGCGTCTCAAGGACGGCGACATCCTCAACCTCGATGTCACCGTCATCCTTGACGGGTGGCACGGCGACACCAGCCGCATGTTCTGGGTCGGCAAGCCGTCCCTGCAGGCGCGTATCCTCACCGACACGACGTTCGAAGCCATGTGGGCGGGCATCCGGGCAGTGCGGCCCGGCGCCACCCTCGGCGACATCGGACACGCCATCCAGACGTGCGCGGAGGTCAAACGGTACTCGGTCGTCCGGATGTTCTGCGGGCACGGGATCGGCCGGGTGTTTCACGACGCTCCTTCCGTCCTTCACTACGGCACGCCGAACACCGGACTGACGTTGCGCGAGGGCATGTTCTTCACCATCGAGCCCATGATCAACGTCGGCAAGCCGGATGTGCGAATTCTCGCGGACCAGTGGACGGCGGTCACGCGCGACCGCTCCCTGTCAGCGCAGTTCGAACATACGCTCGGCGTGACCAATGACGGATTCGAGGTGTTTACGCGCTCCCCCGCCGGACTGGAGCGGCCAGTCGTCTGACCGACCGGCACCGCTTGCGCCGGTGCCCGCCGATGCTCCCGGCCACCGCATGTCCGGAACCCCCGTCGCCTGCTTCACTGACCGGTCACGATCAACGGCGCGGGGCGAATGCTCTGCCAAGTCGATTTCCGCGAGCTTCAGGCAATCCGGGCCAAGCGCACGAAACGGCCCCGGTCCGTCGGTGACCGGGGCCGCAACAGGCGGGCAACGGGAGGATCTGCCCACGCTCAAGTGGTGAGCGGGCGGTGATCGTGACGGGCTGGAATCGATCACCGCCCGCATGCGGCGCGCGTGGCTACGCGTGCCGCAAACGCAGGGCCACGAACCGGACCTCCGGTCCGCGCGCCACCTCGAGGACGACGAACTGCTGCTTCGCATTCCATGCCGCCGCCAGCCGCTGGCTCGCGTCGGCGGCGTCCGACACCGGAACGCCGTCCACCTTCAGGATTCGGTCTCCGGGCAGCAGGTTCTTGACCGACGCAGGACTCGCGGGCTCGACCTCTTCAATGACCGCGCCGGCACCACCGTCCTGACCGAACTGCAGGCCCAGGTGTGCACCCGCGCTGGCCGGGGGCGCGGACGGACCGGAACCGGGCCAGCCGCCCAGGCGAACCGTGATGCTTTGTTCGCGCCGGTCCCGCCAGACCGTCAGCGTGATCTCCTCGCCAGGCGACGTCAGGCCGACCAGCCGGGCCAGGTCGCGCGCGCCTTTCACTCGCGCGTTATCGACTGCCGTCACGATGCCGCCGGGCTCCAGCCCCGCAGCGGCCGCCGGGCTCCCTTCAGATACGTCGGCGATCAGCGCGCCGTGCGGCTCATCGAGACCGAGGGCTTCCGAGAGATCCCTGTCGAGCGGCTGAATCTGGACGCCGAGCCAGCCCCGCTCGACCTTGCCGTCGTCCATGAGGTCCGCGACGATCAGGCGGACGGTGTTCGATGGAACAGCGAAACCGATCCCGACGCTGCCGCCGGTCGGCGAATAGATCGCGGTGTTGACCCCTACCACGCGTCCTTCGAGATCGAAGGTCGGACCGCCGGAATTGCCCCGGTTGATCGGCGCATCGATTTGCAGGAAGTCGCCGTACTGCCCCGCACCGATGTCGCGGCCGCGGGCCGAGACGATGCCCGTGGTAACGGTGCCGCGAAAACCGTAGGGACTCCCGATGGCGAACACCCAGTCGCCCACACGCACGGCATCGGAGTCCGCGAACGTGGCGTACGGGACCGGTCGATCAAGCTCGACCTTGAGCACAGCGATGTCGCTGTGCCGGTCCTGCCCGACCACCTCCGCCTCCAGGATGTCGCCGTCAGCGGTGTGAACCCGAATCTCACGATCCTCGCCAATCAGGTGGGCGTTGGTCACGAGATGACCTTCCGTGTCGATGAAGAACCCGGATCCGCCGTGCCGCCGGAGTGACTGATCGGGGATCGCGGGCATCCCGGGAGGCCAAGGCAGATGCTTGCCGAACTCGCGCTCGAAGAACGAATCGGGGCCGGACGGCCCGTTGCGCGGGAGTGACCGACGCCCCTCGCGGGCTGCGGGAAGCGCCGCCGGCTCCACCTCGATGGCCACAACCGCCGGCTGGACCATCTCAACCACCGGCGCCAGAGTGGGGACGGCCGCCATCGCTGGCACCGCGAACGTGAAGGCCACCACCAACGTGGCCAGCGACCGAAGAACGTTTCTTGACATGCAGGTTCCCTATGGAAGAAACGGAGGTCCCGGCGGAAGCCGGGCGCCTCGGGATTCCAACTTAAGGAGCCTGCTTGTCGGCAGTGTTGCCCCGACGTTGTCGCGACATTGCCACCATGTAAACTTTTGTTAACGTTTGGTGAGCCGCAACCCGGCGCGGCGTCTTCGAGGAACGCGGGCGGCTATTCCGACGCGGCGGGGCTTGCCGGCAGGAACGCATCCACGGCAATCCGATCCGGCTCGGCACCGAGTTCCAGCACGCGGGCCTGGCACGAATCGACGAACCCCGGGGTACCGGCGATCAGGACCGCGTGGTGCGACAGCTGTCCGTGCACGCGATGCAGCATGTCCGGCACGCGACCGGTGATGAAGCGGCTGCCCGGCGGTGGATCCTCGCGGGTCAGCGTCACCTTCCAGGCAAAGTTGTCATGCCGTCGGGCAATCCGGCTGAAGGCGTCCATGGCCAGGATCTCCTCCCGGTCGCGGACCGACAGCACCACCGTGACCGGGGCACTGAAACCGCCGGACAGCGCCTCCTCGATGACGGCGAGCACGGGCGCAATGCCGGTCCCGCCGGCGAGACCCAGGATCGGGCCAGGCACCTGGGCAGGCAATCCGAACGTTCCGAACGGGCCGGTCAGGGACGTCACCATGCCCGGGCGCAGGGTCTCATGCAGCCATGTACTCGCGGCTCCCGGCGCCTGACGGGCGACCAGAAACCGGAGCAGGCCGTCGACGGGCTCCCCGTCCGGCCCCGGCGGGTCGGACATCGAGTACGTGCGTGGCGGCTCGATACCCGGCACGGCAACCTCCACGTGCATGCCGGCCTTGAAGACGAAACGGGCCGTCTTCGGTAGCGCAAAGACCAGCTCACGGACGCGCGGCGTGACCGGACGGGTCGCGACCGACTCGCACAGGTATGTCTGGGGCCGCGAATCGGCCGCCTTCGGCTGGCGGGGCAGAGGAGCATGGACCCGGACCACGACCTCCCCGGCCGCGGGCTGCGCCTGGCAGAGCAGCCAGACTCCCTTCTCGCGTTCCTGGTCGGTCAGGGCGAACTGGACCGAACTGTCCGCATCGAGCGTGCCGGACAGCACCGTCGCCCGGCAGCTTCCGCAGATTCCTCCCCGGCAGTTGTGCGGCAGACGGACGCCCGCGGCCAGCGCGGAATCGAGGACCGGCCGGTCCGGCGCGGCCGGAAAGGTGAGATCGGTCCCGTCGATCCGAACGCGCGCCTCAGCCGGCATCCGTCAGGATGCCCTCCACTTGATGGTGCATCCCATGCTCGGGTGCTGCTCCTCTGGGCCCCCGCGGCCCGCTGCAATGGCCTTCATGGCTTCGTAGAGGTCCCGCCTGCTTCCGTCGCGCGCGTCGGCGCGCGCATCGTCCAGCCGGCCACGGTACTGGAGCCCCCCGCTCCGGTCGAAACCGAAGAAATCGGGTGTGCAGACGGCACCGTAGGCCCGCGCGACGGCCTGGGTACGGTCGATCAGGTACGGAAACGGAAAGCGATGTTCGGCGGCGAACGTGCGCATGTGGGGGAAATCGTCGGCCGGGTACGCCTCGGTGTCGTTGGGCATGATCGCCGCGATGCCGACTCCGTGCCCGCCGAGGTCTTCGGCGTCCCGCGTGATCTTCCGCGCGGCCGCGACGACGTACGGGCAATGGTTGCAGATGAACATCACCAGCGTCGCGCGCGGGCCGGCCACCTCCGCAAACGTCCAGCTTCGGCCATCGACACCGGGCAGGTCGAACGCCGGCGCCTGCCAGCCGAAGTCGCAGATCGGGGTCTGTGCGGCCATCGGGTCCTCCTGCGCGATCGCGCTTGCATTTGAGGGAATTCGGTAGACATTGGGCGGTTCGACGAGCGGTCCCCGCACCGCGAGAATACCCCGGTTCCGGAGCCAGCCAATGCCGATAGGTGTGGACTACGAGGGTCGCGTGGTCGTTGTCACGGGCGCGGCCGGCAACCTCGGGCGCGTGGTCGTCGATCTGCTGCGGTCGCTGAACGCCGATGTCCAGGCGCCCAAGGATCCCGTCGACGGGGGCCCCGACCTTGCCCGCGAGTCGGCTGTCCACCTGTGGTACCGGCGGCATCCGACGATGTGGGCGTCGATCAATCTGGCGGGCGGGTTCGCCATGGCAGATGTCGGCGATACCCCGGAGGACCTCCTTCAGCACATGTGGCGGATCAACGCGCGTTCCTGTTTCCTCTGCTGCCGCGAAGCCATCCGGATCTTCCGTGAGCGCGGCGGCGGGGGCAGGGTCGTGAACGTGGCAGCGCGGGCGGCACTCGAGCCCAAGAACGCGGCCGGAATGGTCGCGTATGCGCTCAGCAAGAGTGCCGTCGCCACGATGACGGAAGCGCTTGGTGAGGAGGTCGGCAGCGAGAACATCTTCATCAACGCCATCGCTCCCTCGATCCTGGACACCGAGGAGAACCGGCGGGCGCAGCCCGACGCCGACTACTCGGCCTGGGTTTCCCTCGACGCCGCGGCGCGGACGATCGCCTTCCTGGCGTCACCGCAGAACCACGCGATTCGCAGCGCCGTCATTCCGCTCTACGCGACCGGCTGATCCGCTCTCCAAGACCGGCGCGCAGAGAACAAGCGGAACGCCTGACCTGGCAGATGCCTTGCGCCTGCGGGCGACGGCACTATGTTCCATCGGGCAGTCCGAGGCCCTGCCCTCTCCCCGAACCCATCTCAAAGTGATGCAAGCACTGCTCGAAATCGACCGGCTGACCCGGAACTTCGGTCCGTTCACTGCCGTCGACGACATCTCCTTCACCGTCAAACAGGGCGAAGTCCTGGGGTTTCTTGGCCCCAATGGCGCCGGCAAGACCACCACCATGCGGATGGTGGCCGGCTATCTGCCGCCGAGCCAGGGAACCGTCCGCATCGGCGGCTTCGATGTTCAGGACCACCCCCGCGAAATCAAGCGCCAACTCGGATACCTGCCGGAAGGCGCCCCGCTGTACGGCGAGATGACCGTTGACGCCATCCTTCACTTCGTGGCATCGGCGCGCGGGATGGAGGCCGGCATCCGTCGGCAGCGCACGGAATACGTGATCGAACGGCTGCGGCTCGAAAGCGTGCTCTACCAGCAGGTCGAGACCCTGTCGAAGGGATTCAAGCGCCGCGTGGGCCTGGCGCTCGCGATCCTGCACGACCCGGGGGTGCTGGTCCTGGATGAACCGACCGATGGACTGGATCCCAACCAGAAGCACGAGGTCCGCGAGCTCATCAAGACCATGTCGGGCAGCAAGGCAATCGTGATTTCCACACACATCCTCGAAGAGGTCGACGCGGTCTGCACACGGGCGATGATCATCGCCCGCGGCCGCAAGCTGATCGACGGCACCCCGGCCAGCCTGCTGGCGGATGCCGGAAACGCCGGCACGCTCGACGACGTGTTCCGGAAGCTGACCGGGAGGAGCGAATGACGAACCCCGTCGTCGCCGTCCTCAGACGCGAGCTCGTCAGCTACTTCGTCACGCCGGTCGCCTACGTCTTCATTGCAATCTTCCTGCTGCTCGCCTCGCTGCTGACGTTCCACATGGGGAATTTCTTCGACCGGGGCCAGGCCGACCTCTACGCGTTCTTTCAGTGGCACCCCTGGCTGTACCTGTTTCTGGTGTCGGCCATTGCGATGCGCCTCTGGTCCGAGGAACGCAAGACCGGGACGCTGGAAATCCTGATGACGCTGCCGATCTCGGCCGGGCAGGCCGTCGTCGGGAAGTTCCTGGCCGCCTGGATCTTCACCGGCATTGCGCTCAGCCTGACCTTCCCGCTCTGGATCACCGTCGCCTACCTCGGCGACCCGGACCACGGCGTCATCATCGGCAGCTACGTCGGAAGCTTCCTGATGGCGGGCGGGTACCTGGCGATCGGCTCGTGCGTGTCGGCGCTCACCCGCAACCAGGTCATCGCGTTCGTGGTGTCGGTGAGCGTCTGCTTCCTGTTCACGGTGAGCGGCCTCCCGATCGTCCTGAACTTCTTTTCCGCCTGGACGCCGCAGGCCCTGCTCGACGCCATCGCGTCGTTCAGCTTCCTGACGCACTTCAACGATCTCAGCCGCGGGGTCATCGATCTTCGGGATCTGGTGTTCTTCGGATCCCTGATCGTCGGGGCGCTCCTGCTGAACACCGTCATCATCGACGCCAAACGCGGCAGCTGACCGATGCTCCAGAAACAACGCACGCTTGCCACCGGCGCCTGGCTGGGCCTCACGATCGCGGCCTTCATCGCCGTAAACGTCCTGTCCGGAGCCCTGCTCCGGAACGCGCGGATCGACCTGACCGCCGAAGGGCTCTACACGCTTTCGGACAGCACCCAGCACGTGCTGGACAACCTGGCCGAACCCATCTCCCTGCGCCTCTTCTTCTCGGAGCAGCTGAGCCGCGACATCCCGTCGATCCGCGACTACGAGCGCCGCGTGCGTGAGCTGCTCGAGCAGTACGTCGCATCGTCCGACGGGCTGATCGAGCTCGAGCGCATCGACCCGGTCCCGTTCTCGGACGAGGAAGATCTCGCCGTGGTCTACGACCTGCAGGGCGTTCCCATCAGCTCGGCCGGCGAACGCCTCTACTTCGGACTGGTGGCCACCAACAGCACGGACGACACGGAACGCGTTCCCTTCTTCGAGCGTGAACGGGAGGCATTCCTCGAATACGACCTGACCCGGATCATTTACGACCTCGCCAATCCCCGGCGCGTGAAGGTGGGCCTGGTGACGTCGCTGCCGGTCGCCGGCGGGCTGCCGACGGAAGAGAGCGCCCCGACCGACTACGTGCCGCCGTGGGCGATCCACGCGCAGTTGCTGCAGCTGTTCGACGTCGAGAACCTGGGGCCCGCGCCGACCGAGATCGGCGACGACATCGACATCCTCATGGTCGTGCACCCGAAGGAGCCGAAGCCCGAGCTGCTCTACCTCATCGACCAGTTCGTCATGAGCGGGCGCGGTGCGATCTTCTTCGTCGACCCGTTCTCGGAAATCGAGTTCTCGTACATCGACCCGCAGCAACGCCGCATCTACATCCCCTACTCCAACATCTCGGACCTCTTCCAGCCATGGGGTTTCGAGCTCGCTCCCGGCGAAGTCGTCGCCGACCGCCTGGCGGCGCGAAAGGTGAGCCTCGGGGGCGGGCAGGTCGTCGACTACGTCCTCTGGCTGGCCCTGCTCAACCCGTCGTTCAGCAAGGACGACGTCATTACCGCCAACCTGGAGCGTCTGTTCATGCATTCGTCCGGCTGGCTGCGGCCCACCGAGGAGAACCCGGCGCCGGGATTCACCTCCCTGGTGCGGGCCTCGCCCCAATCGATGTCGGTCGAGCGCTTTCGCATCCAGGTCCAGCCCGATCCGACGCAGCTGCTGGCCGATTTCGTGGCCGACACCGAGGTGCGGGTGCTGGCGGCGCGGGTTACCGGGGCGCTGCCCTCGGCCTTCCCGGACGGCCCGCCGGGTGATGCGGACACCGGCGAAGATCCTGCCGCCGCACCGGCGGGACACCGGGCTGCTGCCGACACCGCGCACCTCATCGTCGTGGCGGACTCCGACATCCTCGCCGACAACGTGTGGGTGGCGACGCGGGAGTTCTTCGGACGGGCGAGCTCCGTGCCGACGGCCGACAACGGTTCGTTCGTGATCAATGCGCTGGAGTCGCTGGCCGGCGGCGGCGAACTGATCGGGTTGCGGAGCCGCGGCTCCTCGGTCCGGCCGTTCACGGTCGTGCAGGACCTCGAGCGCGAGGCGGAAACCCGATATCGCGAAACCGAACGCGCGCTGCAGGGACAGCTGCAGGAGACCGAGAACAAGCTGCGGGAGCTGCAGGGCGCGGTGTCCCAGGAAGCGGAGCAGGGCGCGCCGATCCTGACGGCCGAACAGCGCGAAACGATCGCTGAGTTCCGCGAACAGATCGTCACGATCCGCAAGCGCCTGCGCGACGTGCAGTACGAGCTCCGGAGTGACATCGACGCACTGTCCGCGCGCCTCGAAGCCCTCAACAGCTACGTCATGCCGATGCTGGTCGTCATCGCCGCCCTGATCGTACCGGTCGTGCGGCGGCGGCGGAGGCAGTCCCGATGAGGCGCCTGGTCGCCTTTGCGGTCGGCACCGTGGTGGTGGTGGTGGTGGCGGTCGCCGCCACCCTCTGGCGGGATTCGAGCCTGCAGAGCACCAACGAGCCCCAGCGCGTGTTCCCGTCCCTGATGGACGAGATCAATTCGGTGCAGGGTGTGCGCGTCGAGAGCGAACACGGAACCTTCCGAATCCTCCGGGGCGAGGACGGCGACTGGACACTGCCGGAGCTCGCCGACTATCCGGTGGAAGCCGACCGGGTCAAGAAGGTGCTGGTGTCGTTGTCGGTGCTCGAGACGCTCGAGCCGCGAACGTCAGATCCGGAACGGCACGGCGCGCTGGGCCTCAACGACCCCACCGCGACCGAGGGCGGCGCCGTCGCGGTGTCCCTCGTCGACGCGGGTGGTACCCCCCTGGCGGCGCTCCTCGTCGGGCGCGACGCGAGCGGTAATCAGCAGGCGCGCTACGTGCGCCGGGCCGGCGAGGACCAGGCCTGGCTGGTCTGGCGGAATTTCGACCTGCCCGGTCAACCGATGGGCTGGCTGGACTCGTCCGTGCTGGACCTGCCCCGCTGGCGGGTTCGGCGTTTCGCGACGGCACATGCCGACGGCGAACAGGTCCTGGTCGAGCGGGAATTGTTTTCCGACCAGTACTTCGGATTGCAGAACGTCCCCGACGGCTACGAGCCGGAAAACCCGTACGTCGGCAACCAGCACGGGACCGCGCTGGAGCGGGTCAGGGCGGTGGCGATCGAAAAGCGCTCGGACTTGCAGCTGCCGTCCGATGCTCCGACCACGACGGTCGAGACGTTCGACGGGCTCCGCCTGGTACTGCGGACAGCGGAACTGGACGGAATCGACTGGCTCTGGATCGACGCGGAATACGCGCCGTCCGTTCGCAAGGAGCTGCCCGAGGACGGACCGAACATCGTAGGTCTTCCCGAGATGCCCACGTTGGAAGACGTGGAGCAGGAAGTCGACGAGCTCAATGCCCGTTTCTCCAGGTGGGCGTTCGCGGTGCCGCCCGCCAAGCGCCAGCAGTTCTCGCGGCGCATGGCGGAGCTGATCAAGGAAACGGTCGCGGAAGAGGAAGAACAGGCGCCGGCGAACTGACGGGCCGCCCCCGCACCGGCGGCCCGAACTTCCGAACGGACCAGGCTTCCCGGTGGCCCCGTCCATCCTGCACGCTCAATCGGTCCAAGCGCCAAAGCGGCGAAAGACCAGGGGCAAATCGAGGTCTCCTCCAGGCAGTTGCTTTGGCCCCGGGCGCGAGAGAATGGACCTCGCGCGCACCCGGTTGGCAACAAAGCCGGACGGCATCTGTTGGAGCAATCCCCGAATGGCGGCCCGGAATCCAACTCCCGTGGTTCCAGGTGTTTGAGTGCGCCCGCGGGCATGCCCGCCGGGTTGGGGACGGGCGGAATCACCGCGTGCGAAAGAGGCGGAATTCTGACAGCTCGGCGCATACCGTCTCAGGAACCCGGCTTCGCGCCAGGGGGATGCGACAGGGCTCATTGCCGGGGTGAAACACCGAGGTGGCGCACCGGGACGTACGCCATGCCAGTCTCTGCTGCACGCCTGACTTTCTGGGCAATAACATCGACGAGGTGAAGCCGGCCAGAAAGGACCTCGTGCAAATCGAGACCATCCATGCTTACGACACTCTTGCCACGGCCGAACGCATGCAATCCATCCGTGGTGAAGCCGCTTTGGCTGATGATGAGACCGCGCGACCAGCTCGCCTTTTCCTCGACTTTGCCGTCGAAGGCATGAAGGTCTGCTCCATCGACCCGGGCATTTCTCCATCTGGCTTCGAGCAGATAGGTCTGCTCGCCGAGCACGAAACTGCCGTCGATCTGTTCGCCCCTGAGCCGAAAGGAGGCGCGTGCGGCCATTCCGTAGGCGTCGAAGACGTCCTTGAGGAACTTCTCGAATGCATAGCCGCGGGCCTGCGGGTCCATGGTGGAGACTTCGAGCAAACAGGCGGCGAGGGCGGCGGTTACGGCCGGATCGACACGCGGTTCCTGTTGCTTTGCGGCGGGTGCCTCCGGCTCGGGCGGCTTGCCCCCGAGGCGATGGATGATCCGGAAGTAGGCGGTGCGCACCGAGTCCTGGAGTTCCGGATAGTCCGCTGTGACGCTGCTCGCCTCCCGGTATTCCCAGAACGCCTCAAGGGTTCGGAGCGCCGTGTGGCGGTCGGCTCGCAGCAGATAGCAGCGAAGGCGGTTCGCTTTGCTGGTTCCCTGAGCTACCCACCGGTCATCGTAGATGTCGACGCCCAACTCCTGGTGAAAGAAGTTTGCGAACGTCCGGTTGGAAAAGTTGAGCACAAAGCCGCTCTCCATTCCGAACACCTTGTCGATGATCGGGATGTCCATGGAGCGGATCCTGGCATGTGAGGACGCAGCCACGAATCACCTCAGGCCCGAGGCTGTGAGAAAGGCGTCGACCTGTCCGAACGCGTCCTGCTGCCACTGGTCGGCGGTACGTTCTGCGAGCATGTCGGGACGGTCGACGAACTGCCGCACGCTGGTCGGACCGAAATCATCCGGGGCCCGGAATTTCTCCGCAATATGGCGATAGCCCGTCATCGCCGTCTCGAATTCAAGGAGCGGCCTGGCTGCCGCCACGAGCGCCTCAATGCCGCCCGGGAAGTTGCGGATACTGTAGTAGATGTCATAGGCATCCTTCTGCTTGTGCCGGTTCGCGAGGGCGTAGCCCTTCATGGCCAGCAGCGCGGGAATGGACGCAACGGCAATCTGCACGCGGTTCTTCCCACCGTCGGGCATGTCGCCGTCAATGGCGACGAGTTGATAGAACCGCAAGGCGAGTTCCGCGCCGTCGGCGCGCTGAACGGCGAAGTCGGCCACGAGTGGAGGAACATTCTTCGCGATCGTGGCGTCGCGCGGCATCAGGAAGTCGACGATGATGTCGATGTCGGCTCCGCCGTCGCGGGCGGGCACGGTGCGCACCAGCTGGAAGCGGGGCCGGGTCTCATGCTGGTGATAGCCTTTCCTCAAGAGGGACTCGACAAGTTGGGCGTACTCGCCGCCACCCAAGGCTTCGGCATCGAGACTGAGATCCACGTCCAGGGTTCCAATATGCGGCATGTCGGTCTCGTTCAGCAGCAGCCAAGGGACGGCGCCACCGATCACCGCGAATCTGCCCCGGTAGCTGCCGAGGATCTGACCAATCTCGATCAGCACCGACTTGACCGCGACCGTCGTGCGATCGCCGTAGTCGGAGGCGTGTTGCGGGTCTACTTCAGCCATGGGAAGAACTCGCCAGCCAAGTGTTCCGCCGCCTCCCGGTCGCGGTCGCTGCCGATCCAGAGATCGAGATAAGTCACGATGGGACTGGTGCAGAACACGTTTGAGCTAGGTTCGCTCGCGTCGTGAAATAGGCTCTCG
This sequence comes from Alphaproteobacteria bacterium, assembly GCA_022825235.1. Taxonomy (GTDB): domain Bacteria; phylum Pseudomonadota; class Alphaproteobacteria; order TMED109; family TMED109; genus VXPW01. The sequence continues at coordinate 30,869 of JAJDYI010000086.1, read as the reverse complement.
TCAGTCGGGATGATCAGTACAACGTTCGCGCCCCTCGGGGCGTGCGTCAGCTTCAGCGTCTCTTTCAGCGCGTCGGCGCCCGGCTGGTCGGCGTAGAGCGTATGGGTGGAGTTCCGGCCGAACGGCGCAAGCCACTGCGCGGCCGAGTGCTGCGCGTAGATGGCACGCGGGTGCTCGGGGTGGGGATTGAGCGTCTCGCGCAGTCGCTCGTCCAGCTGGCTGCCATGGAGATGGGTATATCCGGTTATGGACTCCCCGGATGGGCGCCGATGGCTCTCGCGCCAGTTTTGCAGCAGAGCGTCAGGCTGAACGAGGACGACTCCGTCTTCCCCGACCTCGATCCATTCGCGTGCCAACAGAGCCTTGCGGACATTACTCACATGGCCGTAGCTCGCACGGGCCTGTGCCGCCAGATCGGCAACACGCCATGCGCGTCCCGGCTCGCGCAGCAGGACCCGCAGGATGGCCCCCGCTTGCGGTGCGAAGATCGAGCGCAGCGCGCGGGCTTCGGAGACTGGCTTCTCCGCGACGGCGCGCTCAATGTAGACAGTGTCGAATGAGAGCCTCGCGTTGCCGACCAGATCGAGATAGGCGGTGTCATGGTCCATGCAGATGGCGCGGGCTTCCGGAGATAGGTAGGGGCTGACGAGGATGGGGATGAGGTGTCGACCGGTACTGATCACGCTTGATCGACGCAATCGGGCCACGCAGCTCTCGAGCCGGTAGACGCCGGAACGGACGAAACGGGGGGCGCCGTTCGGTTTTACCTCGACGACAAGCGCATAGTGGCGGCCGCCGTGGGCAAAACCGAGTATTCCATCCATGCCGAAGTCGCCGTAGTCGCAGTCGGTTTTTCGCTCATGCTCCACGGATTCGACCTGCACTCCCGGCACGGTTCCAAGCAGTTCGCAAACCGCGTCGGCGGCACGGACCTCAGCTGTGTTCATTAAATGAGGTGTTTTCAACATTCGTTGAATATAGTCAATTTGCTGAAACTTACAAGCGTGATCCCCTCTGCGAATGTCGACGCACTGGCCGCCCCGGTGGTAGGTGTCGAGCACCGGGCAAAGCTCGGTGTGGAATGCTGACCGTGCAGGAATTGGTGCCACCTACGGGTCGGCGCCGGTGTTCACGAAATGCAACGGACAGTCAAATGGCTACCTGATCTGAGCTGCGCACGAAACCGTGCGGTGGGCAGAGCGACAGCAGTCGCGGTACCCGGCGGGCGCGGTCCGGGGGTAGACTCCCGCACGGAGGGAAGTCGCCTGCCGCGGAGAGCCGCCGTGTCCACCATCGTTCCGCTGGATGCCGCATTCGGCGCAGAGGTCCTCGGGGTCGATGTGGGTGGTGGCGTCGACGAGACGCTCATGCGCACGTTGACCGGTGCGCTCTACGAGTACCGAGTGATCGTCATTCGCGATCAGAAGCTCGACAAGGAGAGCTATCTGCGCTTCGGCCGGCAATGGGGCACGCCCATCCCGCATGTGCTCGACCATATGCGCATGCCGGGCTATCCCGAGCTCATGACGATCGGCAATACCAAGAAGCGCGACGAGGATCCGAAGATCCGCAACGGCGCGGCGCTCTGGCACACCGATCAGTCCTACGAGAAGGTTCCGGCGAGCGCGACCATGCTTTACTCGATCATTGCCCCCGAGAACGGCGGGGAGACGCAGTTCTGCGACATGGCTGCCGCCTGGGACCATCTCGACGAGACGCTGCAGCAGCGGCTCAGTGGCTTCGAGGTGGCCCACAAGTACGGTCGCGGGAAGCCGCGGAAGGGCGAGTCCCCCGTAAATCCGATCATCAGCGAGGACCAGGACCGCCGCGTGCCACCCGTGTACCACCCGCTGGTGCTGCGGCACCCGACGACGGGCCGCCAGGCGCTCTATGCGCTCGGCCACGGGGCCCACGCGATCAAGGGCATGGCAGACAACGCGGCAGAAGTGGTGCTCGACGAGCTGAGAGATCACGCGCTGCAGGAGCGCCACATCTACCGCCACAGGTACGCCGTGGGCGACCTGGTCGTTTGGGACACGCTGATGACCATGCATGCCGCGACGCCGATTGATGTTGCCACCTCAAAGGCAGATTCGCGGCTGCTCTGGCGCATCAGCGTGCGTGGCCGCCCAACAGTCTGCGCCGCGACGATCTGAGCGGACACGCCCGGGCTGGCGCTCGCGGGCGGGAACCCTGGCGGCCGGTACGCGACCGGATGGAGACGGGAACATCGCCGCCGCCCACCGCGGGACCCGGCTTCGAGATCAAGTCGCGGCCTGAGGGCCCCCTTCGCGGGCTTCACCTGCCGGCTTCACGGGGACTACCTGCCCCACCATTGCGGTGACGCGTGCAGGCCTCGCTTCAAACAGGTGGCAGGCTGCCGATTCCGGCTGCCAGAATTTCACACGGACCGCCGACCCGAACTCCCCAACTGATCGGATGGAAGTCCGCCCGGGCGGGCAAGCGGTCAGGCGCTCCGTCGACCGCGAACCCGCGCTGGACCTTGATTTTACTGCAGCAGAGGTTGCGGCAGCCGCATGGAACCCCGGGTTCCCGGTCGGCTACAGGACGATGTCGCGTTGCCCGGCCGGCAGCCGGTCTCGCGGTTGGTGCCGCGTGTACGAGCGGTTACCATGACGGCTTCAGGCACCTGACTCGCGCAAGGGTTCGACATGGAAATTTCCGCACCGTGGCAGCCTGGCGACCCCACCGCGTCGCCCACCAGAGATGTCGATCAGGCCCAGGGCGACCTCAGAACTCTCGGCTATTGCATCCTCGAGGACATCCTGGACGCTCGGGAGCTGCACGCGCTCCGGGCCCGGCTCGTGGAACAGGCCGAGGCGGAAATCGAGGCGGGAATCGCGTTCGAGGATTCAGGGCCGGGCCAGGACTGGTCGAACCGGCACCGACACGCGCGCGAGAACACGTTCACCGCGGCCAACGGCGGCATCAACCAGCGCCTCTGGATGCTCGTCAACAAGGGGGCCGTTTTCCGTGACCTGGTGACCGACGGGCGGCTCTCGCCCCTGGTGGAAGCCCTGCTTGGCCCCGAATACCTCCTGTCGAGTCTCACCGCCAACATCGCGAAGCCCGGTGGCCTCACCATGGGCCTCCACACGGACCAGTGGTGGCTGCCCCGCCCACTGCCGCGGCACGATGAACCGCATGTCCCCGGCGCCATCGAACGGGGGGAATTCTACGGTCCCGACGACGGGGACCTGGCGCGCCCGATCAACCCGCCCTGCGCCGTCAACGTGGTGTACTGCCTGAATGACTTCACCGCGGCCAACGGGGCGACCCGGCTCGTCCCGAAGAGCCACCTGACCGGCCTGCAGCCGCCGCCCGGGACACCCCATTCGGTGCCCACGTTGCCCGCAGAGGCCGGCGCGGGGTCAGCCATCGTGTGGGATGGCAGGCTCTGGCACGGAACGGGTGCGAACGAGTCGAGCGGACCCCGGCTCGCGGTGCTTGCCACCTTCTGCGGTCCGCAGTTCCGGCCGCAGGAGAACTACACGCTCGGACTGGATCCCGAACTCGTCGACGACGCCCCGAGGGCGCTCCTGGACCGGCTGGGTTTCCGTATCTGGAACGCGTACGGCCGGGTCGGACATCCATACGTGCGGGATGCGGACCGGGAAACCCAGCGCATCGGTGAACTCGCCCCCGCGCCGGAGCCGGTGCGCCAGGTCGCTGCCCGGTGAGCACGTCGCGGGAGTCGCTGGTCACGGCGCTGGTCGCGGCGCGGCGGTCCGGGCGCCCGATGACGAAGTTTCCGTCGGCCGTTCCGCTGGACCCTGACTCCGCGTACGACCTGCAGACCGGCCTGAACGCCGCCATCGGCCGCGCGGCGATCGGCTGGAAGATCGGATGCACGAACCCCTGGGCGCAGCAGTTGACAGGAACCGACGAACCGTTCTTCGGTCGCATGCATGAAGAGACGACCTTCACCAGCCCGGCCGACCTGTCCGGGGTGGCGTTGGCCTCGCCGATCGTCGAGCCGGAGATCGCCTTCCGGGTCGGTACCGACCTGACGCCGGACAACGCGCCGTTCACGCTCCCGCAGGTTCTGGAAGCCACTGCCGCGCTGGCCCCGGCCATCGAGGTCGTGGACTGCCGGTTCGAAGGCGGCTGGTCACCCACGCTGGCGGAGACGATCGTCGACAACGGCGTACACGGCTGCTTCGTCGCCGGACCCTGGCATGCGGACTGGACCGGCATCGATCGGCCGGAGCTCCAGGTGGTGGTGACGGTGAACGGCGAGCCCGTGACGGACGGCGTGGGGTCCAATGCGCTGGATGATCCCGCGATGGCCCTCGTCTGGCTGGCAAACCGCGTGACGGGACGGGGCGGAACCCTCCGCGCCGGGGATGTCGTCACGACGGGAAACATCGCCAACGCCGCCGTCCATGCGAAGCCGGGCGATCACGCAGTCTGCGATTTCGGCCCGCTCGGGCGCGTCGAAGCGACGTTTCGCTAGGCAGCACCAGGCTCGGAGCGCGCACGATGCCGAACGTTCACAATCCGCTCCTGACCCTGTATCTTGTGCCGTGCGCGACAACCGGGCCCACATGTAGCAGCAGACGGCTCTTGCCGGTTGCCCGCATGCCCGCCAGAGCGGAGTGACAGCGGTGTCCTTACTCAAGGCTAACCCCGTCTACAAGCCGTTCCACTACCCGTGGGCATACGAGGCCTGGCTGCAGCAGCAGCGGATTCACTGGCTGCCGGAAGAGGTTCCACTCGCAGAGGACGTCAAGGACTGGAGTGAAAAGCTCACCGACGAAGAGCGGAACCTGCTGACCCAGATCTTCCGTTTCTTCGTGCAGTCGGATGTCGAGGTCAACAACTGCTACATGCGGCATTACGCGCGGGTCTTCGAACCGACCGAAGTGCAGATGATGCTGGCCGCGTTCTCCAACATGGAGACCGTGCATATCGCGGCGTACTCCCACCTCCTTGACACGATCGGCATGCCGGAAGTCGAGTACGAAGCGTTTCTCAACATCAAGGAAATGCGCGACAAGTACGACTACATGCAGAGCTTCAGCACCGACACCCGCGAAGACATCGCCCGGACCCTGGCCATGTTCGGGGCCTTTACCGAAGGGATACAGCTATTCGCGAGTTTCGCCGTGCTGCTGAATTTCCCGAGGTTCAACAAGATGAAGGGCATGGGTCAGATCGTCACGTGGTCGGCCCGCGACGAGACCCTGCACACGAACTCGATCGTCCGGCTGTACCGGACCTTCCTGCAGGAAAACCCCGACATCGACACCGATGACCTCGCGCGCGACCTGCGTGACGCCTGTCAGACCGTCGTCCACCACGAAGACGCCTTCATCGACAGGGCGTTCGAACTGGGCGGCGTCGAGGGGCTCACCGCCGACGAGGTGAAGGCCTATATCCGGTACATCGCCAACCGGCGGCTGAGCCGTCTCGGGCAGGAGGCAATCTTCGAAGCCGGCACGAACCCGCTGCCCTGGATGGACGAGATGCTCAACGCGCTCGAGCACACCAATTTCTTCGAGAACCGGTCGACGGAGTACTCGCGGGCCGCGACGCGCGGTACCTGGGAAGAGGCGTTCGCCTGACGCGAACTCTCCGCTAACCGACGGCCCGCAAGGTGGTCTCCCCGGGCTGATCCGCCCGCAGGCTGGCCAGCGCCGCCGCCGCACCGCCGCTCTGATGGGGAATGCCCGCGTCCGCCAGGGCGAGTTCGGTCGCGCCCAGCGTACCCAGGACCATCGGCTCGCTCAGCGCGCCCAGGTGACCGATTCGAAATCCGTTCGCAGCCCAGCGCCCGATGGCGGCTGCCAGCGAGACCCCGTACTGCTCCCGACACAGGGTCCGGAACGCATCGGGCTGCGCGCCTTCGGGCAGCAGGATCGCCGTCACCGTATCGCTGTGCTCGGCCGGGCGCGTGCTGACGAGCTCGAGGTTCCAGCCCGCGACCGCCGCCCGCACGCTCGCCGCCAACCGGCGGTGGCGCGCGAACACCGTCTCCGGCCCCTCCTCGAACAGCATCTCGAGGGCCGCAGCGAGCCCGTACCAGAGCGGGATGGCCGGCGTGGAGATGAATCCCAGGGCTCCGTCCGCCCCGAGGTGCTCGTTCCAGTCCCAGAAAAAGCGCGGGCACCCTCCCGACTGCCGGGCCGCTTCCAGCGCCCGATCCGACAGCACGTTGAACGCGAGCCCTGGCGGCAGCATGAGGCCTTTCTGGCTCCCGCCGACGCAGACGTCCACCCGCCACGCATCGTGGTAGTAGGGACTGGAGGCAAAGGATGAGATGACATCCGCAATCAGAAGTGCCGGGTGCCCGGCTGCGTCCATCGCGGCCCGAACACCGGGAAGATCGCTCAGCACGCCCGTCGACGTTTCGTTGTGGACGACGCATACCGCCTTGATCCTCCCGGCGGCATCGGCGCGCAGTCTCTCCTCGACCCGGTTCGCGTCCACCCCGGTACGCCAGTCGCCCGGCAGGTAGTCGACCTCGAGACCCAGCCGCTCCGCCATCTCCTTCCAGCGCTGCGAGAAGAAACCGGTTTCCGCCATGAGCACGCGGTCGCCCGGAGCCAGCGGGTTGACCAGGGCCGCCTCCCAGGCCCCGTGGCCCGGCGAACTCATCAGCACCACCGGCGACGTCGTCCCCAGCAGCTCCTTCAGCCGGCGGTGGGCCCGTTCGGCCACGGCCAGGAACTCCGGGCTTCGATGGTCCGCCTGGGGCGCCGCCATCGCGGACATGATCCGCCGGGGGATGTTGGTCGGCCCCGGCGTGTGCAGGAATTGCCAGCCGGGGCGTCCCGGCCGATCGGTTGGATCAAACAAGGGAATGTTCTCAGGCGGCTCGACGAGAGCCAGTGTCGATCAGCGACCAGATACGCTCCGGCGTTGCCGGCATGTCGACGTGCTCGACGCCGTAGGGGCGAAGGGCATCGACAAGCGCGTTGATGATGGCCGGCGGAGCACCGATGGCGCCCGCTTCTCCGGCCCCTTTCATCCCCAGCGCGTTGGTGGTCGATGGGACCGTATTGTAGGTGAAATCGATGTGCGGCGCGTCGTCCGCGCGCGGCATCGCGTAGTCCATGAAGGACGCGCTCAGCAGCTGGCCCGATTCGGAATCGTACTGCGTGTGCTCGAGCAGCGCCTGCCCGAGCCCCTGGACGATCCCGCCGTGGACCTGGCCCTCGAGAAGCAGCGGGTTGATGACCGTCCCGAAGTCGTCCACCACGGTGTACCGGGCAATCCGCAGCGCCCCGGTTTCCGGGTCCACCTCCACCTCGCACACGTGGGTGCCGTTCGGGAACGTCGCGGCCGGCGGGGTCCACCGGGCGGCTTCCGAGAGGGGGTCGCCGGCCTCGGCGGCGCGCCGGGACGCCTCGCCGAGAGACACCTCCAGATCGGTGCCGGGCACCCTGAACCGGCCATCCTGGAACTCGATGTCCTCCACCGAGGCCTCCAGCTGGTCGGCAGCGAGGTTCCGGCCACGTTCGATCACCTGCAACGCCGCATCGGACAGCGCCGCACCGCCGACGGGGACCGAGCGCGATCCGCCGGTACCGCCTCCGTAGCCAATCGTCGCAGTGTCGCCCTGGACGATGTCGATCTGGTCGAACGGGAGCTCCAGCCGCTCGGACACGATCTGCCGGTAGGCCGTTTCATGGCCCTGCCCGTTGGACTGGGTGCCGATCAGCACGCGCGCGCGGCCGTCGGCGCCGATCTCGATGGTCGCCTCCTCGGGCGCGCCGCTCGAGCAGGCTTCGATGTAGCTGGCCATCCCGATCCCGCGAAGCCGGCCGCCGCGCTCCGACTCGGCACGGCGCTGTTCGAAGCCGGCCCAGTCTGAACGGGTGATGGCGTCGTCCATGTTCTGGACGAAGTTGCCGGTGTCGTAGATCTCGCCCATCGGCGTGGTGTACGGCATCTGGTCGGATCGGATGAAATTGCGGCGGCGAATTTCGTCGGGTGCAAGACCCAGCTCACGCGCGGCCTTCTCCACGATCCGCTCCACCACGAACGCCGCCTCGGGGCGCCCGGCCCCCCGGTAGGCATCCACCGGCGGGGTATTCGTGTACACGCCGAGCACGTTCGCGTACACGGCGGGCGTCTGGTAGCAGCCCGTCAGCATCATGGTGCCGGCGAGCGTCGGCACGAAAATTCCGAAGTTGGAGCACTGGGCGCCGAGGTTCGCGACCGTGCGCACCCGCAACCCGAGGAACCGCGCATCGGCGTCCAGCGCCAGTTCGGCGCGGGTCACATGGTCGCGGCCATGGGTGTCGGAAAGAAACGCCTCGGACCGCTCGGAAATCCAGCGGACCGGGCGACCCAGGGCCCGCGCGGCAAACAGCACGTGGATGTACTCGGGGTACAGGAAGATCTTCATCCCGAAACCGCCGCCGACATCGTCGGTGCGCACCTGGACCGTATCGGCCTCCACGCCCAGGATGCTCGCGAACTGCCCCTGCAGCAGATGCACGCCCTGGGAACCGCAGGTGATCGAGAAACCGCTGCCTTCCTCGTAGCTGGCGACCGCGGCGCGGCACTCCATCGGGTTCGGGACCAAGCGATTGTTCACCAGGTCGAGCGACACCACATGCGCCGCCTTTGCAAAGGCCGCGTCCGTCTCGGCCTCGTCGCCGAGCGACCAGTCGAAGCAGAGGTTGCCGGGAATGCCGTCGTGGATCTGGGGAGCACCGTCCGCCAGGGCGCCGGCGGTGTCCGTGACGGCCGGGCGTTCCTCGTAGTCGACCTCGACCAGCTCCGCGGCGTCGCGCGCGAGATTCGCCGTTTCCGCCACCACGACGGCGACGGGTTCCCCCACGTAGTACACCCGCTCCCCGGCGAGCGCCGGGCGGGACGGCACCAGGTTGTCCGATCCGTCGCGGTTCTTGCCCACATACAGCGGCGGCAGCTGGCCGACCCCCGCTTCCGCCAGGTCGCTGGCGGTGAAGACGCCGAGCACGCCCTCCGCCTGCAAGGCGGCCTCGGTGCGGACGGATCGAATGTCCGCACAGGCCATCGGCGAGCGGACGACCTGCAGCCAGGCCTGCCCAGGCAGCGAGAGGTCGGCGGTATAACGTCCCCTGCCGGTCAGGAATCGGGGATCCTCGGCCCGTTCCACGGGCTGACCAATGCCGAACTGGGCCATGGAAGCTCCTTGTTGGGGGCATTCGTCCGCGCCCGCTCAACGGCGCATGATAAGGGGCAGCAGGCTTCGGACAAGGTGTACCAGGCGGTGCGCCCGATGGTCCCACGCCCCGGGGAGGTACGACGGATGGAACGCATCGTGGTCCGGATCAACGCCATCGAACTCGAGCTGACGCCGCGGGACACGCCCACCGCCAGGGCGATACTCCGGGAACTGCCGCAGCAGTCGGTCGCGCAGACGTGGGGCGAGGAGGTCTACTTCCACGTACCCGTCTCGGCGGCGCTGGAGGCCGATGCGCGCGACGTCGTCGAAAAGGGCGAAATCGCGTACTGGACGGGCGGTTCGGCCATCGCCATCGGGTACGGACGGACGCCGGTGTCGCGCGGCGACGAGATTCGCCTGGTGAGCGCCGTCAATGTCTGGGCCGATGCCGCGGGCGACCCGGCTGACCTGCGGGAGGTCAGGGACGGGGATCCGGTCTGGATCGGCCGGGCGAGCGAGGTCGACGAGACCGGCTAGGCCACGAGACCGGCGAGGCCGGCCGGGGACCCGCCGGCACTGAGCGCCCGCACCTGGTTCACCAGCGGCTCCGGGTCCGCGCCGCCGAGGGCGAGCAGGTCGCGCGCCTTGGCCTCCAGCCGGCGCGGGGACAGCGGTGCGTCGGGGTCGCCGAGCGCGTGCTCGCGCGTCGCCTCCAGCACGCGGCCATCGCCCAGGACGACGCGGACCGACGCCCCCCAGGCGCGGGGGTAGGCCTCGTCGTACGGCGAACCGGACGCCACCTCGACCTGACCGGCGAGGTCGGCGTGCCGCCCCCGGGCGGTCGTCCCGAAACTGGCGAACACGACCTCCTTGTCCGTCAGCGCCGCGGCGATGCAGTGCTGCAGGGAGAACTTGGCCTCGTATTCCGTGCTCGGCCGCTCGTTGTCGCAGACGTCGACGGCGGCCCGGTAGGTGCGCGCCTCGACCCGCTGGAGCCCGTCCACCTGCGGCGCCAGCTCCAGTGCGGCGTCGATGGCGGGATGCGTGTGCCGGCACGACGGCCACGGCTTGATCGACGTGCGGTGGAGTTGCCACGGGGCTTCCGGAGCCCGCAGCACCGCCTCCGGATCGGCGTCCGGGCAGGCCGCGGCAAAGAACCCGCGGGGTCCCTCGAGGATCGACGGGGCGCCCGTGAAGCCGTGCGCGGCCAGCTCGGCCGCCACGACGCCCGCCTCCGCGGCCCGGCCCGCGTGCAGGTGCTTGCTCATCGCTCCGGTCGCGATGAACTCCCACAGCCCCGCCGACTGCGTGCCGGCATTGCCCAGCGCGTGCACCATCGCTGGCGGTCCGAGGCCGAGCAGCGTGCCGGCCGCGTAGGCGGAACCAAACGGACCGCAGGTCGCCGTGTTGTGCCAGGTCCGGTAGTGCGTCGGGCCGACCGCCGCGCCGATGCGGCACATGGCCTCGAACCCCTTCAGGACCGCGGTGAGGAACGCCCGCCCGTCGGCGCGCGTGGAGCCCGCGAGCGCGCACGCCGCCGGGACCACGACGCACCCCGGATGCGTGACCGATTCGCGGTGCAGGTCGTCGGCTTCGAGGATGTGCGTGAGCGCGCCGAGCCGGAATGCCTCGCGGCCGGCATCGTGCCCCGCACCCTCCCCCCACGCCCGGATGATCCTGCCCGGCCCGGTCGACTGGCCGGCCTGGGTGTTCGCCAGGGCGTCCAGGACGTACTGGGAGGCCTTCTCGAGGTCCGCCTCGCCAATCGGCTTGGCCTCGATGAACTCCACGAGCTGCTCGGTCAGGCTGGGCATCGGCGATGCTCCTCGGAGCGCGTCGTGTCGCCACGCGGGACCGGCCAGTATATGGTCGGCGCCCGGCTCTTCGACAGTGGAGGCAACGCCCATGACCAAGCGGGTGGAGTTCTATTTCGATGTGGGAAGCCCGAGCGGCTACCTCGCATGGTCGCAGTTGCCCGCGATTGCCGCCGAGACCGGTGCGGACATCGAGTACTGCCCGGTCCTGCTGGGCGGAATCTTCAAGGCGACCGGCAACGCGACCCCGGCCGACGTTCCGGCCAAGGGACGGTACCTGGCCCTCGACCTGGCCCGGTTCGCCCGCCGCTACGGCGTCCCGCTGGTCTACAACAGCGCCTTCCCGATCAACACCATCGGCCTAATGCGCGGCGCCGTCGCCGCCCAGCAGGCCGGGCAGCTCGATGCCTATCTCGACGTCATCTATCCCGCGTTCTGGGTGCACGACGTCGACCTCGGCAAACCGGAAGAGGTGGTCCGCTGCCTCCGGGAAGGCGGGCTGGATGCCGAGTTCCTGATGCGCCGCGTGCAGGAGGACGACGTCAAGGCCGAGCTCCGCGCGCGTTCGGACGCCGCCGTGGAACGCGGGCTGTTCGGGATCCCGACGATGTTCGTCGGCGGCGAGATGTTCTTCGGCCAGGACCGGCTCGAAATGGTCCGGGAGGCGCTGGCGGCATGAGCCCGGCCCGGACTTGAACCTATGTCGGCCGGACCCCATCTGGTAAACTGCGGGCAGGTTAGTACCTGTCGGTACACGCAAAAGGACACGATCATGCAGAAGCCGCTGAACGTGCGGGCGGAGTTCGGGCTTGGCCAGGTGGTCCGGCACCGGATTTATCCCTTTCGCGGCGTCGTCTTCGACGTGGACCCGGAATTCAACAACACCGAGGAGTGGTATCAGCAGATCCCGGAAGATCTCCGTCCCCGCAAGGACCAGCCCTTCTACCACCTGTTCGCGGAAAGCGAGGACGGTCCCTACATCGCGTACGTGAGCCAGCAGAACCTGCTGCCGGACACGAGCAGGCAGCCGTGCCTGCATCCGCAGATTCCCCGACTGTTCGACGGCCCCGAGAAGGGCCGCTACACCCTCAAGTCCGAAAACGTCAACTGAGGCCCGGAACGCCGGGCGCCCGCCGGCAGCCGCGCCGGAAACCCGCCGCCGCCATCACATACCCGTTTCGTCCGGCCAGCTCCCGCCCGTCGGGCGACGGCCGGGCGGCGTGCGCCTGCCGGCTTCCCGAGGACGGCGCCCCCCGACGCACGATCGGGCGGGCCAGCCGGTGTGTCGGCGGGGCAGGTGGTCACGGACCATCGCCCCGGTGCGGCGCGCGCGGCTCCTGAAGCGTTGCGCCGGCAGCGGCCGCCGGGCCGACGCCGGCGCGGAACCCGGCATCGACGCGCCCTGCGCCCCAGCGGGCACCATCGCTAAGCGGGGTCCGGCGGGCTAGGATCGGGGCCGAAACAAGAGGATTCCGATCGAGGGCGGAGACCCCCGTCACGGGAGGTGGCAGGCGCTGGATTTGCACGGACCTTCCGAGGGCACCAAATCGTGTGCAGGGACAGGAGACGTCGTCGATGCACATTCTCATCGTGGAAGACGACAGGGTCGCGGCGGAATTCCTGGTCAAAGGCCTCTCTGAGCTCGGCCACGTCGTCGATCACGCCCCGGATGGAATGACCGGTCTGGACCGGGCTCTCGAGACGCAGCCCGACGCCCTGATCGTCGACTGCATGCTGCCCGAACTCGACGGCCTCGCCATGGTCCGGCAGCTGCGCGCCAAGAAAATCGACACCCCCGTACTCTTCCTGTCGGCCCTGCGGGAAGTCGACCACCGGGTGCGCGGCCTGGAGGCGGGCGGCGACGATTACGTCGTCAAACCGTACGCGTTCGCCGAGGTACGGGCCCGGCTGGACGCCCTGGTGCGGCGGCACTCGTCGGAGGTGACGGCTTCGACGCTGCGGCTGGCGGATCTCGAGCTCGATCGCCTGAAACGCACCGTCCAGCGCGCCGGCAAGCCGATCGAGCTGCAGCCGCGCGAGTTCCGGATGCTGGAGTTCCTGCTCGAGAACGCCGGCCAGGTCGTCACGCGCACGATGCTGCTGGAAAAGGTCTGGGGCTACCACTTCGAGCCCAAGACGCGCGTCATCGATGTCCACATCAGCCGCCTGCGCGCGAAGATCGACCGCGGCTTCCCCGAGCCGCTGCTGCAGACCATCCGGGGGGCCGGCTACTCGCTCCGCACGTCCGGCACGACCCGCTGATGGCAGGCGCCGTACCGCCGCTGCCCCGCTTCTCGCTGCTGCGCACGGCGGCGGTCCAGCTCACGCTGCTCTACCTGGTGCTGGTGGCGGTCACGGGCTCCGCCCTGCTGACCCTCGTCCACACGATGTCCGTCGGACTGCTGAACCGCGAAACCGACGAGAGCATCCAGCGCGAGCTGCAGTTCCTGTCCGCCCAGCTGCGGCGGAGCGGACCCAGGACGCTCCGCCACCTCGTCGAAGACCGGAGCTACGGGCAGACGACCAGCCTCTACCTGCTCTCGTTCGCAGGCCAGCCGACCCTGACCACCGGCAACCTCGACTCGTGGCCGACCGGCGACGCCGACCCCAACGGATGGGTCAATTTCAACTACTCGCTGCCGGAGCGCGGCGGGCTGCTCGAGACCCGGGCGGCGCGGGCGCAGATCGTGCTGCTCCAGCCGGGGCTGCAGATCCTCGTGGGCCGGGACATCCAGGGGCTGCGCATGGTCGAGGGCCGCTTCACCGAGTCTTTCCTCTGGGCCGGAGGCATCGTCCTCGTTCTCGGTTTCGCCGGCGGCGCGCTCATCGCCCGCCAGACCCTGCTGCGGGTCAACCGGATCAATTCCGCCGCCCGCAACGTACTGGTGGGCGACCTGACCCAGCGCCTCCCGGAGCGCGGATCCGGCGATGAGCTGGACCGTCTCGCCGGCACGTTCAACATCATGATGGAGCGGATCGAGGGACTGGTGAAGAACCTCCAGGAGGTCACCGACAACATCGCGCACGATCTCCGCACGCCCCTCCATCGCCTCCGGAGCGGCCTCGAGGCCGCGCTGCTCGACGCCAACGACTCGGCCAAGCAGCAGCACGCCCTGGACCGGGCCATCGCCGAGGCGGACCAGCTGATCGAAACCTTCAACGGACTGCTGGAGATCGCGCAGCTGGAGAGCGGGGTCAAGCCGAAGTTCGAGCCGGTGGATCTGGCCCTGCTGGTGCGGGAGCTGGCGGAGATCTACGAACCCGTCGCGGACGATTCGGGCCTGGCACTCTTCGTCCACGCGGAAGAGACGCCGTGCGTGTGCTCCGGTCACCGCACCCTGCTTGCACAGAGCCTGTCGAACCTGCTGGACAACGCCATCAAGTACAGCTCGCCGGGCGGCAGCATCCGTGTTGCCGTCCGCGTCACCCCGGCGGGCGATGGCGAGCTCATCGTCGCCGACGACGGACCCGGTATCCCGGCGTCCGAACGCCGGCGGGTGCTCGACCGGTTCGTCCGCCTCAGCACGAGCCGGGACCTCCCCGGCAGCGGACTGGGGCTGTCCCTGGTGGCCGCGGTCGTCCGCCTGCACGAGGGGGCCCTGAGCCTGGAGGACAACGGCCCCGGCCTGCGGATACGGATCCGGCTGCCCGGCACCCGGCCCGCAGACCCGCCCGGCCGTCAGCTGACCGGGTGACGCCGTCCCCTGCCCCCGGGCTGCAGGCCGGGACGTGCTAGGGTAGATTTCCGCGAGCAAATCGCCGACGTAGCTCAGACGGTAGAGCAACGCATTCGTAATGCGTGGGTCGGGGGTTCAAGTCCCTCCGTCGGCACCATGCGCCAATTGCAGGATCTGTCGCGCGTTCCCGTCCTGTCGATGCAAGGCTTGCAAAAGCAAGAGGTTACCATCCCCACCCGTTCCTGACGGTTCCCGCATGTCGTCGTTTTGCGCGCGGAAAAAACGGCAGAACGATCATGGGGCGCCTCACCGTCGCAAGGGTGAAGTGGACAGCTGCGCCCGGCCGGTACGCCGACGACGGTACGCCGTACCTGCACATCGCGCCCGGCTGTGAATGACAATCGAAATCTGCACATTCCTGACAACTGAAAACTGCATTGCGCCAGGCCAAGACCTGGGAAGGAGAAAGAGATGATCTGAACCCTTTCGCAGCGATCCAGCGGGTTCGACTCCCGTCCGGCAAAGGCGCAGTCCGCCAGCCGGAAGCGCGTGTTGCATGGCGTGGGGCAACGCCCGTCGTGAAGCGTACACAGCGGGTGACGAAGCGGCGCTATCGAGCCTCGAAACTCACAATGTCGGTGCCTTCGTGGTTGCAGTTGCGGGGGCAGCACCGGGGCCACCGTTATTGGCGAGGTGGTCTGGGCCGTCCGGGGTCGGAGACCGTCGCAAAGTCACGGGATGGATCGCCAGGCAACCTGGGAGGTCCCGCTTTCGCCCGTTGGGCAAAGCACGCTGGAGAAGGGAAGGGCCAGTTGTGAACAATCCAGACCCCGGCCCGCCGTCCGGGCCTGCAAGGACGGCGGGAGCGCAGTGCGCGGACACGAACCCGAGCAGGCGTCCTGCGGAGCCGGCTGGCGAAAACAATGAGCCGAAGGACATGCGGGAGCGGGAAGTCGTAGCGCCCTGATAGTACCGGCGAAGGCGGGGAACCGTGTCCTTCGGGACCCGCTGGAGGAAAGCGGGGCGTCGCATGGACAGAACCGAAGGAGGGAAACACGTGAAGACATCGCGCTTCGCCAACGTGTCAACGAAACAAGCTCGGATAGCCGAACAGGCGAGAGCCTGCCCGGACATGGTGTTCACCACGTTGCATCACCACATCGACCTTGAGTGGATGTACAGGGCCTGGGACCTCACCCGCAAGGAGGGGGCCACGGGCGTGGACGGGATGACGGCGGCTGACTACGAGAAGGATCTTGAGGCCAACCTTGTGGACCTCATGGACCGGATCAGGTCAGGCAGCTACCGCGCTCCACCGGTCCGTCGTCACTACATCGCGAAAGCGGATGGGAGACGGCGGCCCCTTGGCATCCCGACCCTGGAAGACAAGGTCGCGCAGCGGGCCATCGTGATGATCCTGGAGCCGATCTACGAGACGGACTTCTTGCCGTGCTCGTATGGCTTCCGCCGCGGTCGATCCGCCCATGACGCACTCAGCGATCTGCGGACGGGTCTGGCCGAGGAGGGTCTGCGGTGGGTGATCGATGCCGACGTCGAATCCTACTTCGACACGATCGACCACAGGCATCTTCGGGACCTTCTCGACCTGCGGATCAGGGACGGCGTCATCCGCCGCATGATCGATAAATGGCTGAAGGCCGGTGTGCTCGACAAGGGCGTTCTGCAACGCTCCGAAGCGGGCGCACCTCAGGGCTGCGTGGTATCACACCCTGCCTCTCCAATATCGTCCTGCACCATGTGCTGGACGTGTGGATGCAGGAGACCGTGCAGCCGCGCGTGGGAGCCTGCCGGCTCGTGCGTTTTGCCGATGATTTTGTCATCGCCTTCAAGGACCGCCGGGACGGTGAGCGTGTGCTGGCCGTTCTGGGCCAGCGTCTTGAGAGGTACGGGCTCAAGCTCCACCCGACCAAGACGCGGTTCGTGGACTTCCGGCCCGGGAGCGGAGGTGGACACGATGTACAGGACCAGTTCGACTTCCTCGGCTTCACCCACTTGTGGGGCAGGTCGCGGAAAGGACGTTGGGTCGTGCGGCAGTTCACCGCCAGAACGCGCCTTGCGCGGGCCGTCAAGTCGGTTGGGGAGTGGTGCAAACCACACCGCCACCTGCCGCTTGGGGTTCAGCACCGGCATCTTGCCAGTGTCATCCGGGGCCACTGCGCCTACTACGGTCTGACGGGCAACGGCAAACAGCTCTCCCGGTTCCGGATGGCTGTCGTCAGAAGCTGGCGACGCTGGCTCGGCCGGCGCCACCGCAACGGGGAAATCGAGTGGGGGCGGTTCAATGCCATCCTCAAACGCCTCCCCCTGCCACCAGCCACGGTCACGCGGTCCATCTACGCCGCCTGAGCGAAACTGTCATGTGAGGAACCGAGTGCGTCAATCGCGCACGCTCGGGTCTGTGGGGGACGGGGCGCCGCAAGGCCCCCGTCTACCCGGCCACTTTCGCGTGGCCGGGAGGGCGGTCAGGGCGGTGTCGCGCCAGACGGGCTTGCAACACCCCGACCACCTGCCCCGTCCATGCTCAGTTCCCGTCAAATGGCCTGATAGCCGCACCATCAACTGCCGCGCTCACGCCCAGGGCCCACGCGGCGCCTGGTTCTCCCCGCCTCGCATCGCCGGCCTGCGCCCAAGCTCCTTCCCCTCCCATACGGCACACGGCTCGACCTGACCGGGACCCGTGACCCCCGGTGCGCCGGTCCGCCTGTGGCGTGCAGCTCGGCTCAACCCCTATCAAAGCAACATCACGACATATCATATGCATGCGCATTTTCGATACTTACAATGACATAAATGCGTACAATTTTGCTGCCGGCTCGACGAGGCGGAATGTCGCGGGCCGGCGGTCGATGCGGGTCGCGCTGGAACGTGCGCCAGCGCGGCTTTCTTGCGAGCAGCGGAACCCGATGCGTCGCCGCCGGCGTTGGAATTGCGTGAGGTTCCCATGCTCGCAGACGTCCTCGGCAACGAGCCACAGACCGGGACGGCTCCAGGTCCGGCTTCATCTCCGACCGCTGCAAGTATGAGTTCGCGGATTACGGTAAGCGCCGAGCCATCCCTGCGCCCGCGCCGTTGGCCGCATCATGACCTTCCAGACGGGTCGAGCCGTAATGACACTGCAGACAAGGAGCGCCATCGCTGCAGCGCGCCAGCCTCGCACGCACACCGAGGCCTTTTCCGCTCCGCAGCCGCCTTCGCCGGCCGCACAGCGGGCGCCTTCCTTCTCGCGACGCTCGCCCTGTCCACCTTCGCGCCGGCGGACGCGGCGCCGCCCGGCGCGCCGACCGACCTCAGGGCGGAAACGCGAACCAACTTCGGCCAAGTGACAGTGGTCCTGTCGTGGACCGCGCCGACGGACCTCGGCACTGGCGGCCCGATCACCAGGTACCAGTACCGGTACAAGCAACCGGGCGACACAGCATTCAGCCGGGAATTCGACCTCTCTTCTGCCGCCACGTCCCAGGATTTTCCGGGCATCATCGCGGGGCTGACCATTCAGGTGCGTGCCGTGACGAGTGCGGGCGAAGGTCCGTGGAGCGCGGAGCTTACCGTCGTGTCCCCACCCGGGGCGCCGACCGGCCTCAGGGCGGAGACGCGCACCAGCGTCGGCCAAGTGAGACTGACCCTGTCGTGGAGCGCGCCGGTGTTCACGGGCGGCACCCCGATCACCACTTACCACTACCGGTACATGGATGCGGGCGCGGCCAATTTCCGCAGCGCCATCAACCTCGGTTCCTCCGCCACGTCCTCGGATTTTCCTGAGAGCGTCGCGGGCCAGACGTACCAGATCCGGGCCGTGAACAGCGAAGGCCACGGCCCGTGGAGCGAGGAGTTCCTCGTCCCTGACCCCGACGCGCCCGCGGTGACCCTCGTCCTGACGCCGAATTCGATCAACGAGAGCGGGGCCGGCAACAGCGCGACCCTGACGGCCACCCTGTCCTCCGCGGTCTCCGGCTCGGCGACGACGGTCACGGTCGGCGCGAACCCGGTCGGGGCAGTGGACCTCTCAGGCACGACGCTGACCATTCCCGCCGGCCGGACCGCGAGCTCGGGCGCCGGCATCACCGTGACCGCGGTGGACAACGACGCCGACGCGCCGGATGCACAGGTGACGATTTCGGGCACGGTGGCCGTGGTGGGCAGCACGGCCCCGACCGCCCCGGCCGGCGTGACGCTGACCATTACGGACGACGATGGCGATAGGGCCCCGCCGCCCCCGCCGCCCGGCGGCGGGGGCGGTGGTGGTGCAACTCCGGCCAACACCCCGGCGACGGGCGCGCCGACAATCACCGGCACGGCGACGGTGGGCCAGACCCTGACCGCGGGCCGGGGCACGATCGCCGACGCCGACGGGCTCACCGGTGCCAGCTATGCGTGGCAGTGGGTCCGGATCGAGAGCAGGGGCGCGGAGCGCGCCATCGCGGGCGCGACCAATGCGGCCTACCTCATCACCGGTGCGGACCTCGGCCGCACGCTGAAGGTACGAGCCTCGTTCACCGACGACGCGGGCAACGACGAGCGCCTGTCCAGCGCGGCGACCGCCACGGTGGCCGCGGATACGCGCACGGCGCGGGTGACGACGGCGGTGGAGGGCGCGCTCGCGGCGGTGACGCGCCGCGCGGTATCGAGCGCGCTCGACACCATCGGTTCGCGGCTCACGGCCTCGATGTCGGCGAGCAGCCTGACGCTGGCCGGCGAGGCGGTATCGCCCGGCGGGGCCGCGTGGACGGCCATGGCCGGCCTGGCGCCCTTCTGTCCGCCGGGCGCCGTCGACGCCCACGGCGTCGGGACGGCGTTCGGTGCGGCGCGCTTCGGCACGGCCGACGGCTGCACGGGCGCCGGTCGGACCCGGGGCCTCGCGACCGCGGACCTCCTCGGCGGGGGCGCCTTCTCGCTGACGCTCGGCGTGGCGGAGGGCTCGGCGGGTTTCGACCCGAAGGCGGCGCGCTGGTCGCTCTGGGGCCGGGGCGACCTCGGCAGCTTCGAGGGGCGCCCGGAATCCGGGATGCGCTACGACGGCGATCTCACCACGGGCTGGCTCGGCGTGGATGCGCGCGCCGGCGCGTGGGTCGCGGGCGTCGCAGTCTCGCACGGGACGGGCGATGCGACGTATGCCTTCGAGGACGCCGCCGCGGGCGCCAGCCAGGGCCGCCTCGAGACCTCGCTCACGGCGATCTACCCGTACGGCCGCTGGACCGTGGCGGACGGGCTGGAGCTGCAGGCCGTGCTGGGCGCCGGGCAGGGCGAAGTCCGGCACGGGCTCGACGATGATCCTGAGGCAACTAGCGACCTCTCGATGCAGATGGCATCGATCGGCGTGCGCCACGACTTGGCGGCGCTCGCCGGCATCGACCTCGCGGCCCGGGCGGACGTCCACGTGGCGCGCCTGGAGACTGACGACGGCCCGGACTACATCCACGGGCTCACCACCGACAGCTGGCGGGCACGGGCCGGACTCGAGGCCTCGCGGCACATCGTACTGGTCGGGGACACCGCGCTGATCCCGTTCGTCCAAGCGGCGGCGCGGCGCGACGGCGGCGACGGCCTGGAGGGGAGCGGCCTCGAGGTGGCGGGGGGTCTCCGCTACACCGCACCGCGCCTCGAACTCGAGGCGCGCGGCCGCTGGCTCGCGGCGCACTCCGAGGACGGCGCGGAGGAGCAGGGCGTGAGCCTCACCGCACGGATCGGCCCCGGGGTGCAGGGGCGCGGGCTGTCGCTTGCGCTGAATCCGCGCTGGGGCGCCGCGACGGGCGGCGCCGGGGCGCTGTGGCGCGAGGAGCTGCCGACGGCGGCCGGTGCCCCGGCCAGGGCGGCGCTCGATGCGCGCGTCGGCTACGGCGTCGTCCTGCCGCCGTACGGAGTGCTGACCCCGTTTGCCCGCACGGGCCTCGCGGACGCGGACAGCCGGCGCGTCGGAATCGGCGTGCGGTTCGCAGCACCGCACCTGCGTTTCGACGTGGAGGTCGCGGGCGATCACCGCGAGGGTGGCGCGGCCGGTCCCGAGCAGGTGCTGGGCATCGACCTCGGGCTGCAGTTCTGACGGCCAGGCGTGTAACCCCGCCGAGCGGCCATTCACCGGTTACCGCGCACGCATGGATCGGTGATGTGCCGGTACCGGTTCGGACTTGCCGCTGACGGCGGCGCGCGCGGCTTGCGGGCGATCTGGCGACGAGCGGGTTGTCGAACACGGCGCGTCACAACGCGCCCTACCGGTGATCCGGCTGAGCATTCCTTCTTGCCGCCGGTGGCGATGACGCCCCTGCGGGCAACGATGATGGCACGGGCGCCTTCCACCCCTTCGCCGGCCCAGTGGCCGAGGTCCAGGGCGGACTTGTCGCGCAGGATGGGCGCCTGACGGGTTGAGAAGGACCTACATAGCGCCGGGTTCACCCGCCCCGCATTGCCGGATTGCGTCCGGGCTCCTTCCTCTCCCATGCGGCGCGCGGCGCGACCTGACCAAGCGCCCTGAACCCCGGTGCACCGCGCTGTCGGTGGCGTGCCGAGGGGCAGATCAACTCGACCTCTATTAGCGCGACCTCGCCAGTGATCATAGTAGTGCGTATATTGACTACATAGAGTGCTATAACTACGCAGAATTGCGCTGCCGGCACGACGAGGCGGAATGTCGCGGGCCGGCGGTCGATGCGTGTCGCGCCGGGTCGTGCGCCAGCGCGACTTTCGTGTGGGCGGCGGACCCGATGCGCCGCCGCTGGCGTTGCAATCGCGTGAGGTTCCCATGCTCGCAGACATCCTCGGCTACGAAACCCGGACCAGGGCAGCTCCAGGCCCGGCTTCATCTCCGACCGCTGCAAGCATGAATTCGCGGATTACAGTAGGCGCCGAGCTATCCCTGCGCCCGGCCCGGGGCCTTGCCCGCTCCGTAAGTGCTGCTGCCCGCCGTGCGGCGGGCGCCTTCCTTCTCGCAGCGTTCGCCCTGTCCGCCTTCGCGCCGGAAGCCGAGGCGAATCATCAGCGGCCAGCGAACGTCTCCGGCTTCTCGGCGGCGGCGTCCGACATGCTCGTTGAGGTCACGCTCTCTTGGGACGCGGTCACGAGCGCGGGCCACGGCACGTTGACCGGCTACGAGGTCCAGTGGCGCTTGGATGCTACCGGCGACTGGACCGCCAACCCCGAAGCTGGGACCAAGTTCGTCGCTGTCCCGGACACCGAGGTCACCCTCGGATACGCCAGCGCCGGCCTGCTGCCCAACACCGACTACGATTTCCGCATCCGCTCCGTCAATGACGCCTCTTCCGAAAACAGAAGCTTCTTCACTGAAACTACTGCAGCGGTGACGACCGCGGACGGGGGGGTGCCGCCGGGCAAGCCGACGGGTCTGATGACGGAGTTCTTCCCCGCCACCGGCGACGTGCGCCTTTCGTGGACCGCGCCGGCGGAAAGAGGCAGTCCGATCACTGACTACGATTACCGGTACAAGGAGGCGGGCAGCAACTCTTTTGTTCCCGGCTTCGTCGCGCTCGGCTCCACCGACACGTTCGTGGATTTTCCGGACCAAGTCGTGGGGCAGACCTTCCAGGTGCGGGCCTCGACCCCCGTAGGCACCGGCGAGTGGAGCGCGGAGTTCCTAGTGATACGCCCCCCCAGCGCGCCGACCAACCTGAGGGCGGAATTCCGCACCCAGGACGGCGACGTGCGCCTTTGGTGGACCTGGCCGACGGATAGCGGCGGTACCGAGATTACCGACTTCGAATACCGGTACAAGGAAGCGGGCAGCAATGTTTTTGAGCCCGGCACCCCCTCGTTCGGCCACACCCGCACATACGAGGATTTTCCGGAACAAATCGTGGGACAGACCTACATTGTGCGGGCCGTGAACAGCGCGGGCCCCGGGGATTGGAGCGATGAGTTCGTCATCCCGGACCCCAATGCACCCGACCCCGGCACGCCCACGGTACGCTTGGTGCTGACCCCGGCGCGGATCGCCGAAAGCGGGTCTGGCAACCGCGCAACCCTGAGGGCCACCCTGTCCGCCTCGGTCTCCGGCTCGGCGACGACGATCACGGTCGGCGCGAACCCGGCCTCGGCTGTGAACCTCTCGGGCTCGACGCTGACCATTCCCGCCGGGCAGACCGAGAGTTCCGGCGACGGCATCACCGTGACCGCGGTGGACAACGACGCCGACGCGCCGGACGCGCGGGTGACGATTTCGGGGACGGTGACCCAGTCGGGCCGCGCCGGTCCGGCCGCCGTGCCGCTGACGATCATCGACGACGACGGGACGACAACCGGCGGTGGTGGTGGCGGCGGCGGTGGTGGTGGGGGTGGTGGTGGTGGACCGCCGCCGGCCAACACCCCGGCGACGGGCGCGCCGGCAATCGCGGGGACGCCTGCGGTGGGCCAGACCCTGGCCGCAGGCCCGGGCACGATCGCCGACGCCGATGGGCTCGCCGGTGCCAGCTATGCCTGGCAGTGGATCCGGGTGGACGGCACCTCCGAGACCACTATCCCGGGCGCGACCAGCGCGACCTACCGGATCGGCGATGCGGACCTCGGTCGCACGCTGAAGGTCCGTGCCTCCTTCACCGACGACGAGGGCAACGCCGAGAGCCTGACCAGCGCGGAGACCGCCACGGTGGTCGCGGATACGCACGCGGCGCAGGTGACGACCGCAGTGGAGGGTGCGCTTTCGGCGGTGGCGCGCCGCGCGGTGACGAGTGCGCTCGACACCATCGGTTCGCGTCTCACGGCCTCGATGTCGGCGAGCAGCCTGACGCTGGCCGGCCAGACCGTGTCGCCCGGCGCGGCCACGGGGACCACCATGGCCGGCTTCACGCCGCTCTGTCCGCCGGACGCCGTCGACGCCCACAGCGCCCACGGCGCCCGGACGGCGTTCGGTGCGGCGCACTTCGGCGCCGCCGACGGCTGCATGGGCGCCGGGCGGACCCGGGGTCTCGCAACCGCGGACCTCCTGCATGGAAGCGCCTTCTCGCTGGCGCTCGGCGTGGCGGAGGGGTCGGCGGGCTTCGACCCGATGGCGGCGCGCTGGTCGCTCTGGGGCCGCGGCGATCTCGGCAGCTTCGAGGGGCGTCCGGAATCCGGGATGCGCTACGACGGCGATCTCACCACGGGCTGGCTCGGCGTGGATGCGCGCGCCGGCGCCTGGGTGGCCGGCGTCGCGGTCTCGCACGGGACGGGCGAAGCGACGTATGCCTTCGAGGACGCCGGCGCGGGCGCCGGCCAGGGCCGCCTCGAGACCTCGCTCACGGCGATCTATCCGTACGGCCGCTGGACCGTGGCGGAGGGGCTGGAGCTGCAGGCCGTGCTGGGCGCCGGGCAGGGCGAAGCCCGGCACGGGCTCGACGATGATCCTGAGGCAACCAGCGACCTCTCGATGCAGATGGCGTCGATCGGCGTGCGCCACGACTTGGCGGCGCTCGCCGGCATCGACCTCGCGGCGCGGGCGGACGTCCACATGGCGCGCCTGGAGACCGACGATGGCCCCGACACCATCCACGGGCTCACCGCCGACAGCTGGCGGGCACGGGCCGGGCTCGAGGCCTCGCGGCACATCGTGCTGGCCGGGGACACCGCGCTGATCCCGTTCGTCGAAGCGGCGGCGCGGCGCGACGGCGGCGACGGCCTGGAGGGGACCGGCCTCGAGGTGGCAGGTGGCCTCCGCTACACGGCGCCGCGCCTCGAACTCGAGGCGCGCGGGCGCTGGCTCGCGGCGCATTCCGAGGACGGCGCGGAGGAGCAGGGCGTGAGCCTCACCGCACGGGTCGGCCCCGGGGCGCAGGGGCGCGGGCTGTCGCTCGCGCTGAACCCGCGCTGGGGCGCCGCAACGGGTGCCGCTGGCGTGCTGTGGCGCGAGGAGCTGCCGACGGCGGCCGGGACCCCGGCCGGGGCGGCGCTCGATGCGCGCGTCGGCTACGGCGTCGTCCTGCCGCCATACGGGGTGCTGACCCCGTTCGCCCTGACGGGTCTGGCGGAGACGGATCGTCAGCGCGTCGGGATCGGCGTGCGGTTCGCGGCGCCGCACCTGCATTTCGACGTGGAGGTCATGGGCGATCACCGCGAGGGCGGCGCAACCCGCCCCGAACAGGTGCTGGGCATCGACCTCGGGCTGCAGTTCTGATGGCCCGGCGGTCGATGCGGGTGCGGCGCGGCCGCGCAATGGTGCACGGACGGCCGGCGGGGATGCCCGCAGGCGCGCCCGGCCGGCTTCGGAGGTCAAGTTCCATGACGACACCCCGGTTATCACTGACGGCGGCGCTGGCGGCGGCCGTCCTGACCCTCGGCGCCTGCGGCGGGGGTTCCTCGTCCGGCTCCGGCGACGGCGGCCCGCTCGCGGCCGGGCTCGGCGGGATCCTCGAGCGCGCCGACACGCTGCTCTTCACCGGGCAGCGCGCGACCTGGTCCCTGACCGCCGGAGGGGAGACGGTCGAGGGCACGATGGCGGAGGCGGTGACGAGGGTGACGGTGCAGGACCTCGCCGAGGCCTTCGCCGATGCTGGAGGCGGCGAGCCGACCCTGAGCACGCTGGGCGGGTTCGACACTGCAACGACCACGAGCAGTTTCGAGGTCACGGAGACCCTGTCCGGCGTCACGGTGACCGCCACCCCTGAGGCGATGAGTTATGGGTTCTGGGGCGAGCACGGCTTCGCGGCCGTCACACTCGCGGCGGGCGCCCTGTCGGGAGACATCGACGGGGATGCGTTCAGCGGCGAATTCTCGCTGGCGACGGCTTGGGCGACGGGCGATGCCACCGGCACGAATCCCGGGGGCATGGGCAGCGCCACCTGGACGGGCATCGCCGAGGCGGTCGAGACCGACGACTTCACGCGGCTTCGGGGCACCGCGAGGGTGAGCATCGCGGACCTGTCGCAGCCGCGCGTGGCCGTGGCCATCGACGTGCCCGGCCACACCATCGGCGCGCCGGGATGGGCCAGCATGACGCTCAGCGCGGGGCGCTTCGCCGACGGTACGCCCGGCGGCGGCGACTGGCTTGAGGGCAACTTCCACGGGCCGGACCACGCCGAGGCGTGGGGCGTCTTCGACACCACGGACTACATCGGCGCGTTCGGGGCCAAACGGGAGCCGTAGACCCCGGGCGCGGCGTTCCGGTGTCCCGGCCGGCAAATCCGGCGGTGACGGCGACAGTGGTCACTGATGCGCCATGTCTGGCGAGACCGCGGCCTTGTCGGTCTGCCGATTCTCACCGTGGCGGGATTGGCGGCGCGGAAGTCGCAGCGCCGGGTGGCGGCCGCGGTCCACGGCGAGGATGCGATCGCCGGCGAGGGGTTCCACCGCGAGAGCGCGCTGCGCGCGCAGTTCCGGCGGCTGGCGGAGAAGGCGTGGTTTCTGATGAAGGGTGGGTACCTCGAACTCACGGCCGGGCGACGGCCCAGGCTGTGACGAAGAGCCCGTAAGTGAGGCGCATGAAGCGCCCGGAGGACGCCCGTGAGAACATTGGGCGTTCGGTGTCCGCGATAACACAGGGAGAAATGGTGATGCCGGGCATAGGCTGCGCCGTCGAACGCGCCTACACCACGGAAGTGCGCGCCGCCATGGGTGGCATGCTGCCCGCTCTCGGCAACACGACCTTCGACCTGCACGTCAACAGAGAGATGTTTGGGCGCAACGTCCCCGCTACTGTATGAAGTTACCGACCAGGTGGCGATCAAGTGCTCAGGAAATGGCCGTCATACCGGGATCATGCTGTTCCAGGCCAACCGCGCCGGGGCGAGGAAATCCGGCACTTCGCGGACAGTGCCCGACGGATCGCAGCGAACTTCCGCTCACAAGGGCGGATATTGGGCGGTCCGGCGCGATCGAGTCGTGAAGACGGTCCGGTGAAACCCGTCGCGTACATCGAAACATCGGTCGTAAGCTACCTGACGGCGCGACAATCACGGGACGTCGTTGTTGCGGCCTACCAAGAGGTGACGCGCGAATGGTGGTCTACGGCCTCCGCCAGATTCGAGCTCGTCGCATCCGAGCTTGTGGTTACAGAATCGGGGGCGGGTAACGTGCGCGCTGCCCGTGCCCGACTGGAGATGCTGGATTCCGTCACCCTGCTTGACGTCACCGAAAATTCCGAGGAACTAACCCGGCTTCTGCTTGATCGCGGTGCGGTTCCACGCGAAGCCGCTGCAGATGCCGCGCATATTGGAATTGCCGTCGCGAACGGCGTTGATTATCTGGTAACTTGGAACTTCAGGCATATCGCCAATGCGGCAATGCGCTCTCGGATTGAACTGGTATGCCGGCAGGCAGGTTACGAGCCGCCAGTGATCTGCACGCCCAACGAACTCATGGAGGCTGATCATGCAGACGACACAGCCTGACCCAATCATTGCAGAAGTGCACGCGATTCGAGACGAGTATGCAGCCCGATTCGACCACGACGTGGGAAGGATGTTCCAGGACATTCGAATGAAGCAGGAGGCCTCCAAACGCAACCATGTGTGTTATCCAGCGCGGCGTATTCGTGAAGAGATGACTGACTCTCCGAAGTCACAGTAGAGCGGAATGAGTGCCGATTTTCACCAACGTAGCCGGCGATCATCATCCAACGTAGCCACCGATTCTCGGTAAAGTAATCACTGGGTCCAGGCATGCCGGCCAACCCGGAGCGAAGCGACGCGATCCGGTCACCGATGGGGCGTCATGCGATGCGGCGCGGCCGGCGAAGCCTCCGAATGCCGGGTGTCCATCTGGTCCACGCCGCGAAACTCCGGCAACCATGCCAAGCAATTGAGGCGCTTCATCGCGCAGTGTCCTCATCGGGAGGGCTGACGAAGAGGAGCACAGCGACATGTCCACCTATCACTTCACCCTGATCGTCGACGGTCCCGACCTTCAGGACCAACCCATGATCGACCGGCTGTTCGAGGCCGGTTGTGACGACGCGACGGTCGGCTCCAGCGACGGGGTTCAGTACGTCGATTTCGATCGCGAAGCCGGGGCGCTGGATGACGCCATCCTGTCGGCCGTCGATGACCTAGAGAAGCTGGAGGGCGTCGAAGTCATCCGCATTGCGGACGCTGGGCTGGCGTCCCTGGCGGATATTGCGGCCCGCGTCGACCGGACGCGCGAAAGCGTACGCCTTCTCGTCAGCGGTGCGCGCGGACCTGGGAACTTTCCGAAACCAGTCACCGACCCCCGCAGTCGATACCGACTGTGGCGCTGGTCCGAAGTCGCAAGCTGGTTCAGCGCGTATCGGGGCGAGTTCCCCGGGGGCGCAGACGAGCAACTTGCCGCCATGTACAACGCGGCTCTCGAACTCCGGCACGACCGACGACTCCTCGAACCCTCGGCCCCCGTCAGCCTCCGTGACCTCGTTGGGTCCCGTGCCACTCAACCGCCTGTCGCCGCTTCTTGAGGCCTATCGCTACTATCGACTCCGCCCAATGCCTTCGAATTTGCAACCTGGACCTGTCACCGGCCGTCCTCCGGCTGCAATCACCCCGAGACGCGGACACTATCGGGCAAATTCCCAAAATCGACCTACTCCTGAGCGGAAAGCGGCGCGCTGCTCCGACCTCATCAGCTAATGGTGTTACCGATGCGAAACTTCCTTCGCGGCGCCCTTTCCGACACGTCGGCGGCGGCGCCATCGTGCAGCCCTGGAAGCGAAATATATGTGGGAATGATTGTGGGTAAAACGACAGGCGATATCACGATACAATAAATTCTAACAATATCTTATGTGTAAGCTTCAACGCCCTCCGTGGCACCAGGCGCCAATTTCAGAAACTGTCGAGCGTTCCCGTCAGCACTTCCGCGCGTAGCTTCAGCCCCAGAGAGTCGACGGCCCGGAGAATCGTATCCGGGGTCAGATTGCGCTCTCCCGAAAAGGCCTTGTACAAGTTTTCCTGGGGCAGTCCTGCGTCGCACGTGACCCGTGACATGCCCTTGGCGGGTGCGATATCGCCCAACGCCTTGGCAATAGACGCCGCCGGGCCGGGTTCCTTGCCATCCGAACGGTATTACCGTACATCTAATCCGTGCTCATTCGCTCCGTCCGCCACCGGGGATTACGTCGGTTGCTGCAAGACGACGATCCCCGCTTCCTGCGGCCGGACCTGGCGGAGAGGGTACGCAGCATCCTGACCGCGCTGGTCCTGGCCGACCGCATGGACAGTTTCATCACCGACGCACCACCCGGCTGGCGCGTACATCGCCTGTCGGGCGAGCGCCGGCGGGTCTGGAGCGTGGCCGCTTCGGGCAACTGGCGGATCACCTTCGAGGAGGAGGATGGCTCGATCACGCGCCTGAACCTGGAGGATTACCACTGATGGAGACTGAAGGCATCAAGGTGACCATGACGCCGACGCATCCCGGCGCCTTCCTCCGCTCGGAGGTAATCGAGCCACTAGGCCTTAACGTGACACAGGCAGCAGAGGTCCTCGATGTGCGCCGGGCGACATTGTCCGCCCTGCTGAATGGCAGCGCCGCGCTGTCCCCGGAAATGGCCCTGCGTATCGAGAAAGCATTCGATGTCAGTATGGACCTGCTCCTGCGGATGCAGGCCTGGCACGACGCTGCCCGGATGCGGGCGCGGGCGGACGAAGTCGCGGTCGAACGCTACCGGCCAGCGTGACAACCGGGACTTCGACGCTGACGCGCCGTGAAGCTGTACAGCACCGTGTTCGAGCGGTCAGCCCCACCAACGTAGAGATAACGGACTATCACCGATGATCGGACCCATACACCCGGGCGTGACCCTCCGCGAGGACTTCATGGAGCCGTACGAACTCAGCGCCAACGGCTGGTCGAAGGCACTCGGCATTCCACAGAACCGCATAAGCGACATCGTGCGCGGCCGGCGCGGAATCACGGCTGATGCCGCACTCAGACTCGAGCGGGCCTTCGGCGTATCCGGGTCGTTCTGGCTCAATCTCCAGTCCCAATTCGAGCTTGAGGTTGCCAATCGGGACAACGGATCCGCCATCAAGAAGAGCGTGAAGCGGCTCGCTAGAGCCGCTTGAGTCTTTACTCGATCCGTCTGTCCGTGCGTGCTGTTGCGAACATGCGGAGCGGGCGGACTGAACGCTGCCGGGCCGCCACCGTGAAGCCGAAGCTTCCTGCGATGTTCGCGCAGCCTGTGTTCGACCGTGAAACGTGCCGAACGGCACCTGCGTTTGCGAGGCAAGGCGACACCCGGATTTACGAGGCCTCGCTTCGAGGACGTACGGCGAATACCCGGCAGCGAGTGCCGGTCCTCAGGTTGTAAGCGCCAAGGCATCCCCCAGTGCCGGTATGTTTGCGCGCGCTTTGGCGGTTCCGCTCGCCGGGCGCAAAAAAGACGCAATCCCGATCCGACCTATCACCGATCCTGGCCTGACGTGCAACGCTCTCGCAATTCGTCAACACCCTGGCAGCGCTGACATTTCGGACCGCATGTGCGCGCCAGCGCGCTCGGGCTGCACCGCGGGCACAAACGATCGTCACCGGTGACGCCATGATCGCGATCGCGGGATTCTTGATACGTAGCAACCCGCCGCCGATACTTCATCGCAGGTGCGCAGCCACCTGCGTCCTCTCAGATCGCGATACTACGTTCGATAGGTGATGCTGGCCCTCATCGTGCTAGGGTGCCAGATCAAACGGAGGGAGGGTCGGTATGCACGAATTCGAGATCGGGTACGTCGATGTTCAGTGCCAATCCGATACTGGACACCCGACAGACAAGTATGACGTTCTGATTTCAGGATCCACGAAGTCGGGGGATGGCAGGCGAACCCCGGGCCTGCTGGCGGTCACCGTCTATCTCCCGGCCGGATCCGACGACGACCAGGCGCAGCATGCACTCGCCGGCATCCTGCGGGACGTCGCCAGCCACCTTGAAAGCACTTCCGCCGATACCGGAGGTCTCGAGGCAGTGGTACCAGACATCGACTAGCGCAGCGCCCGGCATCAGGAAACGCCTCCTTCTCGGTGCGCAGGAGCAAGCCGGAGCACCGCAGTCCTGAACGCACGTCCGGCCGGCACGCCATCATTGCAAGGGACGATGGCGGAAACCTGCGGTTGGTCCGCTACCGGGAGGCCTAGCCCCACCAAACGCCTGGACGTGACTTCCGGACATCTGCTCGTCGGGTGAGAACCGCACGAACCACCACGAAGCCTAGACTGAAGTTCCCCCTGATTGCCACCGGATGATCGAGCCAAGTGCTTGTGCTGGCGGGGTTTGCGTGGCCATTCGCGCGGATGACTGTAGCCATGTAGATAGCGGATGGTATATTGACAATGGCGATTATATCGGTATCATAG
>JAJDYI010000021.1 GCA_022825235.1 Alphaproteobacteria bacterium | reverse complement strand
ACCTTCAAATGCCAGCTGGGCCGGGATACACTCTGGTTGCATGGGGCGGTCTCGTGCTGTTCGGTAAGTGTCGGAATACCTTACCTATACCACGCTTACCGCCCCATGTACACCCCCATTGGTGCAAGATCCGGGCTAGGCCGACGCCGGCGGATCAGCTGGAGCATCTTGAGCGCAGCAAAGCCCTTATGGCGCCAGCACGCTCGACGCGATCGTTCCGCCCGGTGGCGATTCGGCCCGGCGCACTGGCGCGGTTTCTCGACGAGCGAGGCGAGTGAGCGTCGCCTACGTTGAGACGTCGGTGTCAACGGCTTTCACCTTCTACGAACTTGGCGCGGTGGTACTGGCCAGCCGACTGGGTGGCCTCACCCGCCTGCCTTCGCCTAGCCTGTCGCCGCCGCTACCATGATCGCGTTCCCGCTTCTCGCCGCGCTCATTCCTGCGTCTGTCTCTTCCACGGCTCGCCCGGAAGGATCTGGATCAGACGCTCGGACACCGTCCGTGCCGCCGCCTCCGACCGCCACTCGAAGCCCGGCCGGAGCAGCGCACCCATGCCGGCATTGAACTGCGCATCACCGACCTTGCCCGCAAGGTTTCGCTCGAACATCGCGCGCGTCACCGCAGCACCCTCGCGTTCCATGTACGCCTGGAACGCCATCACGATCCGCCTCGCATTGCTTCGCTCGTCGGCGAGCCCTATCGCCAGATCAATCAGATCCCGCCCCTTGCGGCGCTGGTACAGCGCTCGCAGCTTCGTAGCCAGTAGTTCGTCGAATGCGAAAGTCGTGATGTCGGCCTGCCCGGAATACCACCGTGACTCGACCGAGAAGGTGCGTCTCGTGAAGCCGAACACTGCCATATGCTCGCGGGTATTGATCTCGACCTTGAGGCGCAGACGCATCGTAGGCGTAACTTCGGACAGAAACCGATAGCTGAACGTCACCCGGCCTTGCGACTGCTTCCATTGCGCTTCTCCCAGCCATGGATCAAGCACGTTCCGCAAGGCATCCATCATCGGACCCGCGGGCCCAGGCTCGACCTGGACCAGATCGATGTCCTCGGAGTAACGAGCGGGCGGCGTCAGGTAGAGCTTGTAGAGCGCCGTACCTCCCCGGAACGCGAGCGCCCCGGCGAGTGTCGCATCAGAGAAGATTTCGACCAGGGCACGGCTGATGATGAGGTCCTGCTCGACCTGAAAGTCCTCGTTCCACGGCGCCCACTGCCGCCACTCGGTTACGTAATCGCGCGGAATCACGCGTCCACCTCGATGCTCGTGTTCACGAGAACCCGCCACGCCTTCGACCGCGGCGCACGTTCGGCGCTCACTCCGGGCAGCAACCGCGTGAAGTTACGCGCGCGATGTCGCACATGCGCCTTGAGCAGCACCGCCCGGTCTCCAGCCCCGACATGCTCCAGGAGGTAGCCCAGCCGCTGCGCCCAGACGACCGGTGCGGACTGCGCAGCCTCGACGAGACGCGCGGGTTCCACGTCTTCGCCGAGTTCGGAAAGCACCCCTGCCACCCGGTCCACGCCTCCGGCGCGACGCATGTACCCGACGAGATCGACCACCGTCGCCTCGACGGTCGAGACCACAACCGTGCCGCGCGGATTATTGAACCTCTCGACCGGCACGGCGGTGAGGTTCCGACGCGCAATGAAAGCCACGCCAACGGTGCCGCAGACAATCGCCGGCCGGTTCCTCTCCACAACTACCTGGAACTCTTGCGGTCGATGGTGAGCCGCACCGTGGTGCTGTGCGGCAGAAAGGAGCCCTACGTAGTAGCGGGTGTTCCGGTGCTCCATCATCGCTGGAATGAACTGATCTGCCGGCAGGCAACCGAGCCGCCTGTACTCCGGGGGCACGATGACGTAGAACCCTCGTGCGGGACTTGCGATCTCCCCCTTCGCCGCAAGCCGACTCAGCGCCTGGCGTGCCGCCACCGCGGTGACCCCGAGCGCCGAGCGAAGCTCGGACGAACTAAAGTGATAGCGGCCACGGGCGGCAAGGTTTGCGATCACGTCGCGGGCTCGTGGTGCGGAAGAAGGGTACATCACAAATGCAAAGTAGCATTATTCGTAACTTATACATAATAAAATCGTAATTCTTCCCGTTCGACGCATATGCCTGGCAGCCTCGATCCCGACCGAACGATTTCGGTTCCAGCGCCCCTCGGCTTTGTTTGACCGTCTCGTACCCGGCTGCGGCCTTCTTGGAACGCTCCGCATCTCTCCAGTTTCGGGTCTCGGTTCTCCTGACCCCATCCTGATGTAGCGCGGCGAGCGAGTGGCGCCTGCGTCACCACCTCGACCTTGACGGCGATCACCTTCAATGAACTGGACGCGGCGGCACTGGCCCGACGGCTGGATGGTTTTGCCAACCTGCCGTCATGCAGTCTGAGGGAAACCAGGCTGCGCTCGAGTTCGCGACAGTGCTCGACACGGGCAACGGGCCGGGCGCCGATCTCTGGCATGTAGCGATAGCCCTCCACGTCGCGGCTCCCAAACCCGGCAGCTCTGCATTCGCCATGCCCCGTGCTCGTGAAAGCGCCGTGGCAGCTGTGCTCGGCTTGCCGGTTCCTTGGGACGTGGATCCCCTGTCAGCCGGTTGGCTGGCTCCACACTGATCAGAATGACGCGGCTGTCGGCGGGCGTCTGCAGGACATTCCATGGACGGCAAGAGGCCCAGGGAACCTCTCAAACTACAGGGAGCCGCCCAAGAAGCGCGAAGGATCGCACCAACGCGGTCCGAGCCCACTGGGCAGCAGACCCCCACTTAATTCGCCACTCCGGCCCGCCGCATCGCCTGCCAGACCTCATGACCGGTGGCAGGCATCGGCACGTCGTCGATCCCCAAGGGGGCGAGGGCGTCGATCAGAGCGTTCATGATCGTTGCCGGAGCTGCAATCGCGCCAGCCTGTCCCGCTCCCTTCACACCAAGGGGATTCCGCTTCGTCGGGGTCTCCAGGAACGCGATGGAGAAATCCGGCAGATCCCCTGCCCGAGGCAGCGTGTAGTCCATCAGGCTGCCGGACATCAGCTGACCGGTGCCGGGATCGTAGGCGATCGCCTCGCGCAGGGCCTGCCCCGCCCCCTGGGCAAGCCCGCCGACTACCTGCCCTAGCGTCAGCTGGGTATCGAGGCGCCGGCCGTAGTCGTCGACGCCCGAATATTGCGCAAGCGTCACCTCGCCGGTTTCCCGGTCCACTTCCACTTCGGCTGCATGGCAGCCCGACGGGAACGTGATCTCCGCACCCTCAACCAGTTCGAATGCACCCACGTCGACGTCGCCGGCGATTTCGAAAAGGCTGATCCGCCGCTGGGTACCGCGGACTGCAAAGAAGCCCCCCGCGTACTCGAGGTCAGCAGCATTCGCCTGGAGGAGGCGTGCCGCCTCCTTGCGGGCCCGGCCGAGGACCGTATCGATCGCCAGGCACAGTGCTGCGCCCCCCATGTGCAGGGTCCGGGCGCCGCCGTGGCCCTCGCCGACGCGGGTGCGGCGCGTGTCCGCCTGCACGTAGCGGACGGCCTCCACGGCGATACCGAGCCGTTCGGCCGCGAGCCGCGGGAGCACCGTTTCATGTCCCTGGCCGGTCGAGTCCGTGCCCAGCCGGAGCTCCACGGTGCCGTCCGCCCCGACCCGCACCTCGGCGCCTTCCCGGTCAGGACCCCGCGAGGTCTCCAGGAAACAGGCGATACCGAAGCCCCGGAGCTTGCCCGCCTGTTCAGAGGCGGCCCGGCGCCGGGCGAAGCCCTCCCGGTCGGCACGGAGCATTGCTCCCTCGATGTTCGCCGCGAAGTTCCCGGTATCGATGGTCTGCCCGAGGGACGTCCGGTACGGGAAGTTCCGGATGACGTTCCGTTGACGGAACTCGGCCGGGTCGACGCCGAGCTCCCGGGCCGCCTTGTCGACGAGGCGCTCGACGATGTAATTCGCCTCCGGCTTGCCCGCCCCGCGGTAGGCGTCGATCGGTGCGCAATTCGTGAACGCGCCGCGGGTTTCGAGATAAACGTGGGGAATGGCGTAGACGCCGCCCAGCGCTGTGGCCGGCGCCAGCGTGGAGCTGTGGGGCCCGGACGTGGACAGGCCGGCGCCGAGATTGGCGACGGCACGCACGTCGAGGGCACGGAACCGCCCGCTTCCGTCCAAGGCAAGGCGCGCCCGCGCCCGGAAATCCCGACCGTGCGTGCCGGCCGCGATTTCCTCGGAGCGCTGTGCCGCCCAGTGGACCGGCCGCCGGAGCCGTCGGGCCGCCAAGATGAGGAGGGGCCACTCGGGATAGAGATAGTTTTTGCACCCGAACCCGCCGCCGACATCGGGCGCCGTCAGGTCGAATCGGTCTACCGGTTCGCCGAACACCGTGGCCAGCTGGCTGCGGATCGGGTGCAGGCCCTGGCCGGTAAACGTGAGCAGGGATTTCCCGGAGTCTGCGTCATGCTGGGCGAGTCCTGCCCGAGGTTCCAACGGGACCGCGGCTACCCGCTGGTTCATCAGGTCAAGCGCGATGACGTGCGCGGCGCCGTCGATCGCAGCTTCCGCGGCCTCCCGGTCGCCCCGCTCGAACCAGAACGCGAGGTTGCCCGGCGCCTCGTCCCACAGCTGCGGCGCGGGCGACGCCAGCGCCTGCGCACCGTCGGTCACCACGGGCAGCGGTTCGTAGTCGACCTCGATCGCCTCGGCGGCGTCCAGGGCTTGCCGAAGCGTTTCGGCCACCACGAACGCGACCGCCTCACCCACGTGGCGCACGCGCTCCCGCGCCAGCACGCGGCGGGGGGGAATCACGAGCCGATCAGTTGCATCCAACGGCGTGATGCAGGGGATGGGCGCGAGGCCTAGGTCGCTCTCCACCAGCACGGCGAGTACGCCCGGCATGCTCTTGGCACGGCCGGCGTCAATGGAGCGGATCAACGCGTGGGCATGGGGTGCACGCAGTACGACCGCTTCCGCTGCCGTCCCGCGGGCCACGTCGTCGACGAAACGGCCGCGACCCGTCAGGAACCGAAAGTCCTCCAGTCGTCCCATGCCATCCCTTTCCCGCGGCACGAGTACCATCATGGGCCAAACCCTGAGGTCTTCAAACCAGCCCCACATTGATCAGCTATAGCGCAACCGGTTTGGGTGGAACCGCGGTCGGCGTTTCAGATGTTGTTCGGCTGCTTGCCGGCCTGCAGCAACCCGCCTCCGGCTCACCAAGCGCTACGAATCACCTTAAACGCGACGTCGGCGCTGCTCCAATTCAAGCCACGCCCGGTCGCGGAAAGCGCGGTGGGAGCCGGGTCATCTACTACTGGCTGGCGAAGGAGGAGCACATTTGCCTGCTCACCGTGTACGCCAAGGGCGCGAAGGACGACCTGACCGCCGCCGAGCGTGACGCGTGGCGCTGGGCCGTGGAGGCAATCGAAAATGACTGAACGCAACATCGCCGCCGAGGTCCTTGAGGGCTTGCGCGAAGTCCGCGAGCACCGCGCCGGCAAGCGCACCCTGAAGACCGTGCGCGTCGAACCGCGGCCGCTTCCGGAGCTCACGCCAGAGGCCATCCGCGGCATCCGCGACCGCCTGGACGTTTCCAGGGCGGTCTTCGCGCACATGATCCGAGTGCCCGTCCGCACGGTGGAGCGCTGGGAGCAGGGCCGGTCTTGACCCCCTGAATCGGCCGCTGCCCTCATCCTCATGGCGCAGAAGTACCCGGACACGTTCGAGCGCCTGGCCTCCCTGTAGCCCGCCCGGACCGGCTCGACCGGCCGGCTGGACGCGGATCCATTTCAAACTGAGCCGCTATTCCGGGGTTCCGTGGTCGAACAGAATTCTCACGGTCGCGCGGGTGCTTTGAGACTTTCCGCTTCGTGATTGAGAACCGCCGCCACCTGCCATTCCCGTACTTCGGGATACCATTCCGGGAACTGCTTCACCGAGGAACCGCGCTCCAGGTTCTCGAACAGCGCATAGACCGGTACCCTTGTTCCTGTGAAGGCCCCGGCTCCGCTGATCTTGCGGGGATTCCGCTCCACCGCCGAACACGTCCCCCAATCCGTCATGACGTCGTCCCTTTCGGTGCCAGGGTGTCAACCACTGTACGCCACGCTCGATGACCCATCCAAGTCTTCATCTCCGACGCGTGCGATCCCCGTCAGTGCCTAGCCGAAGCGAGAATCCCCTGCGCCGCACTGATCGCTCCACTGTGAATCTCGACGCTGGCCTCGGAGAGGTCGCGCGGCTGCCTCTCAGTCCAGCCCTCACCGGCCTCATCGAGAAGATCCTCGAACACCAGATGGTGCCCAGCCGGGGACAGGCCAAGCCCCGGTGCGACAAGCGCAAGAGGAGCAACTACCCGCTTCGCATCCCTGACCGCGCCCGACGCGCTCAGCGCATCGCGGAACCCGCTGCCCGACGCCACGATGAAGGCGATCGAGGCGCATGCGCGGCCGCACAGGCGGCCCTCGCCGATGGCCTGCGCCGTCGCCAGACCGCCCGTAACACCCCCGGCTGCGGCCTGTGCCTCCGCGATCACCCCCGGCACCCGAACAGCTTCGTCCCCAGCAACCGGCGCCGCGGCTGCAGCGCCCCGATGGTTGCATGCGCTCCATGGCGGTCGCCAGTTTCCGCTTGGACCCGCGCGATGCCGCCGAGCCCTTCCCCGGCGTACCGCTGGCGGAACGCGGGATGACGGACTATCTGAAGCGGGGCGGGACGCAGACCGAGCGCCCGGCGGCGCGCGCGAATGTCACTCCGCGGGCAGGGCCCGCGGAACGAGCTCCGACTGTCCGATTACCCGGTCGCGGGTAAGCAGGGGAACGTTATGCACGGCGCTGGTCGCCGCAATGATCTCGTCGGCCGGCTCGGCGCGGAAATCAAGGCGGACCGAGGCCCTTGCTATGGCGATCTCGACGGGCCAGACGTGCAGTCCGGCGAGTGCGCGCGCGACCTCGCGGTCGTCGAGATCCATCTCCAGCCGCCGAGCTGGACCAGCTTTGCAAGCTCCCACAGCACGATGGCCGAAATCGACCAGCCGTTCCGCTCCAGCAAGGCGCTCTCGGCAGGCCGGAGCCCGCCAGAGAGCGCGAAAACGAGGATATGAGTGTCAAGATTCAGCACCGGCTTCCCATTCGAGCCCCGTGCTGAAGATATCGCCCCGGACCTTCACTTTGTGGCCGAGGCTGCCGATGAGTTCGGCATGCCGCCGCTCATAGGGAAGCAGGTGCGCGACCGGCTTTCCGCGCTTGGTGATGACTAGGCCGTCACTGCCGAGGGCGTCCAGCAGGGCCAGGCATTGCTCCTTGAATTTCGCCGCACCGATGGTCTTCATCGATCCGCCTCCCCATAATGTGTCCATATTGAAGCGTAATCTGGCCTGCGAACGCCCCGCCTCGACTGCCCTGGTTGAAAATGCCTTGCGGCGGGAGGGCCGGCGGGTAGCGGGATGGATGAATTCCGAACCAGGACAAAACGGCGGGCGTGGGCGTAGATGGACTCTTCCGGGCCCGCTTGAGGTCGGGTCTGCAATGCTTCCCTGCCTCCAAACGACTATGCTGCACCGCCGAGGTGCCCATGCGCGTGACCGTTGACATCCTGTCGGACACCATTTGCCCGTGGTGCTATATCGGCAAGCGCCGCCTCGAGGCGGCGCTGTCCTCGGCGGGACCGGCCGTCACCGCAGACGTGCGCTGGCATCCATTCCAGCTCAATCCGGACATGCCGCCCGGCGGGATGAGCCGGAAACGCTACATCGCGCTCAAGTTCGGGGGCGCCGAGCGCGGCCGGGCCATCTACCAGAACATCGCCAACGTCGCCCGGAACTCCGGCCTTGAGATCGACTTCGATCGCATCCGCCGGACCCCGAACACCCTGAATTCGCATCGGCTGCTCGCGTACGCGGGACGGGCCGGCCGGCAGAACGAAGTGGTGGAGCGCCTCTTCACGGCCTATTTCCTCGAGGGCCGCGACATCGGGTCGCTCGAGGTGCTGACCGAGGTCGCCGACGAGGCGGGGCTGGACCGGGCGGCGACCGAACAGTTCCTCCTGAGCGATGCCGACCATGCCGAGGTGATGGAGAGCGACGCCCACGCCCGGGAGGCGGGCGCAAGCGGCGTCCCCCATTTCGTGATTGACGGCAAGCTCGCCGTTGCCGGCGCCCAGGAACCGCAGGTATTCCGCAATGTGTTCGCGGTCATCCTGGCCCGGGCGGAGCAGCGCGCCTAGCTCGTTCCGGCACATTCCGCCATCGCTCCGGCCCGACCGTTCGCGCTGCCTCGGGCGGGCGCTCCCGGTGCCGCTTCCAACATGACTTGCGCGGTCTGTATCATCCGTTGAGGGAGAGGAACTTCCGCCGTGGCGGCGCGGGCGGTGCGCCCGTGGCGTCCGGAGGAACGTATCGCCGACCTGCGGTTCCCGGAACCGCACCCTCGGGCACAGGAGGAAACACATGCCTAGTCCACAACTCCATCGGTTCATCGATCTCACTGCATCGAAGCAGCGGGACGACGAAGCCCCCAAGGAACGCAAGTCCCGCGCCCACGAGGCCACCCGCCGCGGGGTGCTGTCCGCCGCCGCCGGTGTCGCCGCGGTTACGGCGATGGCCCCAGAGGCCTTTGCCCGCAACTTCGGTCCCGATGCCGAACCGGTCCGGTACCCCGAACCGGACGTCGTCCCCCTGGATGGCCGGTTCCGTTACAAGCTCGGCAACACGCCGATCCTGCGTCTACACCGCGGAACCTTCTGGGCCGAGGGCCCGGCCTGGAACGGGGTCGGGCGTTACCTCCTCTGGAGTGACATCCCCAGCAACGAGCAGCTCCGGTGGATCGAGGAGGACGGCCACGTCTCGCGGCAGTTCCGTTACCCCTCGGGCAACTCCAACGGGAACACCTTCGACTACAGCGGCCGGCAGATCGCCTGCGAACACGGCAACCGCCGGGTGGTGCGCTACGAGTACGACGGTTCCATCACCGTGCTCGCCAACGAGGCCAACGGCAAGGAGTTCAACGCGCCGAACGACGCAGTCGTGCATCCGGACGACGGCTCGATCTGGTTCACGGACCCGGGCTACGGTTCACTGATGAACTACGAGGGCCACCGGCTCAACACCGGCAGCCCGCAGCCGATCCAGAAGGAGGCGATCTACCGGATCGACGCTCAGACCGGCGCGGTGGCGAAGGTTGCGGACGAACCGTTCAAGCCGAACGGGCTCTGCTTCAGCAACGACTACACCAAGCTCTACGCTGCCGACACCGGGGCAAGCCACTACCCGGAAGCCTCGCCGAACATCATGGTCTGGGACATCGACGGCGCCAGCCTGAAGAACCCGCGCCAGTTCGCCAGCATGGAACTCGACGGCAAGACCGGCTTCGCCGACGGCATCCGCTGCGACGAGGACGGCAACATCTGGGCCAGCGCCGGCTGGGTCGGTGACGGCTACGACGGGGTGCACATCTTCGCTCCGAACGGCGACCGGATCGGCCAGATCCGCCTGCCCGAGATCTGCTCGAACGTCTGCTTCGGCGGCACCAAGCGCAACCGTCTCTTCATGACCGGCAGCCAGTCGCTGTACGCGGTCTACGTCGAAACGATCGGCGCCCACATCACCTGACACCGTCGCTAGGCGACCTTGTCCTCGCCCGCCTCGCCGCCATCGGCGAGGCGGGCGATTTCGTCGGCGATCCCGAACGTCCCACGCAGAATCTGCTTCGTCCCGATCCACTCCGCCCGAACCCGGATCGACGCCTGATCGAGCATCGCGGCACCGTCCGTGCGGTGCATCCAGCCGAGCAACGCTTCCGGATCGGCGACCCGACCCGGGCGGAACGTCACGCTGAGCCCGGCGCCGCCCGCCGTCAGACGCTCAATCCCGGCCGCCCGGCAACGGAGCCGGATCGCCATCACCCGCAGCAGGTTTCGGACGTCCTCGGGGAGCGGACCGAAACGGTCCTCCAGCTCGTCGCCGAAGGCAGCCAGCTCGTCGTCATTCTTCAGGGCCGCCAGCCGGCGGTACAACGTCAGGCGGACTCCGAGGTCGGCGACGTAGTCGTCGGGGAGCCGGCTCGGTACGCGAATCCGGACCTGCGGAGCCCAGCCATCCATGTCCGCATCCTCCGCAGTCCCCGACCGCAGTCCCTCGACCGCCTCCCGAAGCAGCTGCTGGTAGAGCTCGACCCCGACCTCGCGAATGTGCCCCGATTGATCCGCCCCCAGCAGGTTGCCGGCGCCGCGGATATCGAGGTCGTGGCTCGCGAGCGTGAAGCCCGCACCCAAGCCGTCCAGCCCCTGGAGCACCTGGAGGCGCTTCGTCGCGTTCTCCGTCATGGCCTGCCCGGCAGCGAGCGTGAAGTAGGCGTACCCCCGGGTGTGACGCCGGCCGATGCGGCCGCGCAGCTGGTAGAGCTGCGACAGTCCGAACCGATCGGCGTGCAACACGATCAGCGTGTTGGCGCCGGCGATGTCGAGCCCTGATTCGATGATCGACGTGGATACCAGGATGTCTGTCCGCTGGTCATAGAAGGCGGTCATCACCTCCTCGAGTGCGGCTGTTCCCATGCGTCCATGCGCAGTCGCGACGGCCGCGTCGGGCGCGAGCTGCTGGAGTTCCCGCACGGCCGCATCGAGCATCCGGATGCGGGGCACCACGCAGAAGACCTGCCCGCCGCGCCCTCGCTCCCGGCGGATCGCCTCGCCGATGACCACCGGATCGAAGGGCGTCACGTAGGTCCGGATCGCCAGACGGTCGACCGGCGGCGTGGAAATCAGGCTGAGGTCGCGCACCCCGGTCAGGGCCATGTGGAGTGTCCGGGGAATCGGGGTCGCCGTCAGCGTGAGGACGTGGACCTGCGCGCGCAGCGTCTTCAGGCGCTCCTTCTGCGCCACGCCGAAATGCTGCTCCTCGTCGACCACGAGGAGCCCCAGATCCGCGAAGCGAATCCGGTCGGCAAGCAGAGCATGGGTGCCCACGACGACCGCGAGCGACCCGTTCGCGAGGTCGCGGCGCACCTCGTTCCGGCGGGCCGGCGGGGTCAGCCGGGAGAGCTGCCCGACCGAGATGCCGGTCCCCTCGAAGCGCGAGCGGAAGGTCTCGTAGTGCTGCCGCGCGAGGAGCGTGGTCGGCACCACGACCGCGACCTGCTGGCCGGTGCCGGCGACGGCGCGGGCAGCCCGCAGCGCCACCTCGGTCTTGCCGAAGCCCACGTCGCCACAGACCAGCCGGTCCATCGGCCGCTCGCTCGCCAGATCGGCCTCGATCTCCCGGATGGTCTCCAGCTGATCGTCGGTCTCGTCGTGGGGAAATGCCGCGCAGAACGCGGCGTAGCTGTCGTCGTCCGCACGGATGGCGGAAACCCGGCGCTCGCTCCGCTCTGCCGCCAGCCTGATCAGGTCGTGCGCCATCTCCGCGACCCGCCGCTTGACACGCTCGCGCCGCAACGCCCAGCCCGAACCGCCGAGCCTGTCGAGCGTTGGCACCCGCTCGCTTTCCGCGTTGCCGTAGCGCGACACGAGATCGATGACCTCGACCGGCACGAACAGCCGGTCGCCGCCGCGATAGACGAGGCGCAGGCAATCATGCGGGGCTCCGTCGGCATCCACGGTTTCGAGTCCCTCGTAGCGACCGATCCCGTGGTCGACATGCACGAGGAAGTCCCCCTCGGTGAGCGCCGTCGCGAGACGCAGCGCCTCGTCGGCCTGGCGCCGCGGGGCTGCCGGCCGGTGCGCCCGCGGTCCGAACACGTCGTCCTCGGTGATGACGACCGTGTCGGCAGAGCCGAACCCGCTTCGAAAGGGCCCGACCATCACGGGCACCTCGGCCGGAGCCGCGGCAACGACCTCGCTCCAGGACCGGGCGGTACTCGCGCCCGGCAATCCGTGGCGGCGCAGCAGCGGGACCAGGCGGGAGCGCGAGGCCGGGCTCTGGCAGCTGATCGCCACGACCCGCCCGGCCAGGCGCTGTTCCAGCGCGAAGGCCGAGACGGCCTCGAACACGGCGTCCGGCCCCCGGTGTCCCTCGCCCGCGAAGTTCCTGCCCGCCGTACCGCCGAGGTCCACCGTCTGCGGAGGACCGGCGAAGGGGATCAGGACGCCGTTCGGGCATTCCGCAATGCGCGCCCGCAGTTCCTCGGGCGGGAGGTACAGCCGTTCGGGATCAAGGGGCTTGTAGGTTGGCGTCCCGGCAGACGGGCGGGCCCCCGCGCGCCGCGCGGTCGCGTACTCGCCGATCAGCTCCCAGCGTTCCGCCACCCGATCCGGGAAATCCTGCTCGACGAGCACCGCTCCGGGCTGCACATGGTCGAGCAACGTTTCCATCGTCTCGTGAAACAGCGGCAGCCAGTGCTCCATCCCCGGGTACGGCACCCCGCCGGACACTGCCTCGAACAGCGGATCATCGTCACGCACCGCGCCGAAGGTCCGCCGGTACCCGTCACGGAATCGGTCCTGACCTTCCCGGTCGAACGGCACCTCCGAGAACGGCAGGATCTCGAGCGCGTCCAGCCCTCCGGACGTCCGCTGCGACATGGGGTCGAACACGCGAACGCTCTCGACGTCGTCTCCGAAGAAGTCGATCCGCGCCGGATGGTCGCTCCCGGCGGGAAACACGTCGACGAGCGAGCCGCGGGCCGAGAACTCGCCCGGCTCCATGACGGTGCCCGTCCGCCGGTACCCCCAGCCCGTGAGGCGCTCGATCAGGACGTCGTGGCGCGCGACGGAACCGACCGCAATCCGGAGCCGCGCGTCCAGGAACCGGACGCGCGGGGGCACGCGCTGGGTGACGGCGTTGACCGTCGTAAGCACGATGTCCGGCGCGGTATCCGCCAGGCGCACGAACGTTGCGAGCCGGTGCCCCGATACGCCCGGGTTTGGCGATACCCGGTCGTACGGCAGGCAGTCCCAAGCCGGGAACGCCGCCACATGGATTTCGGGCCTGAGCGTGCGGAGCACCGCCTCCGTCGTCGCCATGTGCCGATCGTCGCGCAGCACCCAGAGAATCGGGGCCGCATCAGCGCGGACCGGTGCCGCCTCGGCCACCTTCAGGGCCGCGTAGCCCTCGGGCATGCCGTGAATCGGCGCCAGTTCCCGGCCGGACGCCAGCCGGTCCAGAAAGGACCCCGTCACAGCCCAGGCCGGCGGGACTGCACGTAGGAATCGATGCGCGTGGACACCGGTGCCGCCCAGCTCGGCCAGGCCTGCGCGCCCAGCAGGCAAGCCATCAGATCCGGATCGGTTTGCGTGTCGAGCAGGCGCTCGAGCAGGCGAAGCTCGGTGACGGCCATCGTTTCGCCTTCGGCGGCGAAGAAGCCCGACATCAGCACCGTTAGCTCCCGCATGCCCAGCGTCCCGCAGCGAAACCGGAGCTTGCGGAGAAGGACGCCGGCTTCCGGATCACGCCGGTTTCCGGACGGCGTGTTCACGACCGGGCGGTAGGCGGATCCTCGCCGTTGTCTCCGGCAGCCGCTCGAGGTGGTGTGACAATTCCTGCCGAGATCACCATCTTGATGCCCTCCTCGACCGACATGTCGAGATGCACCAGATCCTCGCGCGGCACGAACAGCAGGAAGCCCGAGGTGGGATTGGGCGTCGTCGGCAGAAAGACGTTCACGAGGTCGCGATCGATCCGGTCCCGCACTTCGCCCCTGGTGCGGC
Source organism: Alphaproteobacteria bacterium (assembly GCA_022825235.1). Taxonomy (GTDB): domain Bacteria; phylum Pseudomonadota; class Alphaproteobacteria; order TMED109; family TMED109; genus VXPW01. The sequence goes on along the minus strand of JAJDYI010000021.1, from coordinate 17,900 downwards.
CCGTGATGAAACCCACGGCCCAGAGACCACGACGCGGGTACTCCACCAGCACCACCTCACGGAAGGATGACGACGAGTCGGCGAACACCGTCTCGAAGATCTGCTTGAGGGCGCCGTACACGCTCCGCACCACCGGCACCCGGTCGATCAGGCTTTCGCCCAGGCGAAACACCATGCGGCCGATGAGGCCGGCGGCGAAGAAGCCGACGACCAGCAGCATCAGCAGGAGGGCCAGCACGCCGAGGCCCGGAATGTCGAACGGGAGGTACGTGTTCGGATCGTACTGGGCCGGCACCAGACCGCGCATCTGGTCGTCGACGAGCTGGACGAAGAGGACGGCCAGGTAGATCGTGATGCCGATCGGCGCCGTCACCACGATGCCGGCGAGCAGGTACGTCCGCAGGCGGGCCGTCAGCCCAGGCCGCCGCCGCGCCTCCCCCGGAGTCTCGGGCGAATCCTCGTGATGGTGCTCGCTAATCGGACAACTCGCTCAGAAAGCCTGACAATGCCCGGAGAGTCTCGTCAGGCGCTTCCTCGGGCAGGTAGTGCCCGCAGTCGATGGGTTCCCCGGCGACATCGTCGGCCCATTCCCGCCACACCGCCAGCGCATCATAGAGTTCGTGGACGACGGCGCGTGCGCCCCACAGCACGAGGAGCGGGCAGCGGATCCGCTGGTCCCGGTCGGCCGCATGGTCGGCGAGGTCGATCGTGGCCCCGGCCCGGTAGTCCTCGCAGGTCGCGCGGATCGTCTCGGGATCGGCGAAGCACCGGAGGTACTCGGCGCGCACCGCCGCCGGCATCCAAGCGGTCCCCTGCCCCCAACTCGCGAGCTTGGTGTCGAGATAGAACTCCGGCTCGTTCCCGATCAGTCGCTCCGGCAACGGTGCCGGCTGGCTGAGAAAGAACCAGTGGTAGTAGCGGCGCGCAATGCGCTGGTCGGCCGATTCGAAGACGTGCGAGGTCGGGACGATGTCGAGGACGGCGGCGCGTTGGACGCGGTCCGGCCAGTCGAGGCACATCCGGTGCGTGACCCGAGCCCCCCGGTCGTGGCCGACCACTTGAAACCGCTCGTGGCCCAGCTGCTCCATCACCGCGACCTGGTCGGCCGCCATCGCGCGCTTCGAGTAGGCGCGATGCTCCGGGTCCGATGGCGGCTTCCCGCTGTCGCCGTAGCCGCGCAGGTCGGGCGCGACCACGGTGAAGCGCTCGGCCAGCCGGGGCGCGATCTTGTGCCACATCAGGTGCGATTCGGGGTAGCCGTGCAGCAGCAGCAACGGGGGGCCGCTCCCCCCGACGCGCGCTGCGATCGGACACTCGCCGGCTTCGATGACGCGCCGTTCAAATCCGGGGAACAACTCGGACATGCAACCCTCCGCCGGAGGCACACTACCGTGTGAATCGCTTCGGGTCATGGTCTTTTCCCCGGCCTGGTGTTCGGCGGCGCCCGGTTCGATCTGCTCGAAGGATTTGGCCGGCAATGTGGTCATCAGTCTTGCCACGCGCAAGCATCCGTCGATCGCCTCACCCGTGCCCGAACGGCGTACTTCCCTCCCGTTCCGCCGCTGCCTGGCAGAGCGCGATCCGACCTGCGTGCAGCACCTGGAGACGGGATCGATGCCGGCGCTTGCCGCGGCCATGGTCCTGTCGATGTCGGTCTCGACCCAGGATCCGCGCTCGGGCTCGAGCGTCAGCGTGCCCGTGCCCCGGCCGGCGATGCCCCCAAAGCGGGAGCCAGCCGCGGATTTCGTATCGCCCGTAGGAGTTTAGGCCGCTCGGCGTCGACTCCACCTCGCCGCTTCCTGCACCGCAACAGGAGCCGCCGCCCCGGCTGTGCACCCTCGCGATTCCCGGCGCGGTCCGATCGCGCGTGGACTGCAGAGGCGCGGCCAACGGCATTCGGCTGGGGCAGCCATTGCGGTAGCCCTCCGGTCCGTTTCGCGGCACTATCGACAGACACGTGCGCAGACTGATGGGAGCGGCGAGGCCAATGAAACCGTTTGCGGCGGCTTTGGTTCTGGCGCTTTTTGCGGCTTGTCCGGCACTCGCGGCGGACAAGCTGCGGATCGCCACGACCGGCGATTACCCGCCGTTCAGTTATATCGACTATGCCGGGGAGATCGTCGGGTTCGACGTCGACATCGCGCTGGCGCTCTGCGTGGAACTTGGCGCCGAGTGCGAGATCGTGCTGGAGGATTGGGAGCAGCTGATCCCGGAACTGCGCGCCGGCAGCTTCGATGCGATCGCCGCCAGCATGTCGATCACCGAGCAGCGGCGCCTGGAGGTGAGCTTCACAGACCGGTACTACAGCAACGTGGTCCGATTCATGGTGCGCAGAGGCTCCGGCTTCGATCCAGCCGAGGCAGGGGGCAAGATCATCGGGGCGATCCGGGCCACGATCGCCTCCGACTGGCTCAAGGAGAACCTGGCCCGCACGGCGACCATCAAGCTTTACGCCGGCCAGCAGGAACTACACGCAGACCTCGCGGCCGGTCGCCTGGATGCCCTGTTCGGCGATGGCCTAGGCTCCTACACCTGGCTTCAGGGCCCGGAGGGCGTCGGCTTCGAATTCGTCGGCGAGGGATACCGGCTGGACGAGGGCATTGGCATTGCGGTGCGCCACGAGGACGCCTCCCTTCTGGCACGCTTGAATCGCGGTCTTGAGGCCATCCTGGCGAACGGCACCTACGAGCAGATCAACGCACGCTACTTCCCGTTCAGCATCCATTAGGTCATTTGCTCATGGGCGCGCGACCACAGCCGGCACTGGCTACCACGGCTGACCGGCCGGACGGGTTGCCCAAACCCGCTCAGCAGGAGTTCAGCGGATCCCAAGCTGAGGTCTGCGCGGCCAAGGTCGGCACACCGTCAGGGCTCTTTCCTCCACCCCTTATGAGAACATCGGGCTGGTTCCAAAGCGCGGTTGCACGGCCAGCGCCGCCGGAGTCTGGGGCTGCTCTGAAGTAATTCTGTCGACCCCTGACAAAGAGCGCCGGCTCCAAATATCAGCGGAGAGCCGTTCAGTGGCCCTTGTCGAAGACCCCCTGCGGGCTCTCCGTCGGGCTCAGATGGCTGCGTTCCTGCTCTAACTGGCATCCGAGACATTGCCGTCGTTCCTGACGCGGCGCGACACGCCGTGCAACCGCGTCGTGGATTGGCGGGTCGAGTTGTAGTAATTTACTGTAATCTGGATTACATGCCATTGGACCTACCATGCCCCAACAGGTGACCGCACGATTGCCTGACCCGATGGTCGATGCGCTTGATACCGCCGCACAACAGCTCCGGCGCAGCCGGGCGGACGTCATCCGCCTCGCGGTCGAGCACTATCTCGAAGAATTCGACGATCTCTCCGTCGCCATCGAACGGCTCCGCGATCCCGGCGATCCGGTGCTGGACTGGGATCAGGTCCGGCGTGAACTTCTCGATCCGAATTAAGGGAAGCGCGGCAAGGGAGCTGAAGCGCGTGTCCAAGCGGGATCGTACTCGGTTGGTCGCGGCCATCGACCGGCTAGCCGAGACCCCCTATCTCGGTGCTGCCCTGAAGGGCGATCTTCGCGGTCTACGGCGAATGCGCGTCGGTGACTACCGCGTGATGTACGAAGTGCGGGACGATGAGCTCATCGTACTGGTGGTTCGTGTCGCTCACCGTCGCGACGCCTATCGGCGGACACCTTCATGAGTCCCGGTAGACGATCGCCTCGCAGTAGGCGACGCAACCGATCAACACGTCGCGGCATGGGCATTGGCATGCCCGGCCCCACCTCCTGCCGAAATGGCACCGGCAAGTCGGGATCGCGAGGTTTCGCGAACACTTCGCTGGGCAAGAGGAGCAATACGCAATCATCGGCGGTGCCGCTTGCGATCTGCTGTTCGATGCGGCGGGTCTCGCATTCAGGGCGACCAGGGATTTGACGTTGTGCTCTGCGTCGAGGTGATCGGCGCCGAATTCGGACAGGCCTTCGAGGCATTCCTGGATGCAGGCGGATATCAGGCCATGGAACAGACCGGCGGGGAACGGGAGTTCTAGCGATTCCGCCGACCAACCGACCGGAGTTTCGCCTTCACGATTTAGCTTTTCTCGCGGTGGCATGCCTCGGACGCACCGACGTTCGACGCCATCGCGTCAGCGCGGAAACGTCGGTCCTGAGCGCCGCGCTCGGCGATGCCGGAAAGCTCCACCGGCGGCCGGTCGGGCAAGGATTAGCGGCCGGAACGAAGGACGGAGAGGCGCCGTTTCTGGCCGCACTTCGAAGTGGCATGGAAGTGAGGACATCACGCCGTTCCGGCGAGCTCGCGCAGCGTGCGCGCGAGCAATCGGAACTCCCCGGCGTTCAACGACGTCTGGCGCCAGGCCAGCCCGACCTGACGGAATGCGGGAGTGCCGAGCCGCGAGAGCGAGATGCCGGTGCCCCGGGTGATCTCCGCATCGGCCGCGAGCCGAGGGATCAGCGTGACACCGATGCCCGCCGCGACCATCTGCACCAGGGTGTGCAGACTGCTCGCCTCGAACTGTGCCCGCGCCCTCCGGTCGCCCATCTGGCAGACATCAAGCGCATGGCCGCGAAGGCAGTGTCCGTCCTCGAGCAGCAGGAGGCGTTCCCCGGCGAGCGCTTCGGGCGGCACCTCGTCGGCGCCGGCGAGCGCGTGGGTCCGGTCGCAGGCGAACAGGAACTCGTCCTCGAGGAATTCCTCGACGGCAAAGTCCCCGGTCTCGCAGGGCAGTGCGATCAGCACTGCGTCCAGCTCTCCGTCCTCCAGGCGGGCGAGCACCCGGGTCGTCTGGTCCTCTCGCAGGTAGATCGTCAGTTCCGGAAACCGCTCCCGCAACCCCGGTAGGACGCGCGGCAGGAGGAATGGCCCGATCGTCGGGATGACCCCGAGGTGCATCTCGCCGGTCATCGGGGCGCGACCCGCGCTGGCCACCTCCATGACCGCCTCGGCATCCCGTAGCAGCGCCTTCGCTCGCTCGGCGATCTCGACACCGACACGCGTGATCAGCACGTGCCGGTTCGAACGCTCCGCGACTGCGGTGCCAAGCACCGACTCGAGATCGCGAATCCCGGCGCTGAGCGTCGATTGGGTGACGTGACAGCGTTCCGCCGCGCGCCCGAAGTGTCGCGCCTCCGCCAAGGCGGTCAGGTACTCGAGTTGCTTCATGGTGGGCAGACGCTTCATCGGACGTTCTTTCGTATTCGGTGCGTACGATCATTGCAGAAAATATTTATCGTTGGACACGATGATGCGCAACCCATAGGTTCGTTCCTGTGAATGCGGCCTGACGGCAACGGGGTGCCTGCAGATGACTCGGTGGGGCGGCGCCGGAACGCGCGATACGGGACGCAGCCTGGCGGCAACCGCGCTCGCGCGCGCGGCCCGGCAGGCGCCGGCACCTCGACCCCACAGAGTGCCCACCGATCCCGTCGTGGCCGTCGACGGCGCCATCGAGCGCCGCCTTGCCGTTGGCCCGGCCGTGCCGGTCCCGGACCGGCTTTCGCCAGGGCACAATCCACCGAACCGATCAGAACCGCAGGAACTGCGAAGGAGGACATCATGAACGAAGGCACATGCCCGGTCATGCACGGGGCACGCGGATCCACCGCCGGCGGCGGCATGTCGAACCGGGACTGGTGGCCGAACCAGTTGAAGCTCGACGTGCTCCACCAGCACTCAGCTCTCTCCAACCCGATGGACCCGGCGTTCGACTACGCCGAGGCGTTCAGGAGCCTCGACCTCGACGCAGTCAAACAGGACATCTTCGACCTGATGACCGAGTCGCAGGACTGGTGGCCCGCCGACTACGGCCACTACGGGCCGCTCTTCATCCGGATGGCGTGGCACAGCGCCGGCACCTACCGGATCGGCGACGGGCGCGGCGGCGCGCGCTCCGGCACGCAGCGCTTCGCGCCGCTCAACAGCTGGCCCGACAACGGCAACCTCGACAAGGCGCGCATGCTGCTCTGGCCGGTCAAGCGGAAGTACGGCAGGAAGCTCTCCTGGGCCGACCTCATGATCCTGGCCGGCAACTGCGCCCTGGAGTCGATGGGGTTCAAGACGTTCGGGTTCGCCGGCGGGCGCGAGGACGTCTGGGAGCCGGAAGCGGACATCGATTGGGGCTCCGAGAACGTGTGGCTCGGCGACGAGCGCTACACCGGTGACCGGGAGCTCGACAATCCCCTCGGCGCCGTCCAGATGGGCCTGATCTACGTCAACCCGGAAGGCCCGAACGGCAATCCCGACCCGGTCGCCTCCGGCCGCGACATCCGCGAGACCTTCGCCCGGATGGCGATGAACGACGAGGAGACCGTCGCGCTCACCGCCGGCGGTCACACCTTCGGCAAGGCCCACGGTGCCGGCGACACGGCCCATGTCGGCCCCGAACCCGAGGGCGCCCCGATCGAGGAGCAGGGCCTCGGCTGGAAGAGCAACTTCGCAAGCGGCAAGGCGGGCGATGCGATCACCAGCGGCATCGAGGGCGCGTGGACCCCGACGCCGATCACGTGGGACAACAGCTACTTCGACACCCTGTTCGGCTACGAGTGGGAAGCGACCAAGAGCCCCGCGGGCGCGTGGCAGTGGCGACCCAAGAACGGCGCCGGCGCGGACGCCGTGCCGGATGCCCACGATCCGTCGAAGCGCCACGCCCCCATGATGACCACGGCCGACATGGCCATGCGGATGGACCCGATCTACGAGCCGATTTCAAGGCACTTCCACGCGAACCCGGACGCGTTCGCCGACGCCTTCGCGCGGGCATGGTTCAAGCTCACGCACCGCGACATGGGTCCGCGCGGGCGCTATCTCGGCCCGGAAGTCCCTGCCGAGGAGCTCATCTGGCAGGACCCCGTCCCGCCCGTCACGCATCAGCCGATCAACGAGCAGGACATCGCCACGCTGAAGGCCAGCATCCTGGCCTCCGGGCTCTCCGTCGCCGAGCTGGTCTCGACGGCCTGGGCCTCGGCCTCGACGTTCCGCGGCTCCGACCTCCGCGGCGGGGCGAACGGCGCACGCATCCGTCTCGCGCCGCAGAAGGACTGGGAGGCCAACGAGCCGGCGCGACTCGCGAACGTGCTCCAGGTCCTCGAAGGCGTGCAGCGCGCGTTCAACGAGGCGCAGGCCAACGGCAAGGCCGTGTCGCTGGCGGACGTGATCGTCCTCGGCGGTTGCGCCGGCGTCGAGCAGGCGGCGAAGAACGGCGGCCACGAGGTGACGGTACCGTTCGCCCCGGGACGCACGGACGCATCGCAGGAGCAGACGGACGTCGAATCCTTCGCGGTGCTGGAGCCGTCCGCGGACGGGTTCCGGAACTACCTCAAGCACCGGCATCCGGTCCGGGCGGAGGAGCTGTTGGTCGACCGGGCGCAGCTGCTGGGGCTGACGGCGCCCGAGATGACCGCACTCGTCGGCGGCATGCGCGTCCTTGACACGAATGTCGGCCAGTCCGGCCACGGCGTGTTCACGGAGCGGCCGGAGGCACTCACCAACGACTTCTTCGTGAACCTGCTCGACCTGGGCACCGCGTGGAGCGCGGCGTCCGATTCCGAAGACGTGTTCGAGGGGCGTGATCGTGCGACCGGCGAGCTCAGGTGGACCGGCACCCGTGTCGATCTCATCTTCGGCTCGAACTCGCAGCTCCGGGCGCTTGCCGAAGTGTACGGGTCGGAGGACTCCGCACAGCGCTTCGTGGACGACTTCGTCGCCGCCTGGGACAAGGTGATGAACCTCGACCGCTTCGATCTCGCGTGATCCCGGGGACGAAGGTCCGCGGCGGACACGCCGCGGACCTTCTCCATTCGCCTGCGGGCGGCACGCGCAACGCCGTGCCGCCCGCGCGATCCATCGCCAGTTCCCGGACGTGATGCGCGACGATCGCTTGCCTGGGGACAGCTGACGAGGCAGGCACCGGCGCTGGCCCGCCCGAGCGCACGAATCAATCGTGCCGGGGCCGGCCTCCCACCAGGACATCGCGGGCCTCGTTGACCATCGCCGCCAGGTGATCCGTCCCGCCCGCATCGGGGTGCAGGCGGGCCTGCAGGCGCCGATGGGCCGCCTGCACGGTCTCCACGTCCGCGTCGTCGTCAAGCCCCAGCACCCGCAGTGCTTCCGCCCGCGTCATCGGACCGGCCGCGGCTGCGGCCCCCTGCCCCGCCGGGTCCACATGCTCGCGCCAGTCGCCGCCGTAGCGGTCCAGCCAGCTCTCCAGCAGCCGGAGCGAGCGCTCGCAACGAGCCGAGCATTCCGCGTAAAGGGCGCGCATCTCGTCCGTCGACAGCGAGCGCAGGGGCCGGCCGGCCAACGGTCCGGACAGCACTTCCCCTTCCAGATCGCCGCTCGCGTGGTCGAGCGTCATCCGGAGCACGAGGCCCTGAACCTGTGAGGTGCCCGGCCGCGGACCCCCGCCCGCAGCGGCGGTGGCGGCGCGACCGAGCAGTCCGGAGAGGAGCCGACCGAGCAGGAAGCCGCCCCCGTGGCGGAACAGCCAGGCGATCAGCACCCCGATGAACGCAGGGATGGCCGCCAGTGCTCCGGTGCCGCGGAGCGCAAGAAATCCGCCCAGCGCCAGCAGGGCCAGCATCAGGGCGACCCAGAAGATCCGCTGTCCCGAGCCCGGGGCCGTACGCAACAGCACTTCGCGCCCGATCCCGATGAGGGCGATGACGGTGAGCCCGATCAGCAGGTACGTCACGACGAGAAGGACTGACGGGAGTCAGCGAGGCGCGCTAAGCCGGAGGACCTTTTCGCCCGTTCGCCGTTCATGCGCCGCCAGGGCCTTCAGGCCGCCCGCCGCGTAGACGGCAGTGGCTCGCAACAGCGCCCGCAGCGTCGCCGCACTGCCCGGTCCGAACCGGGCGTACGCCCCGCCGGAGACCTTGGCGACGGCCTGGAACACGTCGGCAGCGGTCGGGTCGTACCCTTCCTGGAACATGAAAAGGCGGACGCCCTGCATGCCGAGCGCCCCGGCCTGGGCCACCAGCGGGTCCGCGGGCTCCTCGCACGCGTCGCCCGCGTAGACCATGGCCGCCACCGGGGTCCGCTCGTGTTCGGCGGCGGCGTGCGAAAACGCGCGGCTGATCTGGGTCAGGCCCGCCCGGCACTGGACCGCCGTCATCTCGCGGACCAGTTCCGCGGGCTGCGCCGTCCACGGGTACACCTGAAATTCCCCCACGCCGCGGAACCACATCAGCTGCACCGACAGGCCGCCCACCCGGTCCGCCTCGCGAAAAAGGTCGGCCTGCACGGCCGCCGCCTGGTCCCACGTGCCTCCCCGGCTCATCGTGGCGTCCATCGCGAACAGGAGGCGGCCGCGGCCACGGGTTGCCGGCGGCGTGGTCCGAACGGCTTCGAGAAAGGCGTCGATATCCCCGTCGTTTGACACGACGGTCGGAGACCTCTGGCTCCCTTCGTTCATGTCTCTATTCTCCCGCTTCCCGCCAACATGTCGAGTGCATCCCTGCCATGTCCCAGCCACTGCTGTTCACCCCGCTGACGATCCGCGACGTCACCATCCGCAACCGCATCGTGATCTCCCCGATGTGCCAGTACTCCGCCAACGACGGCGTGGCCGGCGACTGGCACATGGTGCACCTGGGCCGCTACGCGACCGGCGGCGCCGGCCTCGTGTTCACGGAGGCGGCCGCCGTGGAGCGGATTGGCCGAATCACTCACGGCGATCTCGGCATCTGGTCGGACACCCACCGCGACGCCCTGGCGCGGATCGTCGGCTTCCTCAAGACCGAAGGCGCAACCCCTGCAATCCAGTTGGCGCACGCCGGCCGAAAGGCAAGCATGCAGCGGCCGTGGGAAGGCAACGGGCCACTGAGCGAGGAGGAGTTCGCGCGCGGGGAGACCGCCTGGCCGATCCAGGCGCCGTCCTCGGACCCGGTCATGGACGGTTGGCTGGAACCCTCGGCCATGACCACCGGCGACATCGCCCGCGTGGTTCAGGCCTTCGCCGACAGCGCCCGGCGGGCCGATGAAGCCGGCTTCGAGGTGGTCGAGATTCACAGCGCCCACGGTTACCTCAGTGCCAGCTACCTGTCGCCGGTCTCGAATCGCCGCAATGACCGCTACGGCGGCGACCGCGTCGGCCGCTCGCGGTTTCTCCTGGAGGCGGTCGAGGCCGTGCGGGCCGTCTGGCCAGACGGCAAGCCGTTGTTCGTCCGTGTCTCCGCGGTCGACGGGTCGCCCGACGGCTGGTCCCTCGACGACACCGTGGCGCTGGCCCAGGACCTCAAGGCGGCCGGGGTCGACGTCGTCGACTGCTCGTCAGGCGGAATTTCCGGGCCGGTCACCGCAGCCCGGGGCCCGTTGCCGGGGCCGGGCTTCCAGGTGCCGTATGCCGAGGCCGTGAAACAGCGCGGGGGGATCGCCAGCCAGGCGGTGGGCATGATCCTGGAACCCGAGCACGCCGAGGCCATCCTGCAGGAAGGCAAGGCCGATCTCATCGCCATCGGTCGCGAGGCGCTGATGGACCCGTACTGGGCCCACCATGCCGCGCGTGTCCTGCAGGCGGATCCGGAGTTCCTGGCCTGGCCGACCCAGTACGGCTGGTGGCTCCATCGACGGGAACAGGCGATGTCCCGGGCATGACGTGACCGAACGAATAGACGCGGCCGTCATCGGCGCCGGCGTCGTCGGGCTCGCGGTCGCGCGGGCCCTGGCGCTCGCCGGTCGCGACGTCGTGGTCATCGAGGCGACCGAGACGATCGGCACCGAGGTGAGTTCGCGCAACAGCGAAGTCATCCACGCCGGCATCTACTACCCGTCGAACAGCCAGAAGGCCGTGCATTGCGTGCGCGGCCGCGAGCGGCTCTACGCCTATTGCCGGCAGCACGGTGTCGGGCACGACCGGCTCGGCAAGCTCATCGTCGCCACGTCGGACGCGCAGCGGGACACGCTCGGTGCGATCGCCCGGCAGGCCGCGGCCAACGGCGTCGACGATCTCCGGCTGCTGGAGCGCGAGGAGGTCCTCCGCCTCGAACCCGCGCTCCACGCCGTGGCGGCCCTCCACTCCCCGTCGACCGGCATCGTGGACAGTCACGGCCTCATGCTGGCCCTCCAGGGCGACGCGGAGGACCGCGGCGCGCTGATTGCCTTCCAGTCGCGCGTGACCGGCGGGACCGCCCATGCCGGTGACAACGGTGGAATCGAGCTTTGCGTCGAGGACGCCTCCGGCACCTCGATGTCGTTCCGGGCAGGCATCGTCGTCAACAGCGCCGGACTTGATGCCCAGGGCGTCGCCCGGACCATCGGGGGCATGCCCGACCACGCCATACCGCCCCTGTACTACGCGCGCGGGTGCTATTTCACGATGTCGGAGCGGTCTCCGTTTTCCCATCTCATCTATCCGGTCCCGGAGGAAGGCGGCCTGGGTGTCCATGTCACGCTCGATCTCGCCGGCCAGTGCCGCTTCGGCCCGGACGTCGAGTGGATCGACACCCTGGACTACACGGTCGACCCCGCCCGGGCAGACCGCTTCTACCCCGTGATCCGGAACTATTGGCCGGATCTGCAGGACGGGACCCTGATGCCGGGGTACGCCGGGATTCGACCGAAAGTCGCCGGGCCGGGCCAGCCGGCCGGCGACTTCATGGTGGTGGGGCCGCGGCAGCACGGTATCGCCGGCCTCGTGCACCTCTTTGGAATCGAATCGCCCGGACTGACGTCGGCGTTGAGCCTCGCCGACGAAGTCTGCGCAGAACTGGGACTCGCCCCCACAGAAGACTAGCCCGGCCCCGCGCCCGCCGATAAGGGGGCGCCCTCGCTCGCACCAAACGCCGGACCATGTGCCCTTGGTCACAGGTGAACAAGCCGACGTCCGATTGCGCTGACAAGGGCCGGAACCCTATCGTGCCTCCCTCTATTCCCTGTGCTGCCATGCGACGGAAGCGCCTTCTCAGGCCTGATGCGCTTCCCGGATGGTGATCAACGTGCCATCCAGACCTTCCCCTCGCCGCTCAAACGCGTTACATGTAACCCACTACCCAGCCAGGACAGCCGCCATGCCTCCCGCATCTACTCCCGCACAACGTGTCGCCAAGCGCCGGGCCACCCTCCGGGCCCAGGGCCTCCGACCGATTCAGATCTGGGTTCCCGACAGCCGTGCACCGGGCTTCGCCGAGGAATGCGCCCGGCAGGCCGCCATCGTCGACAAGGCCAACCGTGCGGACCCAGAACTCACACGGTTCATGGACTCTGCTGCGCAGGATCTCAACGAACATCTCGAAGGACTCGAAGTTGAGCCACGCACATGAGGCGCGGCGATCTCGTCACCGTCGCGCTCCAGGGCGAACACGGAAAACCGCGTCCTGCTCTGGTCATCCAGTCTGACCTCTTCAGCCAGTCCACGTCCACCATCACTGTCGCATTGCTGACGTCAACTCCGCTCGACGCCCCCCTGCTTAGGGTCCCCATCGAGCCCTCTCAGGCAAACGGCCTCCAGCGTCGCTCCTACGTCATGATCGACCAAATCTTCTCTGCCCGAACACGCCGTCTCGGTGACGTTTTCGGGCACCTCGACGACGCCGACGTAGTGGCAGTCAACCGCGCCCTCGCGCTATTTGTGGGGATCGCCTCCTAGACCGTTTGCGAAGCGGGTAGCCGGACGATCAGGACTAACCTCACCGAGGGCCCGGGCTAGGCTTTTGCCGGGGAGAGTCCCACGGTTCCTTGCAGGCTTAGTCGGCGAGGAACTGGGACTTACGCAGAGGGAAGCGTAATCGTGGCCTGCACTCCCGCCCGTCCATTGCCTGCTAGCACGTCCGCACGTGCCGGGAGGGCAAGCGCAAGCAATTTCTGATGGTGGAAAAACGCGCGTGCCCGAGCAGGCGCCGGACGAGGTCGAATCTGTCCGAATAACAGGCTACATGTAGCCTGTTAAGGCGGAAACGTGGCTTTATGGGCCTTATTCTGCCTCTTTCATTGTCAGCGTCCCCCCGACACGTCGAGCGTCGCCCCGGTTGAATAGGAGGCACCATCGGACAGCAGATAAAGAACGGCTGCGGCCACTTCCTCGGGGCTGCCGGCGCGTTTCAACGGCAGCGAAGGCGCGAGCTCTTCCACCCGTCCTTCAGGATGGATGTCGGTGTCGATAATGCCGGGCCGGACGCCGTTCACCCGGATCCCGAGATCCGCGCATTCCATGGCCAGCCCCGTGGTCAGCGTATCCACCGCGCCCTTCGACGCTCCGTAGTGCACCCACAGGAACGGATTGGCGAGCCGCGCCGCGACTGACGAGATGTTGACGATGGCGCCGCCCGTTCCGCCACGACGGGTCGACATCCTGCGAATGGCCTCTCGGGCGCACAGGAAATAGCCGGAGATGTTCACCGCGAAACAGCGTTCGAGGATGTCTCCGGTGACCTCCTCGATCAGGCATTGCCCGCCGACCACGCCGGCATTGTTGACGAGCCCCGTGACGGCCCCGAGTTCGCGGTCGCAGGTCTCGAACAACCGCTCGATCTCGGCTTCGGATCCCGTGTCGGCCTGCACGGCGATGGCCCGCTGGCCCGATTTTTCGACATCGGCAACGACCCCGCGTGCCAAGGCCTCGTTGCTGTAGTAGTTCACGCAGACGTCGTAGCCCGCCGCACCGGCAGCGCGGGCCACGGCGGCGCCGATCCCGCGGCTCGCCCCTGTCACCATGAGAATGTTCGGCATGATGGTCGATCCTCCCGCCGTTTCGCGGCCCGGACCATACAGGCATCGTCAACCAATGTGTTGGCGGTCGAGCCACCATGGCTACGATGACTCAGGCCGGGCCTTTCCTGAATACGGCCGTTCTCGCAGCGCGACGTGTCCGGTTGCCGCGCGGTCTAGCTTTGCCCTCCTCAGGATGCCGTCCAGTCCGCGAACAGAATGAATTGACCGGTTCGGTTCCAGCTAAAGAACGACATGTTCGATGGTCTCTTGGGCGAGAAAAGTCATGGCGACACAAACCACCCTCATGCTTGACGAAGAGGCGCGCTACGCCGCGCGCGAGCTGGCCCACCGATACGGGTGTTCGGTTTCCGAGGCAATTTGCCGAGCCGTGCTCCGTCATCGCGATGCAGTGCTCGGGCTTCCGCCTGCTCGGCGCTGGGAACGGGTCCGGACCCTTGAACGCCTGTTCGACATGTTTCAGGACCACGCCGCGGCGGATGAGGTGCGTCGTCTGTAGGAAGAGGACCAGGGATTCTGATGGCGCTGTACGTCGATACGGATTTGCTCGTGGGGCCTACATCGAATACCTGAAAGCCTGCGCTCGCCGTCCTATAGAGCAACCTTCCATCGACATGTTTTCTGTGTAACACTGTTTTCGTGTCCATTGCAACGGAACTCATTGCATGAAGAACGTGACGATCACCCTGCCGGAAGACGTGGCCCGCTGGCTGCGCGTCAAGGCGGCCGAGGACGACCGTAGCGTTTCCCGCTGGATCGCCGAATTGCTGGAACGGATGCGGCGCCGGGAAGACGAGTACGAAGTAGCCATGCGACGGGCCTTGGCCATTGAGCCCTGCCGGATCGAGTGGCCCGAGGGCCGAAAGCCGACGCGCGAGGAGTTGTATGACCGGCCCGGTCTTCGTTGACACGAACGTTCTCGTCTACCGGCACGACAACTCCGACGTCGCCAAGCAAACGCGGGCCGACGCCTGGCACAGGTTTCTCTGGCGCCAACGCCTGGGCCGTCTGAGCTTTCAGGTCCTGCAGGAACTCTACGCGACCTTGAAGCGAGGCCGCGGGACCGCGCTCGACGCCGCGGCCGTCCGCAACATCGTCATGAACTACCTGCAGTGGCAGCCGATCCGTATCGACGCAGGCGTCCTGCGAAGGGCGTGGGTGATTGAGGAACGTTTTCGCCTGTCTTGGTGGGATGCGCTCATCGTGGCCGCCGCGCAGGCCGCCGAATGTCCGATCCTGCTGACCGAAGACCTCCAACATGGTCAGGACTTCAACGGCGTGTGCGTGGTCGATCCCTTCGCGGCGCCGAAACTGAGCCCCCAGGAAGTGCTGGCGTAGCGAAGCCCCGTCGGACCCCGCCCTTACTGGGGCTGCATGACTGCCTTGAGAAGGCAGTCGCTCACCGTCGGGATCACGCGGGCCGCCCTATCTGAGACACGTGGTCGGGTTCTGCATCCTGCATTGTGCGGATGTCGAGACCGAAGCCGTCGGTAGGCCGAATCCGATATCCCTCGACAGCATCCTTCCCAAGAGACTGGGTCGGCCCCCCTGCAAGTTCATCCGTCCGCCCCTGAGGCCCGGGATGAGCCTCCCCTCCCGCGCTGTCGACGATCACGTCGACATCCTGAACCAGATTCTCTGAAAGCCGCGCGACTTGCCATGTCGCCACTCGCGCCTGAGGAAGACGTCCGTCCCGCTGCACGTGAACTCGCGCGCCGATACGCGTGATTGGCGCCGGAAGTGATCCCTAGCGCCGTGTCGTGTCGTCGGGATGTGGCACTCAGCGTTCCTTTGCGGGCTCGCAGCGCGGCACGGGTTCGCACGCTCGGACGCCGGCCTGATCGGTTCCGGAACGGGAACCGGAGGGCGTGCTGCGTTATCTCAGGAAGTGGGACGACGGGTTCTGCATGAGAGAGGACAAATTTATGAGCCGATTTGCATCGTTCTTTGCCGCATCGATGCTCGCCGTGTTCGCACCGCACGCCGTTTTCGCCGCGACCGAGGAGGGGCTCGCGGTCGCCACGTTCGCCGGCGGGTGCTTCTGGTGCGTGGAGTCGGACTTCGACAAGGTACCGGGGGTGGTGAACACGATATCCGGGTACACCGGCGGCACCGTCGAGAATCCGACCTACAGGCAGGTCACCAAGGGGGGCACCGGACATCGAGAGGCGGTACAGATCCGCTACGACCCCGATCAGGTCTCCTACGAACAGCTGCTGCACATTTTCTGGCGCAGCGTTGACCCCACCGACGGCGGCGGGCAGTTCTGCGACCGCGGGGAGAGCTACCAGACCGCAATCTTCGTTGGGAGCGAGGAGGAACGGCGCCTCGCCGAGGCCTCGAGGGAGATGCTGGAGCAGTCGATGGTGCTGGACGCGCCCGTGGTCACGCCGATCGAGCCGGCCGGAGCGTTCTACCCGGCCGAGGACTACCACCAGGACTATTACACGAAGAACCCGGTCCGCTACCGGTTCTACCGATTCTCGTGCGGCCGCGACTCGCGTGTGCGGCAGGTCTGGGGCACGCAGGCCCACGCGGGCATCGGGCGCCACTGACGAAGGGATTCTCGCAGGAGCCGTTGCCGCCGCGCCTTTGCAGCAGCAGATTCCCGCGGTAGCTGGAATCTACGCAGTCTTTGCACGGAAGAAGCCACCGACAGGAAGGCCACGCACGCACTCCTTTGCCTCAGGGGCATTGGCGCTGGGCGAAGAGTTGCCCATGATCGGGAAACTGGCAGGTCACACGCAGGTGCAGACGATCGCCCGGTTGCTCATCTGGCCTGAAACACCGTGAAGGCCCCTGCCACCCACATCGGCGACAGCTTCAACCACGACCTCGAAGCCGCTTCGTAGCGCACGCGCCGGCACGGGCCCCCTGTTTTGTCGCCATCGCCGGTTGCTTTCCGGCGCTCCGGACATTTGACATTGCGTAACGACCATCGTTACGAACGAACGTGATCAAGAGCTTTGCCAGTAAGCGCGCTGCGGCCATCTTCGCAGGCTATGCCGTTCGCGGGCTGCCCACGCAGATCCAACAACGAGCTCGTGCCAAGTTGCTTGCAATCGACGCGGCTGGCCGCCTCGATGATCTGAGGGTGCCACCCGGCAACCGGCTGAAAGCTCTACGCGGCGACCGACTCGGGCAACATAGCGTTCGCGTCTACGAGCAATGGCGCATCTGCTTCGTCTGGCGTGGTGGCGACGCCTGGGAGGTCGAGATTGTCGACTATCAATAGGAGTTGAATCAAACATGACCATCGACCGAGAAGAATTGGATCGGCTCAGGGTTGATTTCTCTGATGTTGCCTCCGGACGGCGGCTGCCCCCGGTGCATCCCGGAACGATTCTGCGAGACGAGTTCCTGATACCGATGGAACTCAGCGTCTATCGGCTGGCACGAGATATCAAGGTCTCGCGCCCGCGGCTGAACGACATCGTGCTTGGACGCCGCGGGATAACAACCGACACTGCGTTACGGCTGGCACGCTATTTCGGGACAACGCCGGAGTTCTGGATCAATCTGCAAGCCCGTTACGATCTGGACGTTGCCGAACGCACGGTGCGGCCAAAGATCGACCGGGAAGTAGCGCCACGTGCGGCGTGACGTCGTCGCGGTCTGCTTGCCCCGATTATGACCTCTTCCCTCAGATTTGATGGATTGACCTGCCCCGGCCTCGACGTCATCGTACCCGGTTGCGGGATGGGACTGTCATCCGAGCGCTTCCTTCGGCATCGATCAGCTCTCTCCTTCTTCGGCACGCAGCTCGCCAATCGGAAATGGCAGTCGGCACGCGCCGCTTTCCCCGCACCAATTTGCGCGCTCCGGGCAATCCCTGTCACCTTCATCGATGCAACGTGATAGGGTCCCAACATGTCCAGGATTCAGGGTGATTCTTCTTCTCCAAAGGTGACCGGCGTGCACGGCCGGCTAGCGGAGGCCGTGCATTTGCAGGTGATCGAGGGCAATCCCCTCTCTGCGGAAGAGGTCGCCATGTTCGAGATGTTCGAGCGCGAGGAGTGGTCGCCCGAGCGGAGGCGCGCCCATATCATCCGCCGGATCGAGGACCGCGGCCGCGTCGCCGCGGCGGAATGAGCGACCGCAACTACTTGTATGAGGACCCTTGCTGTCAAGCGGGGGCCGCGGCCCGATCTACAGCATGGTCATGTCTCCTCCGGAGGAGCGGTTCGGCGTCTGGTGTTGCCGGGTCGGAACGCGCTGGCACCGGTCGCGCCCTGGGGCGCGCA
>JAJDYI010000020.1 GCA_022825235.1 Alphaproteobacteria bacterium | reverse complement strand
TCCCCGTCGCCATCGCCATCCCCGTCGCCATCGCCATCCCCGTCGCCATCGCCATCCCCGTCGCCATCGCCATCGCCATCCCCGTCGCCATCGCCATCGCCATCGCCATCGCCATCACCATCGCCATCACCATCGCCATCGCCATCGCCATCGCCGTCCCCGTCGCCGTCCCCGTCGCCATCCCCGTCGCCATCGCCATCGCCATCGCCATCGCCGTCCCCGTCGCCATCCCCGTCACCATCGCCGTCGCCACCGATCCCGGCAGGAACAATCGCCAAGTGGGGCGGCGCAGACGCCGTGCTGATCGTTGGTTTGCTTCCCCCGCCGGAACCGCAAGCAGCGACCGCCAACGCCATCAGAGCTTTCCCGACAAACGAAAACCTAGAAGCAATTGCCTGGCTGAATTCGCTCCAGAGAGTTTCCGCTTTTTTCTTTATGGCTCTCATCGTGCTTCACCAGTCAGAATGAGACAATTTCAGCGCTCAAGGAGCGCTCCTCGGCAAGTGCTGCATTGTTCAGGAGCGTGAAATAGGCCACGCCTCGCCGCTGGCCTTCCACGATCTTGATATCGATGGGGCTGTCGTCGTAATCCACGCCGGGCACGGCAGCGTTGCTGCCTGCACCAGGGATGAGCCTCGCCGTCACCGTCAGGCCGTCGCACGAAGGCGTCGGAAGTTCTGCTTCTAACCCGATGGTGTCACCGCTGTTGGCCGCACCCTGGGTGAAGCTGAGACTGGCGCCATCGCCATCGTCAGCGCAGTTTTCGTCGCCTCGTGATCGTTCCGCGTAGCGAATGGGCTCAAGTGCCTCAGCTGGCCGCCACAGTGCGTCCAGGCCTGTCTTCTCTCCCTCGTCGGCCATTCGAACCAAACCGGTGAGACGACCGTACCGTCTTTTTGCGCCTCCCAACGAGATCGTCGCGGCAATCCCTCCCACCATTTCGTCGCCATCATCACGCTCCCAGCCGTAACGGCCGAACACCCGAAACCATGGAGACGGGTGCCACGCCACTGCCAAACTACTTTCGGTATCCCAGCGCTGTCCGTCACTGATCTCCCACCGGCTAAACGACGTCCTGGCATGGACGTTGGGCAGGAGGCGGGCCCGGAAATCCAGTTTCATGCCGGCAAGCGGTCGCTGCTCAAGGCCGTTTCGATTGATCCTCCAGTCTGTCATCGGCAGGTAGTAGTGAAACGAGCCGGATAACCGTCGCGTCAGGTAGTCGAGTCCCGTTACCCATCGACGATGATTGGTGCGAAGATCCTCCTGCAGGAATGTCATCGCGCCAACTACACCGGCCTTTAGGCCATCCGACAACCCAAATCGATAAATGACTCCCATGCGCGCATCGGCGCGATGGGTGCCGTCATCCCTCCAGGTCGTTACACCGGTTTGGAGGAACAATGCCCGAGAAAGTCGGCCGGGAGGACGTAGCACCTGCGCGGATGCCGGGGAGGTCGTCAGCGGCACGATCGTGTCCAATTCGCCCCGGAACCCCTCCTCGTAATCCCAACCCATTCGACCAAAATACCTCGCTTCTTTCCCAAGAAGCTCCTGGCCGATAATGAAACCGTGGCCCAGAATCGTATTCGCAACCCGATTGATGAGGCAATGCGAGACTCCTGCGAATGTGCCGCCCTGGAACGATGGTCGTTCTTCTAGCGCACCGCCGTGCAGGCATTTCATCGCCTCGGACTGCCGACGGTCGTCCCCAAGCGGGTCGGCGGACACGGCGATGGCTGGCGTTGCAATGACGGCCACGACCCACATAGCAGAGAGCAGGATGCCGATACGACAGGATGCGTTTGGCCTCCTGGATGACACAAGCCCCTGACGCGGGCACCGAACCACCGATGAAACCGAAACCACTGTTCGATGGGTCATGATTCCGCCGCCGAGTTTGCAGAATACGATGGTCATGTTCACGCTTGGTGACGGCGGAGGCAATAGACACTTGTACTAGTTTGAAGGATTTCGTACGTTTGTAAGATAACTTGACAGTTTCGCGATACTTTGCGAACCGTTCAACTCGATAAATTGATCTGACTTCCAAGGCTGAGACGGTCACACTCGCGACTGTGCCGAAGCAACACCGTCCCTTCTGCCGCCAACGGAGCCTTGCACCAGCTCAAATTGGTAGTCCTTCTACAGAACGGGCCAGTTTCCCGTCTGAATTGAGCAAGGGCGTCGATTGTTTCGGCCCACGAAACCGCCCGTGCCTTCTTCCCGCTCGAAGCTAACGACCGCCAGCAACAGGCTTGATCATGCGCATTCCCGCACCCCGCCGGTCACGGACAGCGTGTTTCAGGGCCCCCAAGACATGCAGGATGAGCAACGGCACGAAAAGATGACCCGCGACGTCATGGACGCGCTCCATGAATCCGTGCCAGGTTTGGCTGGCCCCGATCGGGGACGTTAGGCCGATCCCGAACACATCCAATTCTTGCCCGATGGTCCAAGGCAGCAGATACCCGGAGACCACAACCACGCCGATCGCCAACAGTAGTCCCCAGTGGACAATCAGTGCTAACACATTGAAGAGTACTGCTTGCGCAGGTGCTTCGGGGGCGCCGCTTCGGATGCGATGCCAAACCCGCCACAGGAGAAATAAGCCAGCGATCGCACCTCCGCTTACGTGGAAAACGTAGGCAGTGCTGCCAGGCTCGCCCTCATGGGTGAAGAACAATGCCAGGACCATTACAGCCGACATCCAGTGGACCAGGATGGATCGGAGCGAGTATCCGCCAGCACGGGGCGGCGGGCGCCGGTCACCTTGCAATGACTCGGCGGCCAAGGAACGAAAGCGGTGCGCGGGCTGGCCTGTCTCGGCAAGTTTTCGTCTCATGCTGGGCCTACCTTTCTCGTACCCTTCCAGGAAGATGCAGAATGATCAGCTTCGTCTCGGATGGCCGGATCGGCAATAAACACTTGTACTATTTGGGTCGTTGTCATACATTCGTACTGGTTAGTTCAAACGCGCGTACTACAAACGGGGCCGGCCAATCGAGAGCTCAATGACGATCCAGGTGGTGGCGGAGCACACTTGTCGGCCCGATATCACATGCAGATGGCACCCTCGGCGCCGCCAGCGCAGCAAGTCGGCTTGACGAGTTCGCTCCTCCGCCGCGCAAACCGTCGGCACCTGCGCCCGCCGCCTGCCTGCCGGCGGGCGGCGCGCGGCCGCCAGCAATGCTGCCGGGAACGGACCGCGTCCGTGGTCGTGACGCCGGCTCCTGAACGTGATGCGCTGGATCCTGCTTTGTGATTCACCCGCCGCAACGTGCAGTTGCAGCGTCCCGCCGTCGCCGTGGCGGTCCGGCGTCCTGAGAACTCCTGCAGTGGCAGCCGTCAACTGGCTCACGCATCCCCACCATGTTCCCCATGTTCGTCCTTGAAACTCGGCGGAACTCGCGGTGCATCAGGGGACCATCGGAGCCCAGACCCCCTTATATTTTCCGGGGCTCCGGCGAAGCAGAAAGGGCCGCGGCGGACGTGGCGGTGGTGCCCAGGGGAGGAATCGAGTATATCGATCAACATATTGTTTATAATAGTTCTTTCATAATGCATGTTTCTCCTTCCCACCATTATTCCCACAACGGGGCGACGACAAGGACCGCTTAAGGATCGTTCCTCCAAGTGCCAGGGTGAGTCTGCAAGAACCCACCAAGCAGAACCAACCCCCCTCCCCGACAGCGAGCACGGGCCCGTGCACCGGCGCGTGACAGGAGGGGAGCGGCGAAAAAGAGCCCCTGATAAGACCCCAATGGGACCCCAATAAGACCGCCGGTGTATCCGGGGTCTATTTGCCTCTCCTAGGGAACTAAGGGCGTGAAATCCTTTCCCTGCATCGGCTCATGACCGTTCCAAACCCCCGTCATCTCAATCAGGAGTCGCTGGCTTCGTGGAACTGGAGCAGGGTTGACCCGTACCACGCGTGCGGAATAGGTCGGCGAGTGGCGCATGGCCGCCTCTAGGTCTGAGACCAGATAGCGGGGGGCCCACCCAAGCATGTGATAGTCCGTCGACTGGATTTGCACTGCCAGCCCGGTCGCCGGGTTGGTTAGCTCCAGCGTTACGTAAGCCGATTCTCCCTCCTTCAAACGGAAACTCGTTCCCAAGATGCCGAGAGGACATGTCGCGCACCGTGCACGAAAAAACGGCAAGAGAAGCTTCCGTCGTCGCGTTTCACGAGCTTGGGAAAAACCTCGTAGATGTCCGTAACGCGCCGTCCGCCGTTGACCGAGAGAATGGCAACGGGATCAGCGTCTTCCGGCAGTCCAAGGCAGTGCAAGTACGCGCTGCGGTCCGGTCGCCCCGCCGCAATGACCCGGTTCTGGAACAGCGCAAATAGCCTTTTGGAGCGGTAGTCGCGATCGACCGTCGGAAAATCGGGCAGAAGAGGGAAACGCGCCTCGACCTGGGCGCGTTGCGCCCCCTTCGTGTATCGGAATCGGTATTCCGGGCTTCGGACGTCGGCATCCAGTCTGCCTACCGGAAACCACTGACGCTTGTCCTGGTCCTGCCAAGCGAGAAACAGTGTCTTGGCGCTCATCACTCCAGTTCCTTTAGCTGCTGGTGGCTGTACGACAGGAGTGCTGTTGCAAATTCCTGTTGTCA
Organism: Alphaproteobacteria bacterium; assembly: GCA_022825235.1. Taxonomy (GTDB): domain Bacteria; phylum Pseudomonadota; class Alphaproteobacteria; order TMED109; family TMED109; genus VXPW01. Next base: position 15,225 of record JAJDYI010000020.1, on the reverse strand, counting down.
CTTCCTCGCGGCAGCAAAGAGAGCCTCGACTATTCGCCTGGGCGCGGGGAGCTACCCCTTGCCGGGCTAGAGGCTGTTCTATTCAGCGGCGGCCCGACCAAAGGCCGCGAAGAAATGACAGGGCAGATGCTACCCGAAAGGGGTCAATTCCAAACTCAAATCGGCCACCGTGGCCGATTTGGGTTCCTACTCACTTGGTCGATTCAGCTGGAGCTCCGAAGCTTTAGATTGCCTGAGCCCCCGGGCTCCCCGGCGCCGCAGCGGCCTTCAGCGCAAGGAATGAGGCTGGATGTTGAGGCCCCGCCCGTTGCCGCGGGCGGGGCCGTTCAGGCTACCTCGCTGTTCCGAAGGCAGCGGTGAGGTTTCCGGTTGCGGTGTCTTCCCACCGGAACACGCCCGTCGCGGCCTCGTGGCCCGTTCCGCGGAACTGTCCGTGCACATCCATCCGCGAGTCGCTTCCCGTGTCGGCGAAGTGGTTGCCGGTCACACCGATGGATGTGGACAGTTCCGGTCCCCATGACGAGCCTCCGGCCATGATGTCGGTAAATGCAGCCATGCCAGTCATGAGGGCGATATCGACGGTGATCCCGGCGTCGCCCTCGACTGCGGCACCGACGTCGGTAAAGCCGACCAGCTCGCCGGTCCAGGTGGCCGTACCGGTCAGCGTGGAGCTGGCGAGCGATGTTGTAGGCACAGGCCCTTCATCCCACACACGCGTCCACTGAGCGCGGTACTCGGCCCCGAATCGGGCCGTGCCGCCGTCCGTGCGCACTTCACCGTTCATGGCGGGGATAGTCGAGGCCCACGGCCCCAGGGAAATCTGGCTGATGTCTTCGTCCGTCTCGCCGGCATCGTAGAGCGCCTAGGCGGTCATCAACGCTTCGCCGTCGATACGTGGGAGCCTGGTCAGTCCAGTCTCGTCGGGCAAACCGCCGCCCCGGTACTCTGAATCGGGCTGCAGGCTTGTCGGATGATCGCCCTCGTACACATGCCCGGGGAGCCCCATCGCATGTACGAGTTCATGCACGATGGTGCCGTAAAGCTCATGAAAGTCCTCGGCATGGAGGAAACCCAGATTGATCGCCACGAGATTGCTGACCATCTGTGGCACGTCGTCGGTCCGGTGGCGGTCGCCGCTTTCGTTGTAGCGCGATTGGGCTCCCTCATGCGGGGTACTGAAAGAGACGTGAATCTCGCCCGCCGGAACATCCTCGGGGATTTCCGTGCGCAGCGCGGTCGGCGCTCCCATGATCATCCGGTGCTCAAGCGGGAGCCAGTCGTTGATCAGGTCAACGGCGCTCGCGACCATGCGCATTTGCTCGGCGCTCGCAGCGGACTGAACGCGAACCGTGGGCTGGCCGGCCCAAAGCGGTAGTCGGGGCCAGCGCTGCCACGTGTCGCCTTCCGGTCCCCAAGGACCGCCGGACGCGTTGTCCTTCAGATAGTCGATCAAGTCGACGGCCGAGGTTCCGCGCACGGTGATGCGCGAGGTGGTAACCGGATCAGGCGGATTGATCGCCGGGCCGGTTTCGGCGGTCGGGCTATCCCCGCCGCCACCGCTGCAGGCAACGAGGATCAGCAGAGCCGCAAGCGTCGCGGCAGTCCGGTTCAACATTGCTTGGTACTCACAGGATGCACATCGGCTCCGGCGGGTGCCGGGCCGTTGCAATCACTCACGCATAGTGAAGACCCCGCCTGTTCGCCTGGCGGGGTAGCTACTCCCCACCGAGCCAAAGGCTGTTCTATTCAGCGGGCGATCCGACCAAGCGGGTGCATGAGTGATTGCGGTCGCACCGTAGACGCATAGTGAGGATCATGCGCAGGGGAGACATGCACGAGCACACGGAAAAGGCGGCGTAAACCGCGCCGGAAAGGGGCCCGGATTGAGGCCCAAGGGCGTCCACGCGACGTGGAGATCGCACACCCATCCTAACAGCCGTCAAAGGCCGAACTGGAGGCGGACATGCGTGTGAATGCGAGTTTCGAAGAAGCGGTAGACGCGCTGACGCGGTCGGTGCGGATGCGCTATGTGTAGCAGCCGTCCTAGCGGTTTTCAGCCAGTTTTCGGCACTTTCCTACATAATGTCTAAACCACAGGGGGACACAAGGACGGGCCTGCAAACTTGCCGGCGACTCGTGGCGGGTAACATACGCTGTTCGACCTCCGCCTGATGATGCGCTCCTTGCACCAAACTGATCAGCCGCCGTTCATTCCAACCCGTCCTCCGAGAATTTCCACGTAGCGCCGCCCTCGTTCGTCGGGCCAAGCAATCCGAACCTCCTATCATTCGGTATCATGCAACGAAAGCTCCGATCTACAGTTTCAGCCAGGTCGCACTATGGAGGCAAACTGTGCAGCAGGCTTTTGCAGTGAACATTTACTGCTACAGCGACGGCACACTTGTTGCGCAAAGTGACAACATACGAGGATTGGTACTGGAAACCGACAACTATCCGGAAATGCGGGACGAGTTGATCCGAGTCGCCGCCGAGCTATTGGCGGCCAACCACGGCCTGTCCGATGACCAGATCGCCGGTGCCACCCTCTCCGTCGTACTGCGGGACGCTCCGGGTCGCCGGTCACAACGGGTACTGGTACCGGCTGGTCCCCGTCTCGTCATGCGTGACGCCACGGATCGCGCCGCAGCGTAACTGATACCGTATTTGCCCGTAAGCCCGGCCACGAGGTAGGTGAACTCGGGCGCGCGTGCCAACGCGCCTGCAAGACGCTGCCAGCTCAAGCGCCGGATCAGACCTGGCACCACGCTTTCACCGCTCGCAGCCTCGTACTAGCGCTGCGCGGCGCCAGCGGGGGCATATTCTGGGTTGCGCGCGTCGTAGATAATCAGGACGTGCCCCGGCTTCGGTCAATTCCGGTGGGCGTCACGGTTGCCGCCAGCGCGTTGCGGGCGAGCTGCTGGGTCTAGAAGACCGGGCAGGGCTGCAGGTCGTGGTACGCGGCCCAATCAAAGAGATGGGGCAGGTAGGTCCAATAGCGGACACCGATTTCCGTCAGGGCGCAGCGCGCGCGACGCCCCCGTTGGATCCGGTAGCTTTCGTCGCATTGCTGCTCCGCGTAGTTTCGGTCGTCGGGACGTAGCTTCGGTCGCGAGCAGACCCCGAACTCGCGCTCCATGAGCCTGCATTCGACAGCGACGCGCTTGGAGCCGGCCTCGAGAAACACGTCCACACTTGTTCGCCGCGGTTCGCCGAGGTGGCGAACCCGGTGCTCGAGGACAAGGGATGCCCGGCGCGCATCCTCGAGAAAAGCCGGTCGTCCGCAGTCCGCGACGATGCTGTTGAGCACGTCAAGGCGTCCGAAGGCACCAACCGCTCCGAACACGCCCTGGGCCAGTGCCTGCGAACTCCTGAAGCTGTGGAACCACTGGTGACGCCCCTTATCGGGAACGCCCGAAACGATGATGGCGGTCCTGGCGGGATCCCGTGGAGATGGGATGGATACCTCCGCTTGCTTCGTCCTGGTCGAATCACACCAGACTGGCACAGCATGATGCCTCGCTTCGCGGGGGCATCCATCCCATCTCCTGAGCGCCGACCAGTCGATCCGCCTGCTGCACTGAGACCAGCTGCCGCTTCACCGTCGGCTGCGCATGCCCGGCATCGGGCCACGGAATCGCTCGGACCCGGCCCGCCGGCAAAAGGTCGGACCGTCCTGACGACGGATCCGCGACTGCGGGTGGGGAAGTGTCGGAACCCGGTCGCGACCGGGCAGAAGGTGCTGGCGGCGGACAAACTCGCGGAGTAGGCCGAGGCAGCCGAATAGACTGCACCGTGTTAGGCTCCCCGCAGCCGGCACCCCTCACGCTTGCCGCATCGAGACGCGCTGGCCTCGGCCGTTGCCGCTAGTCCTGGTCCTTGCTTTGAACGGCGCTGAACTCTGGTGCTGGCGGGAGCGGCCGTCATCCTCGGCAAGTTAGGTACATAAGTCCCGTTACAACCCCGACCACAACCTGGTCGAATTGGCGTGCTCCAGACTCAAGGCTTTGCTGCGAAAGGTCGCCGTTCTCACCGTCAGTTACCTCCGGAAGGCAATTGGACGCATCCTCGACACGTTCGCATCTACTGAATGGCGCAACTACTGCAGGGCTGGCGGACATAATCCAGGTTGATCGGATCATGCTTGTTCCCGCGCGGTAAGCTCCTGGCGGTCTGCAGAAGACAGAGTCATGCTTGTCAGCATGACTCGTGGCGGCGGCCCTCGGCGCTGTCGGGGCCCGTGACATACGGCGCGCCTTGGCGCAACCTCCCAGGTGGATCGATCCTGCACTTCCGGGCCGCCGGTCACGGTGGCCGCTCGCTGGACAGGTTGGGCACGCCATGCTGACCTTTACCGAAGAGTTGGTCCTGCTGCTGAACAACGAGGACGGCTCGATGCTGCCGATTCGGCAGGACGTCGCAGCGTGTGCGCTTGCGGGCGCTGTGCTGATGGACCTCGCATTCGACTACCGGATTGACACTGATTTCGAGGCCCTCGTCGTCCATGACCGGACGCCGACCGGCAATGCCGTACTCGACCGTCTACTGGCAAAGATTGCGGCCCGTGCAGAGGTTTGCGACACCAAGACCTGGATCGGCATTTTGTCGGCCGAGGAGGCTCCCGCCGTCTACGAAGAGATCCTGGCAGGTCTCGTCGAACAAGGCGTGCTCACTGTCCGATCCAGCAAATTTCCGTGGATGGGATCCCGGCGGCGTCCCGGCGGCGGCGGCGAGACGGCGCAGAAGATCCGCCGTCGTATCGCGGACGTGCTGTATTCCCAAGATATTCCCGACCCTCGGGACGTCGCCCTGATCTCACTCCTGGATGCCTGCGAGATCCTCCCGGAGATCCTTCCAACGCAAGAACTGGCGGACCTGCGTCCCCGCATCACGTTGCTGCGGAAAATGGACCTGATCGGGCGCGAGGTGGCCGCAGCAATCGCCGACATCGAGCGCTCGATCATTCAAGCGGTACGGGATCGGGCGGCGCAGTTCCGGAAATTGCTGCTGATCCTCTCGGCTGTTGCCGGAAGCACGGCGGGCGCGACGTTCGTACTCCCGCGCGTCCCCGTAGCCGATAGTTTCGGGGCCCCCCTCCGCATGCACCTCTGGTTCGACAGCGGCTGGCAGTTGTGGACCGGCTATGCCCTGTTCGCACTGGCGTCAGCAGGCATTCTCGCGGTCGTGCTCATGAAGGTGCGGCGAATCGCTCGGTTCGGTGGTCACAATTGGTGGCGGCTCGCCCATGCCGGGCTTGGTGTTGCCTGCGTTCTCGCCCTCTTTGCGCACACCGGCTTCCGTCTGGGAGCCAATCTCAACGCGGCGCTGATGGTCTGTTTCCTGACGGTGTTGATCCTTGGCGGCATCGCCGGGGTTTGCAACAACGCTGCAGGGGAACTCCGGCGGATGGGGGTACCACCCAGGGTACGCATCATCCCGATGCGCCTGCACACGGTTGCGCTCTGGCCTCTTCCGGCTCTCGTGATCATCCACGTGCTGGCCGTCTACCTGTATTGAAGAGGGTGCCGCATGTCGCGCAAGGCGTTCTTCCGGGCCGGTTGGGTGCTGATGACCCTGGCAGCGGTGGGCGTGGTGCTGCTGTGGATGACGGTTGGCGGCACCCGCAGGATTTTCCTGATCGGCGAGACGACCGTCGCCCACCATCAGATCGAGCTGGCATGCGAGAGCTGCCATACCGCGCCGGTCTTCGCCGCCGAGGCGACAGCGGAGAAGGCGCTGAACAAGGCTTGCCGGAACTGCCATGAGGATGAACTGGCCGAAGCCGACGACAGCCATCCCAGGAAGACGTTCCGCAACCCGCGGATGGCCGTCTACCGGGACAAGCTAGATGCGCGGCTCTGCACGACCTGCCACGCGGAGCATCGGCCCGAGATCACGCGGAAAGGAGCGGTTACCGTGGCTGCGGACTTTTGCGTGGCGTGCCACAGCGAGGGCGACCAGGACGTTCGCACGGACCGACCCAGCCACGCCGGATTGGCCTTTGATACCTGTGCGTCAGCGGGCTGCCACAACTACCACGACAATCGTGCCCTCTACGCGGACTTCCTGGCGAAGCACGCGGACCAACCCTGGTTGTCGGCCGCCCCCGTGCACGTCCTGTCGGCCCGGGACCGCACCCCGACACCCGCCGGGGAAAATGCGCTCGAGCGAGGTGACGCCCTAGCTCCTGTGGCGGCGCTCACCGATCCGACGGCCCTTGATCAGTGGACGGGTTCGGGTCATGCAGCGGCGGGCGTGAACTGCGCCGGTTGCCACGCCCCGGAAGTGGCGCCGGATGCCCCGGTCGCGGAGGTCGAGGCGCGATGGATCGCCGCCCCGCCCCTCACGGTCTGCCGGGGCTGCCACAAGGTGGAAGCAAATACGTTCGCACGCGGCCGGCACGGCATGCGCCAGCACCCCATGATCGCGCCGCCGCGCGATGCAGCGAAGACGGCCATCGGCACTGTCCTGCCAGAGACTATCGTGCGGTGGCTCGCGGATGCCCCGCATCCCACCCGGATGACCGTGCGCGAGGCGCGCCTTCCGATGCGCGCCGCCGCCGCCCACAAGGTGCTCGATTGCGGGACCTGTCACCAGCCCCACGCGGTCGATGTCGGGCAAGCTGCGGTGAAGGCCTGCGTGACCTGTCATGACGACCCTCACAGCCAGGCCTATGTCGGCAGTCCTCATCACGTGCTCTGGCAGGCCGAGCAGTCCGGCGCCGCGGCGCCCGGGACCGGGGTGAGTTGCGCTACCTGCCATATGCTGAAATCCGAGCGCCGCGGCGTAATCGCCACCAGCCACCACCAGAACGATGGCCTGCGTCCCAATACAAAAATGATCCGACCTGTTTGCCTCGATTGCCACGGGCTCGGCTTTGCGATCAACGCGCTCGCGGACTCCGAGCTCGTAGCGCGAAACTTCAGGGGACGGCCGGCGGTTCATGTCCAGAGCATCGATTGGGCAGTGCGGCACGCCGCTTCGGAAACCGAGAACACCGGGCGTTGAGCGCGCGCCCGCGTGCTCAACCCAGCCAAGGAAGAAAGGGGAACCGCCATGCAGTCAAGATCGGGCCGACTCACCGTGTTTGCGGCGGGTGTTGCCGCCATGGTTGCGGCGGCGAGCGCAGCCGCAGACGGCATTCCGTACCGACAGGTCGCCGACATGCTGTATCAGGTCATGTCCGCAGACCGCGAGGTTTACACGAAGATGGTGATTCAGCGCCTCACGGTGGACGACGAGGTCATCACCGCGTCGGAACACTTCGAGGACGACATCGCCTTGCCGTTGCCCGCGCAGATGTTCCGCTTCGGCGCGGAACGTGTGGCGGATGAAACGGAGGACTTCTCGTACGCGTTGCTCTCGCTCCAGCCGATCAACAAGAAGAACGGCCCCGGGACCGAACTGGAGAAGGAAGGCCTGGAGTTCGTCATCGACAACGAGGGGGAGAACTTCTACGGGGAAGAGGAACTTGGCGGGCAGCGCTACTTCACCGCCGTGTATCCCGATTATGCCGTCAGCGAAGCCTGCATCCGGTGCCACAACGAGCACAGGGATTCGCCGCGCACCGACATCAAGGTGGGTGACGTGATGGGCGGCGTCGTGATTCGCTTTCCGGTGGACTGAAGGCGGCTGCAGTCATCCCAACTGCGGCGTCGAGACCGGTAGGCGAACAGGTCCTGCGGCTGAATCCCGGGGTTGACGACCGTCCTGAAGCCGCCGTTCGCTCGGCCTGGCGCCAACTCCGTTACCGAGTTGATGCCGAGCGAGGGGCCAGCCGCAGCGCAGAATACCCCGCCACATAGGCCAGTTCTGCAAACGCGCAGGCGTTTCTGCCATTCCTGCCGAGGCCCAGGCTGAACGGGGCGCTTCCCCGGCACCACGTCAACCATGCTTTGTAAGCCCCAATTCATCGTTCACGGGGCGGCCGCAGGCTGCCGGGACCTCCATGTCGAGGTGCCGGTAGAACTCCGTCTCCTCGGGTTTCCTTCTGTTGTACATGAGGACAGCCGTTCCGCCGGGCTTGAGAAGCCACTGGACCTTCCTGGACACCAGGTCGGGCTCACCGATGTAGGAAGGCACGCCGAAGAGACTCACGACAAGATCGAACTTCTGCCCCGGATTCGGCCAGTAGTCCTCAAACGGCGTTCGGATCAGTCGGTCGCGGAATTCGGGATGCTTGTCTCCGAAAGCGCCCAGCATTCCTCGACTGGGATCGATACTGAAATAGTGCTCCGGCTGGATGTGTCCGAAGCGGAAGTCGACGAGGGTTCCGGTGCCGCAGCCGACGTCGAGAATTTCGGCCCCGTTCTCGACCTTCAGCGAGTCGTATACCCGTTGGCTACGCGAGACGTCGGCCTTCCCGCTGTGGATCCCGAGGTCATAGGCATCGGCAATGGACGTGTAGGGATCGAGATGAGATGCGTGAATGGCCCGATTGATGAGGATGTGGTCGAGGTTTGCCCCCTTCGTCCAGTACTTGTAGCCGTTCGAGCAGAAGCGACGGTACCAGTAGCCCCTGAAAAACTCCTCGGTGCGCTCCACGGCCCGCATCTTCCTGAGAGCCTCCACGAACTCATCCTCGCTGTGCCACGTCCTCTTGAGGGTGTAGGAGTGCGGCGCGCCGGGCATTGTCCTCGCAAATCGATACGAGTGCTTCTCCAACAGCTCGGCCAATTCCGCACAGGTCTCAAAGACCTCGTCGATCCATTCCGGGGCGGTCTCGATAGGACGAAATCTCTCGTTGTCGCGCATCATGATATTGGGCCCATTTCAGTGTCGGTCATGATGGCCGGTCGTCCCTGAATTGCCATACCCAATTGAAATGCGGCGGCGGCGAATTTCCACAGACGGAAAGGGAGCGCTGCTGATGTGGATGCACGGAATGAAGATGGGGTCATGCATTCACGCCCACGATGTCGGTCACAGCGACGGGATCCCCCTCCTCGTCGCTGACGGCACCTCAACGCGGTCGAGACGATGAGTGTGCGTGGTTAAATTGGAAGCAGGAGAACGCCGGACAGAGTGGCCTGACGAAAGCTGTTCAAACATGGCAGCGCATTACGGGCGATGGTTGCAGGCACGTTACGACGCCAGGACATGGCTCTAATTCGACGACTGGATCCCATGGTGAAGAGGCGCCGCGAAGCCCTTCCCCAGAAATCCATCCGCCGGCTCGGCAATGGCCGGGAACGTCCTGCTCACGGCCCGGAACGCGAAGCCGAAGCAGGAAGGGAGCCCGGCGGGCCCGCATACGCCGCGGAGTCGTCTGTGGCGGATGGTCCCGTGCCGGTTTCGGCACAGTGTTTTCAACCAGGCAGTGTTATCAGAGAGCGAGCGAGCGTTTAGGCTTGTCAGGTATGGTCAGCACACCTTGTCTTGACGCCGAAGCTGTTCGGATCGAGTTGCAGAGCTTCTCGTCCCGTCTGGAGCGTGCGTTGGCATCCGCCACGCGGGTGCGCGAGAGAGACTTCGCGGGCTTCTTTTCCGGTTTGGCTGTAGCGGTTGACATCGCGAGGGGCGCCCAAACCGAGCTTGACCGCAGGGTAGCGACAAGGTTTTCCATATTCGACTACTCCCACTGGCGTGAGATCGACTTGTCGCGTGCGTTTGGAAAGCTCCTGGACCCGACTGGCAGTCACGGTCAGGGGAGCCGCTTTGTCGACCTATTCCTGCAAGAAGTCTGCCGCGGGTCGCAGTCGGCACGGAGAGCGAGCTTTCCCACATCGAACTTCGATTGGTGCCGCGTCCTTCCTGAGTATGAGACCGATGAAGATCGAAGAATCGACATCGTTTTACAGCTGCCCGGAAACCGCTGGATAGGAATAGAGAACAAGCCTTGGGCGGGGGAGCAAAAGGATCAGGTGAAACATTACGTGCAGTACCTCCTTGGAAGGGCTGCTTCCACGGAGAACGGGGACGCGTGGCTCGTGTATCTCAGTGGCGATGGCCGGGACCCGGAAACCCTGCCCCGCAAGATCGAAGAAAGAGAACGCTGCGTAACGATGGGTTACCGTGTATCCGCGCAGGGGGCCCCATCGGTGGAAGAGTGGATTCGGCAATGCCTGCGGGAATGTGAAGCGGAGCGGGTGCGCTGGTTTCTGAAGGATTTGCTGGAATACTTGAGGCGTTCGTTTGAGGCAGCGAACAGCCCGGGAGCCTGACGGGAGGAAGTTCGAGCCCATGAACGAAGACCTTGTTGTCCGCACCACGGTGGATTTCATCCGCAGCAGCCCGAAGTACCTGGATCTGGCCCTGCAAATTGAAGAGGCGATGCCTCGGCTCAAGGCTGGCCTGATCGAGGAGTTCCTGAAGAGCGTGGAATCAACAATTACGACGGACGAATGGCGATTGCACCGGTGGGACGCAGGTTTGACCAAAAAGAATTGCCGGCTGGCATTGCGCAGAGCGGATTGGCCTTCAGACGAAGATCCGGCGGATCCGACGGGGATCCTGTTAGGAACCGACGAGGTGCTTTGGGGGCGTGTCTATGTCGGCATTTACCTTTCCAAAATGACACAGCAAAGGATCAGAGCAAAAGAACAGCAGATCTTGCCAAGTTTGGAACGAGCATGGGAGAAGCTGCCTCCGCAAGGAAAGGGCTGGCAAACGAAAAAGTCTGACCGAGATCTTTTTGGCGATTGGCACAGTGCCATGACATACAGGTATCTCAACGAACCGGTCGGTGATTGGGGCTCCGCTCAGTTCCTTCGGAACTCACTTGATGACAAGCGCAGGGAAGAAATGGTGAAACTTGTCACCAGTCAAATGGAGTTTCTGAAATGTGCGGCTACTGGCCTCGTCGAAGCGACACTACGAACGGCCTAGTGCAGCACGTGGCCCGCGTCTCTTCGATGAAATGCTTGCACCAGGGCATCGATGAGGCGACGTCCGGGCGGCCCTATTCGGATTGACCAGAACCCTCTTCCAAGTCATTCCACACAGGCCATCATCGACGGCACATCCGCTTGGCGATGGTCTTGAACAGCGCTGAACTGGCGCCAGTCTGACCCGGAACCTGGTCCATGCCGGGATTGACGGGCGCACTCCACGCTTTGACCCTGCCACTCCGTGGGCATCGACCATGCTGCCAAAGCGCCCTGTTATGCATTGATTCGTCGCGTGTCTCTGCATCCCGGACAGTAGGCGCAACGCCAACACTTCTGACCGACGGTTGATCCGTTACCCATCGTTCCATGAACTATCGTATCCGAACATTGCTGCTGCAATGACGGTTGTCTCAACCTATTCATTTTTGTGTTGGTTTGTCGGGCGTCGTCAGAAGTCGTCACAATTCTCCCCGCGCCTCGCATCCTTTGGGATTTCAATTCCAGCAATTGTATGGGCGACGAGCGAGCGGACCGGAAGCAGATTGCACGGCCCATCGCCTCCGCGATTAAGCTCCAGACCTCCTCGCCGTCTCGACGACAACGGCTCGCAAGATGCCGCCGAAAAAGCGACCGGCTTGGTCGCTAAGGCGATGGGGTTCATGGTAGCGTCCATGGGAGGACTCCACCTCCAAGCACTGAGGCAGAAACCAACGGCAGTGTCGCCATCAGCGTCCTGAACACATTCGATCGAAAGTGAACAATGACAGACGACAGCCTTTTTCGTGACATCACGCTTGCTCTGGGCGGCATCATTTGCGGTGGAGCTGGCGGATTGCTGATCAGCTGGCTGCTCCACAAAGCACAATTCAGGGAGCTCCGCGAGAAAATTGCCAAACTGGAAAGCGATGGGCGAGGGAACGCCGAGACTAACCTCCCTGTCAGCATCAATCCCTCATTCAATTTCACCATGACCGGAGAAGATGCCTCGCGGATAGCGGGAAGCGGTCAATCCGTTGAAGGTGTGATTGGTCAATTCAACGATAATGTCGTTCGGTTTGGTACCCGATATGGTCAGATTTCTGTGCGCTTAGGCAGCGCAGAAGAAACTCAGGTTGATCTCGTTACTTGGCTTCATCGGAACGGTTTGTTGGCTCCGCTTGGCGATGACGCCGGCGCGGGCTCCTAAAATCCGCTCCAATTATTTGTTGGGGTTGGGAACCACTTGGAATGCTGATCGAGGAAGGCCCACAGAACGGTCTCTGCAAACCGAAGTCAGCATATGGATCAGGTACGCCCATCCTTCGTATCAACGGCTTTTATGAAGGTGGCGTAATTGACCCTGCAAATTGCAACGATTGTGTTTGGATGAAGTGATAGTGAAGAAATATGTTCTCGCCGAGGGAGATATCGTTATCAATCGCGTAAATGGCCGCGCGTTTCTCGGAACATCCGCTGTTATTCCGAGAATTGGCGAGTTCGCCGTTTTTGAATCGAACAAACCCCGTCAACCCCTTTGCGCCAATTCCGAATAAGCCATGAGCCAGCCCGCGGTCAAGGTAACGAGAGGTCAGACGACTTGGACAGTTTCTCAGTCTATGCGGCGATACTCCAACGTGTAGTCATACGACTCTCCTCCGTCTCTCGGGTGGAGTTTTGTTTGTCTCCGAAGCAGCAAATGATTCCCTACCAGCCTATATGTGCTCGAAACAGTGTATGGGTGGCTCACAATCCGAGATGTATACCAATTGTGCTCTTCCGTTATCAATAGTTCCTCGCCCTCGCAGTTGCCATGGAATACTACCTCTATTGTGTCTCCGTCGTATTGAAAATCTTGCGGACCGGCTACAAAGCGCAGAACATCTGACTCGCCTATTCGCACCGAATGCGGCCTAGACTTTGGATTCCTGTTGAAAAGCGCATCATGCCGGCTAAACAGATAGGTAGTGGAATTAGAAGTAAGATTCCAACCTATTTCCAGATAATAATCATACCCATGGGAGTCGGTGTAGACAAACGCGCCGGTAATGTCGGGGCAGCCTTCTCTCAGCCGGTGGGCTTCTCGCTCGCGTTTCTCTTCTTCCTCTGCCCTCAATCGACGCGTTTCGGCCTCCTGTCCTGCCTTCTCCTCCGCCATCTTTTCCAAGGTGCGATTCGCATGCGACAGCAATTCCAGGGCCGATGCGTACAACTCTGAATTCCTACTTATGCGAACCACATATGATTCCAACAGCTTCCTTCCCTTGAGAATATCTTCCGGACTTGTACCAGATTCTACTAGAACCTTTCCAAAGATGTGGGCGAATTCGGCTGGTGGCTCAGTGTCCAAAGCCTCGATTTTTTCGAGCGCCCGAATTGCCTCATACGGTTCGCCGATCTCAAGTGCCTTAACTGCCTCCAGCAGGTATTGGTCCGCGAGAATGTGGGACGGCAGAGCCTGTTCCCGAGAAGGGTTGGTTCGGGAATCATACTTTTCTAACAGGCCTTCCGTTGCGAATTCGTGATCGACTTCGCCGCTGGCGCCCTGAAGTGCTTCCACCTCCTCCCTTGTCAGGTAACCCGTCGCCTCAGCGCCCTTCGCTTGCTGCCAATCCCGAATCGCAGATCTGGTTCGAGGGCCAAATACACCGTCTGAAGGGCCTGCATCGAAACCCAGAGCGGACAGCCCACGTTGCACAAGGGCGCGCTGTTCACGCGTAAGCGCATCGTCCTCGTGCCGTCGCCGATCCTCTCCTGCTGCCCCGCGCTGCAACTGCTGACGCATGGTATTCCATTGGGCATCACTCTCGGATTCCATCTGTGAACTCTTTTCGCTGCCGGCCAACTTCAACGGCCGGCCCGGTGGTCCAGCCGGGGTGTCGATCTTTGGCACCCCGCATGCCTTGTCGTTTCGGGAAACTTCCCATTCTCCCCCAAGATCTTGTTCTGGAATCACGCACTCGTACCCGGACAAGCCAATGCGGTAAGTTGAATCAGGCGAATACGAATCCGCCGTGATGATGACTCCGCACCTATGTTGATTTAGGACGGCTGGACGATCCCAGTTGAGTTCCCATCCGCTGCACAGCGCCCTCTTCTTGGTTTCAGAATCAAAGAAAAGCCAGTACGGCTCGAAAACACCCGGACCGATTAGTTCTGGCGCTCGGTTAACTCCTTCTTTCAATGGTCTAGTGACATTCATCAGTGCTGCATCCTCGAATATGAACACTGACGGCCTAATGGCAGCGAAGCGATCACACGTATTTCGAAACCAGGTATTAAAGGTCAATATAAAGTAATCTTCGCCATGCTGGACAAGGTCGCTCTGATCGCTTACATCCTGCCCGATCCATTTGAGAAGATCGTCGCTCCATATTTTGAGAGTGTAGTTCTCATCTTCGAGCTTTCGCACGGTCGGATGTTCGACACTCGTTATTTCGATGCACTCGCCTTCGATTTGCGCTTGCGCCGGAAGCCCTGCCAAGCAAACCAACGGTGTGAATGCGAGGACGGTGAAAAGAACCCTGGTCTTCATTGCCCTCTCTCCGTGTTCGTCTCGTCCAGCAGACTCACGAACATGCGGCGTCGTGACTGGCGACGTCGGTGGCCGTCTGGCGGCGGACGAGACCGAACGCCCGATCGACTTCGATGTGGCTCTCGTAACCGTAGCGGCTCTTGGTCCCGGACGCCCACGACGGGGACCTTGTCGCTCAGCCCGTTACCGTGGCCCTCGGTCCGGTTGCGGCGGCGCACGCGGACGTGCTTGTTCTTCGCCTTGCCGCCTGTCAGTGCCGGATGAAAACTCCCCGATAGCGCCGAAGTAAAAGTCCCCAGTCTGCCGGCCGGCGCACGGGCCCGGCAGCGGCTGGTCGAGCCCCACAAGGAACCCCTCGCGGAGACGCTGCATCAGGAACCACGCAGTCGCCTGCCGAATGCCCAGCTCGCGGTGGACCCTCATGCTGGACGTGCCCTTGATCCCGGTCGTCATCAAGTAGGCCGCGACCGCCCACTTCTGGAGGCCGATCTTGCTCGACTGCATCACCGTGCCCTTGCGCACCGAGAAGTAGCGCCGGCAGTCCCGGCAGCGGTACGGCATGGGCTTGCGGGAGGCGACGACGAGGTAGTCGGTCGAGCCGCAGCCCGGGCAGAAGTGGCCCTTGGGCCAGCGCTGCTCCTCGAACCAACGCTCGGCCGCCGCGTCGTCCAGAATAAAGTACCTGCGTGGGCAACCGCGAGCAACCGGCACCGCGCGCGGGTTGCCTCGGTCGCTGCTGGTGGGGATTGTCAGTGCCGGATGAAAACTCCCCGATAGCGCCGAAGTAAAAGTCCCCAGTCTGCCGGCTGGCGCACGGGCCCGGGGGCATGCCCCCGGGCCCGTGACCGGCAACACTCGCCACCTGTATCGAGCTCCGGGAGGCGCGCG
>JAJDYI010000039.1 GCA_022825235.1 Alphaproteobacteria bacterium | reverse complement strand
CGAGGGGTGGAAGATCGTCGGCACGTACAGGGACTCCGCCATCTCGGGAGACAGCGTGATCCTCCGGCCCGGCGTCCAGGCGCTTCTGGAGGACGCGCGGCGGGGCGCGTTCGAGATCGTCGTCGCCGAGGCGCTCGACCGGATAAGCCGCGACCAGGCCGACGTTGCGACCCTCTACAAGCATCTGCGCTTCGCGGGCGTGACGATAGTCACCTTGGCCGAAGGCGAGATCACCGAGCTTCACGTCGGCCTCAAGGGCACCATGAACGCGCTCTTTCTGAAGGACCTCGCGGCGAAGACGCACCGGGGCTTGCGGGGCCGCGTGGAGGCCGGCAAGTCGGGCGGCGGCATCTGCTACGGCTACGACGTGGTGAGGCTGCACGACGACGCCGGCGAGCGCATCCGGGGCGAGCGGGAGATCGACGAGGCCGAGGCGGAGATCGTCCGGCGCATCTTCCGCGAGTTCGCCCAGGGCACGAGCCCGCGCGCCATCGCGCGGCGCCTGAACGACGAAGGCATCCCCGGCGCCAAGGGCAGGCTCTGGAGCGACTCGGTGCTGCGCGGCCACGCGAAGCGCGGCACGGGGCTGCTCAACAACGAGCTCTATATCGGCCGGCTGGTGTGGAACCGCCAGCGCTTCATGAAGAACCCGGACACCGGCAAGCGGGTCGCGCGGGTCAACCCGCCCGAGGAATGGATCGTCGCCGAGGTTCCCGAGCTTCGCATCGTGGACGACGAACTGTGGCAGGCCGCGAAGGCCCGACAGGGAGAGCTTGCGGAGAAATACGCCACCGCCATTGCGGCGACGCGGAACGCCCACGCCAACCGGATGAACGCTGCCCACCGGCCCCGCTACCTGCTCTCCGGGCTGCTCGAATGCGGCGCGTGCGGCGGCCCTTACTCGATGCGCGGCCAGGGCCGCTACGGCTGCTCCAACCACGTCATGACGGCATCGTGCTCCAACAGCCGGACCATCCGCCGCGTCGAGATCGAGGAGCGGGTCATGGCGGGGCTACGCGAGAAGCTGATGGAGCCCGAGGCCGCGGCGCAAGCGATGCAGGCGTATGCCGAGGAGACCAACCGGCTCAACCGCGAACGCCGCGCATCGGGCGAGACGGACCGGAAGGAGCTGGCCGGGATCGAGAAGAAGATCGCGTCGATGCTCGACGCCATCGAGGAGGGCGGCTATGTGCGCGGCATGTCCGACCGGCTCCGCGATCTGGAGGCCCGCCAGGACGAGATCGCCGAACGGCTGGCCACCGTCCCGACAGACATCCCGGACATTCACCCCAACATCGCCGGCGTCTACCGCCGCAAGGTGGAGCGGCTCGCCGAGGCGCTGGCCGACCCCCGCGACCGCGACGAGGCGGCGGAAGCCATAAGGGGGTTGATCGAGCGCATCGTGCTGACCCCCGGCGCGAAGCGCGGCGAGTTGCACGCCGCGCTCCATGGCGACCTCGGCACCATCCTCGAATGGGCCGGAAACGGCAGCCGGAAGGGAGCGACCGACACTCCCGGATCGGGAATGTCGGTCTCGGTGGTAGCGGGGGCAGGATTTGAACCCGTGACGCTCAGCCTCAATTGGACGCAATGCCATGACGAGCGCCGGGCGTAACGAACCGCAATTTCCGGATTAACTGATCATTCGGACACGACCTCGCGTTGAGGCGACAGCGAAACCGGCTAACGGAACGGCTTCATTCAGCGCGTCGGCCGCGCAACAGGCCACCACCCAACGATGAAGCAGTGACGAGCGCAACCGCGGCCAGCAGTGACGGCACTTGATAGCTGCCCAACGAATCGTAGAGCAGACCAGCAAAGGTCGGCCCCACCATCTGCCCCAGCCCGAAGGCCGCGGTCATCAGGGCCAGATTTCGACGCGGATTGCCGACAGCCATTCGCCGGACGCTGACCAGCCCAAGCGCGGTCAGTCCCACAAACGTCCCGCCAAGAAGCCCAGCCGCCAACAACACCGGCCAGATCCCATCAGTCAGGACGCTCATTGCAACGCCCCCTGCCGCGACCAGGCAAGCCACCGCGAACGCGCCTCGCACACTCCAACGCCGCCCTACCCAACCCCAAAACACGACGGACGGGGCTGCCGCGAGACCCACACACAACCAAACCAGGTGTTCGGCGGGCTGCAGCACGGGATCGTTCCGCATCATGTCGGACACGAATGTCGCGGTGACGATGTAGCCGAAACCTGACAAGCCGTAAGCGAGAATGAGGGAACGAATTCCGCGCTCTCCCTGCCCGGTCCGGGATCCCACGGAAACCGGCGGAGAAGCCACCAGAGCTCTCAGGAGCACGGCGACCGGAATGGACAGAGCAATGGAAAGAGCGCCGCAGATCAGCCACGGGCTCTGCCAGTCGCCAATCCCGGATGCCGCCGCCGGAACCGCCAGCGAGGAAATCGCGATACCTGTCCCGACCCCCGCATAGATCACGTCCGCCCATCCGTCTCGACCAGCCGCTGCGAGCCGGTCCATCAGGAGCGACGAGGCAAACACCATCACCAACGCACCGGCCGCTCCACCGAAGAAACGCAGTAGCAGGAACGCGGCCAAGTCCGTGGTCAGAGCCATGGCACAGGTACTCAGGCCGCTCACTGCCAGCGCTCCGAGCAGCCAGCCACGCGGGTCGCCAGGCAAGCCTCGCAGTGCCGCCGCCAAG
This sequence comes from Alphaproteobacteria bacterium, assembly GCA_022825235.1. Lineage (GTDB taxonomy): Bacteria > Pseudomonadota > Alphaproteobacteria > TMED109 > TMED109 > VXPW01. The sequence goes on along the minus strand of JAJDYI010000039.1, from coordinate 125,679 downwards.
GCGCCCAGCAGATATCCCGCATAGTTGGCCGATGCGATCAGGCCGACCTCAGACTTGCCCAGCTCCAGGCCTGCGGCCATGTACGGCAGGATCGGCGTGTAGGCGAAGCGCCCGATCCCTACTGCGACTGCGAGTGAAAGGAGCCCCGCCAGAGCGAGAGCAGCCGGATGCAGAGGAGCTTGCGTCCCCGCCGTTGTGCCGAGCTTCGCAACTGGAGGGCTACTCGAACTGCTTGCCCTCATGCGGTCGAGCCCCTGGCTTCTACATCACGACCGTGTTGCCGGGAATCCCGATACAGGGGGCGCACCCACCCGAATTGTCGGTTACCATTTCGACAGTCCATGCCGGCCCTCACCAAGAACGTCGATGGCGTTTCGCGCGTGTAGCCTACCGTCTGGTCCGGGCACTCCGTGCATATTCGAAAGAACTCCCATCCGTGCGCCGCGCGTGTTCCAGACACCCTGCTCAAGCAACACATTTGCATGACCGCAGCCTCCAGCATCTGAGCCACGTCATCAGGTGGACCCCACACGCTGTCTGGGTAAGTCACTGACACGTCATGCGATTCTTCCCCGCCTCCAAAGAGCTTTCACCTTAAGCAGGTTGCTGACTTGTTGACCGGGCCGATGAGTTCGGCCCAAAGATCGCCTTCCACTGGCACCAAGGTTCTTGTCAGGCGCCTATCATCTCAGGTGCTGGGCATTCGAGTTCCGGTCCTCATTCTTCGCGGCCAATGCCGGAAACATGAAAGATTGTTGGGATGATCGAAACGCGTCGTTTCGGCCGTACAGGCCACCAGAGCACTGTCGCGATCTTCGGGGCTGCCGCGCTCAAGAATGTGACCCAGGCCCGCGCCGACCGCGCGCTTGAATTGCTGTTGGACTATGGCGTCAACCACATCGACACGGCGCCCCGCTATGGCGATGCGGAACTTCGGGTCGGACCGTGGATGCGAGAGCACCGGGATCGGTTCTTTCTGGCTACCAAGACTGGCCAGCGCACGTATGCCGCTGCACGTGACGAAATCCGGCGCTCACTGGAACGCCTCCGTGTGGATTCGGTCGACTTGCTGCAACTTCACTCCTTGGGCCATCCGGACGAGTGGGAGACCGCGATGGGCCCGCAAGGGGCCCTCGAGGCAGTGGTCGAGGCCCGTGAGGAAGGCCTGACACGCTTCATTGGCGTCACCGGCCATGGCTGGACGATCCCGTCGATGCACCACAAGAGCCTTCAACGGTTCGATTTCGATTCGGTCCTGCTCCCGTGGAATTTTGTGATGCACGAGAACGCGCGTTATCGCGCGGACTTCGAGGCTCTTAGCAAACTCTGCGACGAACGGGACGTCGCCGTGCAAACCATCAAGTCGATCGCGCGCGGCCCCTGGGCGGTCACCGACCCCAATCGAAACACGTGGTACCAGCCTTTCGAAGATCCACACGACATTGAGCAAGCGGTTCAGTGGGTGTTGGAAAGGCCGCGAATTTTCCTCAACACAGTCGGAGACCTGGACTTGCTTCCGTTCGTTCTCGACGCGGCTACCCGGCCGGCGACGGCTCCCGATACCGATTCCATCCGCTCGCTGATGGCAACGCGACGCGCAACGTCACTGTTCGGCATCGCAAACTGATCGCAACGACGTTGCCGTCCGGCACGTTTGAATATTTTCCAAAGATGTCGATGCCGTCGACCTGTCACCTCAACGTGTCGAAGAAATTGCATTTTATCGACACGGCATGCTCTGCAAGCCGGCGAACGAGCAATGCTGTGCGCTGTCAATCAAGCGGTCCAGGTCTCATCACATGGCGAAGGTGGAGCATTCTGCAGCGCCGGCGTCGCCTTGCGATCACATCCAATCCTGGATCTCCGCAGCGCCTCCGACTAACTCACCGCCACTACCCCGGATTCCCTGCGTTCGCCCTCACGCTCATCGGGTGAGCGCCTCGAATTCCCCTGCCACCGCACTCCACGGCTGCCCGCCGCGCTCGCGGGCGTGCTCGCTCATGCGGGCATGGGTCGCCTGGTCATCGAGCAGGCGAATGGCCATCTCGGCAAACGCGTTGTCGTCCTTGGCCAGGATGCCGGTCTTCCCGTCAAGGATGCGTTCTCCCGCAGCGCCCAGGGGGCGTGCGACCGCCGGCAGCCCGACCGCCTGGCTCTCGGCCAGCGTCATCGCCGACACCTCGCTCTCGTGGGACGGGTAGAGGTGCACCCGGGCCGTCCCCAGGAACTCGGCCATCTCGGCATCGGGCAGAGGCTTGTGCACGTGCACGCCGGATTTCGCTGCCGCCGTGACGATGGCGTGGATCCGATCGTAGGCACGAGCCGGGGGCCGGCCCTCCGACGCGCCGTGGAGCGCCGCCGAGAACACGTGGAGCTCGGCCCAGGGCAGGCGGCCGTGGATGCGCCGCCGCCAGAGGCCGATGAGCCATTCCAGGCCCAGCAACGGATGCGTGGTCACGACGGCTCTCGGGGACACGGAGGGACGGGACTCCTCGGCAGTGAGGAACGCCTCCCCCACCCCGTTCGGGATCCGGGCGCCGTCGAAGGCCAGGAGCGCATCGGGAATGGTCGCGAGGTGGGCCTCGCCCTGGTAGACGAGCACCGGCCGGTGCCGTGCCGACGCGGCGAACCGCTCCGGCTGGACCAAGGGCTTTCCGGAGCCGGTCATCCACAGGACCCGGGTCTTGATGTCCGGCACTAGGTCGAGAAGCTCCGGATCCTGGTGCGCAATGCAGAGATCGGTGCTGGCCGCCGCCGCCTCTTCTAAGGGCACCCAGCTCACGTCGCGCACCACCGTCGACATCTCGCAATTGTTGAAGACCCGGACCGTGTGACCCGCGGCCGCCAGCGCCTCGGCCAGCGCCACCACGCCCTTCTGGGCAGGCGGCAATGCCGTCTCGGCAGGCGTATTCCCGTCGAATGGGAAGGAACGGTCGGCAATGGTCACGAGCATCGGAAGGCCTGTCGGGAGGAATCTGCCGGCGCCGGCACCGTGTACGATGAGGCTCTCGGGGTTCGCTAGTACACTGACATCGCATGGCCGACAACCACGCTTCCGCCCTTCGCTGGTGCCCGCTGCCGGACCGCGCGATCACCCGGGTCCACGGACCGGACGCGCGCGAGTTCCTGCAGAACGTCGTCACCAACGACCTCGATCGGCTGGATGGCGGCCGCGTTCTCTATGCCGCGTTGCTGACCCCCCAGGGCATGTACCTCCACGACTTCCTGATGATCGAATCGGACGAAGCCATCCTGCTGGACAGCGAGCGCGAGCGTCAGCCGGACCTCGCCCGCAAGCTCGCGCTGTACCGGCTCCGCAGCAAGGCCACGATCGAGATCGATGAGACGTTGACCGTCGGGGTCGGCTTCGGCGCGCATGCGGCGCAAGCGATGGAACTCGATGGCGCCCGCGGCCGGGCGCGCACCCTTGACGACGGCGTCGTGTACGTGGACCCCCGCTCGGACGAGCTCGGCATCCGTGCCTGTCTTCCTGAAGCACGTATCGCCGCGTTCTTTGCCGCCGCGGGATTCACTGAAAGCAACGGCGACGACTACGACCGCGAGCGCCTGGCAGCCGGGATTCCCGACGGCAGCCGCGATCTCGTGATCGGGCGGAGCTACCTGCTCGAAAGCAACTTCGACCTCCTGGACGGAGTCTCGTTTTCCAAGGGGTGCTACATCGGGCAGGAAAACACGGCTCGCCAGCGCTACCGGGGAACCGTGCGCCGGCGGCTGGCGCGGGTCGCGGTCACGTCCGGGCCCGTGCCGGCCCCCGGCACCGCCATTCGCTTCGGGAACCGCGACGTCGGCACGATGCGCTCGAGCCGCGACGGCGAGGGCCTGGCCCACGTCCGCCTGGCACTGGTCACCGAGGCGGCAGAAGCGGGTCAGGAACTCGACTGCGGGGACGCGAAGCTCAGGATCCTGACACCGATCCCGGAAGCGCCTTCGGCCGCCTGAACGGCTTCAGGCGGCGGAGTACCCGCCGTCGACCGGAACGAGTGCCCCGGTCACGTAGGACGCGGCGGGCGAACACAGGAACACCGCCGTCCCGGCAATGTCCTCCGGCCTCCCCCACTCCCCCATCGGAATCCGCGACCGGATCCCCTCGTACTGCTCCTTGTCCTCGCGGAGCGCCTGCGTCATCTTCGTCGCGATCCAGCCCGGCGCGATGGCGTTCACGCGGATGCCGTGCTCGGCCCAGGCGTGCGCCAGCGAACGGGTCAGCCCCACCACGCCGGTCTTGGAAGCGGTGTAGCCCGGCGCCGTGCGGGAGCCGAAGTACGACCACATGGACGCAACGTTGAGGATGCAGCCCCGCGTCAGCGCGAGCTTGGGCAGGCAGTGCTGGGCCATGCGCTGCACCCCCATCAGGTTGGTGTTGATCACGTCCGCGAAATTCTCGCTCTGAAACTCGAGCGCGCGCTTCACCAGGCCGGCGTTGTTCACGAGGATGTCGAGCCGGCCGATCTGCTCGAGGGCGGCGTCGATCGACATGTCGTTGGTCACGTCGAGCTTCAAGAGCTGCATCGTGCCGTGCTCGGTTTCCGGATTGCACGACGCCAGCGAAGCGTCGCTCCGAGCCGTCGCCACCACCGCGGCGCCCGCCTCGAGAAACGCGCACCCGATCGCGTAGCCGATGCCCGTGGCGCCGCCGGTCACGAGCGCCACCTTTCCCGAAAGGTCCACGGTCCAGGCCATCAGGAACTCCTCTTCAGCACCTCGGGGTTGACGGGCGTCGGGACGTCGCCGCCCGTCAGGGCCGCCTCCAGGTTGCGGGCGGCCAGGTCGATCATCGCCAGGCGCGTCGTCCGCGTGGCGCTAGCGATATGCGGCGTGAGGACCACGTTGTCCATCTCCCACAACGCGGGGTCGACCTTCGGCTCGAACTCGTAGACGTCGAGCGCGGCGCCGGCGATCTGCTCCGCCCGCAACGCCTCGATCAGGGCCTGTTCGTGCACGACCGGCCCACGCGCCATGTTGACGAGGAACGCATCGCTCCGCATCCGCGCAAGCTCCGACGCCCCGATCAGGTGGCGGGTCTCCGGTGTCAGGGGACAGAGCAGCAGGACGTACTTGGCCTCCGCGAGGAGGTCCGGCAGCTCGCGCCATTCCACGCCGAGCGCCGTCGCCTCGTCGTCCGGAAGGCGGCTCCGCTTGTGGTAGCAGACCTTCATGCCGAAACCCTGCGCCCGCGCGGCGACCCGCTTGCCGATCCGCCCGAGGCCGATGATCCCGAGCGTCTCGCCGCCGATGTCGGCGCTCCAGAGCAGCTGGAAGGGATAGGTGCGGAAGCGCCCGGCGCGCACGTACCGGTCCCCCTCGGCGAGGCGCCGGCCGACCGCGAGGACCATCGCCATGCTCATGTCGGCGACCGGCTCGTCCAGCACGCCCGGCGTGTTGGTCACCAGCACGCCGTTCCGGGTGGCGGAGTCGACGTCGATGTTGTCGACCCCGACCGCGATGTTGGCCAGCACCCGGAGGGTGCCGGCGCAGGCATCGAGGATCTCCTCGCCCACGTAGGACCCGAGCAGCAGGACCCCGGCCTTGTCCCGGAACCGCTCCTTCAATGGCTCCGGGTCGAGCAGGCCGTCCGCGAACACGTCGTGGTAGTCCGCATCGAACTGGCCATCCAGCCGGGCCCGGAGGTCGTCCGGCACCCAAGTGTGGACGAAGACGGAAGGACGGGTCATGGGCGCTCCGTCAGGGCTGCCGGCGCGTCAGCGGGCAACCCACTTTCGCACCTTCTGGCGCTGCGAGCCCAGTCCCTCGATGCCGGGCTCCATGACGTCGTCCTGCTTCAGGAACACCGGCGGCTTCATGCCGGAGCCCACCCCCGGCGGGGTGCCGGTCGCGATCAGGTCGCCGGGATAGAGCGTCATGAACTTGCTGATGTAGGAGACCAGGGTGCGGACATCGAAGATCATCGTCCTGGTGTTGCCGTCCTGCAGCCGCTTGCCGTTGACGTCCATCCAGAGGTCCAGGCGCTGCGGGTTCCGGATCTCGTCCCGCGTGACCAGCCAGGGCCCGACCGGACAGAACGTGTCGCACCCCTTGCCCTTGTCCCAGGTCATGCCGCGCTCGATCTGCCATTCGCGCTCCGACACGTCGTTCACGACCGTGTAGCCGGCGACGTGCTGCAGCGCTCGGCTCTTCGGCACGTTGTTCGCCGCGGTGCCGATCACCACGCCGAGCTCGATCTCCCAGTCCGACTTCTTGGAGCCCTTCGGCATTTCGACGATGTCGTTCGGCCCGTTGAGCGCGCTCGTGGGCTTCATGAAGACGATGGGCTCCTCCGGGATCTTGGCGCCCACTTCCTTCGCGTGATCCACGTAGTTGAGACCGATGCAGACGATCTTGCCGATGTCGGCAACCGGGACCCCGATGCGCGGCCGTCCCGAGACCTTGGGAAGGCGCGCCGGATTGATCTTGCCGAGGCGCTCCAGCCCCTTGTCCGACAGGACCTTCGACGTGATGTCGGGCACCCGCTTCTCGAGCGAGCGCAAGTTGCCTTCGCCGTCGATCAAGCCGGGTTTTTCTCTGCCGCGCGGGCCGAAGCGCACCAATTTCATGACAACTCTCCTGCAAGGAAACCGAACGCGTACCGCGGGCACGCGGCGGGCACCTTAACATGGCTCCCTGCCCAAACTCTCATGGCCTGCCGCCTGCGACGGTACCCTCCCTCGACACCCCGGCCCGGCGCTCTGGCCGCCGGACACGAAGACCTGCAGTGACGCCCTGCGTCCGGCTCCTGCCGTGCGTGCACATCGCGCAACGTGAAGAGCCGATCGAGTGCGCAACCCTGCGCCGACGCGGCTGGCAACCCGCGAACGCAGCCGCAAGTTGTCAACGCGAGCGGCAGAATCGGGCCGACCGTTCGGCGCAGGCGCACCAGGGCGAACGGCAGTTCCCGCCCCGCTGCTGCTAACATCCAGCTCTTCAGCCCCTACGTGCCCGGTCGGGAGGCCCGCCATGACCGCACAGGAAGCCCTGACCATCCGCCTCAACGCCGCGGACAACGTCGTCACCGCGAAAACCACGCTGGCGCCGGACACCGCGGTGCCCGGCGAGGACGTGACCACCAGCCGGCAGATTCCGGTCGGCCACAAGATCGCAACCAGCCAGATCGACGCCGGGGATCCGGTTCGCAAGTACAACCAGATCATCGGATTCGCCACCGAGACCGTGGAGCCCGGCGATCACGTCCATACGCACAACGTCGCCGTCCGCCAGTTCCAGCGCGACTACGAGTTCACCCAGGGGGCCCGGGCGACCGCCATGGTGCCGGACGCGGAGCGCGCGACGTTCCAGGGAATCCTGCGGCCCGACGGGCGGGTCGCCACCCGGAACTACATCGGGGTGCTGTCGTCGGTGAACTGCTCGGCGACGGTCTGCCGGTACATCGCCGACACGTTCAAGGGCGACGGATTGAAGGACTACCCCAACGTCGACGGCGTCGTGTCCATCACGCACGGGACCGGATGCGGCATGGCCGGCAAGGGGCTGGGCTGGGACCTGCTCCAGGCCACCATGGCGGGCTATGCGCGGCACTCGAACTTCGCCGGCATCCTGGTCGTGGGCCTCGGCTGCGAGGTCAACCAGGTGGACACGATGGCGGCCAACCATGACTGGTCGGCCAACGACATGTTCCAGATGATGACGATCCAGGACACCGGCGGCACCCGGGCCACCATCCAGGCGGGCGTCGAGCGAATCCGCCACATGCTGCCGCGCGCGAACGACGTCCGGCGCACCTCGCTTCCCGCCAGCCACATCCGCCTGGCACTCCAGTGCGGCGGGTCCGACGCGTACTCAGGCATGACCGCCAATCCGGCGCTCGGCGCGGCCGTCGACCGGCTCGTGCGGCACGGCGGCACCGCAACCCTGGCCGAGACCCCGGAGATCTACGGGGCGGAGCACCTGCTCACGCGCCGGGCGGTCAGCGAGGAGATCGGCGAGAAGCTGATCAAGCACGTGCGCTGGTGGGAGGACTACACCGAAAAGCACGGGGCCGAGCTCAACAACAACCCCTCGCCCGGCAACCAGGCCGGCGGGCTGACCACCATCCTCGAGAAATCGCTCGGGGCGGTCGCCAAGGGGGGCACCACCAACCTGGTCGACGTCTACCAGTACGCGGAGCAGATCCGCGCGCAGGGCTTCACCTTCATGAACACGCCCGGATACGACGTGGTCTCCGTCACCGGCATGGTGGCGGGCGGCGCCAACGTGGTCTGCTTCACGACGGGCCGAGGCTCGGTCTTCGGCTGCAAGCCGGCGCCGTCCATCAAGCTCGCGACCAACACGCCCATGTACGACCGCATGAGCGAGGACATGGACGTGAACTGCGGCCAGGTCCTCGACGGCACCAAGAGCATCGACGCCATGGGCGAAGAGGTCTTCGACACCATTCTCCGGGTCGTGTCCGGCGGGGAATCCAAGAGCGAGGCCGCCGGGCTCGGCGACGAGGAGTTTGTCCCATGGCAGATCGGCGCCCTGCTGTAAGGGAGGTCGCCCGGCCCCCTGCCATCCGCCGGCGCATCGCGCAAATCAAGGAATCGGGCATCCGCGTCATCGCGAATGCCACGATGGGGCGCGAAGACGTCATCCCGCTCTGGTTCGGCGAATCGGACCAGCCGACACCGGCATTCATCTGTGACGCGGCCGCCGCGGCGCTCCGCGCCGGCGACACGTTCTACGCGCCCAACCGCGGCAAGCCCGAACTCGTGACCACGATCGCCGAGTACGAGAACCGCCTCTACACGAAGCCGATCGCAGAAGACCGGATCGTGGTCACCAACGCCGGCATGAATGCCCTGATGATCGCCGCCGAGCTGATCGTCGATCCCGGCGACGAGGTGATCTGCGTGACGCCGGTCTGGCCGAACTTCCTTGGCTGCGTCGAGATCATGGACGGCCAGCCCGTGGAGGTGGCGCTGGCGCCCAAGGACGGCCGCTGGCACCTCGATCTCGACCGCCTGTTCGGCGCGGTCACGTCCCGAACCCGGGCGATCTACCTCAGCACCCCGAACAACCCGACCGGCTGGATGGCGGAACGCGACACCCTCGAGGCCATCCTCGAGTTCTGCCGGCGCCACGGGCTGTGGGTGGTCTCGGACGAGGTCTATGCCCGCGTCGTCTACGACCGGGACGTCGCACCCTCGTTCCTGGATCTCGCCGAACCCGACGACGCCGTGATCGTGGTGAACAGCTTCTCGAAGAGCTGGTCGATGACCGGCTGGCGCCTCGGGTGGGTCGTGGCCCCGGCCGACGCCGCGACCATGATCGAGCGGCTGAACGAGTTCAACGTCGCCAGCCCGGCGGCAGCGGCCCAGACCGCCGGCATCACGGCGATTCGCGAGGGCGAGCCCCATGTGCTGGACATGCGTGCCGGCCTGGCGCGCGCCCGCGACACGGTGATGGACGCCCTGGGCGCCATCGACCGGATCGAGCTCATCCGGCCGGACGCCGCGTTCTATGCGTTCTTCGGGGTGGACGGGATGACCTCGTCGACGGCCATGGCCTGGTCGCTGGTCGAGCAGGCAGGCGTCGGCCTGGCCCCAGGCGACGCCTTTGGCGCAGGCGGCCCCGACTACCTTCGAATCTGCTACGCCAAGTCGCCGGACCTGCTGGAGACGGCGCTCGAACGACTGGCCACGGCGCTCCAGTAGGTGCGCGCGACGGCCGCGGGCATTCGCCAGGCGGCGGACTACCTCAGGCGCGGCCGGCTGGTCGCCTTTCCGACGGAGACCGTCTACGGGCTCGGCGCGGACGCCACGAACGCCGACGCGGTCGGCCGGGTGTTCCAGGCCAAGAACCGCCCCGCCGGACACCCGCTGATCATCCATGCCGCCGACGCGGCGGCCGCGTTCACGGTAGGTGCGGAGGACCCAGCTGCCGCACGGCTGGGCGAACGGTTCTGGCCCGGTCCGCTGACACTGGTCCTGCCCCTGCGGCCCGAGGCCGGCATTGCCGACGCCGTCACGGGGGGGCGTTCCACCGTCGCCGTCAGGGTGCCCCGCCATCCGGTGGCCGCGGCCCTCCTGCGGGAGGTCGGACGGCCGGTGGCGGCACCCAGCGCCAACCCCCACGGCCGGCTGAGCCCCACCGAGGCGCATCACGTCCGCGACGAGCTCGGTGCGGCGGTCGACCTGGTATTGGACGGCGGGCCCACGGAGATCGGCCTCGAATCGACGGTGCTCGAGCTCGTGGGCGCCCGGCCGGTGCTGCTCCGCGCCGGCGGCATCACCGTCGAGGAGCTGGAGGCCGCGATCGGCCCCGTGGACGAGCCGGCCGCCCACGAGCCGGCCCGCGCCCCCGGCATGCTCCGGAAGCACTACGCGCCCCGGACGCCGCTCCGGCTCGACGCCGATGGTCCGTTACCGAACGAGGTGTACCTGGGGTTCGGGGAAGCGCCCAGCGCCGCCTGCAACCTCAGCCCGGAGGGCGATCTCGAGGAGGCGGCCAGGAACCTGTTCGCCATGCTGCGTCTGCTGGACGCCAAGGGGGCCCGGCGCATTGCGGTCGCACCGATCCCCGATCGTCACCTGGGCAAGGCCATCAACGACCGCCTGCGGCGGGCGGAGCGCGGTGCCGCCTCCCCGGGCGGGACGGGCGTCGTTCAGACGGTGTGCGAGAGGCCTTCCTGATCGGGCAGTTCCTCGACGCTGGTGACGCCCGCGAGCCGCTCGACGGCCAGCCGTAGGCTCCGGCCCAGGCGTACGCTGACGCCGAGATTCATGTCCGCCTCCAGGTCCCCGTCCAGCGGAAACACCACTTCCACCCTCCCGTTTCCCGGCCGCGCGATCTCGAGCAGGTCGAACAGCGCCGCGATGTCGAACGTGTCATCGGTCAGGACCTTCAGTCCGGGCGGGAGCTCGCGCTCCAGGCCGCCGTCCTCGAGCAGGGCGAAGTCATGCGCGATCAGGCTGTCGGCCCGCGACGAATCGGCCTCCCGGGTGACCTCCACCAGCAGCAATGTCCCCTCCCGGAGGACATCCCGGTACTTGACGAGGGTGTCGGGGAACACCATGACCTCTTCGGCCCCGGTCGCATCGGAGAGCCGCACGCGCGCGAAGCGCCGCTTGTTCTGCGAGACGCGCTCCTTGACCTGGGCCACGACCCCGGCCACCCGGAACGCCGAACCCCCCTCCTGCCGGCCGGCCTCCCCGAGCGGAACCGCCTGCATCGCGGCAAGCTGCTGCGCGTGCTGCTCCAGGGGATGGCCCGATCCGTAGAAGCCGAGCACCGCGAACTCGCGGGCCAGCATCTCGGAACGATCCCAGGCCTCGGCCTCGGGCAGCACCCACAACTCCTGCGCCGACGCCTCGTCGCCGAACAGGCTTGACTGCGACAGGCGCTCCTCCGTCGCCGCCTCCTGCCCGCAACGGGCCGCCATCTGGGCGGCGGCATGGGCCACTGCGCGGGCCTGGTCCTGCGCCATGCCGGCGAGGAGCCCGTCGAGCGCACCGCCCTCGGCCAGGTTCTCGAAATGCTCCTTGTTGAGCTCGGCCTTCCGCGTCCGGCGGGCCAGGTCCCAGAGATCGGCGAACGGACCCGCGCGGTCCCGCTCGCTCACGACCACGTCCATGGCGGCATTTCCGACCCCGCGGAGCGTGCCCAGACCGCAGCGCACGGCCGGTTGCTTCCCGTTCATCGCCTCGACCGTGAACTCGGTCCGCGAGCGGTTGATGTCGGGCGGCAGCAGGGAGATCCCGCGGCTGGTGAGCTCGTCGTGGAACAGGTTGAGCTTGTCGCGGTTGCCGGATTCGATCGTCATCATCGCGGCGAAGAAGTCGGCCGGATGGTGCGCCTTGAGGTAGGCCGTGCGGTAGCTGATCAGTGCGTAGGCCACGGCGTGGCTCTTGTTGAACCCGTACCCGGCGAACTTCTCGAGGTCGGCGAAGATGTCGACCGCCACCTCGCGCGGCACCTGGTTCCGCACGGAGCGGTCCACGAAATCGGCCTCGAGCGCCTGCATTTCCGACTTGATCTTCTTGCCCATGGCGCGCCGCAGGATGTCGGCTTCGCCCAGCGAGAAGCCGGCGAGGACCTGGGCGGTCTCCATGACCTGCTCCTGGTAGACCCAGATGCCGGAGGTCTCCTCCAGGATGTCCTCCAGCTTCTCGTGCGGGTAGGTGATCGTCTCCCGGCCGCGCCGGCGATCGATGAAGGTGGGAATGTTGTCCATCGGACCCGGCCGGTAGAGCGCCAGGATGGCCACCAGATCCTCGATCCGGTTCGGCTGCAGGCGCCGGAGGACTTCCCGCATCATCGGGCTTTCCAGCTGGAAGATGCCGCCCGTCTCGCCGCTTGCCAGCAAGGCGTAGGTTTCCTCGTCGTCGAGCGGCAGCGCCTCCAGGTCGAGCTCGGTGCCCCGTTCCGCGAGCAGCCGGACGGCGAGATCCATCGACGTCAGGGTCTTCAGGCCGAGGAAGTCGAACTTGACGAGTCCGGCCAGCTCGACGCGCTTCATGTCGTACTGGGTCGCCGCGATCTCCGAGCGGGGATCGCGGTACAGCGGCACCAGCTCCTCGATCGGCCGGTCGCCGATCACGAGGCCCGCGGCGTGCGTCGACACGTTGCGGTTGAGGCCCTCGAGCGCGAGCGCGATCTCGAACAGGCGCTCCACGTCACCGTCGGTGGCGCGTGCCTCCTGCAATCCCTTCTCTGACTCCAAAGCCTCGCGCAGGCTGATGGGATTCGCGGGATTCTCCGGCACCTGCTTCGCAAGCTCATCGACCTTGCTGTACGAGAGCCCGAGCGTTCGGCCCACGTCGCGGACCACCGCGCGCGCCTTCAGCGAGCCGAAGGTGATGATCTGGGCGACCCGGTCGGCTCCGTACAGCTTCCGCACGTGAGCGATGACCTCCTCGCGCCGCTGCTGGCAGAAATCCAGGTCGAAGTCGGGCATGGAGATCCGCTCGGGGTTGAGGAAGCGCTCGAACAGCAGGCCGAACCGGAGCGGATCGACGTCGGTGATCCCGAGCGCCCACGCCACCACGGAGCCCGCACCCGAGCCGCGGCCCGGCCCGACCGGAATCCCCTGCTCCCGGGACCAGTTCATGACCTCGCCGACGATCAGGAAGTATCCCTCGTAGCCGGTCTGGCTGATGATCCCGAGTTCGTGCCGCAGCCGCTCCCGGTAGCGCTCCGCCTGCGCCTCGCGCTCGCCTTCCGCCATCCCGGCCGCGAACACGTGCCGGCGGAGCCGCGCATCGAGACCCCGTTCGACCCGGTCGGCCAGCACCTCGGCGTCGGACCGCCCGCCGGTGTCCGGCACCTTGGGCAGGATCGGCTCGCGAGCCTCCAGCACGTGCGAGCAGCGCCGCGCGATCACCGCGGTGTTGGCCAGCGCTTCGGGCAGATCGGCGAACAGCTCGCGCATCGCCGCCTGGGACCGGAAGCAGTGGTTCGGGGTCAGCTGGACGCGCCGGTCGTCGAGGATCGTCGTGGAATCGCGGATGCAGAGCAGGCATTCGTGCGCCGCGTGCATCTCCGGGCCGGCGAAATAGATGTCGTTGGTGGCCACGAGGGGGATGTTCCGCGCATGGGCAAGGCGCAGGAATTCCGGCTCCAGCGTGGAATCGGCGTCCGTGCCGTGGCGGTGGAGTTCCATGTACAGCCGGTCGGCGAAGATGGACTGCAGCTGCTCGAGCAGGGCTTCGGCGGATTCCGCCTTGCCGGCGGCCAGCAACTGCCCGAGTGGTCCCGGTGCGGCACCCGTGAGGGCGATCACGCCGTCGGCGTTGGCCGCCAGCGCCTCGAGGGTCACGACCGGCGTCCCCGGGCCGCTCCCTTCCAGGTACATGTGCGACACCAGCCGCTTGAGGCCGTGCCATCCGGTCTCGCTGGCCGCGAGCAACAGCACGGGCGCGCGGGGCCATTCCAGCGTCTTGGCGACGTGGCCGTCGTCGTCAGGCGCGAGTTCCACCAGCGCCCCGGGAATCGGCTGCACCCCGGCCCCGCCGGCCTCGAGCGCGAACTCGAGCGCGCCGAACAGGTTGGAATGATCCGTGAGGGCCAGCGCCGGCATCGCATCGCCCGCGGCGAGCTGCACCAGGTCGGGGACCTGGATGGCCCCCTCGGCCAGGGAGTAGGCGGAACGGGCCCTGAGGTGGACGAAGGGCGCAGCGTTCATGACTGCCCCGAGGCCGGGTCCGGCGCGTCCGCGGCCGGCACGCCCAGCGGCGCCTCCGGAGCCCAGGGATGCAAGTGACCCGATTCCAGACGCACGCCGCGCTGCATCCGGCGCGCCACTTCCGGGTTGTGGGTCGCGAGCAGCGCGGCGAGACCGGTGGCCTGGACGAGTTCGACCAGCATGTCGGTGACGTCCGCGGCGGTTCCGGTATCGAGGTTGCCGGTCGGTTCGTCCGCGAGGAGGAGCTTCGGCTCGTTGGCGACCGCGCGGGCAATGGCCACCCGCTGCTGCTCGCCGCCGGACAGTTCGGCCGGCCGGTGCGAACCGCGCGCGCCGAGGCCCACGCGATCCAGCAGTTGGGTGGCGCGTGCGCGCGCGGCTCGCGGAGCCTGTCCGGCCAGCCGCAGCGGCACCATGATGTTCTCGAGTGCCGAGAACTCGGGCATCAGGTGGTGGTTCTGGTACACGAATCCGAGGTGGGCCCGGCGGAGGCGCGTGCGCGTGCCGTCGCGGCCGGCCCGAACGGCCTGCCCGGCCAGCGCCACTTCTCCCGTGCTCGGGGTCTCCAGCAGGCCCGCAATGTGCAGGAGCGTCGACTTGCCCGCGCCGCTCGGCCCGACCAGGGCCACGGTTTCCCCCGCTTCGAGCACAAGGTCCACGTCCGTGAGCACCGGCACCTCGGTGCGTCCCTGCCAATAGGAATGCGAGACCTGGCTGAGCCTCAGCACCGGCTCAGCCATACCGGAGCACCTCCGCCGGGTCGATCCGCGACGCCCGCCAGGCCGGATAGATCGTGGCCAGCAGCGCCAGCGCCAGCGCGAACACCAGCACGCCGGTCACCTGTAGCGGCTGCACTTCGGAGGGCAGCCGGGACAGGAAGTAGATCTCGGCGGCAAAGAGGTCTACGCCCGCGATGCTCTCGAGGAACCGCCGCATGGCTTCGACGTTGGTGGCGAACGCGAGGCCCAGGACGAGCCCGACGAGGGTCCCGATGACCCCGACCGAGCCCCCGGTGAACACGAAGATCCGCAGCACCGCCGCCCGGGAGGCCCCCATGGTGCGCATGATCGCGATGCCCTTCTCCTTGTCGCGGACCAGCATGATCATGCTGGAGATGACGTTGAATGCGGCCACCAGAATGATCAGCGTGAGGATCAGAAACATCACGTTCCGTTCCACCTTGAGCGCGTTGAAGAACTGGCGGTTGAGGCTGGGCCACGCCGAGGTGCGGGCCCGGCCGGCGAAGGTCTCGGCGAATTCCGCACTCACCTGCTCGGCCGCGTCCGGATCGTCCAGCACGACCTGAATCTTGGTGGCCTCCTCGCCGGTCCCGAAGAAGGTGAGGGCATCGTCCAGCGAGAGGTAGACGAGGCCGGAGTCGTACTCGTACATCCCGATTTCGAAGAGGGCGGCCACGGTGAAGGTCCGGACCCGCGGAATGGTGCCGACAACCGTGACGTCCCCGTCCGGGTGCAGCAGGGTCAGGGAGTCGCCGGCCCCGACCCCGAGCTGCCTCGCCAGGCGGGAGCCGATGACGGCGCCGCCCTCGGCCGCAAAGATGTCCAGCGAGCCGTCGGTGATGGCGTCCGCCACGAGCGTCCGCCGGCGAAGATCATCGGCCCGGATGCCGCGGACCAGCGTTCCGGTCGCGCTCCCGGTAGAGGTGGCCAGCGCCTGGCCCTCGGTCTCGGCGAAGGTGTCCAGCACGTGCGGGACGCCTCGCAATTCCTGCTCCAGACCCGCGACGTCGGCAAGGGTCTCGGCGCCTGCCGGCGCCCGCAGGACCACGTGGCCGTTGACGCCGACGATCCGGTCCACGAGCTGCGTGTGGAAGCCGTTCATCACCGACATCACGATGATCAGCGTCGCCACCCCCAGCGCGATGCCGATCAGCGAGAATCCGGCGACGACGGAGATGAACCCTTCAACCCGGCGTGCCCGCAGGTAACGGCGGGCAATCCACACTTCGAGTCCGAGGTTCACGAGCCCTGGATGCGCTGGAGCGCGTCTTCCGGCGAAACCTCCGCGCTTTCGCCCGTCGCGCGCGCGCGGAGCTCCACGACACCCTGCTTCACGCCGCGCGGGCCCACCACCACCTGCCAGGGAAACCCCAGCAGATCGAGATCGGCGAGCTTCGTGCCGGCCCGCTCGTCGCGATCGTCGTAGAGCACCTCGACACCGGCGCCCGTCAGCGAGTCGTACATCCCGGACGCGCTCGCCGCACAGGCGGGGTCGTTCTGCCGGAGGTTGGCCAGGCCCACCTGGAACGGCGCGACCGAGGCCGGCCACAGGATCCCCCGGTCGTCGTGGCACGCCTCGATGATGGCGCCCACCAGGCGGGAGACACCGACCCCGTAGGAGCCCATCTCCACCGGGACCCGCGAGCCGTCCGGCAGGTCGACCACCACGCCCAGTTTTTCGGAGTACTTGGTCCCGAAATAGAACACGTGGCCGACCTCGATCCCGCGCGCCTCGACCCGCCTCGCCTCGGGAACCTCGCGTTCGAACCGATCGGGCTCGTGCATGTCGTCGGTGGCCGCGTACGGCCCGGTCCACTGGTCGACGATCCGCTGCAGCTCCGCAGGGTCGTCGTACACGGGGCCCGGAACCGAGCGATCCAGGAGGTCGCGGTCGCAGAAGACGCCGCTTTCCCCGGTGTCGGCAAGGATCACGAACTCGTGGCTCATGTCGCCCCCGATGGGGCCCGATTCGGCGCGGACGGGTACCGAGGTCAGGCCCATGGCCTGGAAGGTGCGGAGATACGCGAGGAACATCCGGTGATACGACAGGCGTGCAGCATCCGCGTCCACGTCGAACGAGTAGTTGTCCTTCATCAGGAATTCCCGGCCGCGCATGACCCCGAAACGGGGCCGCAGCTCATCCCGGAACTTCCACTGGATGTGGTAGAGGTTCTTCGGCAAGTCCCTGTAGCTCTTGAGAAATTCGGCGGCGATCTCACAGATCTGCTCTTCGTTCGTCGGCCCGTACAGCATCTCCCGCTCGTGGCGGTCCGTGATCCGGAGCATCTCCAGGCCGTAGTCCTCGTACCGGCCGGATGCCTTCCAGAGGTCCGCCGCCTGAATCGTCGGCATCAACACCTCGACGGCCCCCGCCGCGTTCTGCTCGGCCCGGACGATGTCCTCGATCTTCTTGAGGACCCGGAACCCCATCGGCAGCCAGCTGTAGATTCCGGCGCTCGCTTGCCGCACCAGCCCGGCCCGCAGCATCAGCCGATGCGACACGATCTGCGCCTCCGCCGGGTCGTCTTTCTGGGTAGGAACTGGAAATCGTGTTCGCAACATGGCCGGGGATCTCATTCGGGACAAACTGGAAGCGGTACCGCAGGGCTGACAACCGCGGCTTCTTGCAGGAGCGCTGGCCCGCCCCCTTCTGCTTTGCTGGACGGCGGCACGTCAGGGCCGGCGCCACGCTGCCCACCGATCATAGACCCGACAAAGACCATTCCAGAATCGATACCGCGCAGTCCCGTGCGGCGCGAACCGGCCGCCCCGGGCCCGCCATCGAGGGCCGCAGCTTACGCGGCGTCCCGGCTCCGCAGCCATCGCGCGAGCGCCTTGTCGGGATCTCCGATCTCTTCGATACCGCTGTACCAGTAGGCTTCCCAGCCGTTCTCGGGCAACGCGGTAAACACCATGAGGTTCAACGGGTAGGCCTCGCTGTCCGTGCAGCGGCGGAAATCGTCACGGAACAGGAACACGGGCTTTTCCCAGGCCACGGCCATTCCCAGTTCGACCATGACACCCTCGTCCGGCGGGCAGCCGTTGACCACCGCGAACAGCCCGTCCGCCTCTCGGACGTCACGGAGATCGGCCTGGCCGATGCGGTACGCCCAACCGGGAACGGAATGGTCGACCACGTTGTTGCGGGCGAAGGGCTCCCAGACCTCGGCGCCTGCGGTCTCGAGCGCGGTCACCAACGCCGCAAGTGGACCCTCCCGCTGCTGTTCGGAGAACCCGTACGGGTTCGCCAGGTACAGGGTTTTTCTTGATGCCATGGTCGTGGCCTATTCTCGTTCTTTTCGAATCTGCAGGGACGACTGCAGCGCCAATTCAGCGGACTGTCGACAGTCGAGTTGCATCGTAACGCTGGGCTATTGGCTGTTCCGGCTGGTCTCCAGCACGGCGATGAATCTCATCGTTCTGCTACGTAGCCGCTCGAGCCGGCGAGGCACCCTTCGGTCCCACCCAAGTCCGGAGAATTCACGAAGCACCCCATCGATGAGATAAGCTCGACGAGCTTGGCGAATTTAGCGAATATTGCACTTATATCGATTACATCCTAAGTCGATCCACTCTGATTCTTCGAGACTTTAGACAAGGGGGAATCAACCATGCGGTTCGCACCGACTCTTCCCAACCCACGGGAGGCACGTCTTGCGCAGGCTTCCGCGCAGATGCTCTCGGTGAAACTCGGGGATTGCTCCGACACCGTTGCAATCTGCCTCGCCGGTGACGAGCGCGACACCATCGAACTGCCATCGGCAGCGGTTCGCCTTTTGATCGACCTGCTCAACGAAATGGCCAAGGGGAACGCTGTCTCGCTGATACCCGTGCATGCGGAACTCACCACGCAGCAGGCAGCGGACTTGCTCAACGTTTCCCGGGGGTTCCTGATCAAGCTCCTGGACCAGGGACAAATTCCGTGCCGACTGGTGGGCACCCACCGGCGCATCCGGTACAACGACCTGAAAGCCTACGACGAACGCAGCACCCAGTTGCGGCAGGAGGCGCTGGACCAACTCACCAAGGAGAGCCAGTCCCTAAGGATGGGATACGAGTAGACCAAAGGAGGGCATTTGGCGCGCTGCTCGATGCCAACGTGCTGTACTCGGCGCCGCTTCGCGATCTGTTGCTCCAAATCGCAGTTTCTCCGAATCCCCGGATTACGCATCGACCAATTCATCGGCGAACAGCGTGCGTCTCGTAGCAAAATGGCGCTCATGACTGCTCAAGGAATCGCGCTCGTCAGGTAGGACACAGCGGTTCAATCGACTCTGACGGACGCAGGTGCGGGATGTCGCGATCAATCGCCATAATGAACTGCGAACACTCCCCCAGCGGTGATGGACAGAGACTTCCCCATGAACTCCGCCCAACAGCTCACCCGCCTGATCGCCTCCCCGGGATGCAGCCTGGCGCCAGGGGCCTATGACGCCTGGACCGCACGCCTGGTGGCGCAAGCCGGCTTCGATGCCTGCTACATGACGGGCTTCGGCGTCTCCGGCGCGTTTCTCGGCGCCCCGGACATCGGCCTGATGACGGCGACCCAGATGGCCGACAACGCGGCCCGCATGGTGGATGCCGCCGAAATCCCGGTCATTGCGGACGGTGACACCGGATACGGGAACGTCCTCAATGTCCGCCACACAGTGGCCGCCTATCGGCGGGCCGGCGTGGCGGCGATCCAGCTCGAGGACCAGGATTTTCCCAAGCGCTGCGGACACCTGGCCGGGAAGCAGGTCATCGCCTCCGAAGAGATGGTCGCCAAGATCAAGACTGCCAAGGACACGGCTGGCGACGACCTTCTCGTCGTTGCCCGCACGGACTCCCGGTCCACCCACGGCCTGGATGAAGCCATCGCCCGGGGGCTGAGCTTTCGCGATGCAGGTGCCGACGTCGTGTTCGTCGAGGCTCCCGTCGACCGGGACGAGATGCGCATCATCTGCCAGCGCGTCACCGGCGTGCCGCTTCTCGCCAACATCGTCGAGGGCGGCAAGACTCCCTGCCTCGATGCCGACACCCTGACCGACATCGGCTACCAGCTGGCAATTTATCCACTGAGCCTCCTCATCACGGCCACGCGGGCCATGCGGGCGACGCTTGGCGACCTGCGCACGCAGGGCAAGGCGCCGGACCACCTGCAGGGAGGGTTTGACGACATGTGCCAGACCGCCGGCCTCGAGGCCTACATGACCTACGCAGAACACCAGGAAACGGGAGCACCGTCATGACCCGGCCTCTGCGCTGGCTGGCGCTGGCCGCGACGGTCTCCCTTGCCGCGGGCTTTGCGCATGGTTCGGCCGTTGCCGAAACCAAGCTGAGGATCACGACGCAGCTTCCCCTGACCACGCCGCTCGGCCAGAACCTCGTCCGCTTCAAGGAGATCGTTGAGGCGGAATCGGACGGTGACCTGGTGGTGGAGATTTACCCGGCATCCCAGCTCTTCACCGACAAGGAAGTTCCGGGAGCCGTCGCCTCCGGCCAGATCGAGATGGGCTCGTCGTCGCTTGCCCGCTTTGCCGGCACCATCCCGGCCGTCGACATCTTCAACGTGCCGTTCCTGCTGGACACCCAGGAACTCGTCCGGGCGGCCACCGAACCGGATTCTCCGGTACGCGGCCCGCTTGACGCGGCGATGACCGAGAAGGGAGCCCGCCCGTTGTGGTGGCAGCCCTACGGGCTGTCCGTCCTGATGACACGCGACACCGTCGTGCGGCGACCCGAGGACCTGAAGGGCCTCAAGGTCCGCACCTTCGGAAAGGCGCTCGAGCAATTCGTGAACCATGTCGGCGGCGCCGCCACGAACATCGGCGGCTCGCGGCAGTACCTCGCCTACGAGCGCGGAACGGTAGACGGCGGCATGACCGGCATGCAGAGCGTCAGCGAGCGGAAGCTGTATCAGGTCATGAATCACTTGACCGTGACAAATCACAGCAACATCGAGTTCATCGTGCTCATCAACGAACGCGTCTGGCAGCGCCTGGAGCCGGCGTTGCAGACGCTCGTCAGCCGGGCCGCGCGGACAGTGGAAATCGAGATGCGCGACGCGCTTGCCGAGATCGAAGCCGAGGCGTTCACCGTGGCAGAGGCCAACGGGATGACCGTCCACCGCCTCAGTGCAGCCGACGTCGAGGCCTGGCAGGACGCCACCCGCGAACTCAAGGAGGTCTATCGAACGGCGGCTGGACCTCTCGGAGAGCAGCTGTTGACTGCCGCCGAGGAACTGCGCGCCGCCAGCGCGCCCTGACGGCGCCCCCACGCGTGCTCCTCCTGATCAATCGCTTGACCCAGGTTGCGGCGGTCGTCGCCGCGGCCCTGTTCGCGGTGATCGGCCTCATCGTCTTCTATGAAGTCGCCATGCGGCATGCCTTTCTGGCGCCGACCAGCTGGGTCGAGGAAACCGCGCGAGTACTGCAGATCTACGGGGTCTTCCTGGCGTCGGCGTGGCTCGTCGGACGGCGCGAGCACATCCGGATCACCGTCCTCACGGCCTATCTTCCACCGCCGGTGCAAATGTGGCTGTCGCGTCTGGTACTGCTGGCGATCGGTGCGGTGACCGGGATCTCGGCCTGGTACGGGATCGAACTGATGCAGTTCTCGATCGACATCGGGCAGACCACGGACACCACGCTGGAACTGCCGATGTGGCTGCTGCAGGGACCGGTCGTCGTTGGATTGACGCTGATCGTCCTGCAGGCGCTGGCCACGGTGGTCGGGAGCTTTCACTCGCCCGAGCTCCTCGGAGGCGACCAGCCTCACAGCGAGGTCTGACGGCGCACCGTGACCGGCATCGTCATCCTGCTGACACTGTTCGGCTTCCTTCTGGTCGGGCTCGATATCGCCTTCGCCATGGCCGGGCTCGGCATCGTGATGCTGCTGGTCGGCGGCTACTCGCCGCTCATGATCCCGCAGGCGATGCTCTCGAGCGTCGACAACTTCATCCTGCTGGCGGTGCCCCTGTTCATCCTGATGGCCAACGTGCTGCTCAAGGGCGGCGCCGGGGAGCGCCTGTTCAGCGCCGTGCAGAGCTGGATCGGTCACTGGCCGGGAGGGCTGGCCGTGGCGACCGTCCTGTCCTGTGCCATCTTCGGAGCGACGTCCGGGTCATCGGTCGCGACATCGGCGACGATCGGCACTGTGGCAATCCCGGAGATGGTCAGCCGCGGCTACGAACGTCGCTTCGTCTTCGGACTGCTGGCGGCGGGCGGCACCCTGGGCATTCTGATTCCGCCTTCGATTCCGATGATCGTGTTCGGTTTCATTCTCTCGGAATCGATCGTCGATCTGTTCCTGGCAGGAATCGGCCCCGGCCTGCTGCTGGCCAGCGTGTTCATCGCGTACGTCGTTGCGAAGGCACACTTCGGGTCCGGGTACCAGTCGATGCCCCGCGCCAGCTGGTCCGAGCGATGGACGGCCACGGCACGGGCATTGCCGGCATTCGCCCTGGCCGCCGGCATCGTTTTCGGCATTTACCTCGGCATTTTCACACCCACGGAAGCCGCCGGCGTCGGGTTCGTCGCGGCGTTGATCATCACGCTTGGAATCTATCGCTCGCTGCGGTTTTCGGACCTGCCGCAAATCGCGGTCTCGTCGATGCGGACGACAGTGATGATCCTGTTCATCATCGTCGGGGCGAAGGTGTTCGGGCAGGCCATCACGCTCTACCAGCTCCCGCAGGACGTCACCGCGCTCGTAACCGGCAGCATGACAGGGCCGATTGCATTCATCGTCGCCATCTGCGCCTTGCTCCTGGCGCTGGGCTGCGTCCTCGAGACGCTGTCGATGATGCTGTTGATGCTGCCCATCATTCAGCCGTCGCTAGCCGGATTCGGCATCGACCCGATCTGGTTTGGCGTGATCTTCACCATGATGATCGAGTGCGCCTTGATCACGCCCCCGGTCGGCCTGAACCTGTTCGTGATTCAGGCGGTTGCCCGCCAGACCCCCGACGGCGCGGGCACCACGATCGCCGACATCGTGCACGGCGTCCTCCCGTTCGTGATCCTGATCCTGATCACGGTTTCGATCGTCGTTGCCATCCCGGATATCGCGCTCTACATCCCGTTCCGCTTGTAATTCGAGGGGTCGATGCTGCCACCGCGCCGTCCCGGCTTCGTCCGGCAGCTCAGTTGACGCACTGCAAAGCTCGTTACTCCCGCGCCTCGGGCTCGATCCGGCCCTACCACACCATCCCAACCGTAAGAAAGATCGTGCGTCCGAGACTCGAGTCGAACCTGCCGTCCTTGATCTTCCAGGCAGGTATTCGAGCACGTCTCACCAAGGCAGTTCGCGCCCAGACTGGAACGTTGAACGGCCCAGTCTTTTGGCGCCGGAGAGACAGAGAGGCTGGGGGTCGGAATGGCTCCACGCACTTCGTTCATGCGCTTCCGCACGTGCGACTTGGCCCCCTACCCCAAGTGGTGCCCAGGCTGGATGGGTGCCGCTTCGCTGCCCGACCCGCAAGTGCGGTAGGCTGGACCTGCGCATTCGACTCGATCCCCCGGGGATGTTCCGATGCTGAAACTGGCACTCCTCGTCGTCTTGACCCTAGCCATCAGTACCCCTGCTCGCGCCGAGGTATCCGATATCGGCAACGCCACGCTCGAACAGCTGTTGTCGAACGGGGTCGCCGTCATCGACATCCGAAGGCCCGACGAGTGGATACAGACCGGCGTCATCGAAGGCAGCCACCTCCAGACCTTCTTCGATGAGGAAGGACGCTATGACGTCCGCGCGTGGATGGCAGCGATCGTGCCGATCGCGGCTTCCGATAAGCCCATCGTGCTGATCTGCCGGAGCGGCGGGCGCAGTGCAGCGGTGAGCCGCCTCCTGAGCGAGCGTCTTGGATACCAGCGCGTCTACAACGTGCACGAGGGCATCCTGCAGTGGATCGCCGAGGGTCGGCCGACCGTGCCGCACCGCTAGCACGGACGTCACGGTGCGACGTGCGTCACGATCTTCAGAGCGCGCGAAGTTCTCCCGCCACAGGCCTGCACAACCCAGACCGTAATACCTGATCCAGCGGCCCTACGCCGCGGCTTCGAGCCGGTCCTGAGTCCGAAGTTCAAAATCGGATGCGTCGTGGCGCTCGTGTAACTGGTCCTCCAACGGTCCGCTCAAGCGGTTGACTTTCCGCCCCCGAACGACGGCGTCACGTGCGGCGATCTCCTCGTACCAGCGCACGACGTTCTTGTATTCGCTCGCGGCAAGAAATTCAGCCGCGTTGTACAGCTTGCCCGTCGTCAAGACGCCGTACCACGGCCAGATCGCGATATCGGCAACGGTGTACGCATCGCCCGCCACATAGCGTGTCTCGGCGAGGCGCTTGTCGAGGACATCGAGTTGCCGTTTCACCTCCATGGTGTAGCGATCGATCGGGTACTCCATTTTGGAGGGGGCATAGGCGTAAAAGTGCCCAAATCCGCCGCCGAGGTAAGGCGCTGAACCCATCTGCCAGAACAGCCAGGAGAGACACTCGGCCCGCTCCGACGGATCTTCCGGAATGAAGGCGCCGAATTTTTCTGCGAGGTAGAGCAGGATCGCGCCCGATTCGAACACCCGGGTCGGTGTGGGCAGCGAATAGTCCACCAGGGCGGGAATCTTCGAGTTCGGATTGATGGAAACGAACCCGGACCCGAATTGATCGCCGTTCCCGATGCGAATCACGTAGGCGTCGTACTCCGCACCACTGTGCCCTGCCGCCAGCAGCTCCTCCAGCATCACCGTGACCTTCACCCCGTTGGGGGTCGCCAGGGAGTACAGCTGGAGCGGGTGACTGCCGCGGGGAAGCTCTTGTTCGTGCGTGGCGCCGGACACGGGGCGATTGATCGAGGCGAAGCGACCGCCGCTCTCCATCTCCCATTTCCAGACTGTTGGCGGTTCGTAGGGCGCGGCACCGGTCATGGCGTCATCCTCTGATGGCTAGGCGGGTATCTGCGGGTGCCAGCGTCCGGATCGCCGGGCTACCGACGCGGACCACTTAGCATCCCCGGACTCCAATTGCACGCGCCCCTTCTCGCGCCCTGACCCTCGTTCTCGTTGGCCGGCGGAAACCCGCTATTTCCACGTGCCTGAAGCATCCGCTTCAGTTCTGACGCGGCAGGCGGGACCGGTACACGCGGCGGGACGGCGCCCGTGATCGACGCGAGGTGCCCCCTAGCGCCTTGACCCGGACGTGTTCACGCAACCATTGCCGTGATCGTGGCGGCGTGCCGTTCCTACACCCTTCGCAGGGACACAGGTTCAGTTCGACTGGCTGTTCCGCTCGATATTCCCGCTTCGCACCGGGACGCCGAACTCCTCGTGGCAGACTTCGGCAAGCACCTTCACGCCATCCCGAATGGCCTGGTGGGTGGGGTTCCCGAAGCACAGGCGGATCCGCGAGCGCGCGGGCGCAGCATCAGCGGACCAATCGGGGCCGGGGTTGATCGCCACTCCCCTGGCTGCGGCGGCAGATGCCAGCTTCATGGCGTCCACGGCGTCCGGGAAGGAGACCCACAGGAAGATTCCGCCAGGTGGCGCCGTGAATTCGGCCGTCGTTCCGAAGTGCTCTTCCAGCGCCTCGGTCATTACGTTGAGCTTTTCCTTGAGCAGCAGGGTGACCTTGTCGACATGGTCGTCGAAGTGGCTCCAGCAGTACTCGGACAGCATCATCTGCTCGAGCGCCCCGGTGCCCCCGTCTTCCTTGCAGGCAGCGATCTGCGCGACCAAGCCGGGCTCGGCGATGATGTAGCCGACCCGTAGAGCCGGCGCGATGGTCTTCGAGAACGAGCCGCAGTGGATGACCTGTCGACCCTCATCCATGGCCGCGATGGCGGGCGGACGCTCGCCGTTCCACAGGAGATCCGCGTAGCACTCGTCCTCGAAGATCGGCACCCCGTATTCGGCCGATACCTGCAGCAGCTCCGCGCGGCGCCCTTCGGGCATGATGCTGCCGTCGGGATTCTGGATCGTCGGGATGACGTAGATGAATTTCGGCCGGATCCCCTGGGCCTTGAGCTCGGCCAGCTTCGCAGCCAGCAGATCCGCACGCATGCCGCTCTCGTCGAGCGAGATGCCGACCGGGTTCACGCCGAGACCGCGGAGCCGGCTGAGCGTGCCCGCATAGGTGAACTGTTCGACCAGGACCGTATCGCCGGGACAGCAAAGGAGTTGATAGACAAGCTCGAGCGCCTGTATGGAGCCGGAAGTGATCAGGACCTCGTCCGGTGAGACCGACAGGCCACTGCGCTTCTTGAGTTTGGCGGCGACAAACTCGCGGAGCGGCCGATAACCAAGCGGGCCGCTCTCCAGGCCGTAGGTGGACAGCGTGGCTCCGTCCCGCCGTAGAGCCGTCGCGGTTGCCGCGATCATGTCCTCGACCGGCACGCTGGCCGCATCGACGTGGCCGCCAATGAAATTGTAGGGCGGGCGGCCCTGCCAGCCGGGAGCAGGTGCCGGGAGGTCGGGCGCCAGCAGCGCCGCGTAATCGATCGAAACTGCCAACGCAATCCTCCTTCATTCCGCCTGGATGCGCCACAAAATCTGCACAGAAAGGACGGAAGTGACTGTCGACCTTGCGCGAATATGGGCACGCGCCACTGCGTCAAAGGGATATACGTTATACGGACCCAGCCGGATGACTCCAACTTGACTCCAAGCGAGCGTGCCGGCGTCCGGACCCGGGTAGGAGATGTCGATGCGCGCCGGGAAGCGGATCAGATTTCAGAAAACATCAAACATCTGATGTTTTTCGTGTGTGAACATAACATTGGCTAGCTGGCACCTGCATCCGCGCATGGGCCTTCGAACGAACCTTCCCAGCCACTGGCATCCGTCAGGCACTGCCCGGATGCCTCCCCTCAGCGCGCCTGCCGACTGACGGACGGGGTCGGCTCCACATCGTGCACGTAGCTTCTGGTCGCGCGAAACCTGGCGTATCCCGCGAATGCAGCGTCGACTTCGTCGGGAGTAAGGCCGTAATCCGCCAGGCGGTATATGTGTCGAGGCTCCTGCCGCCGCCGTTCCGCCTGCCGGTCCAGCCAACCGACCATCTCGTTCTCGGCTGACCGCGTGAGGGGCCACCCGAACCGACCGTAGATAGCCCGTACCACCGCCATGGGATCCTGAACCAGTTCATGGTAGTCCACGTCCGCCCAGCGGGATTCCAGCTCGGGATGCGCCTCCCGGAAACGCGTTCCCCGGTCAAGCATCTTGCTCATGAACGACAGCTGCTCGGAACCAAGCTCAGAGCGAATAACCGATTCATTGCTGAGCGAACGAATCCGCTCCACCAGGCTGCTCCAGGATCCCATGAATTGCGCCGGCTCCCGATGGGTCTGAATGAACAGGGCATCAGGATAGGTCGCCATCAGGGTATCGAGCTCCATGAGATGGAAGGGCATCTTGAGCAGCCACTGCCCGCCGTGCTCCGGAGAGCGCTGCCGACGCTGCCAGTTGAAGTGCTGGATGGTGCGTCGATGGAAGCGATAGGCATCCTCGGATCCGCGTTCGGCCAGCCACCGGGCATACCCTGGGATTCGGAACTGGACGAGGAAGACCCATGTCGTGAACGTCATGCGGAAGATCGGGAAATCCTCTTCCGGTTCATTCACGTCGAAATCGTGAACCCCGGCGAACACTTCGGCGAAGCGGGAGGCTAGGAAGACTTCCTCTGTCCGTTTCCGGCGGGAATCGTCAGGAGTGCCGCCAACCGCCGCGTACTCGCCGCCCGGCAGCACCGGCTCCATGTACTCGTATTGCCGCAACGCCCGGAATCGGGGATCCCGGGCCAGAAGGCGGTGGAGGAACGTGGTGCCGGTGCGGTTGATTCCCACGATGAACACCGGCCGGCTAACTTCTTCGTGGTCGATTTCCGGGTGTCGCCACCGTTCACCGGCAAGCGCGGCATTGCCACGCAGGAAGCGGCTCAGGCCGTAGACCGTATCCGCCAGCTTCTCCTGCTGGAGCCTGACTCCAGGTCCCTGCAAGGCCCGGATGAATTGCTCCAGACCCTCGCGCATCCACGCGGGATACGCGACGTCGAACGCCACCCCCTCTTCCTCCGCATACCGTGCCGCCCGGCTCATCAGCCCGTCGAGGTCGAGGCGGCTTTGATGGATCGAATATGGCCAGACGTCCCGGTGCGCACGAATCCACCGGTGCGAGCGCCGTAGCTTGGTCAGGGCGCCCATCCATTTGATCGGAAAGGGACAGTCCTCGCGGATGGCGCGGTCACACATCGGGAGCCGGTCTTCCGGTTTGTTCCGGCTGAACCAGTACTTCCCGAAATGATCCAGCACCGCCCAGTGGCCGTGCAGCGGTGATTCCTTCCCGCGTGCCTGGCACGCGCGCTTGAATGCCTGGTAGGAAACCTCGGGCCAGTACAAACCGAAATCCGCCGGTTCCAGGTCGTGAGGATCCAGTTCCGGATTGCAGCATTGGTAGATCGTGAAGCGCCGCTCGGCGTTCAGGGATATGGCCACGCAGACCCGGGCCACCGTATCGACCACCTCGTTGCTGGAACGAAACGAGAAACCATTCGGCATGGTCCCGCTTTCACCGACCGCCGCCAATATCTTTATCGAAAGGTCGTGTGCCGGCGTGTACCCTGTACTCGACAGACCGGTTTGCGGGAGGCGGAAAATCGCCAACGGCATGCCGGCCTGCTGGGCGAACAGGAGGGCCTGCTCGGATACCAGTTTGCTCCAGGGATAACCGAGCAAACCGATCGGGAACATACGCTTCATGCAAGTCAGATCCGGCTGCATTTGATGCCCGATCTGACTCTGCTTGAACTCATGTGCGAACGAAAAGAAGTATTGCGGAAACACCCCCATTGACGACGCGTAAAATAGATACTTATAGCGCGTCCGGAGGCACAGTCTCAGCACGTTGCGAAGGCTGAGCGTGTTGATATCACGGATGGCCTTATAGGAGGACGAGAGCGTGATGTCGGCAGCAAGATGATAGATTGCGTCAAGTCGCTCGCAGAGAATGTCAAATGTGATATCGTCAAGGCCGAATTGCGGCAACCCGATGTCGCCGGCTATCGCGCGGATCCGAGGCTCGAACGCGTCTTCCCAAATCTCGGCCTCGGACAACGCGCCGCGAACACGATCGATTCCGTGTTCCGAATCTTCGGCCCGGACCAGACAGTGCACGACTAGGTGCGGATTCTGCCGGAGGAGTTCGCACAGGAAGAAACGTCCGATGAACCCGGTCACGCCGGTCAGCAGCACCTCTCTGACGTCCGTCGGAGCGACTGCTGCGGACGGGGATTCCTCGCTGATGACGTCGTGGACGAAACGGCGAAGCGCATCGACATCTCGTTGGCAGTCAGGCGGCAGGACCCCGGTTAGCGGCGGCACCGCCGTGTCTGCAACAGCGTGGTCGGGCATGCGTTCGATCTCTGGATGTGTGGCCGGACGGCTCCTCAGGCCGCCGGCAAGCGGGCCTGCTCCGCAGCTTGCGCGTTGATGGCCACGCGAAAGGAGTCCAACGCGGTGTCAATTCCATCGCTGTGATAACGGAAGTCGCCCGGAATCGACCGGTAGCGGGTATCGACATCTGCGAACAGTCTCTGTCGCCGCACGTCGACGTGCTCCGGCTGTTGTGCGCCAGCGGCTACGTCCTCTTTGAAGGACTCCAGTTCCTCCGCCAGAAATTCCTTGAAGTCATGGATTGCAATCTGCTGGCGGGTGATCTTTTCGAAGTGGTAACCCAATGCCGCCAGCCGGATGGCCTTCGGAAGCATGCGGGGATGCCTTCTCGACACCTCCGCCACAAACTTCGTGAAGGCCGGGACCTGCTCTGGAGAGAGGCGTCCGCGCACTCCCATCAGGTCCGTGAACACAGCGTTCTTGCTCTTCGGTTTGTGCAGGTGCGGAACCGGCTTCCAGTGCTCGAACAGCGTCAGGCAGCGCTCGAAATAATTCTCCAGCGTCGGGTCATAAAGTGTGGTGGTCACGTGTCGATATCCCTCGAGCAGGACCTGGTGATCCAGCTCCGTCCTGAAGTTCAGAATGGTGGCCTGGGTACCGATTGCGACGTCAAGGAGCCGGCCCTCGTCCTCCAGGCGCTTGTACATGTCCGTGCCCTTCAGTGCCGTAAGCAGATAGATCGGGGCCACGGGAATCCCGGTCGCCTGAATGAACTCGATCTGGGTGTTGAACACGCTCTCGTCGTCCCCGTCCAGACCCAGGATGAAGCCGCCCTGCACCTGCATCCCCTTGTCCTGAATCCTGCGAACCGCCTGAAACAGGAAATTCTCTTCCTCCTTGCTCGTATTTTGCGGCTTCTTCGTCTTCAGCAGGGCCTTGGGGTTGGGGGTCTCGATACCCAGGAAGACGGTGTCGAAGCCAGCGGAGATCATCGCTTCCATCAGGTCATCCATGCGTGCGAGGTTCAAGCTCGCCTCGGTGCACAGGAGGAACGGATATCCGCGTGCCTGTTGCCACTCCGCCAGTGCCGGCAGCAGGTTCAACGCGTCGCGCTTGTTGCCGATGAAGTTGTCGTCGACGAGGAACACCGGGCCCCGCCAGCCGAGTTCGAACAGCGCATCGAATTCGCGCACCATCTGGTCCGGCGATTTGGTCCGCGGCACCCGGCCGTAGAGCTTGGTGATGTCGCAGAATTCACAGTCAAACGGGCACCCGCGCGAGAACTGAACACCCATCGAGTGGTAGCTCTTCATGTCGATGAGGTCGAAGCGCGGGATCGGCGTCCGGCTCACGTCCGGTTTGCGCGGTTCCCGATACATCTTGCGGGGCGTGCCGTCCTCCAGGTCGCGCAGAAATTGGGGGAACGTCTCTTCGGCTTCGTCCAGGACAAAGTAATCGACACCGTGGATCTCATCGTGAAACGTGGTGGGATGCGGCCCCCCGGCCACGACCGGGACCCCTGCCCGATTGCAGCGATCGATGACCGTCTGAAGGGAAACCCGCTGCACGATCATGGTGGAGGTGAACACCATGTCGGCCCACTCCAGATCCGAATCGGTCAGGGGGGCCACGTTCAGATCCACGACGCGGAGGCTGTATTTCGGCGGAAACAGTGCCGCGATGGTCAGGAGGCCCAATGGCGGAAACGCCGCCTTGATTCCCGCGATTTCCAGCGCGAAGTTCGCTCCCCAGTAGGTCGGGGGATGCTCCGGATAAATCAGGAGCGCGTTCCGCATGGCCACGGCCCTCCCTATCCCGCCGCCTCAAGGCGAACCGGGGGCGATTCCGCGACAGCAACATCAACGTCCCTAGGAAAGTGATCCTCGGGCGCGCTGGCAAATCGTGATGGTGCCCGCTGAACGCCTGCCACGAAAACTGGCGCCGTGTCCGTTGCTTTCGCTGTCGGTTCATCGGATGAGGCCTCTTCCTCCTCATCCTTTCCGTGAATGATTCCTTGCGCCAGCGAGAGCGCCGAGGCGGTCGTCATGAGCTCAAGCGCACTCACCCGGTAATTGAACTGCGTCTGGATAAATGTTCCGAGCTCGGCAACCGAGATCGAGGTCAGGCCGAAGCTGGACAGCGGCTCCTCGACGCCGCCCTCCTCATGACCGCACAACTCCGCCACCTTCGCGGCGATCTGCGCCGCCACGCTCTCGAGCGTCCGCTCTCCGGCCGTGCCGGCCTCAAACGCATCCTGGTTTCGCATCAGGCGTCCAATGCGCATGTAGTCCGGGAACTCTACCGTCCACGAAGGGCGCTCGAACAGCACCGAGATGAGATGGTCCGAGCCGGCCGTCGAGCGGAGCGCAAAGTCCAGATTGGCAACGGCGAAATCGCTGCTGATTGGCGGCAGGCCGGCCGCCCGCATCATGCGGAGCACGGGGAGGCTGCGCGCGGCCATGCCGGCGTCCGCGACGGCGGCCATGTTGTACGAAAGGCCCGGCAGTCCCTCCCGGCGGCGGCTCGCCGCCAGGCCGTCGAGATACGCGTTGGCGGCGCTGTAGTTGATCTGGCCCGGGTTACCCAGAACCGAGGCAGACGAAGAGAACAGCACGAAATGGTCAAGCGGGTGGTCCGCAGTGGCCCGGTGCAGGTGGAGCGCACCGCGGGCCTTGGGCGCAAACACGCATGCCAGGGACTCGGCTGAAAGATCGTCAAGCAAGCAGTCGTCGAGGGATCCGGCAAGATGAAACACGCCCTTGAGCGGCCGCTGGACCTGGCCAACACAGCGCTGGACGTCTTCCTCAACCGACACGTCCCCCGCAACGATGTCGAATTCGACGTCTTCATCCATGTAGGCGAGGGCGCTGTGCCGGCGGATCCACCGGGCATCCCGACCGCGCTCCGGATTGCGGTCCATCAGGGTGAGGTGCCGCGCACCCGACGCCACCAGGTACGGCAGCAGGCGGCGGCCAAAGCCGCCCTGGCCACCCGTCACGAGGTAGGTGGCGGCCGGATCGAACAGCGGCCGCACGTCCGCGATCGGCGCGTCTAGCGCACCGGAGGCCTGCGGCGCCCGCAGGACCAGCTTTCCCTGGTGCTGGCCGGTCGTCATCAACCGCAGGGCCTTCGCGAAGTCTTCGTATGGAAATGCGGTGACTGGCAATGCCGGCAAGGCACCGCCGTCCATCAGGTCCAGGCAGGCGAGCGACAGCTCGCGCGCCAGTGCGGGGTCGTCGGCCATCAGCCGGTCCACGTCGATGGCCGCGAACCGCAGGTTCTTGCGAAACACCCGCAGGCCGAGGTCGTGGTCGGCGTAGATGTCGACCTTGCCGATCTCGCAAAGCCAGCCGCCGGGGCGCAACGCCTCGAGACACAATTGGACATGGCGTCCCGCCAGGGAGTTCAGCACGACATCCACGCCCTCACCGCGCGTCGCCGCCATCAGTTCGTCGTGCCAGTCGTAACTGTGCGAATCAAACGCTGCCCGCACACCAAGCGACCGCAGTTGTGTGCGCTTTCCATCGGTCCCGGCGGTGGCGTAGATCTCCGCCCCCACGTGCTTGGCCAGGGCGATGGCGGCCTGACCCACTCCCCCCATCGCCGAATGGATCAGGACTCGCGCCCCCTGCCGCAGGCGGGCGAGGTGGATCAGTGCGTAGTACGCCGTGACATAGACCGACAATGACGAGGCGGCCTCGTCCATGTTGAGGCCATCGGGTTTGCGGAACACGCGGTATTGGTTGGCTACCACGCGATTTGCGATGCAGCCGCCCTGGATGAAGGCCACCTTGTCCCCGGGCCGGAAGTGCTGGACATCCCGTCCGGCACGACGAACGAACCCGCTCCCCTCCATGCCGACCTCGTGCCCCAGCGCCGAGCGCTCGTACGCCAATGCCGGCAAGAGCCCCAGTGTGACCATGACGTCCCGGAAGTTGAGCGCAGCGGCAGCCACGTCGATCTCCACGTCATCCGGACCCAGGGGCGGGAGCTCGTACGTCTTCATCTCGAGGCCATTGATCTGCCCCGGATTGTCGAGCGTCAAACGGTACGTCGGCTGGGTGCCAGCCGGTACCCTCGCGTAACGCTCCCGGTAACTGACCATTCGCGGGGCCCAGAGGTCGCTCTTCCGCACCGCCAATTCGCGCTCACGCAGGTCGTGGCACATCAGCCAGTGCAGCGTCCGGAGATCGTCCAGGTCACCGAGGTCCACCAGACGGAAATCGAGTTTCGCCTCCTCGTCGATTTCCAGGGCCATGCTGCGGACCGCTCCCCACAACACGCCACCGCGCGCATCCTCCACATCGTGGACGGCGCGGCGCGTGATCACGGTCAATCGGCACGGGCGGTCCGCGTGCTCGATCCGGTAGGAGACCAGGGCCTGGACAAACGCGACGAAACGGGATGCCGCTCTTTCCCCGGTCGGATCCTCCGGATCCTGACCGCAGAAGTAGTCCACCGCCTGCACTTTCGCGGCTTCCGGCCAGTCGTCGAGCGCATGCAGATGATCAGTCAGCCACGCTTCATCGGGGATCAGGTGCACATGGTCATGCGGCTTGCATAGGGCCGACCAGGCCGAGGCCCAGCTATCGGGCTCGCCCAATACCCATCGGGGGCCGGGAAGCGCGCTGGCATCAGATTGCTCGCGGTTCGGACCGGGGGCTTGCAGCAAGGTGGCGCGCGGTCCGGCGCGAACCGCTCGCCAGCCTGGACCGGTGGAGACGACATCGCCTTCGTCGTGCTGCACCAGCACCCAAGCGCCGGGCACCGCCAGGCTTCGTACCGTTTCCCATTCGCATGGCCCGAAGCCCGCGGCCTCCCGGTGGAGGAAGATGATCTCAGCTGCGCCCCGCCGCAGCCGGCCGGCATCCAATGCCGGGGCGTTCGCCACGTCGAACGTCGCGAAGCGAAGCGGTACGTCGTGTGCGTGGAAGGCCTGGTAGTAGGCCTGGGTACTCTCGTCACTGTCCCCCACGAGCCAGAATTCACTTTGCCCGTCAGCCTGGGCGAGATCTGCAACGCATTGTTCAAGAATGGTTTCACCCGGCTCCCTGGAGCCGGCGAATTCCACGATGTGACAGGCGTACCGTGAGCCCGTGTCCGGGTGGGTCAGCGCCGCGATGACCGTCGCGGGCGTTGGCTCTCCGCTCGGCAGCCTGTCGATGAGTTCCTGTCCGGCGGGAAGGACCTTCGGCTGCCAGCAAATCCGGTGCTTGCTGTTCGGCAAGTCGTTCCAACGGGGGTTGGACGTGAAGTACGTGTACTCGCCGATATGGGCGATGAGGTCACCGGTGGCGCCGTCGTAGAAGCTGATGCTGCCGCCCGATCGCTCGCCGCGCCGAACCGAGTACTGACCCCGCTCATTGGCGTTCATCCAGTCGTCGCTGGGCTTCGTGACATGGCAGGTAACGCGGGGGCCGGTGGGCGGACGCAAGAACGTCACCTTTTCCGCCCGCTGCGGGATCGCAAAGAGATCGGCGGCGGTCAACAGGTGATACAGGAATATCTGCAGCCCGCCGTCGAGCAGAGGAGGACAGGTGACGTAGCCCTCCTCGGTGCCTGTCGCCCACAGCCCCTCATCCATCTCGACATCAAACAGATAGGCCTTGGACAGGTTGTCCACCAAGACACGCCGGATCGTCCTGAAATACGGGCCGTACTGGAATGTCTCGCTCAGGACGGATTGCAGGCGCTCGTAGAAATTCTGGTCGTCAGCGAGAATGGACGCCTCGAAGCCATCGGTATCTATGTCTGTCAATCGGGCCGGCACGCTGAGCGCCGGATCGCCGCTCAGCACGCGCACCTTCCCGCGGCAGTGGACCTCGCTCCTGGCGTCGACCTCGTAGGAACGCGAGGAGATCGTGAACGTGAACTCCTCCGGATCCGTCGGGATCGGCTGCACGACCGTTTGCAGCCTCACCGGCGCCTTGGGAACCGGACACGGCTGAAGAAATTCGAGCGCCTCGAAGTGGACCGGAACCCCGCCTAGGGCCTCGAGGATCAGCTCGATGTAGCCCGCCGCAGGCATGATCGCCGCGTGATGCACGCGGTGGTCCGCCAACCAGGGGAAATCGGCCTCCGACAGCCGTGCTTCGAATTGCGGGTGCTCACACGGGACCCGGTGGCCGACCAGTGGTCCTTGTGAATATTCGCCCTGCCGGACGAACATCTCGTTGTCGCAGTGGAGATCCATCGTGTCTCGCTCTTCCCGGGGATGTCCGGGAAGCCGATCCGAGACGGGCTGCGGACGGGGATACTGGGCCGCGAAGTCCAAGGGCACGCCCGCCTGGAACAGTGCGCCGAGAGCGGTCTGAAAGCTGATGCGGACGTCCGTCTCTCGTGTCAGCGTCGGAATGCAGGCAGGCACCGACCGGCTGTTTTCCAAGCACTGGGCGATGGTGGACTGAAGCGCGCAGTGCGGCGCGATTTCCAAGACCACATTTGGCTGACATTCGCGCATCAGCGTTTGCATCGCGGCTGCGAACCGCACCGGCTGGCGGATATTTGACCACCAGTACGCGTTGTCCAGCCGCTGCTCTGGCTGCCCCGTCACCGACGACACGAACGGGACTTCGGCATCAAAGTCGAGATCGTTCAGGAACGACAGCGCCGCCAGCGCATCGGTCTTGAGGGGTTGCATGGCGGCGGAATGGAAGGCGATGTTGCCGGGCAGCAGCTGATTCTGCAGGTGCCG
This sequence comes from Alphaproteobacteria bacterium, assembly GCA_022825235.1. Taxonomy (GTDB): domain Bacteria; phylum Pseudomonadota; class Alphaproteobacteria; order TMED109; family TMED109; genus VXPW01. The sequence continues at coordinate 89,748 of JAJDYI010000039.1, read as the reverse complement.
GTGGTCCAAGGCCGCCATGACCGGCTGCAGGGCTTCCTCCGGACCGCAGATGACGGTGTTGGCAGGGGCGTTCTCACAAGCGATCGCCACCTGGGTCGATCGGTCGCCGTCGTCCTCCCCGCTGCCGAAGGCGACCCCCAGTTCCGTCAGCAGGTCCTCGACCCCCGGACGGTCGAGGCCGATCGCCAGCATGCGACCGGATCCGGCCGTTCGCTGTTGGAGCGTGGCACGATGAAACACCAGGCGCGTGGCTTCTCGCAGGGACAACGCGCCGCATGCGTACGCCGCTGCGACCTCGCCCGAGCTGTGGCCGACCACGCAATCCGGGTAGACGCCCCAGGTCTTGAACAGCTCCACCAGGGCGCACTGGATCATGTAGATGACCGGCTGCGCCAACTGCACCTCGTTCAGCTCGGTCTGCGTCGCACGGAAGCAAGCCTCGCGCAGCGAGATGTCCGAATGTTCGCGCCAATGCGCTTCGACGGCATCGATGGCCCGGCGGAACACGGGCTCGGCGTCATACAGTTCGCGACCGCACCCCGCCCACTGCGTGCCCTGACCGGAAAACACCATCGCCACGCGGCGCCTGCCATCGACGACCGGGTCGACGGGCGGCGGGTTCTCCACAAAGGCCTCGAGCGCCTCGACCAGTTCCTCTCGGCTCCGGACCGCAAACGACGTGCGCACGGCGAAATGCGTGCGGCGACGGCTGAGATTGCCGGCCAGCGTGTAGAGATCGAGTTCCTCCTCGGCGAGGAAGTCTCGCAGCTGCCGCGCGCTCTCGGTGAGTGTGCTGGCGGTGCGGGCCGACAACGGGATCATGACCCCGGACTCCGGGGCCAGCGGCACCGACCAGATCCGTGGCCGAGACGGACGGTACTCGCGGACCACACAGTGCCCATTGGCGCCGCCGAAGCCGAACGAATTGATTCCCACGACCACCGGGTGCTCGGGGAACGGCTCGCAGCTGGTCTGCACCTGCATGGGACAGCGGTCGAAATCGATCGCCGGATTGGGCACCACGAAGTTCTTGGAGATCGGCGCGAATGTCCGCCGCTGCAGCATCATGAGAACCTTGAGCAGCGCACAGTGGAACGCCGCGGCTTCCATGTGCCCCACGTTGCTCTTGACGCTGGCAATCCGCAGCGGGGCCTCCCGCTCGGGTCCGGCAAACGCGTCCGTGATGGCGTTGCCTTCGATCCGATCCCCCACAACCGTGCCGGTGGCATGGGCTTCGATGTAGTCGAATTCCTGTGGCCCGCGGCCGGCGCGGGTTCCCGCTACTCGCATCAGCTCGGCTTGGGCATGACGGGTGGGCGCCGTGATGTAGCGCCCCGGTGCCAGGCCCTCACTTCCGTCGGCAGCGCCGGCCGCATTGACGGCGGTAGCCTCGATGACCGCGTGGATGGGGTCCCCGTCACGCTCGGCCGCCGCCAGCGGCTTGATGGCGAAGACGAACGCCCCCTCTGAACGCATGTAGCCGTTGGCTTCCGCGTCGAAGGAATGGCACTTCCCGTCGGGGCTGATGACTTCCAGGGCGTTGAAGGAGGCGCTCAGCCTGGCGGTTCCCAGGTAATTGACAGAACCGACCAGCGCCTGCTCGCAGTCGCCGCGCTGGAGGCCGTTCATGGCCGCATGGAGAGCTGTGAGGCTCGCCGAACACGCCGTGCAGTAGGTTGTCGAGGACCCCATCAGGTTGAAGTGGTAGGAGATGCGGTTGGCGAGCATGGCCAGGCTGATGCTCGTCACGTCGAACGGCTGGGCGCCCCGCATCGGCCGCCAGTTCGAGACGGCCGGCACTTGGGCCCCGATGAAGACACCCGTCGCACTGTTGCGCAGCGAATGAAGATCCCAGCCGACGTGCTCGAACGCCTCCCAGGCGCATGTCAGCAACATCCTCACCTGAGGATCCGTCGACAGCATTTCGCTTTGGGACAGGCCGAAGAGGCCGCGATCGAACAGTTTCTCCTCGTCGTCGCGGATGAGGCCTTCGTAAGGGCTGGCAAACCGACCCGGTCCGGAAAAGCCGCCGATCGGCCGGTAACCTCTCCCGTAGCGATCCGTTACGGGTTCCTGAACGATCTCGCGCTCGCTCAGCAAATTCCAGAAGTCGGAGTCGGTGTGGATGCCGCCAGGCAATCGGTAGCTGTACCCGGTAATGGCAACCGGGAAATTGAATTCCTGTGAATTCATCCGCCAAGCATCCAATTGAGGCGGTCTCCTGCAGCTCGACGGCGGTGTCCGTCCACGGACGCCAAGAGAGCCGGCGACGCGTGTGCTGCTGCGAATACAACCGCGGAGCCAGTTATCGCAGCTGACTTATTCGCGTCTCGACATCACTATCCTCAAAACCTATAGCGGCTTCTTGCATTTGTTTCCAATACCAATTGATGCAGTTCAGGCAGCGCCACCATTACAAATCCTATGGCTCCGGAGACTGAGCCACCTGCAGTTGACACCCGTCAGATGACCGAATCTCGGCCCGAGCGAAGCGGGTGTCGGCCGCCGGAAAAGATACCGCCCGGTGACCTTCCCGCTGGCGGCAGCGCGACATGAGGAAGCAGCTGGTTGGGATGGGGAAGCCTCTCGTGATCCGGATACGAGGGGCAAACGCCTGTGCGTAGCAAATGTGCCCTGTCTGCCTGTGCGCACCGCAGGCTCCCTGAATCACTCGCACCACGACAGCAACCACCCCGCAGCGGTTCGGGCCGCCGCATCCCGTCGATTTCAGGCAAGGGACGATCTAGTCTCGGAATGCCGCTGACGACGTTCCCCGACGTGCCGCGGCCCCTTCCGTCCATAGCAAGAAACTGCCGGAGCCACCGCAGCACGTCGGCTCCGCCAAAGCCGCTGCGCGAATCGCGACTGGAGCGCCAAACGATGCCATTTCTTCTTGCCGCAGGGGTGCTCCTGCTTGGAGCGGCGCTCCTTGCCAATCCGGCGACCGCAACGCGCGAAGCCTCACTCCTGGCCGAGGCCGCGGCGGTTCACGCGCGTGTCCTGACCATTGACAGCCATATCGACATTCCGCCCAACTTCGGCACTGCGGCCTACGACATTCTGCAGGCGAAGCCTCCGCGTCAGAAGTTGGACCTACCGGGAATGGAACGAGGCGGGCTGGATGCCGCCTTCTTCGTCGTGTACGTCCCGCAGCGCGAACGCAATCCTTCGGAATACGCCCGGGCCGTATCCGATGCCTTCGTCAAGGTTGCCGCGATCCGGAGAATGACCGACCTCCAATATCCGGACCGAATCAGCCTGGCCCTGTCCGCTCACGATGTGCACCAGATCCGCAGTGAAGGGAAACGCGTGGCCCTCATGGGGATCGAGAACGGTTTTGCCCTGGGCCGCGACGTTGGACTCCTCGACACCTATTTCGCGTTCGGTGTCCGTTACCTGGGCCTCCTCCACAATGGCCACAACGACATCGGTGATTCGGCTGTGCCCAGCCGACGCCGGAGCGAGGCGTCGGCTGAACACGGCGGCCTAAGCGACTTCGGGCGCAAGGTGATCGCCCGCGCCAATGCGCTCGGGATCATGGTCGACATCTCGCACGCCGCCATGACGACGGCGCTTGACGCCATCAGCGTCTCGCGCGCACCGGTGATCGCCTCTCACTCGGCCATTCGCGGCGTCCACAACCATCCGCGCAATCTCTCCGATGAAGCCCTCTTGGCCCTCCGCCGGAACGGCGGGGTCGTATCCGTCGTCGCGTTCGATTCGTACCTGCGCCCCGTACCCGAGGAAAAGCAGACCGCGCTTGCGGCATTGCGGGCGGAATTTGATCTCAAGGACGCGGAGGACTGGGCGCGGATGAGCGAAGCAGAGCGTGACACCTATATGGCTCGCCGTGTCGAGCTCAACCGGAAATGGCCCAGAGCTTCGGTCAGCGACCTCGTCGACCACATCGACTACGCCGTCGGCCTCATCGGTATCGAACACGTCGGCATTACCTCCGACTTCAATGGCGGTGGTGGCATCGCAGGTTGGAACGACACCAGTGAAGCCATGAACGTCACCATCGAACTCATGCGCCGGGGGTACCGCGAGGACGAGATCGCAAAACTCTGGGGCGGCAATCTGCTACGCGTGATGGAGAGGGCGGAGGCACTCGCCGAAAGGGAATAAAGCGGTCGAGCCGCGGCGGTCGCCGGCTGGAAGGTCGTGCGTGCATTCCCCTTCGAGCGACACCGTGCGCTCACCTCGGTCAAGCTCCTTGAGTGTGTGCCTGCAGGCCGGCAACACCGGGGCACGTCCCTTGCGCGCAATCCTTGGCACCACCGGTGAGGCTTAATTCCTTCGATCGCATGACCGTGCATGGGGGCCAGTGGCCGCAATCACGGGGCCCAGAGATTTCCACTGCCTGTCGATTGATGCCACGGACCAGCAGCGCAGCATGCGAATAACTGCTAACAGCTGTTCTCTCAGATACTTACGTCGGCCATGCGGCGTGCGCTGAAGCCCATCGGCAGGTTTCCTGCAGGCCGAGAATGTGTACCGTAACGGCCGTCAACTGCTTCGCGACATCAATGCCTGCTGCTTGCGCCCCCGCACAACCCGCGCCACCACGAGCAGCCGGCAGAGGAGGACAGGTTATGAAACGCAGACGTTTCCTGCAGGCCGCCGCCGCGAGCACCGGGGCTGCGCTGGGCAGCACTTTCCCTGCGCCGGCAATTTCCCAGGACCAGATCGAGTGGCGCATGGTCACATGTTGGCCGCGCAACCTGCCGGCCATAGGTGTGGGCGCGCAGCGGATCGCCGACGCCATCACCGAGATGTCGGACGGGCGCCTCACCGTCAAACTCTACGCCGCCGGGGAGCTCGTTCCGGCCTTTGAGGCGTTCGACGCTGTTCGCGACGGCATCGCTCACTGCTGCCACGACGCACCCTACTACTGGGTCGCGAAGCACGGTGCGATGCCCTTCTTTTGTTCGGTTCCTGGCGGGTTGACGCCGCCTGAGCACAACGCCTGGATTCAGTACGGCGGTGGGCAGGCCTTGTGGGACGAGCTGTACGCCGACTTCGGCATTCGCGGTTTTCTGGCTGGCACCGGCGGCCCCAACATGGGGGGCTGGTTCCGGAAGGAAATCAACTCGATTGATGATCTGGACGGGCTGAAGATGCGGATTCCGGGTCTCGGTGCGAACGTGCTGAACCGGCTCGGCGTTGTCACCGTCAACCTGTCAGGAGGCGAGGTGTTGCCCTCGCTCCAGGCGGGAGTCCTCGATGCCACCGAATGGGCGGGACCGTACAACGACCTCGCCATGGGCTTCTACAAGATCGCCCAGTACTACTACGGGCCCGGTGTCCACGAACCGGGACCGGGCCTTTCCCTGACCGTCAACCGCGCCGCTTACGATGCACTTCCCGGCGATCTTCAGGCAATCGTGCGCATGGCGGCAGGCGAGGAAAACATGCGCATGTACGCGGAGACCGTGAACGGGAATGCCGCCGCACTCGACGCGCTGATCAACAAGCACGGGGTCTCTGTACGCCACTTCCCGGAACCGGTCCTGCAGGCGATGCTCGAACACGCGGCCGAAGTGGTGGAAGAGGCAGGGGCAGCGGACGACATCTCGCGTCGGACTTATGCCAGCTGGAAGACGTTCCGGGACCGTATGGTGGTACTCCAGCCCTACGGCGCCCTCGGGTATCTCGCCGGGAGGGCCGCTTACTACGGATAACCCGGCGCCCGGGATTCGCGGCGTGCGATCGGACCGCCGCTGCGGGCGCTGATCGGGCCGCGCGGCCCACGGCAGCCGGCACCGACGAGATCAAGTCCGAAGAACCCGTAGTCAGGTCAATGCCTGCGCGTTCCTGACGCCGATTCTCGCCGGCATCAGGGGCGTGCGGCTCGGTGCGAACCACCGTCCCACGGAATGGGCAATCAGTCCGGATGAGTGCGTTCTCGGCTGCGGGCCCTCAAACGCTGCCTCGGGCACGAAGCAATCGGACCACCTGGTCGGCCGCTTCCTCAGCGGAAACTTCGGTCGTGTCGATGCGTAGTTCGGGCTCTTCCGGAGGCTCGTAGGGCGAATCGATACCCGTGAAGTTCGAGAGTTCACCCCGGCGCGCCTTGCGATACAGGCCCTTGGGATCCCTGCTCTCGCATACGGACACCGGCGTGTCGACGAAGATCTCCAGGAATTCCTGTTCGTCCACCACCGACCGCGCCATCTCTCTTTCACTCCGGAATGGCGAGATGACTGCCACCAGGACGATCAGGCCGGCCTCGACGAACAGCCCCGCGACCTCCGAAATCCGGCGAATGTTCTCGACCCGGTCAGCGTCCGTGAAACCAAGGTCCCGGCCCAATCCGGCGCGGACATTGTCGCCATCGAGCACGTGAGTATGCAGACCAAGGGTGTGCAGTTTCTTCTCGGTGAGATCGGCGATCGTCGATTTTCCCGCACCGGAGAGCCCTGTAAACCAGAGCACGCACGGTTTCTGGTTCTTCAGCCCGGCACGGGCCGACTTGTCGACCTGCAGGTTCTGCGGGGCGAGGTTGAGCGCACGCGACAGTCCATAATCGATTGCACCTGCCCCGACCGTTCGCTTCGAATACCGGTCGATCAGGATGTAGCGCGACCCCGCCGCTCCATCTGCCTGTCGCGAGTCGTAAGCGACAGCCTGGCTCAGCGCGAGGTTGCACACGCCGATTCCGTTGAGCTCAAGCACCTTCGCCGCCTTGCGCTCAAACAATGACACGTCGAGCACGTACCGAAGATCGGATATCGACGCGATCGTCGACTGCGTACCGATCTTCATCTCGTAGGCACGGCCAGGGAGCATCGGTTCTGCATCCATCCACAGCAGGGTCGCCCGAAACTGGTCGCTGACCTCCGGCGGTGAATCAGCCGACCCGATCACATTGCCCCGGCTGACATCCCTCTCCTCATCCAGGAGCAGTGTCACCGCGTCACCCGCGACGGCCAGCTCCTGTTCCCCGTCCATCGTGACGATGCTCGACACACGGTTCACGTCTCCGGAGGGGGATATCACGACTTCGTCGCCGGGCCGGATCTTGCCTGACGCCACCGTGCCGCAATAGCCGCGAAAGCCCGCATGCGGTCGGTTCACCCACTGGACGGGGAAACGGAAGGCTGACGACGCGATCGTCGAACTGACCGGGAGCGCCTCCAGGCACTGCAACAGGGCGGGCCCTTCGTACCAGGGCATCGCGTCGGTCGTCCGCGCAAGGTTGTGACCGTGCAGTGCCGACACCGGGATGCAGTCGATGCTCGCAAACCCCAGGCGTTCGACGGCCGCGCGGTAGGCGCCGGCGGTTTCCCGGAAGCGGTCTTCGGCGTAGTCGACCAGGTCCATCTTGTTGACGGCGAGCACCATGTGCCGGATCCCGAACAACGAGGCAATGTGACTGTGGCGCAGCGTCTGCACCAGCAATCCCTCGCGCGCGTCGACCAAGACGACCGCGGCATCGGAGGCCGAGGCTCCCGTCGCCATGTTTCGGGTGTACTGCTCGTGCCCCGGCGCATCCGCCACGATGAAGCGCCGCCGGTCGGTCGAGAAGTAGCGGTACGCAACATCAATGGTGATGTGCTGCTCGCGCTCGGCCTGCAGGCCGTCAAGCAGCCACGCGTAGTCGATCTCGTGGCTGCCGCTTTGCTGGGCTCGCGGGCGCAGCCGCGCCAACTCGTCACCCGGAATCAAGCCGGCGTCGCACAGAAGCCGGCCGATCAGCGTGCTCTTGCCGTCGTCGACGCTGCCGCATGTCACAAATCGGAGGAGACCGGCCCTGGGCGCGGAAGTTGCGGGCATCAGAAGTACCCCTCCCTCTTCTTGCGCTCCATCGACCCTTCCTCGTCACGGTCGATCGCGCGCCCACTGCGCTCCAGCGATCGCCCCTCCTCCAATTCCTGAATGACATCAGCCACCGTCTCGGCATCGGATTCGACCGCTCCGGTCAGGGGATAACAGCCGAGCGTTCTAAACCGGACGCGCCGGAGTGACGGTGTTTCCCCTTTCCGCATCGGCAGCCGGTCGTCATCCACCATGATCAACAGGCCGTCCCGCTCGACCACGGGACGGGAGGCCGCGAAATAGAGCGGCACGACGTCGATCTGCTCCAAAGCGATGTATCGCCAGATATCGAGTTCAGTCCAGTTTGAAAGCGGAAACGCGCGCAAACTCTCGCCGGCATTGAGCCGGCAGTTATAGAGGTTGCGAAGTTCGGGCCGCTGATCCCTCGGGTTCCAGCGGTGCTTGGCATCGCGGAAGGACAGCACCCGCTCCTTGGCCCGCGACTTCTCCTCGTCACGCCGGGCTCCGCCAAAAGCCATGTCGAACCCGTACTTGTCCAGGGCCTGCTTGAGCGCCTCGCTCTTCATGACCTCCGTGTGAACCTGCGAACCGTGCGAGAGCGGTCCGATTCCGCGCCGCAGGCCGTCCTCATTGATGTGCGCAATCAGCTCAAGGTCCGCCTGTTCGGCCACGCGATCGCGAAAGGCTATCGCCTCCCGGAACTTCCAGGTTGTATCAACATGCAGCAGCGGGAATGGGGGCTTGGCCGGATAGAACGCCTTCGTCGCCAGGCGCAGCATGACGCTCGAATCCTTGCCGACCGAATAAAGCATGACGGGACTGTTAGCTTCGGCAACCACTTCCCGGAAAATATTGATGCTTTCAGCCTCCAGCTCCTTCAGATACGAGGTATCCCGTACTAACTGCATGCTCATCCTAAGCCGTGACGCCGTGAGCCGATTGGCCGGCCCACGGCGTGTTACCGTCAAGTTGTGTCGCTGTCGTGACGAAGGTTGTTCCTTGACACCCACGTCCGTTCGACATCACCCCCATGACCGACACCGGTTGATCGGAGGCGTTGGCGCGCGGCCAAGGAACGCAAGCATCCGTCGGCGGCAGGGACAGAAACAGGCCCCTTCGGTGCCTGCTGCCGGCACGGACGGGTCACGGACGTCAGCCGGGCGGTCCGTACGCTGCCAACTCCCCCGGGCCCTTGCCGCCTTGCTCGGCATGCGTGAACGCTCAGGCGGTCAACGGACAGCCGGCGTGGAGAACCGGCCGATATCTCCGAACAATTCCTGCAACAGGGTCCTGGTATTGCCGACCACCACGGTGGCATCCGGATTGAATTCCATGTTGCGCAACTCGTTCTCGCTGAAGTCGGCCGCTTCGGCCACCGTCGGATTGTCGCCGCAGATGGACGCCGCGGAATCAATCTGCGCATCGAACCGCACCATGAGAACGCGCTGCTCGATAACCTCGGGCGAGAAAAAAGCGTAGTAGCTGACACGCTGACCGATATAGAACCACGCGTCGTTGCCAAAGGGCTCACCAGTGAATTGCCGGATCGCCGTCGGGGTCCCCAGGGCCGTGTAGACCTCCTCGCAGGTCGTGCCCTCGTTTTCCAGGAACGACAGATCGAGGCCCGAGTAAAGGAATCCGTTGGTGGTGACGCGCGGAGACCCGCAGGCGGCCAGCACCGCCGTCAACGCGATCATCGACAACGCTATGGGCGAAATGCGCAACAAACGAACCCCCGTGAGGCCTGCAACACGGTCAGCATAGGCGGGCGAGCCTTCCGCATCAGTTGACGCACGTCAAACCGGCGAACGGAGACATACTCCAGGCCGTAGGGGCGCCGCCGAGGCCGGCTCCGGCCGCGTAGGCGACACCAACCGCGCCCGCGAGGACGTTACGGCCACTTCGTTCCCGTCCCAATGTTGCGGCACGCTAATGCCTGGAGACCTGCACTTCCTTGGACGTGATGAACTCGAGGAGAGCCGGCTGACCGTCCTCGGTGGCGGCGATGCCACGCTTGATCGCCTCGCGGATCTGGCCCGGCTCCGTCACGCGTTCTCCGTAACCTCCGAAGGCACGTGCCATGGCCGCGTAGTCGCCGGAGATATCGGTCGACCGATAGCGCTCAGTGGAAACCGGCATGACCTTGAGTTCAATGGCCATCGAGAAGTTGTTCAGCAGAACCGAGAGGATCGGAATGCGTTCACGCACCGCGGTCTCGAAGTCCATGCCGGTGAAGCCGATGGCGGCATCGCCCCAAACGTTGATGCAGAGTTTCTCCGGGCAGGCCAGCTTGGCTCCCATCGCCAGGCCAAGGCCATAGCCCAACTGCGTCGTCTTGCCCCAACCGATGTATGACAGGGGCTCGGTAGCCTTCCAAAACGGCGAGAGCTGATCGCGCGGACTACCCGCATCATGGGTGATCACCACATTCGACTTGTCCACGGTCTGCTGAAGTTCCCAGAGCACGCGGTAGGGGTTCAGCGGGGTTGCGTCGCTGGTCAGCTTGGGCAGCCATTCCGCCCTCCACTGCTCCGTCTCGCGGGCAATCTCCGCGGCAATGTCTGCTGATTCGCGGTCGGGCTCGTCCGCAAGGGCCTCAAGCAGGGCCAGCAACGTCAGCTCGGCATCTCCAACCAGACCCACTTCGGAACGAACATCCTTGTTCAGGTCCATGGGATCGAGCGTGGCATGGATAATCGTCTTGCCCTGCGGCATGGACACGCCAAACGCGGTTTCCGTGAAGCTGCACCCGATTCCAAGAATGACATCTGCCCGATCCAGAAACGTGCGCACGGGCTGGGGCATCGATACGCCGCCCGAACCGAGACTTAGGGGATGATCCTCGGGAAAGGCGCTCTTCCCGCCGAGGCTGGTGCAGACGGGAACCGCCAGTTTCTCGGCCAGTTCCCGAAGATGGGGCCACGCCCTCGCGTAGTGGATTCCCTGACCGGCGTAGATGACGGGGCGCTGGGCCGACCGCAGAAGTCGTGCGGCCTCGGCGACAGCATCGGGATCAGGGCCGAAACGCGTCGCATAGACCGGTTCGTAGTCGAGGTCTCCGGGCAAGTCCTCCTGCATGAGATCGGCCGGAATCTCGACCACGACCGGTCCGCCACGGCCCGTTCGCAGTTTGGTAAATGCCCGCCGCAGCACGTTTCCGACTTCTGCCGCGGCCGTCACCGGCTCGGTCGATTTCGCGACCGGCTGCATGGTCCGTGTCGAATTGAAATTGGGAGGGATGTGGGCGATGCGGCGTTGGTATCCCATGGGCAGCACCAGGATCGGCACCGATTCGCCAAAAGCCTGGGCCACCGCCCCGTAGGCATTCTCGGAACCGGGCCCGTGCTGCATGGCGAACACGCCGATCTTGGCGCCCGACGTCATACGGGAAAGGGCATCCGCCATATGGACCCCGATTCGCTCCTGCCGCACGATGATCGGCCGGATATCCGCCCGCGCCGCGTACTCCAGCACATGGTTGACCGGGTACCCGAAGATGATCTCCACGTTCTCGCGCTTCAGGATCTCTGCAACCGATTCGACGACTTTCATGGACGAGTTCCCCGTTTGACCCTGGCACGAGATTTCACTGATCGAGCCACCGGTATCGCGGCCACATACCAGCTGGGCCACGCCGCCCAATTGCCCGCGACATGGTAGCTGATGTCCGACCCCAGGGTGGGGGCAGCGTCGCGGGCCGTCCGGCGCTGGATCACTGCCGCATCCGTCCTGCGCCGGCACACGCAACCGACTGTCCGCATTGGCAAAGCGATCCGGCGCACCCTGTGAAGGCACAGCCCGTGGGGCCAACGTGCCGTCGCGGTGGCGCTGTCGCCGCCGGCTGCTGCAGTTCGGCCATCACTTGCTCGCAGCAGTCGTTCACCCATCCGCATGCCGGGCTTGGCGGTGCAAACGGGGCAACCGGTGTTCTAGAATCCATTCACCGCCCGTTCCGGACGCCTCGCGTGCAGTGGAACCCACGGGGTGCCGCGCGCGCATCGGGTGCGTGAGGTCCGGCGGCCCTGCCCCGACGGCGACGTCCTCCACATGCCTTCAGCACGTCCCCTGCTGGATCCCATCCCGCAGAAACTCTGGGGAACGGCGAAGAGCCGCTTCCAGCTCCGTTGCTCCGCAGCGGAGCGCCCAGTCGTGGCCAAACGCCTGGGGTTGCCGAGACTGCAGTCCCTTTCCGTGGACGCGGAGGTTGCGCTCGGGTCCGATCACAGTGTGAGGGTCGAAGCAGTGGTTCGGGCGCGAGTCGTCCGTACCTGCGTCGTCACACTTGAAGACTTCGAGGAATCCGTTGTACTTCCGTTCACGACATCGCTCGGCGAACCCGCTGACGACGCCGTCCCGGCAGATGTGCCGGTCGACACCGACGCGCCGGAGGCACTCGACGCGGAGGGTCTGCAGCTGGGCGAGCTCGCCATCCAACATCTCTCGCTGGGGCTGGACCCGTATCCCCGGCACCCTGATGCGCCGTCACCCGGGCATGCGGATTGGCTGGAGGGGGAGGCGGAATCCGAATTCGTTACCAAGCTGGCCCGACTGACCGGCACGGGCCGTGGCGCTTAGTTGCGTCGGTCGACCGGTCGGTTCCCGGCTTGCGCAGCGGCGTCAATTGGGTTACCTAGACCGCCCCGACGTCATGTTCGACTGATCAGGCAAGCTCATGGCAGTTCCGCGCAAGAAAGTTACGCGTTCCCGGCGAGGACATCGTCGCGCTCACCAGCATCTGAAGCGGGTGAACGTCGTCACATGTCCGCACTGCGGTTCGTACCGGCGACCGCACCACGTTTGCGGTTCGTGCGGTTATTACCGCGGTCGCGATTTTATCGACGACACCGCTGCCACCAGCGACTGAACTTTTCTTCATGAACCGGCAGCCGACTATCGCAGTGGATGCGATGGGCGGCGACCGTGCGCCGGAGCTTGTGATCCGGGGCGCCGCGCTGGCGTGCGCTCGCCATCCCGATGCCCGGATGTACCTCGTCGGCGATTCCGATCGCATCAAGCCTCTTCTGGATCGCCAGAAGGCGCTGCGGGAACGCTGTGACATCGTTCCGGCAAGTTCTAGCGTGGAGGCTGATGAAAAACCGTCGCTTGCGCTTCGAAACAAGATGGATTCGAGCATGGCGCTCGCCGTCGAAGCGGTAAAGGCCGGAACTGCCGACGCCGCGGTCTCGGCGGGCAACACCGGCGCCTTGATGGCCTTTGCCGTCAAGTTTCTCGAATGCCTTCCCGGGATCCATCGTCCTGCGATCGCGGCCACGATTCCGACCCGTCGGAGTGAAACCGTGCTGCTGGACATGGGCGCCAACGCCGAGTGCGAAGACAGCCACCTGGTCCAGTTTGCCGTCATGGGCACGGCATTCGCGCGCGTGGTGCTCGGTCGCATCGAACCGGAAGTCCGGCTCCTCAATATCGGACAGGAACGGGGCAAGGGGCGTGCCGTCATCCGCCAGGCAGATGATCTCTTGCGGAACGGCCCGCTCAGCAACCACTACCGTGGATACATCGAAGGCGATGGCGTGGCGGCCGGTGAAGCCGATGTCGTGGTGACCGACGGTTTCACCGGTAACGTGATGCTGAAGACGGCAGAGGGCACGGCGAAGCTCTGCAGCCACTACCTTCGCACCGCGCTACGGAGTTCACTCGGTGGCCTGATGGCGGGAGTCCTCGCCCGCCCTGCCTTCCAAACACTCCGCGAGAAGCTCGACCCCCGAAAACACAACGGTGCGATCCTGCTTGGCTTGAACGGTGTTACCGTCAAGAGCCATGGTGGCACCGATGCATTGGGATTTGCGCATTCCATCGACGTTGCGTACGACATGGTGCGTGGCAACGTGAATCAGCACATTCTTGCAGCAATAAAGGAAATAGGCGAAGCCGCGCCCGCTTAGCATCCGGGCCGCCCGCGTGCAGCCCGACAGCGGGCGATTCGACAAACTCAATCGCCCGTGCCTCTCGGCATACGCTGATCTTGCATCAACGCGCACTTGATGCGAACACCGTCGCAGCAGTTGTCATTGACATTAGTATTAACTGATGGATAGATTAGGCGGCAGGTTCGACGGGGGTGTGCATGCGCAAGGGAACTCTGACGCGCGCTGGCCTAGCCCGGGAAATATTCGAACAACTCGGGGTGTCCCAACAGCTTGCCTCCACTCTGGTGGACCAGGTGTTCGAGGAGATCGCCGAATGCCTGGCCAACGGTGAAGTAGTCAGGATTCGAAATTTCGGTCGGTTCATCCTGCACCGGAAGGGCATGCGGCTCGGACGCAATCCCAACACGCAGGTCGAAGCCGTGATCAAGCCGCGCCGGGTGGTCAGTTTCCGATCCTCCAACAATCTGAAGCAACGGGTCAATTCTGCACCGCGGGACGAGTGAGGTGCAGCGCGAATCGGACCCCCACTCCAAGTCCGCGGTTCAGCTTTCAAGCGAGTCCACGAACCCAGCCCCGGTGAGACCGGACCCGATGCCGTCGCGGTCGCCGCGGCCGGAGGAAGCCGCAGGACCTGCCGGACCGGGGAGAGAAACCAATCCGCTGACAGGCCCCGCAGCCCAAGCTGGCGAACGACCTGATTATCGGGGCACGGCGCTGCGTGAAATCGGGGACGTGGCCAGCGAATTGGACGTCCCCCAGCACGTGCTCCGGTACTGGGAAGACAAGTTTTCGGTCCTGCGCCCACGCAGGGTTGGTGGCGGGCGACGTCGTTACAGCCCCAAGGACGTCGCGCTGCTCCGGGGGATCAAGCGCCTCCTGCACGAGCGTCACCTGACCATCGACGGTGCGCAGAAAGCGTTGCGTGAGGAGGGTATCGACGCCATCCGTTATCCGGGGGCCGTACCGATCGACCCCGGGCTTCGGAAGCGCCTCCGCAAGCTCCGTGATGACCTGCTGGCGGCGCGCACCGACCTCGCCGGCGATTAGCGGACCAGCATCTTCCTCGCCACGTCGACCACCTCGGTCCGGCTCGGTGCCGGTGGACGCGTGACCCCCCGCGCGCAGGCCGGCCGCGCCACCATTCGATCCATCCAGGCTGAGAGATGTTCAAGCTCGTCGACACCCGGGATCCCTGACCAGTCGTAACGCCGGATCCACGGCCACGTCGCAATATCGGCAATTGAAAATTCGCCGCACAGCCATTCCCGACCCCGAAGCCGTCGGTCCAGGACACCGTACAGACGCGCGGTTTCATTCCTGTAACGTTCCGCCGCCGCCGGCAGTCGCGGTTCGAAGTACCGTCGAAACACGGTCGCCTGCCCCTGCATGGGACCGATCCCGCTCATCTGAAACATCAGCCACTGCAACACCTCGGAGCGCCCTTTCACATCCGCGGGCAAGAGCTTCCCTGCCCTTTCGGCCAGGTAGACGAGGATCGCGCCGGATTCGAACACCGCGAAGTCACCGGCCTCTCGATCCACGATTGCAGGAATGCGGCCGTTGGGACTGATCTCGAGGAACCAGTCCGCATGCTGATCGTTTGCACCAAGATTCAACGCGTGCAGTTCGTAGGGAAGTTCCAATTCCTCCAGAGCGATACTCACCTTGTAGCCATTCGGCGTGGCCGCTGTGTACAGGTCGATCATGGATTGAGACTCACATCGCCATGCTGCAAAGCGAAGCTTCAATCCGCTTGCCCGCTCATCAACGTGTCCGGCGGCAACGCCCGGTCGAAGCCCTCAGCTCTCCTGGACCGCGGCAAGTTCGCGTGAGCGGTCGGCAGCGGCGGCAACGGCGCGCGCCACCGAGGCAGCCCACAAGTCGTTCTCCATCAGCACGCGGAGTGCAGCCTCTGTTGTGCCGCCGGGGCTTGTCACGTCGGCGCGCAGCTGGGCTGGATCATCGTCCGTGGCAGCCATCAACGCCGCCGCGCCGGCCACCGTCTCCCGGGCCAGACTGCGCGCGAGCGCCATCGGAAGCCCAGCCTGTTCGCCTGCCTTCGCCATCGCTTCGGTCAGCAGAAACACGTAGGCCGGACCGCTCCCTGATAGCGCCGTGACCGCATCCATCAACGCCTCGTTCTCAATCCAGTGAACGGAGCCGACCGCACCAAGCAACCGGTTCGCGTGGTCTCTGATCTTCGCATCGACCTGATGATTGGAGACCGCCACGCTGACTCCCCGCCCCACTGAGGCCGGGAGGTTCGGCATCGCGCGCACGATCGGAACGGCACTCCCCACGCCCTTCGCAAGCGTGTCCAGGTCCTTGCCCGCTGCAATCGAGACCGCGCAGCCGGCGGCGCATTGGGCGCGATAGGCCGGCAGAACCTGATCCAGGATCTGCGGTTTGACGGCAAACACGACCGCATCACCCGTCCACTCCTCCGGCACGACCGCACTGACGGGCACCCCGTGCGCCGATGCCACCTGGGTCCGTCGAGTTTCGTCAGGCTCCACCACCGTGATGGAGCCGGGGCCGGTGACCGACTGGCCCAGCCAACCTCGCAGCATCGCTGAACCCATGCGCCCGGATCCGACGAGCAGGATCCGCAGCGCTCGCGTGGCTGCGCTCATGGACGAACCGATGCGCTAGCGATCACGGCGTGGACGCTCCCGCCTTCTTGGCCGTACTGCGCCGTCGGGTCGTTCGCTTGCGGCCGCCAGCCTCCAGCCCCGCGATGCGCTCGGCCAGTCGTTCGTTCTCGAGACGTGCGTTTTCGGCAAGCTCGCGAACAGCGTCAAACTCCTCACGCGGCACCAACCCGAGCCGGTCGAGCAGTCGATCCCGCGCCGGCATTCCCCGGGCCGCCGCTTCCCTGCCCATCCGACGGCATGTTCGCGCCGCACCTTTCGTCAGCCGAAACAAATCGGATGCAAGTCGCCGGGATGTTGCCATCGGCATGTTTCTCCGGGCATCGTGACGTTAGTATACGGACTGCTAGCAGCGATCTTCCATCAGCACCGTGCTCCTGACTTCGCGACGTGCCCTTTCCTGACATCGACCCGGTCGCCTTTGCCATCGGACCGCTGATGGTCCGCTGGTACGCCCTCGCGTACATTGCGGGAATTCTCCTCGGATGGCGTCTCCTGTCCCAATCGATCAACCGGTTTCCTGCCAATGCGGGGCCGAAGGATGTCGCTGATTTCGTCCTCTGGACGGTCCTCGGAATCATCGTGGGCGGGCGCATCGGTTACCTGCTGTTCTACGGCCACGACGTTCTCGTCCAGGATCCCCTGGCGGCGTTTGCCATTTGGCAGGGCGGCATGTCCTTTCACGGGGGTCTGGCCGGGAGCGCGCTCGCAGCGTGGCTGTTCTGTCGCTCGCGCGGCCTTGCTTTCGCGTCGTTCTGCGATGCGATCGCCTGCGTCATCCCGGTCGGCCTCCTGTTCGGGCGGATCGCCAACTTCGTGAACGGCGAATTGTGGGGACGGCCGACCGACCTGCCCTGGGGGGTGATCTTTCCGGGGGCTGGTCCCGAACCGCGTCACCCAAGCCAGCTCTACGAGGCCGCACTGGAAGGCGTGCTCCTGTTTCTTGTGCTCCGTTTCCTGGCGGCCCGGACCTCCCTGATCAACCGCCCGGGTGCCCTCAGCGGCATCTTTCTCGCGGGCTACGCATGCTCGCGCATCCTGGTGGAGTTCGTGCGCGAGCCGGATGCCCAGCTGGGGTACCTGGCGGGACCGCTGACGATGGGCATGCTGCTGTCGCTCCCGGTGCTCATCATCGGCACGGTCCTGTCGGCGCGGGCAATGCGCCGGGCCTGAGCGTGACCCTGCAGGAGATCCTCATCCGCCGGATGCGCCGCGACGGCGCGCTGTCGGTCGCGGACTTCATGGGCACCGCCCTGTTCCACCCCGAACAGGGCTACTACGCGCGCCGCGCTCCGATCGGCCAGGCGGGCGATTTCACCACCGCGCCCGAAGTCCACCAGATGTTTGGCGAGATGATCGCTGCCTGGCTCGTGGACTATTGGTTCCGCTCCGACCGCCCGGACCCGTTCCTGCTGGTCGAGCTGGGTCCCGGCAGGGGCACCCTGATGCAGGACATCCTGCGCGCGGCCGGTGGCGTCGCCCCTTCGTTCACCCGGGCAGCCGAGGTCTGGTTCGTGGAGACCTCGTCAGGCCTGCGCCGCGAGCAGGCGGTGGCCGTTCCGGCCGCACGGTTCACGGACGATCTTTCCGCCGTTCCGGCCGGGTTCTCTCTGGTGGTGGCCAACGAGTTTTTCGACGCCCTGCCCATTCACCAGTACGTCAAGACCGGGAGACACTGGCGGGAACGAACGGTCACCTGGGACGGACCGAGCTCCCGCTTCGTCTTCGCGCTTGCGCCACATCCATCGCCCGTCACTGTGCACCTGCCCAACGTGGCGGACGATGGCGACATCGTCGAGATTTCCCCCGCCGCTCAGGCCATTGCCGCCGACCTAGCCAGCCGGGCTGCGACCGATGGCGGGACCAGCCTGATCATCGACTACGCGCGTGATCCGCGGGAACCTTGCGGGACCCTGCAGGCAGTCCAGTCGCACCGCCGGGTGGACCCGCTGGGCGAACCCGGCGCGGCAGACCTGTCCGCCAGGGTCGATTTCCAGGGGCTGGCCGCCACAGCTCGCGCCGCCGGAGCCTCGGTACATGGGCCGCGCGCACAGGGGGCGTTCCTCGAAACCGTGGGCATTCGTGAACGGGGCCGCCGACTCGCTGCCATGCAGCCCGCGACACGGGACGGCATCGAGAGCGCCCTTCGCCGCCTCACCCGACCCGAGGGCATGGGGTCGCGGTTCCAGGCCATGTCGATCGCCTGCCCGCGCGGCCCCGACCCGGCGGGCTTCGCCTGATGCACCAAGCGGAGGTACTCCGATCTCGGGTCTTCAACGGCGGACCGGTACGCCACGGCTTCCTTACGCGCCGCGGCGGTGTTTCGAGCGGTCCGTTCCAATCCCTGAACTGCGGGTTCGGATCCAACGATGTCCGCTCACGGGTGTCCGAGAATCGGCGCCGGGCGGTCGCGGCGGCGGGCCTGGGAACCATACCCCTGATCACCCCCGTTCAAGTCCACGGTACCCGCGTCATCGTTGCCGGCCCGGCGCCAGCGTCCGCGCAGGAGGCGGATGCCGTCGTCACCCGGGACCCGCACATTGCCGTCGGCATTCTGACTGCCGACTGCGCGCCGGTGCTGCTTGCAGATCCGGTGGCCCGCGTCGTGGGCGCCGCCCATGCCGGGTGGAGGGGTGCGCTGGCAGGCGTTCTGCAGGACACCGTGGACAGCATGGAACGCCTCGGCGCCAGGCGTGAGCGGATCGCCGCTGCCATCGGGCCGGCCATCGCACAGGCCAGCTACCAGGTAGATCCTCCGTTCGCAGTGCCCTTCCTGCGGGACGACCCGGCGCACGAATCCCTGTTTCGACGGTCGGGCGAGAAGCTCCTGTTCGACCTCGCGGGTTATGCGGCTCGCTCTCTGTCCAGGGCTGGCGTCGCGTCCGTGGACACGCTCGAGCGTGATACCGCCGGAGAACCCGACAGGTTCTTCAGTTATCGCCGGAACCGGCGGGCGGGCGAACGGCGCTACGGGCGACTGCTCTCGGTCATCGCGATCCGCGCCTGACGGACCCCCCTCCCGCGGCGGGGGCCGGAGCGGATCCCGCCGGGGCGAGAGCAGACATCTTCGACAGCCCTGCTTGGCATGCCGTGTGGGCCACTGAAGCGCCGCCCAGATGCCGTGTTCGGTTAGCGCAGGCTCGCGTAATAGTGTGAAAGGGCGCGGATCTCGTCATCGCTCAGGCCGCCCATGACGAAACCCTTCCCGCGCGCGGCCGGGCTGTTCCGACCGCCGTCGCGGTACGCCGCGCTCGCTGCGATGAGATAGCCGACGCTCTGGCCGGCGAGACGCGGAGCCCCGATCCCGCCTTCACCCGACCGGCGATGGCAGGAGCTGCACGAAGAGAGCGCCTTCTTGCCGCCCGCCCGCAGCAGCTCGCTGTCGACCGCGCCGCTGGCCGCGACCCAGGGCTGCTCGGCATACCAGGCAGCCAGCGCAGCCAAGGCCTCGTCGTCCAGCCCCAGCACTGCCTGCTGCATCTGCGGATGCAGGCGGTGCCCCGAACGATAGTCCCGCATCGCCGAGAGCAGGTGGTTCTTCCGAAGCCCGGTGATGTGAGGCGTCACGGCGTCGGAACCCGGAGCGCCAAGCCCATGGCAAGCCATGCACAGTGCCGCGTCTGCCGGCGCATCGTTCGCGCCCGCTGGCGGCGTCACAAGCGACATTCCCAAGACAATCAGGAAGATGCGCAGGATCCGTGGCGTCAACGACCGCATGAGCCGACCATAGCGCAATCGGGCCGGCCACGGAACTGCTCTCAATCTGCCGGCCGTCTCGCCTTCGAAAACAGCCTGAAGAAGTTGTCCGTCGTGGCGGCGGCCACGCGGGCGGAATCCTCTTCCCGCAACGCCGCTATCGCCGCGGCGGTCCGCGCGACATAGGCGGGCTCGCAGCGCTTGCCCCGATGCGGCACCGGCGCCAGAAACGGCGCATCCGTTTCGACGAGCAATCGGTCGAGCGGAACCTCGCGCGCCGCCGCGTGGACGTTCTGCGCCTTCTTGAACGTCACGATGCCGGAAATGGAAATCAGGAAACCTATGTCCAGCGCGGCACGCGCCAGGTCGCGGCCGGCCGTAAAGCAGTGGATGAGACCGGGGAAGGGACCCCGCTCGTATTCATCCTTGAGCACCGCCACCGTATCGTCATCCGCGTCCCGCGCATGCACGATCAACGGCAGACCGGTCCGCCGGCTTGCCTCGATGTGGTTCCTGAAGCTCACCAGCTGTCGCTCGCGCGGGCTGTGCTCGTAGTAGTAGTCGAGGCCGGTCTCGCCGACCCCGATCACGTCCGGGTGATCGGACAGCGCCACGATCCGCTCGGGCGACACGTCCTCCTCGGTCGCGGCCTCATGCGGGTGGAGACCCACCGAACACCAGATGTCCGGATCCCGCGAAGCCACGGCCAGAATCGTGTCGACCGCCGCCAGCCGGGTCGAAATCGTCTGAAGCGTTCGCACGCCCGCCGCCCGGGCACGCTCGAGTACCGCCGGGAAGTCGTCCGCGAAATCGGGAAAGTCGAGGTGGCAATGGCTGTCAACCAGCATGGGCCGCCACCTAGGACGCCAGCCGGGGAAAAACCGGGGTCGGCGGATCGAGCGGTGTGCCCGGGGTCAGAGCCTCGTCCGCGTCGCTGAAGTTTCGCCGGTCCGCGGGAACAGCGAGCTGATCCAGGATCGCCGCCGCCCCGACCGGCACGAACGGCTGCGAGAAGATGGCGACCCGCCGCAGGACTTCCAGCAATACGCTCAGCACCGTTTGACACCTCCCCATGTCGGTGCGGGCCAGGGCCCACGGTGCCGCATGGTCGATGTAGGCGTTCGCGGCCCGGATCACGTCCCACAGCGCCCTGAGGGCGGCGTGCATCTGCTGGGTTTCCATCAGCGGCCGCAGCTCCGGCCCCAGGCGGGCCGCGGCCTGGAGAAGGCCGTCGTCTTCCGCCGCCGCCGGGCCAGGCTCCGGGATGGCGCCCCCGCAGTTGCGTTGGATCAGCGTCAACACCCGCTGTGCCAGGTTGCCGTAGTCGTTCGCGAGGTCGGCGTTCGCTCGGTGAATCATCGCGGCCCTCGAGTAGTCGCCATCGTTCCCGAACGGCACCTCGCGAAGCAGGAAGTAGCGGACCTGGTCCAGCCCGTACTCCTGCACGAGCTGGAACGGATCGACCACATTGCCCACCGACTTCGACATCTTCTGGCCTTCCACGGTCCACCAGCCGTGCGCAAACACCCGGCGTGGCGGGGCAAGCCCGGCAGCCAGCAGCATCGCCGGCCAGTACACGGCGTGGAAACGGACAATGTCCTTGCCAACCACGTGGAGATTGGCTGGCCAGAATCGGTCGTACGTCTCGGATCCCTCGTCGGGGAATCCAGCAGAGGTCAGGTAATTGGTGAGCGCATCGACCCAAACGTAGATGACGTGCTCGGGGTCGTCGGGGACGGGGATGCCCCAACGAAAGCTGGTCCGCGACACCGAGAGGTCCTCGAGACCGCCCTCCACGAAGCGGACGACCTCATTTCGCCGGGATTCGGGGCCGATGAAATCGGGGTGCTCGGCATACCACCGCAACAGCGGCTCCTGCCAGCTCGAGAGCCGGAAGAAATAACTGGATTCGGCGACCCACTCGACGGGCGCACCGCTTGCCGCGCGGAAGCTGCCGTCCGGCTGCCGTACCAGTTCGCTCTCCGCAAGATAGGCCTCATCGCGCACCGAGTACCAGCCTTCGTACTTGCCGGTGTAGATCTCGTCACGCTGCACCAGCCGCCGCCAGATCTCCTGAACCGAGCGGTAGTGTCGGTCCTCCGTGGTGCGGATGAAGTCGTTGGGCGCGGCCCCGACGGCCTCGACCAGAGAGCGAAAGCGCTCGGACACCTGGTCCGTGAACGCTCCGGGCTCCAGCCCGGTCGCCGCGGCCGATTTCGCCACCTTCTGACCGTGCTCGTCCGTCCCGGTGGTGAACCGCACATCACGCCCGTCCAGCCGCATGAACCGCGCCAGGGCGTCGCACGCAACCGTGGTATACGCGTGGCCCAGATGCGGCACGTCGTTGACGTAATAGATCGGCGTGGTGACGTAGTAACGCGGCATCGTCGGCGAGAGGTCCACAGTCATCCCCCCGCTCAAACGCCGCGCGCGTGGCGGCGGCTCGCGAGCAACACGTCCAGTACGGCTTGTTTGCGGTCAAGGTGCGCGCGCACCGCAGCGTCCGCAATCCGGCCCACATCGTTCCACAAGGACAGCACCCCCGCAAGGCCCGCAGCCGTGCTGTACCGGCGCTGCGCCTCTCCTTCACCGTCCACGATGTCAGTACCGACCGCCGAATCCCCCGCCACGTTGCGGACGGCAGCCCGGTGCACCCAGATCCTGAACAGGGCGGCGAACGTGGAAAAACGCTCCGAGCCCGGCTTGCGCGCAAATCGCTCGCTGAAGGCGTGGGCCGCCGGCACGTCAAGCGCGGGCAGTGTCCGGCAGAGACCCGTAATCTCGCCAAACAGCACGAGGGCATCAGCGTCGGCAAAGGCCAACGCGAGCCCGGGAGCGCCGTTGGCAAGGTGTGCTAGTCCTGACCGCTCCGCTGGGCTCTGATCAGGCAACAGGTGCTCGAGCACCTGGACGCACTCGCCGGGTGCCAGACCCGCCAAGGGAAGCCGACGGCAGCGCGATCGAATCGTTGCCGGAACGGCGCCGGCCTGATGGGCGAGGAGGAACAACAGCGCGCGTGGCGGCGGCTCCTCGACAACCTTGAGCAGCGCGTTGACGCCGTGGATGCTCAATTCATCGAGCGCATCCACGATGGCCACGCGCCATCCCGCTTCCGCCGAGGTGAGGCCAAAGTAGTTTCGGAGACCCCGGACAGCCGTGACGGGGATTCCCTGCCTCTCACCGTCATCAATGTCCCGCTCGACGGCCAGCAGGTCTCCGTGGCTTCCTGCGGCCACCCGCCGCAGGATTGACCGGTCGGGCGCATTGACCCGGCCCGACGAACCGCCCCTCCTGGCTAGAATCTCGACTGCCGCCCTGTAGGCAAACGTCGCCTTTCCGACCCCCCTGGGCCCCACCAGAAGCCACGCGTGCGGCGTGCGCCCGATGTCGAGCGACGCCGTGAAATCCGCCCATGGCCGGGCATGGCCGACCAATTCCTGCGTCTGGCGTGGATGCGGCGGGTCCACCACGTAACCTGTTTCAGTCTTGGCCATCATCCACGCCCAACCGTTCGCAGATCACGGACCAGATCCGCGCGGCTACCGCATCCTGGGGAGCGGCGGTATCGACGACGATGCATCGCTCCGGCGCCAGCGATGCATGGTCGAGAAACCCCTGCCGGATCCGCCGGCGAAGCGCAGGGTCCGCTTCCTCGTAGCGGGTCGGGACCCCTCCGCCGTCCCGGTTGCGAGCCTGGACCCGGGCATCGGCCGTCTCCACCTCCACGTCGCAGATCACGGTGAGATCGGGCATCACGTCGCCGACCGCATACGACGCCATCGTCTGCAGGAGCGCAGAGGGAACCGAGCGCCCCGCCCCCTGATAGGCGAACATGGAATCGACAAACCGGTCCGACACCACCCACGATCCTCCGCGGAGGGCCGGCTCGATCACGCGCCGGCAGAGATCCGTCCGCGCCGCCGACAGCAGGAACGTTTCGGCGATCGCGTCCCAGCGTTCGAGCCCTCCGTCCGTGAGGAGCGCACGGATCGCCTCGGCACCTTCGCTGCCGCCCGGTTCTCGGGTGCGCACGACGGAGATCCCACGAGATTCCAGCCGGTCCGCCGCGATGCGGGCATGGACCGTCTTCCCGCTGCCGTCGATCCCCTCGAAGGTGATGAATGCAGCGCGCCTTGCAGCTGAGCCGGTTATGGCGGACCCCAGATCAGGACGCCGGCTGCCCGGACCATCCGCATGAAGAGGCCGACTTCGGGAACAGCCGTGGCCGCGACCAGCGGATACTCGGTTTGCGCCTGCGTCGGGTTGCTGACGACCAGCGACGCGACCTGGGTGCCGGCCTCGATCGGCGCGGCGACGGGACCCTGGTAGCGAATAAAGAACTCGGTGTCGTCGCGCCCTGACCCTCGTGGCAGGGTTGCCGCCAGTGGCGTCGCCGACGTGACCGGGACTTCCAGGTCCCGCCCTCCCGCCACGGCAACCGTACCGACCACTTCACCGGCATCCGCGAGGTGCACGGCCTCGGTCTGCGCAAAAGCCAGTTCCAGCAGGCGGGTGGCTTCCGACACGCGCTGCCGCGGCGAAGTCATCCCGTTCAACACCAGGACGAGACGCCGCCCGTTCCGGATCACAGAGGCGGTCAGCCCGTATCCGGCCGCCTGCGTGTAGCCGGTCTTCATCCCTTCGGCACCCATGTTCCGGTACAGCAGCGGATTGCGATTCTGCTGCTTGATGCCGCCGTAGGTGT
Organism: Alphaproteobacteria bacterium; assembly: GCA_022825235.1. GTDB lineage: Bacteria > Pseudomonadota > Alphaproteobacteria > TMED109 > TMED109 > VXPW01. Next base: position 65,026 of record JAJDYI010000039.1, on the reverse strand, counting down.
ATTCGGTCTCGGCGAACAACGGGAAATAGTCGGGAAAGTGCTCGATGATCAGCACCGTCAGACGGGCAAGATCGCGCGGTGACATCACGTGGTTGGGATCCGGCCACCCCGTGGAGTTGGTGAAATGACTGTCGAGAAGGCCAAGCTCGCGCGCGCGGTGATTCATCAGGCTCGCGAAACCGCTCTCGGTCCCACCGATCCCTTCGGCCAGGACGATGCTCGCGTCGTTCCCTGACTGGACAATCACCCCGCGCAGGAGATCGATCACCGGCACGGTGGTGTCCACCTCGACGAACATCTTGGATCCGCCCTTTTGCCAGGCTTCCCGGCTCACCGGCAGCTCCGTGTCGAGCGAGATTCGGCCGTCCTTGAGCGCCTCGAAGACCATGTACACCGTCATCAGCTTGCTCATCGACGCCGGGGGCATCCCCTTTTCAGCCTCCTTGGCCAGCAGCACCGATCCGGTCTGCGCATCGATCAGATACCCCTGCGGCGCCGACGTGGTGAATTCCACGGCTGCGGCGGGACCGGGCAGGTACCACACCATGAGGGCAGCGGCGCCGGCAAGCGGCGCGAGTGCGCGACGGCCAATGTGCGGGCGAAAAGTCATGGAGGACCCCAAGGACTGCTGCGTGAATTCGGTGTCGCAGTGTACCACGCGCGACCACCATATCCGGTAGTGATCCGGGGACGATCGCACAAGCAGGACGGCATTGATCGGTTGCCGTCCGGCCGGACCTGACCTATCGTTTGCACTCATGGGCGCAGCTGCATCGACCGGTCCCGTAGCTCGCCGCCATCTCCTCGGAATCGAGGAGATGAGCCGCACCGAGATCGTCCAGTACATCGATCGGGCCGATCTCATCGCGGATCGCCTGGCCAGGGAGAATCAGCCGCCAGGCACCCTGCCCGGCCACCTGCTCATCAGCCTGTTCTTCGAGAATTCGACGCGCACCCGCGCATCGTTCCAGATTGCCGGTCAGCATCTCGGCTTCAACGTCGTCGACATGTCACTGGCGACCAGTTCCACCGGCAAGGGAGAGACCCTGCTGGACACCGCGATGACGCTCAACGCCATGCGCCCCGACGTGCTCGTCGTGCGCCATGCGATGAGCGGGGTGCCCCACCTCCTCAGCCACAAGGTCAATTGCGCGGTCATCAACGCCGGCGACGGGAATCACGAACATCCGACCCAGGCGCTGACCGACGCCCTCACCATCCGGCGCCGCAAGGGCACCCTCGAAGGTCTCACGGTCGCCATCTGCGGCGACATCATGCACAGCCGGGTGGCGCGCTCGAACATACGCCTGCTGACGATCATGGGCTCGACCGTGCGCGTGGTGGCACCGGCAACCCTCATGCCCGCCGGCATCGAAACGTTCGGTGCCGAGCCGTTCGAGTCCATGGCAGCGGGGCTGGAAGGGGCGGACGTCGTGATGATGTTGCGGCTGCAGCTGGAGCGCATGCACGGCTCGCACGTTCCCTCCACGCGCGAATATTTCCGCTTCTTCGGCCTGGATTCGGACAAGCTGCGCGCCGCCAAGGACGACGCGGTCATCATGCACCCCGGACCGATCAACCGCGGCGTTGAACTCGACAGCGTGCTCGCCGACGACATCGGCCGCTCGCTCATCCTCGAGCAGGTCGCGCATGGAGTCGCGGTGCGGATCGCCGTGCTCGAGGCGTTGGTTCAGAAAGCGGCAACGGGAGCGCCCGGCTGACGGCGGCCCGGCAGTTCCGCGCCCCGCCAAGGCGGACGGCTTACATCGGCGCGCGCCTCGTCGACCCGGCGTCCGGCCTCGACGCGCAGGGAGGGCTGCTCACCGAAGGCAAGAAGATCATCGACGTCGGCCCCGGACTGTTTGCCGAAGGACCGCCGGAAGACGCGGTCCACATCGATTGCGCAGGCCTCGTGCTGGCCCCGGGACTGATCGACACGCGGGCCCATCTCCGCGAGCCCGGCGCGGAACACCAGGAGACCCTGTTTACCGCAAGCCGGGCGGCAGCGGCGGGCGGGATCACCAGCATTCTCTGCACGCCCGATACAGACCCGGTCATCGACGGCGTGGCCGAAGTGGAGTTCATCAGCCGGCGCGCACGCGAGACCAGCCTCGTCAAGGTCTACGCGAGCGCCGCCATCACCGTCGGGAGCCAAGGCCGGCAACTGACCGAAATGGGGCTGCTCGCCGAGAGCGGGGTGCTGGCGTTCACGGACGCCAACCGTGCCGTCGAGAACGCAGGCCTGATGTTCCGCGCGCTCAAGTACGCGCGCTCGCTTGACCTGCTGCTCGTCCAGCATCCCGAGCACCCCACCCTGACTGACAACGGCACCATGAACGCGGGTCCGCTGGCCACCCGCCTCGGCCTCCCGAGCCGTCCTCCGATCGCCGAAACGATTCTGGTCGAGCGCGACCTTCGGCTGGCGGAAGCGGCGGGGGCGCGCATCCATTTTCCGATCCTCTCGACGCGGGGGGCGGTAGCGGCCGTGCGGGCGGCCAAGGAACGCGGAGTCTCCGTGACCGCCGGGACAGCGCCCCACTACTTCTCGCTGACAGAGAGCGAAGTCGAGGGCTGGCGAACCTTCGCCAAGGTGTCGCCGCCCCTGCGCGTCGAGGCCGACCGGGCGGCCATCGCCGATGCCGTCGTGGACGGCGTGATCGACGTGATCGCCAGCGACCATTCGCCCCATCACGAGGACAGCAAGCGCCAGCCGTTCGAACAGGCGGCGTTCGGGATGGCCGCCCTGGAAACCGTGCTGCCGCTGTCGCTCGAGTTCGTGCATTCGGGCCGCATGTCGCTGCTGGAGCTCCTGCAGCGTGTCACCAGCGGACCTGCCGCCATCTTCGGGGTGCCGGGCGGGCGCCTGGCCGCCGGCGAGGCGGCCGATCTCGTCCTCCTGGATCTCGATCGTGCCTGGGTGCTGGACGCCAAGGAGTTCCGCAGCAAGTCGCAGAATGCGCCCTATACCGCGCATCCGGTGCGCGGCAAGGCGATCCGCACCGTGGTCGACGGACGACCGGTCTTCGGAGGCGAGCAGTGACCCCGGACGTGGCGCTTGGCTGGAGCCAGATCGCGTACTGGGCGACCGTGCTGGTCCCGGCCTATCTCCTGGGATCCATCCCCTTCGGCCTGATCCTGGGTCGTCTCGCCGGCGTCGGCGACGTCCGCCGGGGCGGGTCGGGCAACATCGGGGCGACCAATGTGCTGCGCACCGGCCGTCGCGGACTGGCGCTCGCGACCCTCGTCCTGGACGCGGGCAAGGGAACGCTGGCCGTGATGCTGGCCGCGCGGTTTGGCCCTGAACCGGCAGGCTGGGCCGCCCTGACCGCCGTGGTCGCACACATGTTTCCGGTGTGGCTTCGCTTTCGCGGCGGCAAGGGGGTCGCCACCACGTACGGCACCTTGCTGGCCTTGGCATGGCCGGTGGCGCTGCCCTCGGGCGTTGCCTGGGTCGCGCTCGTGGCAATTTCCCGCAGGTCCTCGGTCGGTGCGCTGGGTGCGGTGGTGGTGGGCGCGCCCGTGCTTCTCTGGGGGATGCTGGCACTCCAGCGGGCCGGTTTCCTCCCGATCGACCTTCCGGGAGACCCCGCGCACCTGCCTGCGCTGCTGCTGATTGCGCTACTCGTCGCCCTGCGCCACCACGCCAACATCCGGCGCCTGCTCAACGGCACGGAGCCCAAGATCAGCCTGGGTCCTCCGACCCGCGACCGTTCCGGACCTGCCTAAAGCGCTCTGCCCTCAGGCCAAGCCGGGTCCCGTGCGTGAGGGCGTCGCGCGGTGGTGGGCCCGCGCACTTCCGGTCGCGGTCGGGCAAGCTGCGCCCGGCCGGGGACCGGACTCGCGCGGGTCGGGCGGCATGGCGCCCGCAGATGGCCGTAGACGGGAACCAGCCCCTCGGCGAGGGCGAACGCGGCCAACGAGAAGACGGTCCGGGCCGCCGGACGGTGGCGGCATTCAGGACCGGGCCGGCAAGTCCTCGGCGGAGTCGCCCGCCGTCGCGGCAACGCCCGTGCCGCGGAGCTCGTCGATCGCGCGGGCGGCGCGCTCCGCCGTACCGGTGATCGCCTTCATCAGCCCCTCGAAGTCGTCGGTACCGCAGGATCGCGCGAGCACTGCCTTGGCCCCGGACCCCAGGGAATCGATCTCGGCGTCCGACTCCGTGGCCAGACGAAGGGCTCCCCTCAGGGTCCGCCACATGGTGGCTGCTTCCACCAACTGCCTCGCGCTCTCGTCGGTGGCCCAACCGCGCTCGCCCGCCATCTCGAACACGGAAACGGCGGTGCCCGCATGGTCGGGAACGTCGCCGAAGTGCTGCAGTCGCAGCCATTGCGCGCAGCGTTCCACATCGCGGAAGCCCCCTCGACCGACGATCACCGACGTGAGGCTGCCTGCATCGACGTCGCCGCCAGCCTGACGCAGTGCCTCGCTCGGTTTCCCGCGCGCGGATGCGTCTGACATGACCTCGCGTCGTGCTTCGTCGAACCGTCTCCCCACGTCGGAGCTGCCAACCTCGAGGAGGCACCGCGTTCGCAGCAGGTCGAGCAGCTCGCCGGAGGTAGCACCCGTTCGGCAGTGCCCGATGAACTCGGCGATCGAACGCACAGGCGGTTCGTTCACACCGTTCGCCATCGGTGCAAACAGCAGGCTGTTCGCGGACAGGGCAAGAAACGCCTTGGCAAACCGGCGGCAAAGCGCGTCGTAGTACTCCGGGCGCCCCCCCTCGTACACGAACAGCACGTTGAGCCTGTGGCCTGGCGCCACCTCCCTGCTCGCAAGGTCGCCCAGCGCCACGGCGGCGACTCCGCCGGCGCCCGCGCCACGCTGGTCGGCAAATTCATCGTGAACGATGTCCAGCACGGCAGTCACAGAAGCTTCCGCGACATGTGACAGGGCCGTTTCGGCCTCGATCGGTGAGAGATTCCCCCGCAAGGTGTGGACCCCCACCTGAAAGGTCTTGTCGTTCGACCAGTTCCGCACGACCTCGACCGCGTCGCTAGCATCCTGGAACGGCAGTTCGGCGATCTGTTCGCGCATCTCAGGCACGCCGAGTTCGCGCGTCCAGTAGATCCGGGTCAGGCCGCGGCGGGCGATCGCCTCGCTGGCCGGGTCCGGTCCGAAGCCCGCCGGCAGGTCGAGATCGGTGAATTCCCTCTCCTGCAGGGTGTCGAGCAGCTCCGGATTTCGTTCCATGCGCCGTGCGAGACGTGGGGCGGCACCAAAGATCTCGACGATGGCATCAAACGCCTCCGGACGGGCGGCGGATACCGCGCTGTCGTAGGCGCTCCAGTCGTCGATTTCCGGGTAGAAGTGCGCGCGCCAGCGATCGACCAGCGGGTCCATGGTCTCGAACCAGCGGCGCGGCCGTACCGCCAGGTTGAACATCTTGGCGTAGCTGCCGGGCAGCTGCGGTGATTCATCCTCACCGTAATGCTGCAGGAGCGCATAGTGCCGGCTTGCCACTGCGTGGTGATCCGGATGCCGCTGCATGTTGTAGAACATCCAGTTGCTGAACCGGCAGTTGGCGCTCCAGGAATGCCGGGGCTGTACCCGCTCGAAGCGGCCGTTGGGCAAGCGGACACGACGCAGGCCATAGTGCTGGATGTAGTTGCTGATCTTCATGGAGAGGACCACGCCAAGACACAAGATGGCGAAGACCAGGATCGCCCAGGGGCCGCCCATCCAGTAGATCAGCAGGTACCAGAACGCCGTCTCGAGCCCGTACCGCCAGAACGGATTCGTGTGATGCCAAGTCGGCAACCCGCGACGGGCCAACCGCTCGCGGGCCACGCGCCATGCACCGAAAATGTTGCTGACGACCTCGCGAGGGAAGTACTGCCACAGACCCTGGCCCTTCGGAGCGGAACCCACGTCGAACGGCGTGCCCACCAGGGCATGGTGGATGTAGACGTGTTCGGTGGCGTAGTGCGGGTACGAAGCGGAAGCGAGCAGGAATTCGCCGAGACGGCGCTCCCATACGGTGCGACGGTGGATCAGTTCGTGGCCAACGATGAAGACCGCCTGGGCCTCCACCGCCAGCACGAGCACCATCAGCGCCGCCTCCCAGGTGGCGAAATGGTCGGCCACGAGGATCTGCCAGAGACCAAATACAAGGGTGACCGGCCAGAGAAATGCCCATGCCCACACAGGCAGGTTGTGCCAGAGCAGACGCCGTTCGGACGTCCGCGCCGGGTCCATGTTTCGTTCGTCCACGCCCAGCGCAATGTCCAGGGGGCCCGCCAACATGAAAAAGATGAACGGGGCCACGAACCACCAGCCACCGAAGACGGCGGCATTGAAGATCAGCGGGAAGATCGCCAAGGGCAAAAAGTGCGGGAGCGCGTTCCAGAACGACGGCTCAATGAAGTTGCCGGCAGTCGGTGTTCCTCCGGCGGGCACGCCTGACTCGACAACACTCTCAGCCATGGTGGCCTCCTGTCTGGATCCGCACCTCCCCGCCCATACGGGGCATTGTCGCGCAATCGTGCAACGCTGGTAAAGCCGCCCGGATCAGACCCCCGAGCTGCACCTGATTGCGTTCGCCGGATTCCACGTTGCTGAGGGAGGAACGTGTCGGCGGGGTTCTTCGACGACAGCCGGCGACCATCCGGCCCTCATGCCTTCCGCCTGGCCGATTCCAGGGGTAAATCCGCGGTAACCGTGACCGGTCTCTTGTCGCGCCCGCCGTGAGGCCATCTGCGCCAGGGCCAGAATCCCGGTGGATCGCGGTCGTGGCCTATGAGGTCTGCTTTCGCTTCCAAAGCTCGTATGCTGCCATGGTCTCGTCGTTGGGCGGATAGGTGCCGGGAACGGCATGACCCGCGCGGATGCGTTCCAGCACGAAAGTTTCCACCTGCTCCTGCTCGACGGCATCGGCGGCAACACTCTCGACCATCGTCCTAGGAATGACCGCCACGCCGTCACCGTCGCAAACCAGGACATCTCCCGGAATGACCGCCACGCCGCCGCAGCCGATCGGGGTCTGCAGATCGCCCATCGCGAGGCCGCTGTTGTTGGGGGGTGCCGCCCGCCCGCCACACCACACGGGAAAGCCGGTCGCCACGACGGCTTCCGCATCCCTTACCGCGCTGTCGGTCACGCAGGCAGCAACGCCGCGCACCCGCAGGCGTTCCGCCAAGATGTCGCCGAGAGTCCCGGCGTTGCGATTCCCGAGACCATCCATGACGAGGATGGCTCCCGGGGGACATTCTTCGATCGCGCGGCGTTGCGGGTTCTCCCTGGCACCCAGGTTCGCCGGTGCCGAGAGGTCCTCGCGCATGGGAATGAACCTGACGGTATAGGCCTCGCCGACGACCCGTCCCTGCCCGTTTGCCAGCGGCGCGACACCGCTCATTGCCGTTGCCCGGAGTCCGCGCTTCAGCAACTGCATGGTGATGGTCGCGGTCGAACAGGCAGTTAACGCATTGCGCAGTTCGTCATTCATTGAACGGGTCCCCGGCATCAGCCTTGCAACGGGAGATGATTGAGTAGCACATCCCCCAGCACAAGAGGGTCGGCACGGGGCCACCTTGACGAAAACGCTTGGTCCCCGACCCTGGCTTCGCTGCCTCCGAACGGACGGCAGCGGACCTCGGGCAAAAGCGTCCCATGAGGGCCTTCAGACCCCCTGCCTCAGACCGGAAGCGCGCGTCGCTTTCCTTGAGTGGTTTCGGTGCCCGACATGCTCCTCTCCGTCTTCGACGAGCTTCACCACCGCTGCAACCACTGCATGGCGCAGCGGTCGTGCCACGGCGTGCGCGACGCTCGGCCGTGAAAGCCGACGTGCCCGCCCCAGGGCGGAAACAGGCACGTCACGGACGGGGCCAGCCGCCAGTCCTGGGCTCGATACGGCGCAAACGGGACCAGGGGGTCGTCCTGGGCGGCTATCACCAGGGTCGGCGCCTTGATCCCGCTCAGGAACTCCTTGGCCGAGCACCGTCGGTAGAAGTCGTCAGCATTCGCATACCCATGACTGGGCGCGACGAAACGGTCGTCAAACTCGTAAATCGTCCGCGCCTGCGCAACCGCAGTTCGTTGAGGAGCGTCGAGCGGGACGGCGGGCGCCAATGCTTCCGCCTTCATCTGCGAAAGAAACCAGCGGTGGTACCCGATGTTCCGTGTCCGGAGGATGTTGCGGCAGGTGGCACCCAGATCGATTGGAGCGGACACCGCCACTGCGGCCCGCACGCGCGTCCGGGCCTTCCCGGATTCACCCAGGAACTTCAGCAAGATGTTGGCACCCAGCGAAAAGCCCATCACCAACACGCCGCCGCGCACCAGTTCCGCCGGAAGGTGGTCGATCACATCCGCAAGGTCCCGGCTGCTGCCCGCGCAGTAGCGCACCTTGCAGGCCGTCCGGGACGGCCCGGCCCCGCGGAGATTGATGCGCAGCACCGGGTACCCGTGATCAAGGAAATAGCGGGCGCTGGCGCGCAGGTAGTAGCTGTCTTCGGACCCGCTCAGCCCATGCAGCAGGATGAGCAGCGGGCGGACGGCATCCCCCGCGGGCAAACTCAGCACCCCCTGCTGATGGTCGCCCGACCGGTCCGACGTTGGCATCTGCAAGCGACGGCTCTTGAATTCCGCCAGATCGACAGGACGTCCCGCCAGGTGGTTCCGACAGGTCTGCAAGTCGCCGGACCACCACGGGAGCCGCGGATGAAACTCCGGAAACGCGACTGCCGGCCCGACGGTCTCCATCGCCTTCAGTAGGGCAAGCCAACGTAGTTCTCGGCCAACGACGTCATGGCAGCCCGCGAGGAGAACAGGTAGTCAAGCTCGGCCCGCTGCACCCGCTCCCGAAACGGACCGGTTTCCGGGAACCGGTGCAACAACGATGTCATCCACCACGAAAACCGCTCACATTTCCAAACTCTTGCGAGTGCATTCTCCGAATAATTTTGCAATCCTGCATCATCGTTTCGGCGGTAGTAGTCGACGAGCGCGTGCCACAGGTAATGGACATCGGACGCGGCCAAATTCAGTCCCTTGGCCCCGGTCGGCGGCACGATGTGGGCCGCGTCACCCACCAGGAACAGGCGACCGTACCGGAGCGGCTCGGCCACGTAACTCCGCATCGGGGCGACACTCTTCTCGACGGAGGGGCCGGCGACCAAGTCATCACCCGTCGCTTCCGGCAGGCGCCGCTTCAGCTCTTCCCAAAAACGCTCGTCAGTCCATTGTTCGGGCAAGTCTTGTGCCGGGCATTGCAAGTAGTACCGGCTGAGCGTGGGCGAGCGCATGGAACAGAGGGCGAAACCCCGTTCGTGGCTGGCGTAGATCAGTTCGGGGGATACCGGCGGAGTCCGCGACAGGACGCCGATCCATCCAAATGCATAGACCTGCTCGAATTCGCGCAGCACCGAAGACGGAATCGAGCTGCGGCTTATTCCGTGGAAGCCGTCGCAGCCGGCAATGAAGTCGCAATTGATGCGGCGATGCTCGCCGGCATGTCGATAGGTGACGTGCGGAGCATCGCCGGCAAGATCGTGCAGCGTCACGTCCTCCGCGCAATCCACCACGGTTCCGCCTAGTCGCTCGCGAGCTTCGAAGAGATCGCGCGTCACCTCGGTCTGGCCATAGACGGTAACAGTGCGCCCACCAGTCAGACCGGCCAGATCCAGACGATGCCGCCTGCCCGCGAAGGCAATGTCCAGCCCTTCGTGGATCAGTCCCTCTGCCTCCAGCCGACCCGCCACACCCGCTTCGCGGAGAAGGTCAACCGTGCCCTGCTCGAGGACGCCGGCGCGGATCCTCCCCATGACATGCGTTTTCGTTCGCCGCTCGAGTACGACCGATTCCACTCCCTGCAGATGCAACAACTGCGACAGCAGCAAGCCCGACGGGCCTCCTCCGATGATGGCGACCTGTACCCGCATAGCTGCCGTAATCCGTGATTGGTACTGGGACGAGCAGTCAACGCACCAGCCGCGCGGCGGCGTGGCGCGCTTCCTCAGGCCTTCAAGGCCGCGTCGACAAGGGCAACCGCCGATCCCAGATAACGTTCGGGATCCTCGACCGTGCGCCAGTGGACCGGCGCGTCCGTCTGCCGCTCCAGTACGGCAATCAATTCCTCTCCACTGCGCTTGACCTCGCGGCAGGCATCGCCCACCAATACGCGAGCCCGCTCTCTTGGCATGTGCTCAGCCAGAGCGAAGACTGCCGCTTCCGCCAAACATAGACCGCCCGTTGCATCCAGGTTCTGGCGCATCCGCGAGGCATCAACCGCAAGTCCGGAGGCCAGCTGCTGGGCTTGTGCCAGCGCCCCGCTGGCAGCCAGAGCCATTCCGGGCAGCGTCAGCCATTCCAGCGACCAAGCAGCCCCGCTCCGCTCGCCCTCTTGGAGCAGCGCCTGATGCATCGCCCCCAGGGCGTTGGCGTTGTGGCGAGCCAGCGCCACCAGAACCTCGCTGCGGACAGGATTGGATTTCTGCGGCAGCGTCGAGGAGCCGCCGTGTCCGGCGTCCGACGTCTCGGCGACTTCCGCGACCTCGTTCTGCGCGAGCAGGCCGATGTCGAGCCCCATGGTGCCGAGCGCACCCGTCACCAAGCCCAGCCATCCGGCAAATTCCACGAGGCCGTCGCGCTGCGTGTGCCAAGGGAGAGACGGGACCGCCAGATCCAGTTCGCTGGCCAACGCCTCGCGGGCCTGTGTCCCCCTGTTTCCCCAGGGAGCGAGTGTCCCCGCCGCGCCGCCCAGCTGCACAACCAGCAACCGTGGGCGCAACTGCGCGAGCCTGTCGCGACTGCGCAGCAGGGGCTGGCGCCAGCCGATCACTTTCAGCCCGAAGGTGGTGGGTGCCGCCTGCTGCATGCGGGTTCGCGCCAGCATGACCGTCGTCCGGTGGCGGTGAGCGAGGGTCCCTAGCAACTCGATCAGCCTGGCAACCCGGGAATCGAGGCGATCCAGAAGTTCGCGAAGCACCAGAATGAGCGCAGTGTCGACCACGTCCTGTGACGTGGCGCCCCAGTGCACGAAGTCGGCCGACGGTTTGCCCACCGCTTCGCGGAGCTGGGCCACCAGTTCCGGCACCGGCACACCGGCGGTTTCTGTTCCCCTACCCAAACGGACCAGGTCGGGAGTGAAATCGTCCAGGGCGTGCTCGATAGCGCGCGCGGCCGCTTTCGGAATGACTCCGCACGCGGCATTGGCGCGCGCAAGGGCAACCTCCGTCCGGACCATCGCGGCGACGCGGCGATCATCGGAAACCAGCTCCCGAATGTCAGCAGGAGCAAACAGCTCACCGAACGACAGCGCCGAAAAAGGATCAGACGTCACGCAGGTGCGACTCCAGGCAACTCAGACATCGAAAAAGACGGTCTCGCGTTCCCCCTGCATGTGAATGTCAAAACTATACGTGTGGTCCGATAAGGCATCGTCGCGCTGGGCAATCAGCGTGTCCCTGCGGCCGCGGGGCACCGTGCACAAGACCGGGTCCCGGAGATTTGCCTCGTGCTCGTCGGAGAAGTAGATGCGCGTGCATACGTGTCGCAGCAAGCCGCGCATGAACAGCGTCACGTGCACATGCGGGGCCTGAAGCCCATCGACGCTGCCGGGCTTGATGGTCTCGAACAGGAACCGCCCATCGGGGTCGGCCCCGGTTCCCACGCGCCCGAATCCATGGAACGCGGCGTTGGGCAGGCGATCCTGGGGCTCCCCTGCCGAACCGTCGTAGCGGCCTGCTCGATCCGCCTGCCAGAGCTCGATCAGGGCGTCGGGAACCATGGTCCCGGCACCATCGAACACCTTTCCGACGATGCGGATGCGTTGGCCCGGGACTTGATCCGCTGCCATGGTTCCGCCGCCGACGGCCGTTCCCGCAAAGCCGTACTGGTCCGGTACGAGGCCGAAGCCGAAAAACGGCCCGATCGTCTGTGAGGGAGTCTGTCGCGGCATCGGGTCCCTACGCCTCGCGCGGCGTTGCCTCCGGACCGCGCAAGACAATGTCGAACCGGAAGGCGAGCGCGATGCCGGGCTCGGTCTGGGCCAGGTCAAACCGGGCCACCAGCAGGTCGCGGGCATCCTCCGGCACGCTGTTGAAGATGGGGTCGAGGGAAAGAAGCGGGTCACCCGGGAAATACATCTGCGTCACCAGACGTGAACCGAACCCAGGTCCGAACAGTGACAGGTGGACGTGGTTCGGCCGCCAGGCGTTGGGGTGGTTCTGCCAGGGATACGCACCGGGCTTGATGGTGCGGAAGCCGAAGCGCCCGGAGGCATCGGACTCGCAGCGCCCGGCACCGAGAAAATTTGGATCGAGCGGAGCATCGTGCTGATCGGTGGGCTGGGCGTACCGGCCAGCAGCGTTAGCCTGCCAGATCTCGACCAGCGCGCCGGGAACCGGATGGCCAGCCTCGTCGACAATCTGACCCGTGACCTTGATCCGTTCCCCGATGGGCTCGCCGTTGCGTCGACCGTTCCTCGTGAGATCGGCATCAAGCGGGGAAAGTGCTGCGCTGGCCGGGGCCGGACCCGTCCCGCCCGGCAAGAACTCCGGCACCAAAAGTGGAGCCTGCGTCGGCGCCCGCAACCGCGTCGACGCATAGTCGGCAAATCGGTACGGCGGATGCGTTGACCCGGCCGGTTCCCTAATGGCCACGCTGCCCTCCCCTGCATGAACGGCTACCAAGCTTCCAAGCCAGCCGGCGTCCAGGCCCAAACGCACCCCGCACCCGATGGTACCCGCCGTTCGGCGACAACGTGGGCTCAGCGAGCCCCGCCGCTGTGTGTGCCTGGGCTGTCATTGCCACCGGTTCACGTGTCAAGTGAAGTGTGCCCTTGTCCTGAGCCCATCATGCCACCGTCCGCTCCGTTGCGGTTTTCAATAACTACGGCGGGAGCTCAACAGGGCTTGCGTTCGGCTGGTTGCATCCGGTGTGAACGGCCGAGCCCAGTGCCCCAAGGCGTATTCGGCCGTAAAGCCACGGGCGCCGGAAGTCCCGACGCTCGACGGGCAATCGTGACCCGCGCGGGCATCAGCGGCCAGATCGCACAGTTGCCTCCGTACTCGCGACTTGGGACGCCGAAAACCAAGCCGCGGTATCGCGGCAGCCAAGATGAAACGCGTGGCACGAGTGATCTCGTGATTTCCTCCCTCCCGGTCTGGCCCGCTCGGGTAAGGACATCCGCCGGGGCGGATTTTCGCACCTGGCGTACGCTGCAAGAGCGATATGTCTTTCAAGAATGGCGATATAACTTGATCGCTCAGCAGGATTGGAGCGCCAGCGGGAATCGATGCCGATTTGGTGTCGACATTCGGGCGAGGCACTGTCATGGACTTCGAGGCAGGACTGGTCGTCACACAGGAGCGCCTTTCCTGCGAAGCAGGTTCCCTGGGGGAATTGCTGGCCCGGCTCCGCAACCACATTTCCCCCGTGCTGGTCGGAGATCGCGAATGGGAGCGGCTCCTGAGACGCGCCCGGAAGCTCCCCGTCAGCATGGCCGCCCTGCCCTTCGGCTTTGAACTGCCGCTGCACGAGCACCGGCCGGGAGCCGACCTCGGCGTTTCGGTCGTTGGCGGAACCGGGTCGGCGGCGCACTTCGAAGACCTGGTCCGGTCCGGAAATGCAGATCCCATCGTCTCCGGAATCGTCCAGCTGCTGCACAAAACTGAACAGGCCGACTCTCATCTTGGTCGGGTGGTCGGCCGCAAGATGATGCTCGAATACGACATCGGGTCAGCGCCCGTCGGCACGGATCCAGCCCCTGGAATCTTCCTGCGGCCGGCCGAACGACCCATCATGGGCGGCGGCAATGACGAGCGGTTGCGAGATATCAGTGTCGTGCTAACCGCCCTGGTCTCCGCGGTGGGTTGGAGGTTCGATGCTGCCGAGCGCCGGATGGCCGAACACGTGCACTTGGCGCAGCCAGCAGGCACGCGCATCGATTCCTTCGGCGCGTTTCCCGCGCGCGATCGAGCCATTCGGCTGGCAGTTACCGGTTTTCGGTCACTGCACGACATTGCGGTGTTTCTCAAGCGAGCTGGCTGGCGTGAGGGGGCGGTCCTTTCCGCGGCGTCCGGTCTGGAAAAACGCGGCGGCTTTGTAAGCCTCGGGGTTCACATTGACGTACGGGCAGACGGATTGGGTTCTTCGCCAGGGCTGAGTTTCGTCGTCAAGCACCGCGTAGCCGGCGACCCGAGCTATTGGCTGGACCGCCCCGATCAGTGGACACCCTTCATCAATGGATTGCGTCAGGAAGAACTCGCTGTCCCGGAGAAACTGGAGGCGCTTGCCGCATGGTCGCCAGGACCCACGACACTGTTCGGTGCATCTGGGGCGTTCGTGCTGGTGCGGGGCATTCACCACATCAAGCTTGTGCTGACTGGAAACCGGATTGCGCAGGTCAAGGCCTATCCCTTCATGGCGGTGACCGCCGCACCACCGCCCTAGACGAGTATCGATCGTGCAGCACTCGTGCTTGATGCCTACAGCCGTCAACGCGACCAGAGCCGGCTGGATACGTTCATCCAAGGACTTCTGGGCGCGTAAGCAGATGGGAGAGCAAATTGCCCAGACCGCATGACGTTGAACACATGCGCGCAGTCGAGCGCCACTACACCAGCATGACCGAGAAGTTCTATCTGAACGGCTGGAACCGGGACCATATTCATCTTGGGCTATTCGAGCCGGGAGAGTTGCCTGAGCCGGGCAAGAAGCCCCCGGGATTCGGCAGGGTTGGCAAGGGCGGTGGAACGCATGATTGACGTCGTGGTCAAACCCGCCGTGATCGAGGAAGGCCATCACGTGGTGGATGCGGGGTGTGGCGTTGGCGGTACTGCCATTCGTCTCGCAAGTGCACATGGCTGCAGAGTTACTGGCGTGAACCTGAACCGGCTCCAATTGGAGATTGCGGAAAAGAAGGTGGTCGATGCGGGTGTCGCCGGCCGGGTTAAGCTCAAATACGCGGACTGCTGCCAGAGCCTGCCCTTTGCCGACAACACGATTGACGTCGTGGTCAATATCGAGAGTGCGTGCCACTACAGCGATCGGGAACGATTTCTTGGCGAAGTTCAGAGAATTCTCAAGCCTGGCGGAAAAATCGTTGCCATGGATTGGATGGCTCGGGACCATCTGTCGACCGAGCAGTACGACCAATTCATCCGGCCGGTCTGCGAGTCATGGGCGATGGTTAGTTTGGAATGCCAGGCCACGTACACCAGCAAGTTGCAGGCGGCAGGGCTGGAGATCATGGGGTTTGAGGGTTTCGGCGGGAAGGAAATGGACAACCTGAAAATCATCGAGAATGACTATCGCAATCTTACGCTTATGTACTTCAGCGGGTTTGGGACTCCGCCGTTTCTCAACCTGATGGAATCGATCGGCAGATTGTACGCTGCCTGGCGAGGCGGTTATTTCGAGATCAGGCGCTATTGTGCGAAGAAGTGAGAAAACGCCCGCCAGCCCTGCGCAACCTGCTCCCCACCGGCATGCCGTCACGATCACCAACGTCCAACGTCCCGTCACGCAGAGGCACTCTAGGGAGGTGTTTGGCCAGACAGCAGCCTGTAAGTGAACACGCCGTGGTGCAGCCCCTCATGGAAGTCCAGCGCTGCCTGCATGAATCTGGCCCACGGTTGCCGCTCCTTGTCCAAGGGAGGGCTCGCAAACAGGTACAGCAGCCAGTTGTTCCTGGTGGCACGCGTCGACGGCGCTACCTCCGCATCCAGCTTCCTCGCCTCCCCGCCCTCGAATTCCGCTTTCTCAAGGTCTGCAAGTACCTGGCGCCACGTAACGAGCGGCGGCATGCAGAAGCCCTGCCGCATGCGCGCATGGACCCTTTCCAGTTCCGGAGACAGTGGCTGACCACTTAGCAGCCCCTCCAGGGCCCGCCACCGACCCCCAGGTTTGAGCACCCGGCGGACGCCCTGCAGATAGGCCACCTTTTCAAGCGCGTAGCAGAAGGACTCGTGATTGAGTGCCACGTCGAAACTCGCGTCGGCGAACGGCAAGTCCATGAAGTCCCCGTGACGAAACTCGACCAGATGGCCGACCCCACGTTGCTCCGCCAGCTTTGCTGCTACGGCGACATGCGGCTCACAATTGGTCAATCCCGTGACGTGGACTCCGTGCGTTTCAGCCAAGTAGATCGCCGTACCTCCCACGCCGCAGCCGGCGTCCAGACAGCGCATTCCCGGTTCAAGGTTGCATCCTCCAGTCAGCACGCGATTAGCCCGCAACAAGGCCTCACGGTCGGTCTCGGTGTCCGGGCCCCACAGGCCGAAATGGCACGACAGCAGACCCTCGTTTGCAACAACCAACGCTGCCGTTATCGCCGTGTAGAGGGCGGGGACAGAAAGTTCCGGCTCCCCCTTGGTAGGTTCGCTCGAAACGACGTTGGTCATGCCCCAGGCTGATTCCGGTGCTGCTGCCTGGGAGAACGGCTTTCGCTGCCGGCACCACGCATGCCGGGGCCCCGATCCGAGAGGTGACTTCCCGTCCCGCGGGACGGCGCCGTTGGATCCCCGGCGACCCCGTGACCGCGATCTACAGCCATGAGCAATGACGGCAAGAAAGTCAGGTCGACGATCAACGCGAACCCGATGATCATCGCGATAAGCAGACCAACTTGAGCGGTCGGAATGAACGGTGAGAACAGCAGAATGAGGAAACCAGCCACGAAGATGGCCGTGGTCGTGGCAAGCGCCTGCCCGGCCGTCCGGAACGCATAACGGACGGCGTCTTCCGCGGAGGCATTGTGCTCCCGCCGGGCGAGCAGGTACTTGCTCAGGAAATGCACCGTGTCGTCGACCACAATCCCGATCGTGATGGCCACCACCACGGACAGCGCGAGCCCCACCTGCCCTACCATCAAGCCCCAAACGCCAAATCCCAAGATTGCGGGCACGAAGTTGGGCACAAGGCTGACTATTCCCAGCCGAAGTGAACGCAACGCAAACAGAAGAACGAAGGAAATACCAAGGAGGGCAACCAGGGTGCCGGTCAGCATCGCCCGGATGCTCCGCTGGCCAATATGCCCAAACAGGAGCGCCGGACCGGCACTGTCTACATGCGCGATGTGGGTCGCATTGGCCCGAAGCCAGGCCTCGGCACGCCCGTTCAGATCAATGACCCCCTGCGACGACAGCGTCTGCGTGGTCACCGTCATCCGGGTCGCTGACCGAGTGGGATCTATGCGGTCATTCAGGTCGCGACCCTGCGGAAGCGAGAACTCGTAGAGCAACAGGTATTGCGCGGCGAGTTCCTGGTTGGCGGGAAGGCGATAGGCGTCCGGATCGTCACCATGCATGCTCTTGTTGAGCTGCCGAAAGGTATCGGTGATGACCTCGACGTGCCGTGTTTCCGGTTGTTCGCGATACCATTCGGCGAAGACCGCAACTTCTGTGAGGAAGGCCGGGTCCGTCACACCTCCCGGACGGGCCGCTACCAACGAGTATTCGAGCTGAGTGGTGCCGCTCAGCCGCTTGTCCAGGAAATCGGTGTTTTGACGGAGTTCGGTACGCTCATCGAAGGAGTGCACCAGGACGTCGTTCAGTTCGTTGCGCGGGACGGCTACCGCCAGGGCAAGCACGACCACTGCAGATCCCCACATCAGGACCTTCCGTCGACCCACGACGAATTCGGCAATGGCTGCCATCGTCGAATTGGCGCGTTCCGTAGGGGCCGGCGTACGCATCGGCAGAAGTGACAGCAACGCGGGCAGGAAAGTGATCGAGAGCAGGAACCCGGCACCGATGCCGAACGCCACGAAATTACCTAGATCGCGGTGCGGCGGGACCTCAGAAAAGTTTAAGCTCAGGAAACCAAGGGCAGTGGTCAGGTTGGTTAGAAAAATCGGATGCAGGTTGATCCTTACAGCCTCGATGATTGCCGTGCGTTTGGTATCGCCGGTACGCGAGCGCTGCCGCAAGGCGGCCAACAGATGCACACAGTTGGCGACCACGATCATCATGACGATGCTCGGAGCCGGGGCAGTGGGAGTCGAGAAGGACAAACCGACCCAGCCGCCGAGCCCCATCGATACGATGACTGAGAAGACAACCACCAGCACCGTCGTCCCGACTCCCGCGACGTTCCGGGTCAGGAGTGCGAGGATCACGATCATGACCGCAAGGCTTGCAGGTAGAAATACTTTCTGGTCGTAAATCGACGCTTCCGAAAATGCGTGGTTGATGATCACCGTTCCGACCACGCGAACGCCGATGCCTGGAAACCGTTCTTCCGCTTCCGTGACGACTCTGTCGGCAAATCCGGCGACCTCAGGCACCCGTACTGCCTGATCTTCTTCGGGCAATTCGACGGTCACGTTGACGGCACTGACACTTCCGTCTCGAGCCACCAGACTTCCTGCGAGCCCGAGGTCAGCCAGTGCGATCTCACGAATCCGGTTACGTTCCTGCTCTCGGCCCAACAGCGCCGGGTCCACGAGGTCCCTTACAGATAATTCATCTCCATCCGCGGTAATGTGCTGGAAATTTGCCATCGAATCGACGCGCATCGAATACGGCGTCTGCCGAGCGCGCTCGGTAACCCAAACCAAAGCTTCGAGCGCCTGTTCCGACGTGGCATCGCCACTCTCCGGAACTAGCATGAAGAGGATGTTGTCAGTCTTCCCGTAGGTGCTTTCCAGCGCTTCGAACGCTTGCAGCTCGGGGTTGTCCTCGCTGAAGAATATTCGGTAGTCGCTCGAGACATTCAGAAACAAGCAGCCGCTTCCGGCCAACGGGACCAAGATCAAAACGACTGCGATGACGGGCCGGCGGGCTGCGACCACCCACCGAGCGCACGGTTCTTCTAACTTGAGGGCCGGTAGCTCGGACTTTTCTGCCATGCTCGTGCCCGCCCCACGCGATCGCCTCGCGTGCGGTCACAACTACCCGTCTTCACGCTGCTGCTACGCGGTGGTGAGATCCACAGCCAGACGGACCGCCAAGAGCCCGCGACATGCGGCACCAATGCTCACCGCTCGCGCCGCAAGTGCTCGTGGACTGAGGCTGAGCTGGGACCGGTGAAGCCGAACCCAGCGCGGCAAGCCGATATCACTGCCCGCAGCAGCACCAACCGGCAGAGATCGCTTCAAGCTGCTCTTCATCCAGTACCGGGGTCGGGGGCAACGCAAGATGAATGGTCTGCATGTCGCTCTCATGCACCTTGATCTGGATGTTGTCCGGCACAGTGATCCCGAACTGGTCGTTCAGGACCCCTTTGGGATCGGACACAAGCTGAGCCCGGAAGTCTTCGTCTTCAGCAGCTTTCTGCATCAAGTATGTATTCAGTTCCTCAGCGGTTTGCACAGTTGGCCTCCCTGTCCTTGACGGCGCGGCATGCACTGTCTGCCGGCCCACGGCTTCGTCGAGCCGCCAGACATAGTTCGGCCCGACTCTAGAGGATCATGTATCAAATGTGGGTGTGTACAAGAGGGTTTATTATGTTATTTCGATAAACATTGACCTGATCCTGCCCTGCAGCAGGGTATCGTCGTTTAGCTCCCCTTCGGCCTGCCCCGCGTGATGGCCTACTGGCGGCGCATCGCGCACGTGACCAGCCTCGTCAGACCGAGCGTGCAACATTTTCAGAGCCGAGCTTGAAGGTGCGGAAACCATGGCGCCCAGCAGTGTCAAACTCGCCGCGCCCGGGCCTGAGAAATTCCGGGTCAGGCAGGGTATCGCGGTAATCGGTTGGCCGGATGTAGCGACCGCCGGCGTTTGCCGGCCCAGATCTCGACCAGCGCATCGGGAACCAGCTGGTCAGCTTCGTTGACAATCGGGGGGGCTTGACCCCACCGACTAGACGACCGACATCCGTATTCCCCTCCCCGCGGTATCGGCACGCGTCCCGGGCCCGCGACCGTCGCCCGCAAGGACCCTCCGCGCATGCACCGCCGCAATTTCCCCGCAATGTGACCGACTGGACTGGAACCCACTCATCCGATGACCTGAACCTCCTTTGTGATGTTTCAACTCGAACCTAGCAGCCAAGACCTTGGGACATCTGGGCGTAGCTGGTGAGAGGTACCGCACACATGCGGTCCCAGTCCGCTTTGTCGATGACCGACTGGTTCAGCAGTTCCATCATTTCGTCAAACTTGGCGAGCGCCGCACAATCCACCGCCTCTGGGGCAGTGGCCGCCCGGTGCTGTGGCCAAGCGCGGTCTCGCGCAAAACGCCAGAATTCGGTGTCGTACATGGAGCCGCAAGAATAGTGCCAACCGACGAACAGGCCGTAGCAAAGCATGTTGTTTACGAGAAACCGATTGACCACCGGTGCGTCTCGCTCCAGATGCTGAATCGGGCGATTGAGACGGATATGAAGAACCATCCCGATTTGCAGCTGGGCGGACACGATTGCGGTAGCTTCAAGGGGTTCCATGAAGGCCGCTGCATTGCCAATGCGGGCTATCGCACCATCGTAAATTTGACGGTGGACAAAATTGGGAAACCGAATGACGGCCCGTTGCTCGAATTCCGATACGCCGTCAGTTTCAAGGAACGTGTCAAAGTCTGCTTCGACCTCCTCAAGGCTCGATACATTGCGGTTGAAGATGTAGCCGTAGGACGTGTGTACCGTGAGCGGAATGACAAAGATCCACCCGTGCGGGCGCGCCACCGCACGGGTGTAGGTATGTTGCAACACGGGCCCCGTTTTCCCGTCCTTGACGATTGCCGGACAGCGGCGGATCACGGCTATGTTCGTAGGGATGAAGGAAATGTCAATGTGCTGGTCAGGACTGAGTTCCCTGGGAAATCCCCGGGCATCAAAGACCAGGTCGTAGTGTTCCGGCGCCAAACCCTCGAATTCCACTAGCGCGCCATCCTCCACCCTAGAGATGTTGAGCACCTTGGCGTCGATGTGGCGCGCGCGCGTACTGGCATGCAGCAAGTCCGCCATCACGTCGGCGG
The DNA here is from genome assembly GCA_022825235.1 of Alphaproteobacteria bacterium. Classification (GTDB taxonomy): domain Bacteria; phylum Pseudomonadota; class Alphaproteobacteria; order TMED109; family TMED109; genus VXPW01. The sequence continues at coordinate 44,171 of JAJDYI010000039.1, read as the reverse complement.
ATAGATGGTAAGCGTAGGACACCTGCTGCGGCGTAAAGTAGTGGGTGAAGTCTTGATCGCGCCGGCCCCATCCTTCGAATGCTACGCCGTACTTGCGGGTTCCGTTCAAACGCTGCTGGACTGTTTCGTGCGGCAAATCGGTAAGTTTCTGTAATTGCTGAACGAGACTTGGCCAGCTGCCTTCTCCCACGCCGATAACCGGAATGCGCGAGTCATAGATGTGGTGCAGCTCGTGGTCGCTGTCAGGGTGAAGACTGGTGACGCTGGCAGCTGCCAGGGATCCTGCCGTTCCACGCCCGACAACCGCGATCTTCCGCAAGGACTTACTGCCTGGCACTGTCATCCCATTTGCCCTGCACGGGTGTCGCTCGATCACCTGTACTCGAAGCGCTCGTCTCAGGCGCGGAAACCATCATGCGCCAACGAGGTCGCGGTTGCCCAATTGAGGCACGTCAGCGCACACGCCGAAGCGCGGTTTGGCTGAAATCGCTGGCATCAAGATCGGTGCGGAAACGAAAATCGGTCCAATGAAGCACCGTGCTCGCGCCCGTGAGATGATTTTCTCCATCGTCTGACGCTCCGCCCGCCAGTACCGGTCGAGATATTGCTGGTAGTCCGCCAGAGTGAGCGTCTTCAAATGCGAGCCCTTTCGGTCATAAAGCTCCATCTTCCAGGTCCGTAGTTCGCCCGTATCCTGCCAGAGGACCTTCCGGCTGTACCCGGACTTCCTGTCCAGGGGCACTTGCTCGGTGACCGTACAGGTGAGTTCGCCGCAGGGCTCATCGCGAAGGTACTTGTACGTGTATTCGTCCACTTCCGGTGAGCTCATGTCCTCGTAGGAAAACTCACTGCCCATGAACGACCCTGATCGCTTGGCGGCGCTGATGCGCTTCACCCGCTTCAGGGCCGGCAAGTACAGCCACTGGTCGTCCTGAGTATTGATGTGTGCGTGGGTCAAGAGTGCGGTCCCCTGAACGTCTCGAGGCTCATCGAACACGAACAGGCTCTTGTCGCCATCGCCGGGCACCTCCAGCACCTTGAAGCGCATCTGACGGACGCTCTCCCGACCTTGCCGATCGCGCAACACCATCGTCATCCCGGCAGTAAAATCTCCGAACCCGTCGTTGCGGGCACTTGCCTCACGCGCAATTCGCAGGCCCTTGTCCTCCGGTGATTCTTCCTGGGCGAGGGCGTGCGCAACAGGCATGCACAGGCACGCCAACGTGAACCCCAGCGCATTGAACAAAATCGCCAACGAACGCCGAATCCCCTTCGTCCGATCTTGGCCGACAAACGATTGCTCGGCGGAATCGTGGATAGGGGACATTCGTACGGGCCTTCTGACGGGCATATTGCATTGTACCTCGTACCTCGATGCCCGGAGAACTCGGAGCAGTTCGTGACAGGGTGGATGCGTGGCGGCCACGTTCAGCGCGCGTGAATCCGACGGGCATGTTTGTGGCAACAACCGGTAGGTCCCGGACCGATACGGCTTCCATCGAGGACTCCGATAGTCCATTTGGATATCACCGACGTGCAGGGGCAGCCCCAGTCGTCCGGACGGAACCGGTGCTGCTCACCGTGCGGTTTTGTCCATGCAAGTCTTGTGTTTTGCTACGCAATCGTGTATCGTGGCCGCCCCGTACACGATTGTGGTGCCTAGCGGTGGAACGAAGGAGAATATCATGAGAAGTGGCGATGATATGCTTCGGCAGATTGTCGACAAGTCCGCCCTGGACCCGGACTTCCGGCAACAGCTTCTGGCGGACCCGAAGGCTACAATCAGCGAGGAACTGGGTATCACAATTCCCGCCTCAATGAATATCAAGATCCATGAGAGCGACATGCAAACGGTGCACGTCGCCTTGCCGCCGGACCCGAACATCACCGAAGAGCAACTCGAAGCAGTCTCCGCCGGCCTCTGTTGCTGCTGGTAACCCGGTTACCGGCAAGCGCCGGTTCTGTCGGCTTGGCTCGGAGATTGATTTTCCGGCCGCGAGCGGGCGTGCCTGCGTGAACGGCGCGCCTGTTGCTCGGTGACGTCAGTCGGGAATTGCGCCGGAAAGGACCAGGAACACGTATGCCTTGGCCTTTCGAAGCTGACTTCCCGAGATGACGAGCTTGATGTGGTGAATGCCTCGTAACAGCACATAACGCCCAGACTTTGCAAAGAGCGTCGTAGGTCTCGAAACCCAGTCGGCAAGCGCTCTAAGTTTCTCCGGCACTACTAGGTCCTCGTGGCTCAGGGCCGCAAGGAACTGATCCCAATCGGTCAGACCGTCGAGCCAATAACGCGAATCCTTCGTGTATCTCTGCTTGACGATGAGCGTAAGGCCAAGGGTGGGACCGACGCCGTGTTCCTGCACGTCGAGATTGGCCCCGATTCTGGCGACATTCGCCCGTGCCTTGAACCGCGAAAAAACGGAGCCAACCGCCGAGGTCTGACCAGGCCAGCCAATTTCTTGGAGGTACGAGCAGATTGCCCGCTGCGTCTTGAAGCCCATGACCGCCAAACGCATCGTCCGTGGACGAGACGGGAACACGCCAAACGAATCCATGCGCGTATCCTCAGGCTGCGCCAAATAAGCACGCTCGACGTTCTTCCGCTCGGCGTCGTTCCTCTCCCAGCCTACGCAGGCAACAAGCGCATCGACTACCGCGCCAACATCGTTCACCTGACCACCGGCACCAATGATCGGGCGTTCGCCGGGCCGCAGGAACATTGCCGGGTGTGGGCGCTCTCCCCCTGCCGCCGAACCAATGTCGTATTCCAGCATCACCTTCCGGCCAACGATTTCACGCAGAGGTGAACCTTCCGTATCCATTTGCCTGAACAGTCGCGCGATCGACCTTGCTGTCTCGTCCATCCTGTCGGACTTCGCTCGTTCCAGGAAGAACGCCGCCGGTCGGGTTCCGCTTGCCAGGGATACGCCGAAATCGGCCTCTGGCCTGCGTTCATGCAGCGGCAGTTCGAATCCGAATGGAAGTGCGCCCATCGTGATCGGATGTTGCCCGGCGCATTTCAGTACGCGCTCCCACTCCGGATGTCCCAAAAGAACCGGCGAAATCCAATTTCGAAGGTGCTCCAGCAATTCGCCCATGGTGCCGCCCTCCTGGGCGAGACGGTCCTGGGTCAGGGCGACTGCCTCGTCAACATCCATCTTGCTTCCTCACGCGATCACCGGTGCTGGATTCAGGCCAGTCTCGGCGAGAGGGCGCTTGCGATTGCCCATGCTCACGGGAACGTCATACAGACGCCCTGGCGCAAATCTCGCCCAAAAGTGACGCATGCCGGGCACGACGACCCGCACCACGGGCATGCCGATGTCGGGCCGGGTCTGGTCCAGGACCAGGAACTCCATGCCCCGGGATTCAGCCAGCCCACGGCAACGCTCCACGTCCTCACGTGTGTCCGTTGATTCGATCAGCGGATAGTGCGAGGCCTTGCGGAGGGGCTTGCCTGCCGCCGGCGCCAGCCAGGAGCAATCGGCGAGGCGAGCGGTCTCCCACCACGAGAGCGCCAGGGGGTCATCGATCATGGGCCTGCCGTCGCTCCGCCCGGGACGCGGAAGCCATGTAAGACACTGGTTCAATTCGCAGATCGCTCGCAGCGCCGCGATGCGCGGGTCGGCGTGGGCACCGGCACCGTAAATGATGTCCTCGGTTTGGGCGTCTGGTCTACGCGAAACAGCGACAAAGGCGGGGACGCCGATATCGGAAGTGACGTCGAGCATCCACAGGTCCCGTTCGCAGCGACCGTAATATTCGGCAGCCGAGGCAAGGTAATCGTCGTCGAAGCTGGAGAGATCGACGGCCGGTACCTGAAGCCGGTTGTACCACCAGATGGCGAAAGCATCGCGTTCCACCAGCTCGTAAAAGCCCTGCAGGATCGCCTCTTCCAGCGTATTGCCCGCGGCGCAGCCATTGGAATCGGCTATCGAGTCGGAAGGACCACGCTGATCCGCCGGCATGCTGTAGAGCATTGACGTCGGCAAGTAGCGGTGCCGGCGCTGCGTCAGCGACCAGACCGGTGTCCATTCGATCTCGGCGTCGGGATCGAGGCGCGGCGGGACGATGTTGTACGGGTGCCCCTTTGCGTTGATGCTCGTTGCGTTCTCAAGCTGATGGTCGCTGAACAGCTGGGCGTCGTTGGGATGGATCGCAGCGTCATCCCTCGCGAGTTCAATGAACCGCCTGCGGACACGGATCTCGTCACCATGAAAGGCGCCCGAGTAGCGCTCAATCGCCTCGCAGAGCGCACTCGCCTCGGATTGCTCTCGCGTGCTGCCCTTGCCAGCGCTCTTGCTGCGCAGGCTGCGCCTGAGCGAACTCAAGCTCCGTCCCCGCACGCCGAGATTGCTCCCGGCCCAATAGACGTGGAGCCACGAATCGGTCTCGTCGGTGGTACGTGACAGCCAAGTCACGACACCGCTGATGGGGCTCACCAGGTGGCGGTATTTCGCCAACGTGACTTCCGGTGCCACCGAGCGCTCCCCGCCACTGTTGGTATGGGACTTGGGACTCGCTTGCAGGCACACGGGAACGGGTGGTCGATCCGGTCGATGCAATGCTTCGTCGCCGCAGGCAGGGCACTGTGGCCGGCGCATCACCCGATGGTGCGAACTTGAGAACGTACCGACGTCCATCGCCACCGCCTGTTCGTGAATCGGAGTTGCCTCATCCAGCACCAGCCATTTGAGGACCTCCGCCGCGACCAATGCGTACAGCGCTTCGACCACCGTTGGTTCCGCCGCGAACGGCTTGAACGCGGCCCCCTCGCCGGCAAAGTTGCGGAGAAAGTTGTGGACTTCCTGGTGGCCGCGCAGGCGGTAGCTGAGACAGGCCCAGCATGGTCCGATCGAATCTGCGCGAAAGACGGGACCGAACAGTGGCCGGAGGCCGTGCGGTCGCACCAACATCCAGGGGGTGCCCAGTTCAAGCTGATGCCGATTTACCTCTGCCAGTCCTTCCTCCAGATAGTCCTTGCAGACGACGACAGTGAGCCTTGCCTCGTCAGATCCCACGCTGGCACCGGATTCTTCCAGATGCCGAGCCAACCGACCTTCGTCGCCGACAACGGCGATGCGGGATTCAACCAGGCGTTGTTCGACCCAGCGTGGCGACGCGCCGAGTGTCGACCAGTAGGCCGCCCGGCGCCGGTCCATGCCGTGATCGGCTGATACGACGTAGCCTCTGGCGGCGAGCGACACGATGGCCGCAAGAATGTCGGCGGTGGCGTGGGCCTCCTCCAGAGTCGTGACCACCTCTTGTTGCGTGCGCCGCCCGTCAAGCAGCGGCAGCAAATCGCAGTACAGGCTGCCGTGCAGCAAGGTATTGAACGCCTCGGAAACCAGCAGCACTTGCTGTCCGCCGATATCGTGGAATTGCAGGTGCGGGGCAAGTCCGGGCAGTTCGACGAGGCCTCGGTCCGCAGGAGTCGATCTGATCAGTATCCCGCGCCGGGAACTCGTGTTTGTCTGGGTCTGCACCTAGAAGGTAACCCGCTAGTCCATCAGGCCTCAAAGGTTTCGACGAGACGTTCCAGAGCTTCGATGCAAAACGCAGAGGTCACGGCCTCAGAACCATGCCCTATCTGCCCTATCGCGCCCCATTTTAGCGATTGGTCACCAAACGCGAGAAGCTCGGGCCAGCTACCGTCCTCACGTTGGGAGCCGATGAGGCTTTCTGCCTGGCGTTTCGCGTCGACGCGGTCCAAGCTGCCAATGTTGTACAGCGCAGACATTGCCTGCGCGGTCTGGAGGACGTTGCCGTATTGACCATTCTCGTCACGCAGATCCAACATGCGATCCACAAGTACCGGGCGCAGCTGGTCAAGGGCGGGCGCCACGCGAATCACGGCGCGGGTGATTGCGTAGCAGATCGTGATCGTATCGGGATACCACTTGGACGAACCCGCAAGGCTGTCTCCGGTAACCTGAGCCTCCAGCCATCGTTGAGCGGCCTTGGTTTCGGGATGGTCGCCAAGGTAGGCAATGACATTCGCGTTGACTACGGGGTCAGCTTCGATACGAAAGGGAGGCGCGACATCGGGTTCGTCGTCCGCGAGTACCCAGGTGGTGAAACAACCATCCTCATCCCGATTGGCCAGTATTTTCGGAACGTTTCTTCCAAGCAAGATCCAGGGATGGGTCCCAATCACAAGTGAACAGAGCGTGGTGCTGTCGAGATCCTGGGGCAGATGGCGGTAGTAGCGCCATAGTCCGGGATATTCGATGGTCTTGACGAGGTACGCCTTGGTGCCGGCGCAGATGGCCTTGGCACGCGCTTCATCGGAACTCTCCAGAGCCAGCACACAGAGAGCCGAAATGAAGGGGGGTCGCTCAAAATGCCTTGGGATGTCCGGGTCGGCGACATTGAACCGGATGCAGTGCCAGGCTCCATTTTCATCGATCGTGGACTCGAGAAAGGCCAGACCACGGCGAATGCTTTCCCTACCCGCTCTCGCAAGCGCTTCGGGAGTCTCCAAGCCCTTTCCGACTCTCGTCCGTTCGGGAACGGGGGGACGAGCGGGCGGCGCGGGGTCGTAGAGCGTCTCACGAAGAAACTCGAGTGAGGCAGCGCCGGCCATGGCTGCCGCCCGTTCCTCCTTACTGAATCGACTAAGTGGCGGAAGTACCAGATGCGTCAGGGTATCGCTCTCTTCGTGCACCTGAACCTCGTGGCCTTCGCCCAGCGCTACGCCAAATTCCCGCTCGATTGCCTCTTTCGGCCTTGCAAGAAGACGCGCGCGAAATTCCGTGTCCTCACCGGCTCTGCGTGCGAGGAAATCTGCCGCGTCAATGGGGTTCTGCATTGGCTGATTCCATGCTCTCGGCGCCTAGCCCACCGTGAATCGCGCAATCACGATTACGGAACGGGACCTGCCGGCCAGTCCGCGATGTCCGATCAGGCAATCTGTCTCCTGACCAGATCCCTGAACACTCCTTCAACCGCTGTCAATTCCCTGAAGGAGCCACTTTGTACAACTTTTCCGGCCTGCAACACATAGATGCGATCAGCCTGCTCCAGCGTGGACAGGCGGTGGGCGATGACGACCCGGGTGGAGGTCAGGGCAGAGAGATTCCGCATGACCTTCGCCTGACTCTCGTTGTCCAGCCAGTTGGTCGCCTCGTCGAACAGCATGATTCGCGGGCGACCGATCACGGAGCGGGCGATCGTGACTCGCTGACTCTCGCCACCGGACAGCACCGCCCCGCTGGTGCCGACCATGGTCAGCATGCCCATTGGCATGGCCTTGACCTCGTCTTCAATTTCGGCAGTCCGGACTGCCGCCCACACCTCGTCGTTGTCCACTTCTTCGCGGTGACCGACCAGGTTGTCCCAGAGGTCCTGGGGGTGAAGTCCAACGGATTGCGGCACTGCTCCAATTTTCCGGCGCACCTGTTTCAGATTCAGATGCCTCAGATCACGCCCGTCGTAATACACGGCGCCGGCGGTCGGATGGTCAATCCCAAGCGCGAGTCTGAACAAGGTGCTCTTGCCGGCCCCGGATTCGCCGGCGATCGCCACGAATTCCCCGGGACGCGCGTGAATGGTGACGTCGTCGAGAATCAGCGGACCGTCAGGGTCGTACCGGAAGGAAATGCGATCGAACAGTATTTCGCCGCCCAACCGTTCGACCGGCTCTCCCCCGACTTCGGTTTCAGGAACGGCGGCAAGTAGCGGGCGCATCTGGTCGAACGCCGGAAGCATGGCGGCAATGGCGCCAAAGGATTCGCCGAGCCGGGCGATCGCAGACTGGAACACGATGAAGACGGTGTACACGACGAGAAAATCGCCGACCGGGACGTTCCGGTCACTCACCGCTACTACGGCGAACAGCAGCACCCCGCCGGCAAGAAACGGGAGGGCAGCGCCAAATGCGCGCGAATGCCCCTCGAGCGCACCCAGCTCTAGCTCGGCACGCTTCTGCTCGCGATAGTCCCGCGCCCAAATGGCAAATGCCGAACCTTCCGCGCTTTCCACACGTAACTTGGCAATACCGCCCACGATCTGGAACAGGCGGCCGACCACTCGACGAGCAGCTTTGATCATCCGACCGTAGGGGGAAACCTGGCGCAGCCCGAGGGCGACGGTGACCAGCAGCGAAATCAGACTGAAGACGAGGGCAATGATCCCCAGAGTGGCGTCGTAGAAGAAGATGACGCCAAAAACCGGAAGCAGGAAAATGAGCGACACCAGGCTGTCGGCGACGACTCCCTGCAATCCATCGCGAAGATTCTGGAACGTCATTCCCGACATGGCCAAGTCGCCAGCCGGATGGCGGTGCAGGAGTTTCGTTGGCAGGCGCATGAGGCGGTCCCAGAAGGCCGCCTCGACCCGTGATGCAGCGCGTCCCTCGAGACGCATCATTGCGGTGCTTTGAAGGAGGTACAGCACGGCACCCAGCAGGCCGAACCCCGCCAACGTCGCAGCGAGGGCATAGATCGCACCGGCGCTTCCGCCCGCCGCTATGTGATTTGCCACGAATCCGAGCGCGAGTGCCGGCAGCAATCTGATCAGGCCACCGGGAAGCCCGGCAATCACCAGCCGAATCAAGTCCCCGGCGGACCCCCGCAGGGCAATTCTCAGGAGGTCTTTCGGCGTCGCGCCCCTCGGCGGCAAGGGCGGATAGAACATCCAGGCTTCCTGCCGCAAGGCGCTCGCCCGATCCGCCGTAATGCCGACACTCCGCTTGCTGACCGGGTCGATCTCCCGGTAGCCCCCGAACATTCTCGGCAGCAGCACAACGGCCTGGCCATCCTCGGCACGGAATGCCAGCAGTGCGTTGCTGTCACCCCGCCACCAGTTGCCCTCAGCTTTGAATCGCACGTGCCGAGCGCGCACGCCGGACGCATCCAGGACATCGAGGAGGCTCACGGGAGAACTGGACAGCTCGGAGCGCGCCGGAATCCTGAAATCGATGCCCTGATGACGGCCGATGATTTGCAGAGCATCTGCCAGAGCAGTGTCCTCGACGTTGGCGGCGCGGTCGGTCGGCAGGTCATAGAGGTTGAAAAGCCGTTGTCGGGCCGCTTTTTCGGCTGTGCGGCGGCTGCTCGTCCGCTCGCGTTCGAGATTGGCCTCATCAACCACGGCCAACCTGCGGTTGAGGCGTTCCAAGTTGAAGGCCACCGCGTGAAAGGAAGCGAGCGCCGGCAGCAGCGCCCCCTGACGCGCCAGTGTTTCCGTTGACTTGGCCGCAAGGGTGGCCTCGTCGAGCATCGTGAGCCAGCTCGTACGGGTCAGCGGAATGACAGCTTCGTGCAGGCCGTTCGCTTCGGAAAGCTCCGCCTGGTCGACCATATCCATGAACAGGCTTGCGCCGCGCGACGGTTCGGATACCCAAGCCACGCCTCGACGTACGGATAGCGTGCAAGGGGACAAAGTCAGCGTTTGACCAGGTTCGGCGAGCGCAGTTGGGCGAGGAAGTCTGATGGCATAGCGCGAAAGCGTGTCGGTAATGGCAGTCAGCCATGTATCCGTCTGTTCAGCCAATTCGGCTGGGTGCACCTCGGACAACGCGGATGTCGACAAGCGTTTCAGGAGAGTACCCGGCGATCCCTTCGCAACGATGCTGAGCGTGGTGTCCTTGTCTTTTCCGTCTTGTTCGTCCGGTGCGACACCCGGCATCAACCTACCCGCCTCGCAGCAAAGGAGATGCTGCGGCGCTGCCTGCTGCACCCCGTCCTTGAACTCGACCAGGAAGAGATTGACGGCCCCCTGATCGATGAACCAGACACTATCCGGATCGTCGAGTTGTACCGGCAGGTTGCCGGCGCACGGGACGGCTGTACCGGAGCGAGCGGCAAGTTCCGCCAGCGACACGTATGCCGACCCAGGATCCTGCATCAGCCTGACTTGACCAGTTTGTAATACGTACCGTCCCGGTCAGCGATCAACTCGTCATGCGTGCCCCGCTGCACCTCGGCGCCCTTGTCGAGCACGATGATTTCGTCGCAATCCCGCACGGTGCTCAGCCGGTGAGCCACGATCAGACAGGTGACGCCGCGACGCCGCAGGGCCTCGTCGACGTACTCTTCCGTCGCGGCATCGAGAGCGCTGGTTGCCTCGTCCAGGATGAGCACTGTCGGATTACCCACCAGGGCCCGGGCGATTTCCAGTCGCTGCCGCTGGCCGCCGCTGAAGTTCACTCCGCCTTCCTCGACGAAGGTCGAATATCCGTGCGGCCTCAACAGGATCTCGTCATGGATGCAGGCATCACGCGTTGCGGCGATGATGACCTCGTCCGGGACAGCTGGGTTCCACAAGGTGATGTTGTCACGCAGGGAGGCAGAGAAGAGCACGACATCCTGATCCACCATGGAAATCGACCGCCGCTGCACTTCCTCGGGAATCTCGTCACGCGGATGGCCGTCCAACAGGATCTCGCCGGACCAGGGCTGAGAAAGCCCCGAAACGAGACGCACGAGGGTCGACTTGCCGGAACCACTGGGACCGATCACGGCAACCCGTTGCCCTGGCCTGATCACGAGGTTGAAGTCCTTGATCAGCGGCGGACGACTTTTGTTGAAACCGAAAGTGACGTTCCGCAGCTCGATCTGGCCCGCAAGCTGAAGACGGCCGTTGAACGTTGGGATGGTCTCGGCTTCCGGATTTCGACGGCTGAAGACGGGGTCTTCGGCGCTATTGGAAATGTCTTCCAGTCGTTGCAAGTCGGTTTCGAGCGCCTGGCGTTTGTCGGCAAACTCCAGGAATCTTCCGATGGGCGCCAGAAACATCTCCGCCAAGACATAGAACCCGACCAGCGTCCCCAGGGTCATTTGTCCAGCCATGACCAGGCTCGCTCCGATCCCCAAGACCGCAGCGCTGCGAAATACGGCGATCAGGCCCGGGAGAGCGCCATTGACGGACCCCAGTTCGGAATAGCGCTGGCGCGCATGCAGTTCGAGTGCCTGTTGCCCGCTCCAGCGCGAAAAAAACCTGTCATCGGAGCCGGTCGTGCGCAGGTTGTCCGCATGACTCAGCATCTGCATGCCAAAGCCGATCAACAATCCCTGTTCGCGCCTCATCGCCTGGCTCTGGACGGTGCGAAGCGCGTTGAGAAAGTGGGCCATCATGCCGTGCAGGACGGCCAATAACACCACGACCAGGGTGAGCAGGATGTCGTAGGTAAGCATCGCGACGAGCAGCACTGCGCTCATCGCCATGTCGACGAGGAGAACGAGAAACTGGTCTGTCAGATTCTTCGCGATTCTGTCGATGGACGAAACTCGGTGGGTCAAGTCGCCGACAGGCCTGTGATCGAAGAACTCCACCGGCAACCGCAACAGTCGCGACAGACCCCGGTTGTAGCCGATCACCGAGATCCGGACCGCGAGCCGCTTCAGAAACCGATGCTTCAGCAAGGACAGGACGTACACCAGGACGCCGCCACCGATCAGGGCCGCCACCAGCCCGCCCCAGGGCCCGTGGTTGTTCAGGACATCGTCCACGAAGACACCGAGGGATGCCGGAACCACAAGAGCCAGCAACGTCAACATGAATGCGCAGGCAAGCACGCCGGTCAGCACACTCCATGATCCCGCAAGCAAGGCGCCCAGTTGCCTGTACAAGCCGGGTCGCTCACCGCCGGTTCTGAAGTCGTCGCCGCATTTGAATCGCAGCGCAATTCCGCTGTAGTCCCTGTCGAAGTCTTCCGCAGAAACCCGGCGTCGCCCCGTGGCCGGGTCATTGAGATAGAAATTGCGGCCGTCGAATCCTTCAAGGACAACGAAATGGCTGAATTGCCAGAACAGGACCAGCGGCAGCGGCAGCGATTTGAGTTGCTCGGTGCGAAGGCTGAGCCCATTGCACTCGAGACCGAAGTGCCGGGCGGCGCGCAGGATGCTCGCGGCGCTACAGCCGTCTCTGCTCACCTCGCATTTTTCGCGCAACTCGGTCAGCGGCACCCAGCGCCCGAAGTAGGCCAGGACGCTGCCGAGACAGGCGGCTCCGCATTCCGACGCGTGCATCTGCAGCAGAACCGGCGTGATTACTCTTCGTTTCGAGGGCTCCGGTGCGGTACTTTCTCTTGCCCTCTTAGGGGCGCGAGGGGGCATCCTAGGGTCGCCTCATTCCCAGGAGCGTAGCCAGGGGCTGTCTGCCAATTTCGATGACAATTCGGCATTCCCTGCCCGCCAGGGAAGCGGCATCAACACCTTCATCGAGCAGGACGTCGAAGCGGTGCACGGACACGGGCGCCACGGCTTCAAATGCCGCAATCCCCTCTGCCAATGGCACGGCGGCAATGTTTGCGATTTCTCCGGCAAGTGTGGCGGTGGCTCCATCTGCCACAGTCAGCTCAATCGACACCGGCATGCCGGCCTTGAGTTGTGGCGCGGCTCCGCTGTCGACCCAGACGAGCGCCTGCACGGACGTCCCGCCCGCTGCCGCGTGTTCGCCCGGCTCGGCCAGTACGCCGTCGACTGCGAGGCTATGCGCAACGTTGCCGAGGAAGAGCCAGGCGACGAGAACGCACAGCATCAGTGCAATGAGTGCAACGAGCAGACGTTCCCGGGGCGTGGAAACGGTCAGCAGCCGGTCGAGTCGTTCCCGCTCTTCCTTCGCTTTGACAACAGTATTTTGGAATGAATCAAATGGATTATTGAACACGACCGTGCGGCGCCGCCTCATCAAGATCAAGCAAGAGCATAGTACATCTCATCCAGTGTGGGTGCCGATGCACACAATTATATTCAGTTTCAACTAGAAACATTCCAAAATGTACGGATCACTTCCGATCAAGCTCACCAGGGCAGCCGCTTAGGCTGCACGCTTTGTCCGCTTCGCAGAACTCCGGTCTGTCGCCGTCAACAATGCCGGCAGGAGCGACAGGTCAGCGACAAGCGCAGAGGCGATGATCACCGCGGTCAGTACCCCGACCTGCGCGGTGGGAACGAACGGAGAAAATACAAGTATCAAGAAGCCGGCCACCAGCACGACCGTCGTCGTGATCAGCGCCCGGCCGGCCGTGTCAAAGGCGTAACGCACCGCCTCTTCCGGGCTCTGCCCGTATTCAAGCCGTGCACGGCGGAACTTGCTGAGAAAATGCACCGTGTCGTCCACGACGATGCCTACGGTCATGGCCACCACAACGGACAATGAGAGTCCGACCTGGCCCACCGTCAGCCCCCAGACGCCGAAGCCCAGCACGGCGGGAATCAAATTGGGCAGGATGCTGATCAAGCCCAGCCGCAGCGATCGCAAGGCGAACAGCAGAATGGCGGATATGGCCACGAGCACGACCACCGTCCCGATCAGCATGGCGCGGATGTTCCGCTGACCGATGTAGGCAAACAGTGCCGCGGGACCGGTGCTGTTGATGCTGGATACGTGTGGCGCGTGCTCCGTCAGCCAAGCCTCGGCGCGCGCGTTCAGAGCGAGCAGTTCCTTCGAGTCAAGTGTCTCCGCGGAAATCGTCACCCGGGTCGCTGATCTGGATCTGTCGATCTGATTGTTCAGGTCCAAGCCTTGTGGAAGCGAGAGTTCATACAGCACCAGATATTGTGCCGCCAATTCTTGGCTTTCCGGAATCCGGTAGGCGGCCGGGTCGTCTCCGTGCATGCTCTTGTTGAGCTGTCGAAACGTATCGGTGATGACCGACACGTGGCGTACCGGGGGTTGCTCGCGGTACCAGTCGGCGAAGTTCGACACCTCGGCAAGGAACGCGGGATCGGTGACGCCGCCCTCGGCAGTTGCCTCCAACGAGTACTCGAGCAGGGTGTTGCCGCTCAGGTGCTCGTCCATGAAATCCGTGTCCTGACGAAACTCGACGCTCTCGTCAAAGAAATGCACCAGGACGTCGTTGAGCTCGTTGCGCGGGACGGCCAGCAGCATCACGGCGACGATTGCCAACCAACCCCAAAGTATCGGCTTCCTGTGGCGCAGGACGGAGTCCGCCAGGCGGCTCATCGAGGGGCCGGGGAACCGTCGTTCCTTGGGCGCACGAATGGGGAGCAGTGAGAGCAGGGCCGGCAGAAAGGTGACCGAAAGAGCAAAGGAGGCGCCAATGCCAAACGCGACGAAGTTGCCCAGATCACGGTAAGGCGGCACCTCGGAAAAGTTCATGCTCAAGAAGCCGAGGGCCGTCGTGAGGCTCGCCAGAAACACAGGATGCAAGTTGAGCCTGACGGACTCGACGATGGCGTCGTGCTTGGAATCCCCGGCGCGGAGACGCTGCTGCAGAGCGACCAACAGGTGCACGCAATTGGCCACGACGATCATCAGCACGATGGTCGGCGCCGGTGCGATGGGCGGGGAAAATGGCAAGCCGACCCATCCTCCCAAGCCCACGGACGCCAGTATGGAAAAGACGATGACCGCGCCCGTCGCCGCCACTCCCGCCCAGCCCCGCGTGAGGACGCCAAGGATCAGGGCCATGAGCAGGAGACTGGCGGGCAGGAATATCTTCTGGCTGTTGATGGAGGCTTCCAGGAAGGTCTGATTGACCATGACCGTGCCGACGATGCGGAGATCGACGCCGGGATAGCGCTCCTCGGCCTCCGCCGCAGTCGATCTGGCGAACTCGGCCACTTCGGCCACCGCCTCCAACTGGCCCTCATCCGGCAGTTCGACCGTGACGTTGACCACGCTGACACTGCCATCCTGGGCCAGGATGGCACCCGCGATGCGGGGGTCAGACAGCGCAATGTCCCCGATTAGCAATCGCGCTTCGGCTTGGGGCAGCTCCTCGGGATCAACCAGATCGCGCACATACAGGTCGTCGCCATCGGCGGTCGTGTATTGGAAATTGGCGAGCGAGTCGACGCGCCTCGAATATGGCGTGTACCAGGCGGCTTCTGTCAGCCAGACTGCAGACGAAAGCGCGCTTTCCGAAGTGGCGTCACCATCGTCGGGAACAATCAGAAAAACGATGTTTTCGTTCTTGCCGTAGGTGTTCTCAAGCGCTTCCAGGGCCAGCAGCTGCGGATTGTGGTCGTCAAAAAAGATGCGGTAGTTGGCCGAGAACTCGAGGCGGGCGATGCCGCTCGACGCAACCGCAACCAAGATTACGGAGCTCAAGAGGACCAGCCAGCGGGCCGCGAGTACCCGTTTCGCAAATCGCGCTGCGAATTGCTTTCCTGCTAGGTCGCGCTCATCCACTCGATTGGAGCCATCAGCAAGGGACTTCTATCGAATACCTGACAGCTCTTGCCGTCAGCTGCCGATCCGTTGAAGGTGCTTGTCGGGTCACCAAGTGCAACGTGCTGCAGACTTCCGTCCTGGCAAGGTACGGTCCGCAGTCTAGCCGACGACGATGGTGCGCGGTCGCTGGGTTCTCGACACGCTGAGCGAACCGTACGCCCGGGATCGTTCCCTGCAGAATCGTCGACCCCAATTTGCTGTCCTCGGTTCGCCTTCGTCGCTCGACCGGACGTCGGGGCCCGCCCGGCTATTCGCCGTTCTGTTCTGCGGCGTCTGCAGCAGGCATCCCCAAGTTGCCGCCGGGCTCGCCGCTAGCCACAGGGGCCCTAACTGTGCTACGGCTGAGCGCGCCTTTGACATTCATCGCGACGCTCTCCATTTTTCCGCCCCATTTCAACCGCGCGCTTGTCCGGCCCTCCTCCCGCCAGACAAGTACCCCGCACACATTGTCCTAGCTCATGCCCAAAGCCACCAACGTCGTAGTCGTGGAATCGCCCGCCAAGGCGCGCACTATCGGAAGGTATCTGGGTTCGGACTACAAAGTGCATGCCAGCTACGGGCACGTCAGGGATCTCATTGCGAAGGACGGAGCCGTCGAGCCTGACGACGACTTCAGCATGCATTACGAGACGCCGGGGGACAGCCGCAAGCACATCAAGAGCATTGCTTCGGATCTTGGTGCCGGAGGAACGCTGTTCCTTGCGACGGACCCCGACCGGGAGGGCGAGGCCATCGCCTGGCACGTGCTGGCTGCCTTGCGTGAGAGAGGCAGCAGCAAGTCCCCTGACTTCACTACGCATCGGGTCACATTCCATGAGGTGACGCGCGAAGCCATCCTCGAGGCCTTTGAAAAACCGGGCGCGATCAACATGGACTTGGTGGATGCCCAGCAAGCCCGTCGTGCCCTCGATCACCTCGTCGGTTTCACGCTTTCCCCGATTCTGTGGCGAAAGTTGCCCGGCGCACGCTCGGCAGGGCGCGTGCAGTCGGTCGCGCTCCGCCTGATCTGTGAACGCGAAATGGAGATCGAGGCGTTCGATCCGCGCGAGTACTGGACGCTCGAGGTCGCACTGACCAACCGCGGCGGGGCGGCGTTCACGGCGCGGTTGGTGAGCCTGGACGGAGAGGCGCTGGGCAAATTCGGCCTTCCCAACGAAGCCGCCGCAAGACATGCCGCCGAACGAGTTGCGGCCGGTTCGTTCCATGTCGCCGAAGTCAAGAAGAAACGGGTTCTACGCTCCCCGCCGGCCCCGTTCACGACCTCCACGCTCCAGCAGGAAGCCTCTCGCAAGCTCGGTTTTTCCGCCGCCCGCACGATGCGCACGGCCCAGTCGCTCTACGA
The DNA here is from genome assembly GCA_022825235.1 of Alphaproteobacteria bacterium. Lineage (GTDB taxonomy): Bacteria > Pseudomonadota > Alphaproteobacteria > TMED109 > TMED109 > VXPW01. The sequence goes on along the minus strand of JAJDYI010000039.1, from coordinate 27,682 downwards.
AGGGGTCGCTGTCGACGGCGCCAGCGCGGGCCTCATTACCTATATGCGAACGGACTCCGTGAACCTCGCGCCTACAGCCGTGGCGGCGACGCGCGCGGTCATCCTCAAGGAATTCGGAGAGCGGTATCGACCGGCTGTGCCCAACCGCTTCCGCAGCCGGGCGCGCAACGCGCAGGAAGCACACGAAGCGATCCGACCGACCGACGTCGCCCGAGGTCCGACCGCACTCGCCCGGCAGCTCGCACCCGATCAGGCGAAGCTGTACCAACTCATCTGGAACCGCACCGTCGCGAGTCAAATGGAGAAGGCGGAGGTCAACCAGACGACCGCCGAAATACGTAACAGTGCAGGTGATGTCGGCCTGCGTGCCACGGGTTCAACCGTCGTGTTCGACGGATTTCAGCGGCTATACAGCGAAGGCCGTGACCAGCCTGAAAAAGAGGGCGACGCGGATTCCGAGAGTGGCCGACGCCTGCCGCCCCTCGAGCGGGAAGAGGAGTTGGGATCCCGCGGGACCGAGCCCAAGCAGCACTTCACCACGCCCCCGCCGCGCTACACCGAAGCCTCGCTCGTGCGCCGTCTGGAAGAACTCGGTGTAGGCCGACCCTCCACCTATGTCGCGATCATCTCCGTGCTTCAGGATCGCGAGTACGTGCGGCTGGAGAAGAAGCGGTTCGTGCCGGAATCACGGGGTCGAATCGTGACGACGTTTCTCGAATGCTTCTTCGAGCGCTACGTCGAATACGACTTTACCGCCAACCTTGAACAGCGCCTCGACGACATTTCTCGCGGGCAGATCAACTGGAAGGCGGTCCTCAGGGACTTCTGGGGCAGCTTCAAGGAGAATGTGGACGAGGTGGCGGCGATCCGCCTGCGTTCGGTAATCGACCGCCTTGACGCCATCCTTGCCCCTGCTGTGTTTCGCGCCGGTGAAGGAGACCGCGATCCCCGCCTCTGCCCCGTCTGCAACGAGGGCAGGATCGGACTCCGGATCGGAAAGTTCGGCGCGTTTTTCGGGTGCTCCAACTATCCCGAGTGCAAATACACCCGGAACTTCGGCGCAGAGGAAAACGGCGAAGGTGGGGAGCCCGTCGTGCTCGGGGAACTTGAAGGCCAAGCAGTGAGCCTTCGAACCGGGCGCTTCGGGCCCTACGTGCAGCTTGGTGACGAGGCCGGACAGGACGCAAAACCCAAGCGCGTCTCCCTGCCTGGCGACATGGCACCTGACGCGGTCGATCTCGAACGTGCATTGCAGCTGCTTGCCCTGCCCCGCGACATCGGCCTGCATCCGGAATCCGGGAAGCCGGTCCAGGCCGGCATTGGACGCTACGGGCCCTACGTCAAGCACCAGAAGGACTATCGCTCCATTCCAACCGGTGAAAGTGTCCTGACCATCGGCATGAACCGCGCGATGGACCTGCTTGCGCAGGAGAAAGGGCGCTCACGACAATCGCCGCGCACTGTCCTAGGTCCGCACCCGAACGATGGCAAAGACGTCACGGTCCACGAAGGCCGCTTCGGACCCTACGTCAAGCACGGCAGTCTCAACGCGTCGCTGCCCAAGGACACCTCGATGGACGACGTGACCATGGAACAGGCCGTAGCGCTGCTTGCAGCCAGAGCGCAACGCAATGCCGCCAAGAAGACCCCTGCCCGACGACGACGCACGACACGAAAGTCGTGAACGCACACGCGCCCTCCCGCTGAGCGGCCAGGAGCGCGCCCGCAGGACACTCGAAACGGGCATTGGCAGCTGCATCCACCGGGCGCAGCCACCCGAGACAGCACCCGCGTCGCACCGGTGCAACCGTCCGCGATACGGGAACCGCCGACAATTGCCCGCTGAACTCGCAGTGCAACGATGATCAAGTCGGCCATTCCGGGCTCTCGCGTGCTGGTCGCAGAGGTCGTGGGGGTGACGGAGGATGGGGAATTGGTTGCGAAGCCAAGCGACCGGTCGTCTGGCGGGCCTTCCGAGATCATCCTGAGCCCAACTGTCCCGAGACGGCGGCGTCTCGGCCGTGCCGGCGGGATCGGCGACCGCGTGCTCGTGCGCCTCGACCCGGCATCCAGCTCCCCACGCACCGGCCACATCCTCTCCCTGCTTCCGCACCGTCCGGAGCGTTTTGTCGGGATCGTGGTTTCGGCCCACGACGGCCGCCTCTGCATCGAAGATTGCGCCGGCAAGCCTTCGATGACGTACCGCATCCGGTCCGTCGATCCCATCGCTGCTGGCGATGTGGTTTCTTGCTCCAGGGCGGGCAACGCGCGCGATCAAGTGCGCATCCTCGAGCGCGTCGGTTCGCTGGACGATCCCCGGTGCATTCCTGCCATGGTCGCCGCACGCTTCGACATCCTGACGGGATTTGACCCGGATGCCGAGAAGGAGGCCTCGGCATGCGGACCCCTGGAGAGTTCCGGGCGGGATGATCTGACCGGCATCCCCTTTGTGACTGTCGATGGCGAAGACGCCAGGGACTTCGATGACGCCGTGGCCGCTGCAGGCAAGGTCGAAGGCGGTTATCGAGCGTTCGTCGCCATTGCCGATGTGGCTCACTACGTGCGCCCGGGCGGAGCGCTCGATCGCGCAGCGAGGAAGCGCGGCAATTCCGTCTACCTGCCGGGGCAGGTATTTCCCATGCTGCCCGAACCCATCTCGAACGGTTGGTGCTCGCTCATGCCCGGCGTGCCGCGCGGGGCCGTCGTGGCCGAACTCGACATCGACGCGAGCGGGGAACTCACCGGTTCCACATTCCGCCGGGCGCTCGTCCGCTCGCGTGCGCGGGTGACCTACGACGCGTTGGAGGACGCAGTCCAAAGCGGCACGAGTCTTCCCGGGATCGAACGGCGGCACATCGAGGCCTTGTATGGCGCATTCCGTCTCCTGTGCAGCGCGCGCCGGAAGCGTGGCGCACTGGACATCCGATCCGTCGAACCCTCCGTCACGCTCGACCCGGCGACCGGTGACGTCAGCCGTTTCGCGACCGCCCGCCAGCTGGAATCCCACCGCCTGATCGAAGAGTTCATGGTGCTCGCCAACACGGCCGTTGCCCGCCGTCTGATGCAGTGCAAGCTCCCGTTCCTGTATCGGGTCCATGACGCGCCCCGGACTTCCAGGACCCGGGCACTCCAGGACGACCTACGCGCTCTCACCGGCCGCGCACGCGTGTTTTCCGGCGCGATCAGCAGTCGGCGCCTCAACGAAGTGCTGGAGGGAGCGCGCGGGCGACACAACGAGGAATCGGTACATCTGGCAGTACTGCGGGCTCAATCACAGGCCGAGTACAGTCCCGACAACATCGGGCACTTCGGGCTTGGTCTGCGACACTACGCTCACTTCACGTCACCGATTCGCCGCTACAGCGACCTCACCGTACACCGGGTCCTCCTGCATACGCTGGGTCTCGAGCCGCGCCCGGCCCTCCAAGAGGACGAGCTGCGGATCCTTGCCGGCGACCTTTCGTCCAAGGAGCGCCGGAGTGCGGCCGCCGAGCGCGAAGCCTGCCAACGCTACGCCAGCCGCTACCTGCAGCGCGTGTCTGCGCCAAGCATGCCGGGCCGGATCGTCAGCGTGGAACGGTACGGGGCATTTATCCGGCTCGACGAGAGCGGAATCGAGGGACTCCTGCCGATGGCGGGCTTGGGGCCGGGGTATTTTCGGTTCGACGCCAGGGCCCGCCAGATCAGCAGGCAGGCAACCGGCGAAACGTTCGGACCCGGCGACGCCGTCACGGTGCAACTGGCGGACGTCGACCCCGTTCGCGGCCGAGTCGCCTTTCGCCGCGTGAACTGAGCCGACCCGGCCCGATTCCCGGCAAGCATGGCGGGCGGCCAGGCACGCCGCGCGGCAGCTCGAACACCGCCCCGCCCGCTGTCGGCACTACTTTCGAGGCGAATACGCGGAAGGCAGCAGCAAGGTCGACGTCATGTCCTCGATGTCCGGCACCGCATCAGCCAGGAATGCCTTCCAGTCGGGATCCGCCTGCGAGGCAGCCCGCGCCCGGGCGCGCTCCTCGAAGCTCGAATACGCCCAAAGATGAATGACCTCGTTCGGGTCTGGAAACACCGTCGTCCAGAGGCCGACGTTCATGGAGTATTTCTCGCGGGCCGGAAAGGCGGCCAGCATGCGTTCCGCCCACGAAGCGGCGCGGCCGGGCTTCAGCCGGTAGACGCGGAGCTCATAGAGGTTGCCCTCCGAATCCGGGGTCCGGAGATCACGGGCCGGTCGCAGCACCCGCACCGTCTGGGTCATGATGTGCGGTGCCACCAACGGCACGAATTCGGTCCGCCATGCCTCGAGTGCTCCCAACTCGCCACGCAGGCGGACCAGTTCACCGACGTCCGCGTAACTCCAGAGATGCACGTACTGGTTGAGACCGCCGATCTCGCTTCCGAAGTGGCCCTCAAGCCGCCCGTACGTCTCGCCGTTCCGGATTCTCTGCCCGACGGTTCCGCTCGCCTCGATGACCTTGGGCGCCGTGCCGGGGCGGCATGTATACATTCTGAGTTCGTGAATCATCAGGATTGTCTCCAGGACGGTGTGCGGACAGGGCCGCGGTTAGAAGGGCTCTTTGTACGGACGAAGGTCAACTTCCAGGGTCCACGTGGACCGTGGCTGGCGATAGATGTGCCAGTACGTATCAGCTATTCCGTCAACGTGAAGCAGTCCGTCCTCCCCCTTCGCCTTCGCTCGGTCGGGGGCGACAGTTCGAATGCGTTCTCCATCAATGCTGCCGTCGATGACAACATGCGCGATGTGCAGACCCTGCGGTCCGAACTCTCGGGCAGCCGCCTGGACGAACATGCGCAATCCTGATTTCGCTGCGCCGAAATGCCCGAAACGGGCTCCGCCTCTCCACGATCCGGTCGCACCCGTGCAAATGATGGTGCCGGTCTTTCGCGGCAGCATTCGACGGATGGCCTCCTGCAAGGTGATGAAACCGCCGAGGCAACTCACTCTCCAGAATTCCTCGACGGTAGCGACATCAAGTTCGAGAAAGGGAATAGCGCGGTTGGGCCCGGCGTTGTAGACCACGAGATCCACGGCCCCCAGACCCTCAGCGACATCCAACGCGGCACGCACCGAATCCTGAGACGTCACATCGGTCGCCACGGCCGTCCAAGCCTCTCCCCGAAGCTCCCCGTCCCGCACATGCGCTTCCAGGCGGTCTCTCGTGCGCCCGCCGATCACGACCGCATGCTCGCCTTCCCGGGCGATGCGGCGGGCAATGGCGGCCCCCGCGCCCCTGGCGGCGCCCACGCCGAGGACGACGGCGACCTTGTCGGGCGAAGTTGGCGGCATGTCAGGAACTCATCACCAGCACTGGGACCGGTACAGGACCGGAAATCAGCGGCGAGCATAACTGTGAACGGGTCTGTTGTACGGGGCCATTCCGGAGACAACGCCAACAGCGGTCACGGTCATCCGGGCCGAGTGGCCAAAGCTGGGTGGCCGACAAGCACCGGGAATTCTTGCGTCGAATAAGCCCTGCAGACACGAGCAAGGCGGCACACAACACTTTGTTCGCTCGAAATCGGGGGTGTGTGCTCAAGCCCCTCGACGTTGCGACAAATGATTGCCCGCGGATTGCAAACGTGCCACGGGCGGCCGGCAGTCGGAACCTCCCGGGATCCGGCATTCTGCGGCCCCCGGCTGATTGGGTTGCCGGCTGTTTCTGTTGCCATCGTGTGTCGCTGCATCCACGGCGTACGCCGATTAGGTTGCCTGGTCCCGTACCTGCTCGGCCCGCGCCGCAGCGGCGCCCCCAGTGCGTCCAACACCGGCCGTGAACTGCCGATTGACACCGCGGGCAAAATCGGTTTCCCTCCGGGCTCTTCCGCTGGCACGAGGAACAGGCCATGGCCAAGACAGTTTCTGACAAGATCCGCCTGATGAGCACCGCGGACACCGGGTACTACTACGTCACGCGCAAGAATCAGCGCACCCGGGCCGGCACGCGCAAGGAAAAGCTTGAAGTCCGAAAGTACGACCCTGTCGCCAGGAAGCACGTGCTGTTCAAGGAAACCAAGATCAAGTAGAGGAACGGGCCGCCGCTGCGTCCACGGAGATTCAGCAGTCCGTCGGCGGGATCTCGATCCATTGGTTGAGCACGCCCTTGATGCTGAAATCGGTGTAATCGATGACGAACTGGTCGAGCACGCCGTTCTCGCGCACCTGCAGGATCACTTCGTAGTCGGCCTCGAGCCGTCGTTCGAAATAGGGGAAGTAGCCGATCCGGACGTGCCGGCCGAACAGATCTGCCAGACCTGAATCAGACCCGAGGCCATCCGCGGCGATCTCCGAACCGAAAAACGTGTTGACTCGTTGCAGGCCATCTTCCTCCGATCCCGAGAACACAACGTCGGCGCGCGGCCCCTCGGGCGATTTCAGGTCGGCCAGGATGCGCAGGAAGTGGGTAGAGGGAAAGATCGTCCCCTCGGGCAGGGCGGCCCGGTAGGCCGACGGTAACTTGAACAGGATCTCGCCGCCCGTGCCGTCGCCGTGCAGAACAGCCTGCCCTTCTGCCTCCTCGATGACCACGTCGTCCCGCACCGCGCGGATCGAGAACCGGAACGCCCGGCCGTCCTTGGCTTCCCACGTCAGGTAGCGCCGGTCCGACCAGTGCTGCTGCCCCTGCTTGTCCGTGAATTGGATGCCGAAGCGCTGGTTGACGGCCCAGCCGTCGCACACGTCACGCCATTCAAACCCCAGGATCCCTTTCATGGCGGCCACCATGGCTCCAGTTCGCACGGTTTCCAGCGTGATCTGATACTCGGCGCGGTGCGGCAGGACCTGCGGAGCCGCCGCCGCAACACCCGCTCCCGACATGAAGATCGCTGCGGCAGCCACCAACGGGAGTGCCGGGAGAGCGGTTCCACGCACGCGCAGTCTCGGGAATCGCAGCAGCGGCCGCCGGTCGCTTGTCTCTCGGCCAATTGACTCAAGCACTCTGACACCTAACCCTGTGATATCCGACACGTACGCGCATCATCCTACCGCAACGACGGCAAAGTTTGAGCCCGCCTACGCGGTCCTTCCCGGGACCGGCCTGCGCAGCCTCGCGACCGGCGCCCGGTCAGCCCCTCATCGCCGTCTTCGGCGGTTCCCAACCGGAGTGCAAGCGTCGATACAATCGACCTGCTGCACATTTTCGCCCCGCCGGGAGCCCGCCATGTCGAAGATCGATGACCGACTTCAGGAACTTGGAATCACCCTACCCGCTGCCCCGAAGCCCGGCGGCAGTTACGTACCGGTCGTCCTCGCGGCCGGGATGGCGTTCGTTGCGGGCCAGATTCCAGCCGTCGACGGGAACATTCGCTACACCGGCGCCGTCGGCCGCGACGCGGACGAGGAGACGGCTCGGGCGGCTGCCAGGACCTGCGCACTCAACATCCTTGCGGCGTTGCGGTCGGCGCTCGACGGAGATCTCGACCGGGTGCGGCGGTGCGTGAAGCTCGGAGTCTTCGTCCAATGCGTAGAGGGCTTTGACCGGCAACCCGAAGTGGCCAACAGCGCCTCCGACGTGATGCTCCAGGTCTTTGGCGAAGCCGGCCGTCATGCCCGGTTCGCCGTTGGAACCAATGCCCTGCCCCGGAACGTGACCGTCGAGATCGACGCGATCTTCGAAATCAACTGATCGGTGTTCACGGCCCGCACCGTCGAACGTATCGCGGAGGTACCGGCCGCCGCATGGGATGCGTGCGCGGGAGCGCACAATCCCTTCGTTCAGCACGGCTTCCTGCGGGCACTGGAGGACTCCGGATCGGCCACGCCCGAGACCGGCTGGATGCCCTTCCACGTGGTGCTGGAGTCTGCTGAAGGGAGGATCGAGGGCTGCGCCCCCATGTACGCGAAGAGCCACTCGCAGGGCGAGTACGTCTTTGATCACGGATGGGCCCAGGCATTCATGGAGGCGGGTGGGCGGTACTACCCGAAGCTCCAGGTGGCCGTCCCGTTCTCCCCGGTCACCGGCCCCCGGCTGCTCGTCCGGCCCGATGCCGGCGAGGGGGCCCGTCGGGCCCTCCTCGAGGGCCTGGTGTCGGTAGCAGAGCAGACCGGCGTATCGTCCCTCCATGTCACCTTTCCGACGGAGACCGAATGCCGTCAGCTGAGTCAGAACGGCTTTCTTGCGCGGACCGGCGAGCAGTTCCACTGGGTCAATCGCAACTACGCGTCCTTTGATGCGTTTCTCGCCGACCTCAGCGCCCGCAAGCGCAAGTCGATCCGACGCGAGCGGCGGGCGGTGGCGGACAGCGGGATCAACATCGTCCGCCTCCAGGGGGACAACATCAGTCCCGGTCACTGGGACACGATGTTCCGCTTCTACACGGACACCGGCAGCCGCAAATGGGGACGTCCCTATCTCACCGCCGACTTCTTTCCACGCCTCGGTGCAACGCTAGGGGACCGGGTCGTGCTGTTGCTCGCCCAAGCGGGTGGTGCACCGATTGCCGGCGCCCTGCACATTGCCGGGGGAGACACGCTGTTCGGGCGCTACTGGGGCTGCTCCGAGTACCAGGCGTTCCTGCATTTTGAACTCTGCTACTACCAGGCCATCGACTACGCCATCGAGCACGGACTGCAGAAGGTCGAGGCCGGCGCGCAGGGACCCCACAAGATCCAGCGAGGCTACCTCCCGGTCCCCACCTACAGCGCCCACTGGATCCGTCATCCGCACTTCCGAGACGCCGTTGCCGAGGCACTTCAGCAAGAGGCACGGGCGGTGCAACTGGAGATCGACGCGATCCGGGCCCAGCTCTCGCCCTTCAGGCAGCGCAGCTGCCGGTAGCGACCGAGCGATCAGTCCGGCTGCTGACCTGACCCCTGCCGAATCAGGTAGTACCCCTTGGCATCCGGCGCCGTCGCGAGGATGCGCGGGCTGTCTGGCCGCGGTTCGAGCTTCTTTCGCAGCCGCGATATGTGGGTTTCCAGCGTGTGGCTGCGCACCGATGGATGGTAGCCCCAGACTTCCTCCAGAATCCGGCTACGGGAGACAGGTTCCGAATGCGCCCTCAGGAGGCACCGGAGCAACGCATTCTCCTTTTCCGTAAGCCGGACCTGCTGCCCCTCCTCGTCTACCAGCACCTTGGCGCCCGGACGGAATCGGAACGCGCCGAGAGCGAACTCCGCGTCGTCGGTCAATTCATGCTGGCGCAGATGCGCCCTCATCCGGGCGACCAGCGCCGGCGGAGAAACCGGCTTTACCACGTAGTCGTACGCGCCCGAATCGAAGCCGCGTACGATGTCCGCGGACGAATCCGCGGCAGTGAGCATGATGATTGGAGGGGAGCGGCCGAATTCCAGGATGCGCCGACACAGGTCGCGACCGTCAGCATCGGGCAACCGGACATCAAGCAGGATCAGGTCGAACCGGTGGGCACGGACCTGTTCCAGCGCCTCCGAGCCGGTCGCCACCGACACCATCTTGAAGCCGCTGTACGACAGATGTTCCGACAGTGATTCCCGCAAGGCCTCGTCGTCTTCCACCATGAGCACCTGGGGCGCGGCCTCCCAGGTATTGCGCACTGTGCTGTCCACCAATGGATCTCCTGCCCCCGGCACCGCTGGCCGCGGTAATCGCCTAGGCTGGGCTATCGAGACAGTATACTGGCGGTCTCTCCGCTTCATCCAACTCTTCGGGAAGCGTCCTGCTTCCGGAGTTCACTATGTCCCAGTCCGATGCGTCCGGATCGCAGGAACGCTTCTCGGGAACGGTCCCGCGTTCAGTCATCGCCGTCGATCGGGCGATCGGCGACCTGCGGCGCGGGCAACCCGTCGTCCTCCTGGGAGAGGTCGCCTGCGCGGTGGCCCGTTCCACCGAATTCCTGGGAGAGGGCGACTTCGCCGCGATGACCCGCGTGCCCGGCGGCGCCCTGCGCATCGTCATTACCGGCCAGCGCGCACGCGCACTGGGTCTGGAGACGGACCAGGCGGTCGTGGTGTTCCGGCTGAGCCCGGACATCTCCCCCATCACCGTTCAGGCCCTCGCCAACCCGGAATCGGGCATGCCGGCCCCCGAGTTGCACCGCACGTTCGCGGCCGACGATCTCGCGACCGCCTCGGTGCAGCTCGCCAAGCATGCGAACCTGACCCCTGCGGCGGTGCTCAAGCCGCTCGGGCTGCCGCCGGAGAATGCCGGGGAATGGGCTGTCGAGCGCGACTTGCTCACTGTGCAGGTGCGGGAACTCGAGCGCTATGGAGCGGAGGGCGACTTCAATCTCCGCCGGGTCAGCAGCGCGCACGTCCCGCTCGCCGCCGCACCGGACGCCCGCATCATCGCCTTCCGGCCGGTATCCGGTGGAACCGAACAGATCGCCATCGTTGTGGGCGAGCCGACCCCCGACAACCCCGTGCTGGTGCGGCTGCACTCACAGTGCTTCACGGGCGACCTTCTTGGCTCCCTGCGCTGCGATTGCGGTGACCAGCTGCGTGGCGCCCTCACGACGATCGCCGAAGCAGGGAACGGAGTCCTGGTCTACCTCGCGCAGGAAGGCCGCGGCATCGGCTTGGTCAACAAGTTGCGGGCGTACACGCTGCAGGACGAGGGCCTCGACACCTATGCCGCGAACGCGGTGCTGGGCTTCGACGACGACGAGCGCCACTACCGCGTCGCGGCCGAGATCCTGCGCCAGCTCGGGGTGACACGGGTGCGGCTATTGACCAATAACCCGGACAAAATCGCGGCGCTGACCCGCTTCGGGATTCAGGTGGTGGAACGCGTGCGCCACCGTTTCGAGCCCACTCCGGAAAATCGGGAATACCTGGAGGCGAAGATCCGCACCGGCGCGCACCTTCCGTAACCCCGGGGAGGTTGGTTCAGGAAGCGGGCAGCAGTTCCTTGCCGTCGGCGTCGACGAACGCGAACGAGACCTGGTCGCCGCGCACGTCTACCTTGACGTGCCCACCCCGGGCCAGCCGCCCGAACAAGAGCTCCTCCGACAATTCCTTCTTCAGCCGTTCCTGGATCAGCCGAGCCAGCGGCCGGGCGCCGAAGGTCGGGTCATAGCCCTTGTCGGCGAACCAGCCCCGCGCGGATTCGGTGAGCTCGACCGACACGTTGCGGTCCTGCAGCTGAACCTCCAGCTGGGCAATGAACTTGTCAACGATCTGGGCCATCACTGCGCGGGACAACGCGGCAAACGGGATCACCGCATCCAGCCGATTGCGAAACTCGGGCGTGAACAGCCGATTGATCGCCTCCGTGTCATCGCCTTCCCTCCGCTCGCGACCGAAGCCCACCGCCGCCTTGGCGAGTTCGCTGGCGCCGGCGTTCGTGGTCATGATCAGCGTGACATTGCGGAAATCGACGGCCTTGCCGTTGTGGTCGGTGAGGCGCCCGTAGTCCATCACCTGTAGCAGGAGACTGAACAGGTCCGGATGCGCCTTCTCGATCTCGTCGAGCAGCACGACGGAATGCGGGTGCTGGTCGACCGCATCGGTCAGCATGCCGCCCTGATCGAACCCGACGTATCCCGGCGGCGCACCGATCAGGCGCGAGACGGTGTGGCGCTCCATGTACTCGGACATGTCGAACCGGATCAGCTCGACCCCCATCAGGTCCGCGAGGCAGCGCGAGGCCTCGGTCTTGCCCACGCCGGTCGGACCCGACAGCAGGAAACATCCCACCGGCTTGTTCGGCTCGCGGAGCCCCGCCCGCGACATCTTGACCGCGCTGGCCAGCATCGCGAGCGCCTGTTCCTGCCCGAACACCACCAGGTTGAGGTCACGCTCCAGCGTGGCCAGGGCGCTGCGGTCGTCCCGCGACACCTGCTTCGGCGGGATCCGCGCCATTCTGGCGACCACGGCCTCAATGCTTCCGACCCCGACCACCTTCTTCCGGCGTGACGCCGGCTTCAGCATTTCCGCGGCGCCGGCCTCGTCGATCACGTCGATGGCCTTGTCCGGCAATTTTCGGTCGGACATGTGCCGACCGGCCAGCTCTGCAGCGGCCCGCAGCGCCGAACGCGTGTACCGGATCCCGTGGTACTCCTCGTAGTACGGCTTCAGGCCGTTGAGGATCCGGATGGTATCCGCCACAGTAGGCTCGTTCACGTCGATTTTCTGGAAGCGGCGCACCAGTGCCCGGTCGGTCTCGAAGTAGCCCCGGTAGTCCTTGTACGTGGTGGAACCGATGCAGCGGATCTCGCCGCTGGCCAGCGCCGGCTTCAGCAGGTTCGAAGCATCCATGGCCCCGCCGCTGGTGGCGCCCGCGCCGATCAGCGTGTGAATCTCGTCGATGAACAGGATGGCCTTCGGCTGCTTGCCGAGTTCCTCCACCACCCCTTTCAGACGTTCTTCGAAATCGCCGCGGTACCGGGTGCCTGCCAGCAGTACCCCCATGTCGAGGCAATAGACCACGGCATCGGCGAGAATTTCCGGCACTTCCCCGGCCACGATCCGGCGCGCGAAGCCTTCGGTGATCGCGGTCTTCCCGACTCCCGGGTCACCGACGTAGAGCGGGTTGTTCTTGGTTCTACGGCACAGAATCTGGATGGTGCGTTCCAGCTCGGCCTGGCGGCCGATCAGGGGATCGATCCGGCCGGCCTTGGCCTTGTCGTTGAGATTGATGCAGAAGGCCTCCAGGGGCGACTGGTTGGCCGCGGCAGCCTCGCCGCCCTCGGCGGTGGGGGCTGCCGGCTGCACGCGGGAGTGCTTGGCGAGCCCGTGACTGATGAACGACACCGCATCCACCCGCCGCATCTGCTGCAGGCTGAGAAAGTAGACCGCGTGGCTCTCGCGTTCCGAGAAGATCGCTACCAGGACGTTCGCGCCGGTCACGGCCGTCTTCCCGGATCCCCGCACGTGCTGGGCGGCCCGGCCCAGCACCCGCCGGACGCTGCGGCTCGGAACAGACTCGGGCTGGGATTCCCCGTCGAGTACCGTCGATTCCAGCACCGTCTCGAGGAACTCGTCGAGGTCACTCTGCAGCTTGTCGATATCGACGCGGCAGGCCAGCAGCACCTCGACCGCATCCTCATCCTCGGTCAGAGCGCGCAGGAGGTGCTCGACGGTGACGAATTCATGCCGGTGCTTGCGCGCCAGCTCGATGGCATTGTGGAGGCTCTTCTCGAGATTGCTCGACAGCATCGCGCGACCGCTCAGACCTTCTCTAGGGTGCACCGCAACGGATGCTCGTGCTCGCGCGCGCAGTTGATGACCTGGGTCACTTTGCTCTCAGCCACCTCGAACGTGTAGACCCCGCACACGCCGATCCCGTTCTGGTGCACGTGGAGCATGATCTGGGTCGCCTCTTCACGGTCCTTGCGGAAGAACTTCTCGAGGATCATGACGACGAATTCCATGGGCGTGTAGTCGTCGTTCAGCAGCAGGACCTGATACAGCGACGGCTTCTTCGTCTCGACCGTTGGCTCGACCAGCGTATCCCCGCGCCCAGGCTCGTGATCCGGCCGCTGCTGCGAGCTCATGGCGAAAGCTGACCCCGTGGACTTAGTGGGCACGAATGTTAACCAATTCAGACATTGCCCGAAAGCAGCCGGCCCGAAGGCCGGGACCCGGCATCACTCGCCGGACCCGGCTGGCCGTTCGCTGACCACGTCATCGATCAAGCCGAATTCCTTGGCGACCTCGGGAGTGAGAAACCGGTCCCGTTCGAGCGCCTCGCGCACGGCGTCAAGGCTTTGCTCCGTATGGCGCGTGTAGATCTCGTTGATGCGTTCCTTCAGGGCCAGGATCTCGCGGGCATGGATCTCGACATCCGTTGCCTGCCCGGAGAAGCCACCGGAGGGCTGGTGCACCATGATGCGGGCGTTCGGCAGCGCGAACCGTTTACCTGCGGTCCCGCCGGCTAGCAGCAGCGACCCCATCGAGGCCGCCTGTCCCACGCACAGTGTTGACACGTCCGGGCGGATGTACTGCATGGTGTCGTAGATCGCGAGGCCCGACGTGACCAGGCCGCCCGGACTGTTGATGTAGAACGCGATCTCCTTGTCCGGGTGTTCGGCCTCGAGATACAGCAGCTGGGCAATCACCAGCGAAGCCACCTCGTCGCCTACCGGGCCGGTCAGGAAAATGATCCGCTCCTTGAGCAGCCGCGAGTAGATGTCGTAGGCACGTTCGCCCCTCCCCGTCTGCTCGACGACCATCGGCACCAGCGTGTTCATTGCATGTTCCGGCGCCGTCGCCGAACGGGGCTCCTTCACGACGCGCCTCCGCCGGCCGCGGGTGCCGGGTTGTCGGCATCGCCCGGCATCCGGGCGGCCAGCGTGACCGGTGCCATGGTTGCCATCGTGCGGCGCATGACGTCGATCGGAACCTGAGTCTCGGTCAGCGCGGCGTCCTTCATCGCGAGCCCGAGCGCCTTCTCCCGGCGAATCTGCACGGCCACCATCCTGACCACGTCGGTGTCCGCCAGGCGTTGGCGGATCAGGTCCTCGGCGTTCCGCTGGTTGGGATCCACGTTGAGGACCACGAACCGCACGATCTCCTCGCGCGTGACATCAATGTCGTGGTCGTCGGCAATCTTGGAAAGCAGGAGCTCGGCGACAATGCTTGACCGGGCCAGCTGGTCAGCCGAGGCGTGGGTCTCCGAAGGCACGATCGGCGTTGACTTCCCTGCGTCATATGCCGCGGCGACCTTGTCCACGTATTGCTCGGGCAGACTGAGCCGGTTGGCTTGCACGAGCTGGTCCACCAGCCGGACCACCTTGAGGCGTTCGCTCCCGGCGGTCATGCCGTGTTGGAGCATGGTGCGGACGTTCTCCCGGAGGCCGGGCTCCGTCTCGGCGCCCAACCGCTTCATCAGATCATCCAGGGCGGCGGGTTCGCGCTTGTGAACGGCACGCACCACCACACCGAGCGGAAACGGCCGGTCGTAGCAGTTCCCCGGCAGCGGCGACACCTGGAAGGTGCGGTCCTCCCCCGTTCGGATCCCCTCGATGTCGGCCGCCTCGCCCCAGGTCCGCTGGAACAGCTTCGGCGTGGCGACTCCACCCACCGGGATGCGTTTCGGGTCGGCCGGATCGGTCCGGTCGAACAATTCTGCTGCCACCGTGTCTTCGGCACGCGCCCCGAAGTCGGCATCCGCTGGCTCGATCTGACCGAACATGTAGGTGAACTCGTGGATCTCCGCATCGATGTCCGCCTCGGTGACGCCCACGACCGGAACTTCGATGGCCAGCCGATCGAACGGCGCCACCTTGAACTGGGCGACCCCGTGCACCGTGAACTGCAGGCCAAGGTGCTCGCCCGGTGCCCGCTTAGGCATGCGTTCAGGGACCACGTCGAGCGGCACGAGATCATGCTCCGATAACGCATGCTCGATCGCCGACTGCAGAAAGTCGGACGCGATCGTGGCTTCCACTTCGCTACCAAACCGGCGCCTGATGATTGACATCGGGACCTTGCCCTTGCGGAAGCCATCGATCTTGGCGTCGCGCGCATACTCATTCAGACGGCCGTCCACCACCGATTCAAATTGATCGGCCGGGACCGCGGCGCTGAACGTCTGCACCGAGCCGCGCCCGGAGATTCGCTGGACTTTCATATCGACCTGTCTTTCGTTTTGGCGCCGGCTGCAAGGCACGGAACGCTGGTGCGGGCGGAGGGACTCGAACCCCCACGACTTGCGTCACGGGCTCCTAAGGCCCGCGTGTCTACCAATTTCACCACGCCCGCCCAACCCGGCGCATCCACGCTCGGCTCCATTACCGCCCGGTCAGCGCCTCGGCAGCCGCGTCAAGGACTGCGTCGCGGTCAATTCCGTACGTCCGGTACAGACTCGCGAGGTCCCCCGACTGCCCGAATTCGTCCACGCCCAGCGAGATCGTCTTGTGACCGCGGACTGACCCGAGCCACGAAAGGGTCGCCGGATGGCCATCCACCACCGTGACCAAGCCCGCCGTCGACGCCAGTGGGCTCAGCAGCTGCTCGAGATGGGATTGTGCCGGAAGCCCCTGCCGGCGGGTGGCCTGGGCTGCCCGCCATGCCCCGTGCAGCCGGTCCGCCGACGTGACCGCCAGCACGCCGGCATCGGGGAGGTCCGTCCGAATCTCTTCAAAGGCGTCCATGACTTCCGTGGCCACGGCCCCGGCATACACCAGCGCCAGCGAAGCCCCTCGGGCCGGAGGCTGAAGCCAGTAACCGCCGGCAATGATCGCCTGTTCAAGATTCTCGTCCAGCGAGCGTTCCGGCTGCACGACCGGTCGGGTCGACAGACGGAGATAGACCGACTCGCCGTCAGGCTCCTGCAGGTAGGCGAACGCCCAGCGAAGCATCACTTCCAGTTCGTCTACGAATCCCGGCTCGAGCGCTGCGAGACCGGGCTGGCCGATCCCGACGAGCGGCGTGCCTATCGACTGGTGGGCCCCGCCTTCGGGCGCAAGCGAAATCCCCGACGGCGTGGCGACCAGGATGAAGCGGGCGTCCTGGTACACCGCGTAGTTGAGGGCGTCGAGGCCCCGCGCGATAAACGGGTCGTACAACGTGCCGATCGGGATGATGCGGGCGTCGAACAGCGAATGCGAAAGGCCGGCCGCCGCCAGCAGCAGAAACAGGTTGTTCTCGGCAATGCCCAGTTCGATGTGCTGCCCTTGTGGCGACATCGCCCAGCGTTGCGGGGAGACCACGCTCTCCTCGTGAAACACGTCGGAGCGGGAGGTGTGCCGGTAGATCTGGCGTTGGTTCACCCATCCGCCGAGATTGGTGGAAACCGTGACGTCCGGCGACGTCGTGACGATGCGTCGCGCGAGTTCCGTGTCCCCTCGCCCCAGCTCGCGGAGGATGCGGCCGAAGGCCTCCTGCGTGGACGTGCGGCGCGACTCCGGAACCAGCAGGCGATCGGGTACCGGGATCGGCGCCGGCTCGTGGCGGCGCTCTGCGGATTGCGCAAACGGGACGGACGCCAGAAAGGATTCGAGCGTCGCGGACGGGACCTCAAGCCCGGCGAAGCGATCCCACTCCTCCCCTTCCGGCACCCCCATCGACGCCCGGAACTGCGCCATCTGGGATTCGTTCATCAGGCCTGCATGGTTGTCCTTGTGACCGGCGAGCGGGAGGCCGTGCCCCTTGATCGTGTAGGCGATAAAACAGGTAGGCCGATCGTCGCCGGCAGCCTCGAACGCTTCGATGACGGATTCGAGGTCATGCCCGGCGAGATTGGTCATCAGGGAATGCAGGTCGGCGTCCGCGTGACGCGTCACCAGCGCCACGGCGTCCGCGTCCCCTGCAAGATCCTGCAGCAGGCGTTCGCGCCAAGCGGCACCGCCCTTGAACGTCAGGGCCGAATAGAGGTCGTTCGGGCAGCGGTCGATCCACTCGATCAGGGCCGCA
Organism: Alphaproteobacteria bacterium; assembly: GCA_022825235.1. Taxonomy (GTDB): domain Bacteria; phylum Pseudomonadota; class Alphaproteobacteria; order TMED109; family TMED109; genus VXPW01. Next base: position 10,395 of record JAJDYI010000039.1, on the reverse strand, counting down.
CCACCGGGCTCCTGTTCCACGGCCTGCAGCAGCTTTCCGTACTTGAGCGTGACCACCCGCCAGCTCATCGCCTCGAACAGCCCGGCGATCCGGGAGAACGAGCGGTCAGCGGTGATGGCATCAAGACTCTGACGGTTGTAGTCGATGATCCACCAGCAATTGCGCAGGCCGCTCTTGGCCCCGTCCAGCAGGGCCTCGTAGACGTTGCCCTCGTCCAGCTCGGCGTCGCCGAACACCGTCACCATGCGGCCCGGACGCCGAGCGGCGGACGCCAGGGCATGGTCGGTGATGTAGTCCTGCACCAGGGAAGCGAACAGCGCCATGGCCCCGCCGAGACCGACGGACCCCGTCGAAAAGTCCACGTCGTCGGCGTCCTTGGTGCGCGAGGGGTAGCTCTGGGCCCCCCCGAACCCGCGGAATGCCTGCAAATGCTCCCGGGTCTGGCGTCCCAGCAGGTATTGGATGGCGTGGAACACCGGGCTGGCATGGGGTTTGACGGCGACCCGGTCCTCGGGCCGCAGTACGTGGAAGTAGAGCGCCACGAGGAGAGTCACCACCGACGCCGAGGAAGCCTGGTGCCCTCCGACCTTGAGGCCGTCCAAGGCCGGGCGAAGATGGTTTGCGTTGTGGATGGTCCAGGCCGCCAGCCAGGCCACCTTGCGCTCCAGCGCGCGGATCTCCGTCAAATCCCGCTTCGCCGGCTTCGCGTGCCGCCGGCGTGCCTTGGCCAGCGTCACCATGCTGCAGGGGCCGGAATGCTCGTGGTCATCGGGAGAATCCTAGCCGCCCGGCACGAGCCGGTAAATGCGCGCGTTACCCAGCCGGCCGGGCATGGGCGCCTCCCGGCGGCGGATGCGCCTGAGACCCCCGCCGGCCGGTGCCAACGGGCATCCCGGACGCGTCACTGGCCCAGAGGGAGGGCTTCTCCAGCCGGGCGTGCCCTGTCGATGGCCTGACGGTCACGCTCCCACTTCGACCGCCGCCCCCGCCTCTTCCAGCTTCTTCTTGATCTCTTCGGCTTCATCTTTCGAAATGTCTTCCTTGACCGGCTTGGGAACCCCCTCGACAAGATCCTTCGCCTCTTTCAGGCCGAGTCCAGTAATCGCTCGGACCTCCTTGATGACATTGATCTTCTTGGCTCCGAAGCTGGTCAGCGTGACGGTGACGAATTCGGGTTCGTCGCTGGCGCCGCCGCCATCGGCCGCCGCACCCGGCGCGGCCGCCACGGCGACCGGCGCAGCGGCGCTGACGCCCCATTTCTCTTCGAGCAGCTTCGACAGTTCGGCCGCCTCGATGACGGTCAGGCCGGACAGCTCCTCGGCCAGTTTCTCGATGTCCGCCATGGTCGATGTTCTCCCTTCAGGCGCGTGGAAAAAGTTACGGTACGGGTCGCCGCAGATTCAGGCGGCTTCCGATTCGGAATAGGCCCCGAAGACCCGGGCCAAGGCACCGGCAGGCGCCTGCATGACCCCGGCCACCGAGCGGGCCGGCGAGGCGATCACCCCCACCAGTTTTGCCCGGAGCTCATCGAGGGACGGCATTTTCGCCAACCGGGAAACGGCCGCCTCGTCCAGCGTCTGCGCACCGAGGCCGCCGCCACGGATGATCAGGCCCGGGTGGGTGTCGGCGAAGTCCTGCAATACCTTGGCGGGCGCCACCGGGTCCGAGCTGAGCCCGATGGCCGTGGGCCCGCTGAACAGGTCGGCAAGACCAGCGTGCGGGGTGTCCTCCAAAGCGAGCCGGGTCAATCGATTCTTGGTGACGCGGAACTGCGCCCCCGCCTCTCGCATGCGTCGGCGCAAGTCGGTCGCCGCGTTCGCATCGAGACCGGCGTAGTGGGCCACGATCACGGTCTCGCCGCGTGCAAAAATCTCGTGCAGTGCGGCGACTGCCGCTTCCTTCGTTTGCCGATCCATCGGACGGCCTCCCCTAGCCCCGGCCGGACGCTGGGCGCCCCCGGGCAATCCCCCGCCCGGCCCGTGCCGGTCCGAGTTCACACCTGTCCAACGAATGAGCCCGGACGCGCGGTCAGACGCTGCGTCCACACCCCGTCTGTGCAGGAGAATTAAGGCTTCCGCCGCCTGCAGTCTCGGACAGGAAGCGACCTCGGCGGTGCGCGCCGAGACCGCGATTTAGCAGTTACGCTGTGGCCTGGGCCCCAGCCTCCAGATCGGCTACGTCCAACTGGACCCCTGGTCCCATGGTCGACGACAGCCAGATCTTCTCAATATACACGCCTTTGGCGCCCGCCGGACGCGCATCCCGGATCGCCCCGACGAACGCCTGGACGTTGGCGGCCAGGCTGCCTTCATCGAAGCTCGTCTTGCCGATCCCGGCATGCACGACTCCGGCCTTTTCGGCGCGAAAGGCGACCTGCCCTCCTTTGGCGGCCTGCACGGCGGTCGCGACGTCGGTGGTGACCGTGCCGAGCTTCGGGTTCGGCATCAGGCCGCGCGGACCCAGAATCTTGCCGAGGCGGCCGACGACGGGCATGCAGTCCGGGGTCGCCACCGCACGGTCAAATTCGATTTCGCCCTTTTGGACGGTTTCGGCCAGATCTTCCGCCCCGACGAGGTCAGCCCCCGCAGCACGCGCAGCCTCGGCCGCCTGATCACGCGCAAACACCGCCACCCGGATCGTTTTGCCGGTCCCTGCCGGCAACATCACGGTACCCCGCACCTGCTGGTCCGACTGACGGGTGTCGAGATTCAGATTGACCGCGATCTCCACGGTCTGATCGAACTTGGTGCCGCCGTGCTTCTTCAGATGCGCAAGGGCATCCTGCAGTTTCAGCGGCCGGGTCCGGTCTAGCCCCTCGCGGGCCGCCCGCAGGCGTTTTCCTGAACGTGCCATCGCTTCAGCCGACTCCAATGCCCATCGAGCGGGCCGTACCCTCGACGATCCGGCAAGCCTCGTCAACTCCGGAAGCGTTCAGATCCGGCATCTTCTCCTGCGCGATTTCCCGCACCTGCGCAGCGGTCACCGTGCCGACCGTGGCGACGCGTCCGGTCTCACCCGATCCCTTGGGGATCTTGGCGGCACGCTTCAGGTAGTAGGACACGGGCGGCTTCTTCACCGTGAAGGTGAAGCTCCGATCGCGGTACACCGTGATCACGACGGGCAACGGGGCGCCGGCCTCGGCGCCCTGGGTCTGCGCGTTGAACGCCTTGCAGAACTCCATGATGTTCAGCCCCGCCTGTCCCAGGGCGGGTCCGATCGGCGGCGAAGGATTCGCCTGGCCCGCCGGCACCTGAATTCGCACAAAACCTTCAATTTGTTTTGCCATCAGACTGTTCCGTTAAGTCTCTAGATTTTCTCGACTTGCGAGTATTCCAGTTCGACGGGGGTCGCACGGCCGAAGATCGAGACCGACACCTTCACGCGCGACCGCTCCTCGTCGATCTCCTCGACCACCCCGTTGAAGGATGTGAACGGACCATCGCCCACGCGGACATTCTCGCCGATCTCGAAGATGACGGCCGGTCGCGGACGTTCGACCCCTTCGCGGATTTGGTTGAGCACCCGGCCGGCCTCGTCATCGGAAATCGGGATCGGGTCGCCCTCCGTGCCGACAAACCCAAGCACCCGCGGGACATCAAGCACGAGCCGGCGCGTCCGGTCGGATAACATCATGCGGACGAGCACGTAACCGGGGAAGAACTTCCGTTCGGTCTCGATCTTCTTCCCCTGCCGCAGCTCGACCACATTCTCGGTCGGCACGACCGCCTCCGTGATGTCGTCGGCCAGTTCGTGGCGCACAGCCTCGGCGCGGATCGCTTCCGCCACCCGCGCCTCGAAGCCGGAATGTGCGTGCACGATGTACCAAGCCAGCGCCATCTCCGGCTGCTCCGTTCGCGTCAACTGCCCAACCCGAGAATGGCCTGGATCGCCATCGAGATCAGCTGGTCAACGCCCAGAAAGAAAAGCGCCAGCAGGAACACCATCACGAACACCATCCCCGTGGTGACCGCAGTCTCCTTGCGGGTCGGCCACGTGACCTTGGCCAGCTCCTGGCGAATTTCGCGAAGAAACTCCATCGGGGAAGTTCCGTTCATGGGCGAATCCTCAATTGGTGCGAAACGACTTGCCCGCCGCAGACATTGCCGCCAGCGACAACGGGAACCGAAGATGACGAGGGATACGGCTGGTCGGCAAGATACCCCATCCGTGGTCTTGATCGCAAGTGACGGCACCCGCACAACCGGGCCTGAACCCGGCGATCATGCTCTCCCGGGCCGGCGACACGGAACGCGGTTTCCACCCGCCTGACCCCGGCCTCGCCGACAGTCGCGCGCCCCCATTTTCGGCCCGGGAGGCAGCCCTACCGTTTGCGTTTGGCAGTCAGCTGCTGCGGTTCGTAGCGGGTGGCACGCAGCTTGGCGGCACGTTGCTGCGAACTGGGAGGCTCCGTCGCCACGGAATTGGAAGCCATCGCTTCGGGCTGTGGAAGCGAATCAGGCCAGAGGACCTTGAGGCGCTCGACCGACACGTCCTCGGTGTCCGGTCGATAGAGGCGCTGTGTCATCTGATCGGAGAGGTCGAAGTGCAGGCGCGCTGACACCAGATTGATCGCCTCGACGGAGTTACCCGAGAAATCGCGGATTTTCCTGGCCGACAGCAATCCGCTCCGCAGTGCGGCCTCGACCTCCTCCTCTGATTTGCCAACTTCCTTCGCCAGCCGTTGCACCGAAATGAGCGTCTCGCCGCTGGCCGTCCGGGTCAGGCCCTCACCGTAAACCTGATGCTCATGGTGATTGATCGGCATTGGGGATTCTCCGTGCGGCCTCCGTCAGCCCGAAGCCCGGAGCTCGCCGCATACAGACCCGCCCGGAACCCGGCGAGTGTCGAACCGCTGATTTAGCACAGAACGGCGTTTCGCTGGTGCGGCGCCGCTAACTCCCTGAAAGGCAGGGACATGGCAGGTTCCCGGGTCGTGCAGAAGCACGGGCAAGTGAAGGCCCGTCCCCGGCCGGGGTCCGGGCCGGCGACCCTGACACCGGTCGGCGGGAGCCGTCGCGTGTGCGTGCGTCGGACCGGACGATCACAGACGGAACCTCAGGCTGTGGTCCGGCGTCTTCGCTGCCGCTTTGCACGACCCCGCCCGATGGCGAGCTATTGCCGGCCGCCGCCCTGATCCGGCGTCAGGCAGTCGGCAAATGATTCCGCCATGTTGCGGAGCAGGGTGAAATAGAGCTCGGGCCCACTTTCGATACCGGCGCCCAGAGGATCGAGCGTGCCTACGCGTGCCGGCGTGTTCTCGACGACCGTGGTGACCAAGCGGGGCTGGAATTGGGGCTCGGCAAACACACAGACCACACCCAGTTCCCGCACCATTTTACGCAAGTCACGGATTCTCCGGACTCCTGGGGCTTGTTCCAGACTGACCACGACGGAGCCGATGGCGGCCAGGCCGAATCGGTCCTCAAAATATCGGTAGGCGTCATGGAACATGACGAACGGCTGCCCGCGAGCCGGCGCCACCAAGGCATCGATGTACTCCCCCAGGGCATCGAGACGGCGGACCATTTCCTCTGCGTTGTTTGCGTACGTTGCCGCATTTGCCGGATCGACATCAGCCAGGACATCAGCAATCGTTCGCGCCATCACGCCAGCATTGTGCGGGTCGAGCCAGACATGCATGTCGAACTCGGTCTCGTCGTGCGCCACCGGGTCATGATCGTGGTCACGAGCCGAATCGTGATGTGGGTCATGGTCGCCCTCATGGTGCGCATGCCCCTCGAACGCCCCGCCTTCTCGCAACGGACGGCGGACGAGATCTGCGGCCTCGGACAGCGTGACCACGCGGGCCTGTTGCGCCAGTGTGGAAATCGGACCAACCAGCGTCGCCTCCAACGACTCTCCGATCCAGAAGATCACGCTCGCCTCCTCCAGCACCGCCGCGTCCGACGGACGCAAACTGAAGGTGTGGGGTGAGGAGGCGCCCTGGATGAGAAGTTGCGGCTCGCCGACTCCGAGCATGACTGCACTCACGATCGAGTGGACCGGCTTGATCGACGCGACGACCGCCGCGCTGTCGCTGGCTGCGGCAGGCGCCGCATCTGTCCAGCAGATCAGAGCAAGCGAAACCAGTGCTGCACGCACCTGTCGCCAGGCCATGAGAGAACGGCCCATAAGCACTTCCGGGTAAAGGGAGACCCAGCTGACATCGAGAAACGGCGTATTTCTACACATCATGTCAAGCGCATTTCCGACCCCGTGGAGGCCTGCCGAGGGAGGGGCTGGCGCTTGGCCACACGGGGGAGTTGCCCGAGAAACCGGAGTTCATCGATCACACCCCGCCCGCCAGTCCAGTAACCTCACGGCCGATGATATGGTGGCAGCGGCGACGCGATGGCCGGCATGCCGGTGCGTCCGCGGGGACCGGGCTCAAGAGATCGGCCGCCTGCGCTAGCACCCGCACCAAGTAGTTCGGTTGCCGGAGGGGCCCTGCCGTGCTTGTCAAAGCCACAGACATGGGAGTGCGCCGCGGTGAACGCTGGATCATCCGGCATGTCGACCTCACGGTTGATCGTGGCCAGCTCATCTATCTGATCGGCGCCAATGGTGCAGGCAAGTCCACCTGTGCAAAGGCCATTCTCGGTTTGCTTGCGATCGACGAGGGCTCGGTCGAACGAATTCCGGCCCTCAAGGTAGGCTACGTGCCGCAACGGCTTGCGCTGAGCCCGACGCTGCCCCTGACCGTGCGGCGGCTCATGACCCTGACGGAGCGGTTTCCCAGCAGCCGCATCGAATCGGCGCTGGCGGCCGTGGGCTTGCACCGCCTCGGCGATCCGCCGGTAACGACGCTGTCCGGCGGGGAGTTTCAACGTCTCCTGCTGGCTCGTGCCCTGATTCACCGCCCAGATCTCCTGGTGCTCGACGAACCGGCCCAGGGCGTCGACATGGCCGGGTCCGGCGTCCTGCTCGATTTGATCCAGGACATCCGCCGGGATCTGCAGTGCGGGGTGCTTCTGATTTCGCACGACCTCCACGCGGCAATGAGTTCCGGTGACGATGTGGTGGTCCTGGTGCCGCACGAACACGACGAACGGTCCGTCGGCCTAGTGGATCCGTATACGGGAGCGGCGCGGCAGGGCTCCGGGCAGAACTGAAGCATGCTGGACGATTTCTTCATACGCGCCCTGCTGGCTGGCATCGGGCTGGCAATGGTCACGGGTCCGGCAGGCTGCTTCATCGTTTGGCGACGCCTCGCGTACTTTGGCGAGACGATCGCACACTCGGCACTGCTGGGCGTCGCCATTGCGGTTCTGGTCGATCTGCACTTGGTCATCGGCATCTTCGTTACCGCAGCCCTGGTCGTACTGGCCATGTACTACCTGGAGCGGCGCGACACGCTGCCGACCGATACGCTGCTCGGTCTGCTCTCGCACGGAGGGCTTGCTGTCGGCCTCGTCCTCCTGTCGTTCTTCCCGAACATGCGGGTCGATCTTCAGGCGCTCCTGTTCGGAGACATCCTGGCGGTATCGCATACCGATCTGGCCGTCATCTGGGGCGGCGGGGTGCTCGCACTGGGGCTGCTGTGGTGGATCTGGCGGCCCCTTCTGGCGGCGACGGTCAGCCCGGATCTCGCGGTCGTCGCCGGGCTCAAACCGGAACGCGCGCAACTCGTGTTCGGCATCCTGCTGGCAGCCGTAATCGCTGCCGCCATCAAGATCGTCGGGGTTCTGCTGATTGTCGCCCTGCTGATCATTCCCTCGGCGTCCGTGCGCCGGTTCGCCGCAAGTCCTGAGCAGATGGCCGCCGGTGCAGCGGTAGTGGGCATGACGGCGGTTGCAGGCGGACTGTTCGCATCGGCAACGTTCGACACGCCGTCAGGTCCCTCCATCGTCGTGACGGCGCTGGTGCTGTTCATCCTCACCCGACTGGGGCGCACGCTACCGGCAGGCGACGCGCGCTGAATCCCGCGCCCGGCCAGGCCCCGCCTGCGCGACAACAATCAATGCGCCCGTGGTCCAGGAGCTCGGCCAGCCACAGGCCGGGTCGGCGTGGAGGAGGAGGACTGGGCGCCCGGCATCACTGAGCCGACACGCCCACGAGGCACGCCGATGTCCACTCTCCGGGTGGTGGCCTGCTCGGTTCAGGGTGAGTTGGCGTGCAGGGGAGCGAACGGCAACCGCCCGTCCGCGGCCGGAGCCTACGGGCGGACGCATGCGCGGCCTCGTGTCAGGTGGCAACCGCATCATCCGTGCAGTTCTCGAACTCGATCTGGACGGTCACGTGGCGGATGTCGAAGCGCCTGGCCAGACGCGCCTGAATGTCCGCGATCGCGGAGTCCGGGTGCGCATCCTTCATGATTCTGGCGTGCAGGGTCAGCAGTGACCGATCCTGCGACAACGACCAGGCGTGCACGTGGTGGACATCCTCGACAACAGCAACATTTGCCACGAGATCGGGGCCGATCTCCTGCACCTCCAGCTGCTCGGGCACCCCCTCCAGCAGGACGTGCGCCGCGTCTTTCAGGAGAAACCATGCGCTGCGAAGTACGAACAGCCCGACGAGAATCGACAACAGCGGATCAATCTGCATCCAGCCGGTCGCCATGATGGTCAGGGCCGCACACGCTGCTGCCGCCGAACCGAGCATGTCGCCCAAGATGTGGAGCAGCGCTCCCCGAACATTGAGATTGGTTCGATCGGCACCGCGCAACACGACGTACGCCGTGATGTTGACGACCAGTCCAAGCACGGCGACCACCAGCATTGGGCCGGCGAGCACGTCGGTCGGATTGACCAGCCGGTCGGCTGCTTCCGTGAAGATCCACCCGACGATGAACAGGAGGCTGATGCCGTTGGCAAAGGCGGCGAGCACCGGAAAACGGTGGTAGCCGTACGTGCGCGACCGGTCGGCAGGGCGGTTGCTGAGCTTGAACGCGATCCAGGCAAACAGGAGCGCCACGGTATCGACCAGCATGTGGGCGGCGTCCGCCAGCAGCGCCAGGGAACCCGAAATGACGCCGCCGACAACCTCGGCGAACATGAAGCCCCCGGTCAGGATCAGGGCCCAGAAGATCCGCTGGGCGTTGTCAGGCCGACCATCGGCGTGACCACCGTGGCCGTGCCGTCCATGGCTGCCGGTCATCGCGGCCTCCTCCCGGTCTCCCTGCTCCGGCCGTGGCCAGCGATCGGGGCCCACGCCAAGCTCGACGACATCCATCCCGGGCGTACCTTGCCGGCCCGGGGCGAGCCATCCCGCGACGCCTCGATCATAGATGGATGCTCCGTGACGCGCGCCCACCCCGACCTGCCGCGAAACCGATTTTCTTCGGACGGATCAGCAGGTCGAGGAGAACGCCGGAAGCGCGGACTTGACCGCTTGAGGGGATCGGACCGAGACCCGACGCCCCCTCTATAGTCCTCCCGCCGCCATCCCGACTTGCTCTACGTGCACTGGGGCGTGGTCGAGGCCAGCGACCGAACCCTGCTGCAAAGGTAATCCGATCATGCAACTTCGCATCGCCGTGGTCTACGGCTCCGTGCGCCCCCAGCGGGTGGGCATCCGGATGGCCCGCTTTGTCACGCAAGCCTTCCGCGACCGAGGGCACGAAGCCACGCTCATCGACCCGATGGAGCACCGCGTTCCGTTGCTGGAACGACGGTACCGGGACTACGACGCGGGCGAGGCTCCGGGCGCCCTCGACTTCGTGCATCGCGTCTTTGATCAGGCCGATGCATTCGTCGCGGTCAGCGCCGAGTACAACGGTTCCGTTCCGCCCGCCCTCGTCAACGTGCTCGACCATTTCCTGCCCGAGTACGCGCGCAAGCCCTCGGCAGTGTGCACGTACTCGCCCGGGCCGCTCGGCGGAGCGCTCGCGGCGGTGCCGCTCAGGCATCTGTTCACGGTCCTCGGGGCACCGCCGATCGGAGCGCCCTTTCGGGTGGGCAGGGTCCACGAGACCTTCGACGACAACGGCCACACGGACGATGCGGACGTCGAGCGGCGATTCAGCGGTTTCGCGGACCAGGTCGAATGGTATGCCCGGGCGCTGAAGGCCGCCCGCGCGGCCGAACCTGCTGCCGCCTAGACAGTTGTCGCGGGGCCGTCGACGCATTCATGCGTTCAAGCCAGCCCGGCACGTCCAGCCCGGTCTCGCGGCAGGCGGCGAGCACCAGATTGCCGGCCGCCTTCGCGTCCTCCAGTGCGTCGTGCGCGCGGTATCGGTAGTTCAGGTAGCGCGAGACATTGCCGAGAGCGTAGCCGCGCCTGGCGAACTGCGGCCACGCCCGCCGGGCCACGCTAGCCTGAAGTTCCAGAGAGTGGAAGAAGTAAGAGCCTGTTTTGGCGGGCAGTCATAAATTGTCAGCGGCGCGCTACTGGCTACGCGTCAACCGTACGCCGAGCAGCTTGAAGGCCTGTTGCTGGAGCGGGGTGGGCCGT
>JAJDYI010000051.1 GCA_022825235.1 Alphaproteobacteria bacterium | reverse complement strand
ACGGCCCACCCCGCTCCAGCAACAGGCCTTCAAGCTGCTCGGCGTACGGTTGACGCGTAGCCAGTAGCGCGCCGCTGACAATTTATGACTGCCCGCCAAAACAGGCTCTTACTTCTTCCACTCTCTGGAACTTCAGGCTAGTGCAAAAGAATCGTATCAGCTTTGTTCTGTTTGCATGGCTCGTCCTGCCCAGAGCCATACCGAGAGACCGGTCTCAACAATGAAAGCCCAATCTGCGCATTCCAGTTGCACAAAATCGCCGGTCCCGCATGCAGCGATCGCATGCCTCCCGATCAGGCCGGGCTATTGCCGTTCCGGGATAAGGAATTTCTGGTCCGGATAGATCCAGTGCGGGTCAGCTATCTGGTAACTGTTGGAGTTGTAAATCAGCGTGTACAGGATGCCCCGCCCATAGTGACGACGGGAGATCCCCCACAAAGTCATGCCCTTTTCCACGGTCACGACCGTTGCCGACATGGGAATCAACCTGCCGCCAGCACGAATCAGTGTCGTGACGATGCGTTCGGTCACCGCATCGTCGTTCGCGCCCGTCTGATCAATCCGCAGCTTGTAGGTGCCCGTCTTGGCTAGGGGGTGCTGGGTGCGAACCGTCCAAAAGCCGTCTTCGCCGATGATCACGGAGCCGGTTGCCTCATTGTCCAAGTAGACGGTGATCCTGAGCCCGGCTTCACCCCCGCCGGTGATCGAGGCGTAGCCCTTCTGATCAAACGTCACCGCGGCCAGTGAGAGCACATTATCGGGATCCGTCATCTCGGGACTGGGCTGGATGACTCCTACCGCCTCGCCCTGCTCGTCGACGAGCAGCGCGATGGGAGCCTCGCTCGGTACGGTCTCTGCCGGCTCGGTGGCGCGGGCTGCAAGCATCTCCCGGTCCGGAATGAGCACCACGACGATGCGCGACGCCAGCCGAAGGTCCTGCGCATCCGGCGGCAGCACGGCGACCGACAACTCCCGAACACCCGGGAGCAACTGCACGTCCGGCACGAACACGAATTCGCCGCTGCGATTGGTGTCCGAAGACATAATGACTTCACCGTCAATCACGAGCTCGACGCGCGAACCCGGCCGTGTCCGGCCCGCGACGACCACCGTGCCATCGGGAGACACCTGAACCACGTCAAACTGCGCAACATCGGCAGGCGCCACGGGCCTGGCCGGATCAGGTGACGAGGTCTCTTCGGGAACAGCGGCGGGTACACGGTCAGGGGCAGGATCTTCGACCACCGTGTCCGGCAGCGCTGCCACCTGCTGTGCGTCCGCCGGCGCGGAAGCAACACCGTCATCAGGGTCGTCGACACCGCCCGTTTGCCCGGTCGACCTATCCTCCGGCGCTGGAGCGATGGAATCCGTTCCGTCAGCCGAGCCTCCGGGGGCGCTCTCGGCGCTGACCGGAGCCGGCGCCTCCGCAACGACTGGCTCATCCGGATCACCCGCGGGCGCTTCGTGCCGGCTCTCGGTGGCACCGGCGGTGTCAGTGCCCGCCGGGGGGGGCGGCGCGGACGGGTCCGACGTAGCCACTGGCGCCGCGCCTACGGGACGTTCCTCTCGTTCGGCCACCACGGGCGAGGACGTCGGCGCGTCCGCTGGCTCCGGGGGAACGGCCTCCCCGGCGGGCGACTCAGCTGCATCGTCGGACCCTGCAGCGCCCACATCGGCGGCTTGCATCTCGGCAGTTGAGGCGGGCGCCGTTTCCGCCAGCGGCATGGGGGTTTCGGGTTCGGACGTCACGGTAGGCAGCGCTGGATCCTCCGTGGGCACGGACGGGGTCGCCAACACCGGCACAGACTGGTCAGTTTCCTCCGCGACCGCCGCAGGGGGCTCTTCCGCTGCAGGGGCCGGCACTGCCGACGCATCCGCGCCTCTGGCAGGTTCCCCGGTCTCGGCCAGCGTCGATGGTCCCGCCGGGTTCTCCACAGGCACGGACGGGGCCGCCACCACCGGCATGGACTCGTCAGTTTCCTCCGCGACCGCCGCAGGGGGTTCTTCCGCTGCAGGGGCCGGCGCTGGCGACGCTTCCGCGTCTCCGGCAGGTTCCTCGGACTCGGCCATCGTCGATGGCGCCGCCGAATCCTCCACAGGCACGGACGGGGCTGCCACCACCAGCGTGGACTCGGCAGCCTCCTCTGCGACCGGTGCAGGTATCTCCTCCGTAGCAGAGGCGGTCGCCGCCGCCCGCATGGACTCGTTGACCTCTTCCGCGACCGGCGCGGGGATGTCCTCTGCCGCAGGGGCAGGCGCTGCCGACGTATCCGCATCTCCGGTAGCTTCATCGGATTCGACCATTGTCGACGGCTCCGCCGACTCCTCGGTAGACCCGGTCGGACTTGTCACGGCTGGCGCGGGCTCTTCGGCTTCCTGTCCTATAGGCACAGAGGATTCCGCGACGTCCGAGGCAACCGAAACCGCAGGATCCGCGTCCGCCCCGGCGTCATCGGAAGCGGCTGCCGCTGGCGGGATCGCTGTCTCCTCGCCGCTCGGCGGTACTTTCACTTCCTCCGGCGGAGTGACCGCCTCGACCGAACCATCTGGCCGTGCGGGAGACTCAGCCCGCCGGGCGTCAGCTTGGTCCCCAGCCGGGCCGACCACTTCCTCTTCGGTTGGCGCGCCGTCAGCCACCCCTGGCTCGGAAACGGGTTCTTCTTCTGCCGGTACAACTGCCGAAGTTTCTTCAGGACTCTCGTCCTTGGCGGCCAATGCCGCCGGTGCAGTGTCTCCAGTGCCCTCTTCGCCCCTGGTAGACGGCGGAGTCGCCTCGACGTCCGCACTGGCCGGCACCCCGCTGTCCACGCGGTCCCGATCGCCCTCGGCCTGTATTGGTGCCGTTGCACCTTCTCGTTCGGACTCGCTGGCAGCGCCGGCAGCGGCATCGGACCCATCCGCGTCCGCTGGATCGGCGGATTCAATGGCTTGTTCTTGTGCCTGCCTGCCCTGCTCTTCTGCAATCAGGGCCGCGACCCGGGCGCGTGCATCCTCCCTGGCCATGTCGTACAGCGCCGACACTCCAAGAACGACCAATGCGATTGCGACGGCCGCGCCGACGGCAATCGAGCGGGAGCTACGGGGCATGTACCTATCTCGCGTAACGTACCGGGGCGACGCTCATCACGGGGCTCCGCATCGCCGGCAACCGGGCAAGTCGCTGCCAAACCGGACGCCGATTCCCGGTAGCAAACCACAAAGACTGGGCGATTTCCACTTGGACAGCATGTCGAACCGATTAATTGGCAGTCCGTTCAGGGAAGTTCCCCGAACCCGTCCGAGGACCGGATCGACGCGGTGCGTCGAGTGAGCATGCGCACTATCGCGGCGTTAAGGGATAGGTTGCCTCGGTGGTATAACCCGCTTCCTGGCGGCCAAGATGAGACGAGTACAACGAAAAGCTGTCGGCGACCCAGGAAACCGGCTCGAGCAGACCTGTGCCCTCCAAGCAGTACTGCAGCCTCGATGACCTGACCGAGCGGTTGATTCGCGCCAGGGTGACGTGCGGCTTGAAGCGACGGCGCCCGGTCGCAACATACGGACCCGTTGCCTGTTCGACGGCGCGCTGCAGCCCGATCAAGCTCACCAGGGTTTCTACCGCCCGGACGATTGCCCGAGGCTTCCGGTCCCGCCCCTGAAACACGTCCCATCCGAGACATCGAACGGTTACAGGCTGGTGCTGGACCTCGTGCAGCGCTTCGTCTATTTCCGGAAGGTCAGCGCCATCCACCCTGCCAAGAAAGCGCAGCGTCAGGTGCAGGGATTGGGGGGCCAACCAGCGCACGCCAGGCACGCTCGTTCTGAACTCCAGCAGTTCGTCCGCGCACTCCGGAGGTACCGGTAACGCCACGAACAGGCGGGGCACCGCTCGATCCCGAGCTCAGGGAACCGGCACCGTCGCGTTGGTCGTGGGAACGTCGTACCCCCGCTGCACGGCCTCGCGCGAAGCGATCTCGCGGTACCACCGCAGGACACCCGGGAATTCATTCAGATCGATGTCCTGCCACTCGAACCGAGCGATCCAGGGCCAGGTGGCGATATCTGCGATTCCGTAGTTCTCTCCGGCCAGAAAGGCCATCGCGCGCAGCCGACGGTCCAGTACGCCGTAAATGCGTCGGGTCTCCTTGCCGTAGCGCTGCTCGGCGTACGTCGACACCCCACGGTTGAACTTCAGGAAATGGTGCGCCTGTCCCAGCATGGGTCCCACCGATCCAGTCTGCATCATCAACCACTGCATGGTATGCCAGTGTTCCTCGGCATCGGACGGCTGAAACACGCCGGTCTTCTCAGCGAGGTAAAGCAGGATCGCACCAGCCTCCATCATGCGGACGCCGGCATCGCGATCGATGATTGCCGGGATCTTGTTGTTCGGGCTGAATTCCAGGAACGCGGGAGCAAACTGCTCATCCTTGGTGATGTTGATCGGGTGAACCTCGTAGTCCAGTCCGGCCTCTTCGAGGTAGATCGAGACTTTGCGGCCGTTGGGCGTGGACCAGGTATAGAGATCGATCATCAGAGGCCTTTCAGGATTGCGGCGCTTTCGGCCGAGAAATCGAGAACATTTCATTCACGACGGTGTAGTCGAAGTAGCCCAGCCGGGCCAGAGGCTGCACGCGGGACAGGTCGAGGATGCCGTCGGAGATCAGGCCGTCGTCAATGTGCACGCCTACCACCTGGCCAATTACGATGGCATTCCGCCCGCCGGGATCATTCGAAGGCAGATCGACCGTTCGGTGATGGACGCACTCCAGGTGAACCGGCGCGCCGGCCACTCGCGCGGGCCGAACCAGCGTCGCCGGCAGTGCCTCCAGCCCGGCGAACGCGAACTCGTCAACATCCGGACCCAGGGGTGCGCTGCTCCGATTCATCGCATCGCGCAGGTCCCACGTCGCAAGGTTGGCAACGAACTCACCGGTCTCTTCCACGTTGGCCAGCGAATCCTTGGCGCCATGCGGCTGCCGTCCGTTCGAGGCGAACATCACCATGGGCGGCGCGGTCGCCACGCCGTTGAAGAAACTGTACGGGGCAAGATTGTGGACGCCAGCAGGCGAGAGGGTACTAATCCAGCCGATTGGACGGGGTACCACGCATGCCTTGAAGGGGTCGTGCGGCAGGCCATGGTCATTGACGTCGGTTCGGTAGAACACGGGCTCGAATCCGGATAAGGGGGTCAGCGATCACAGGATAGCCGGCACGTCTGCACGTGCTCAGCCAGCACCGTCGGCATCCAGTTTCTGTCGAAGCCGCGCATTGACCAGGGCGGGATTGGCCTGACCCCGCGTCGCCTTCATCACCTGCCCAACAAACCATCCGAGCACCTTGGTCTTGCCGGCGCGGTACTGCTCGAGCTGCCCCGGATTGGCCGCGAGAGCGGTATCGATGGCCGCATCGATGGCGTCCGTATCCTGGATCTGGCGAAGCCCCCGCGCTTCCACGATTGACTGCGGCGACGCTCCGGTTTGGAACATCTCCCCGAAGACGTCGCGGGCGATCCGGTCGGAAATGGTCCCATCTTCGATGAGGCCGACTAGCTGGCCAAGGGCTTCGGCCGACACGGGCGATTCCGCCAACGGGCGTCCCGCCTCGTTCAAGGCCCCGAACAGGTTCGTCACGATCCAGTTGGCGACCCGCTTGCCGTTCCTGCCTTGCGACGCCGCCTCGAAAAACCCCGGAGCATCCGGTTCGGCGACGAGCACGGACGCATCGTACGGGGTCAGTCCGTACTCCCCGATCAGCCGTTCCCGAATCGCTTCAGGGAGTTCCGGCAGCGAGTCCCGAAGTCGCTCGATACGGGCCTCTGAAAGGCACAGCGGCAGGAGATCGGGGTCCGGGAAGTAGCGGTAGTCGTGGGCATCCTCCTTGCTGCGCATGGCGCGGGTCTCGTTGCGCTGTGGATCGTAGAGACGCGTCTCCTGATGCACGGCCTCGCCGGCTTCGATGACGGCCACCTGGCGGCGGGCCTCGACCTCGATCGCACGCATCAGGAAGCGCACGGAGTTGAGGTTCTTGATTTCGCACCGAGTTCCGAGGGGTGCGCCCGGTCGTCGCACCGACACATTCGCATCGGCCCGTAGCGACCCCTGCTCCATGTTGCCGTCGCAACTACCGACCGCGCGCAGCAAGGCACGCAGCTTCCGCAGGTATGCACCGGCTTCTTCCCAGTCACGGAGGTCGGGCCTGGAAACGATCTCCATCAGGGGAATCCCGGCCCGATTGAGATCGACGTGGGAGTCGGTCGCGTTGCGGTCGTGCACGAGCTTTCCGGCATCCTGCTCGAGGTGCAGGCGTTCGATGCCGACAACCCGGGCCCGGCCATCCGGCATGTCGACCCTAAGCTCTCCCGCCCCCACGATGGGATGCCGGTATTGCGAAATCTGATAGCCCTGAGGCAGGTCGGGATAGAAGTAGTTCTTCCGGTCAAATACCGAGAACCGGTTCACTTCCGCCCCCAGCGCCAGCCCGGTACGAACCGCCTGATCCACCGCCGCACGGTTGATCACGGGGAGCATGCCGGGCATGGCCGCGTCCACCAGGCTGACTTGGGCATTGGGTTCCGCCCCGAATTCTGTGGCGGCCCCCGAAAACAGCTTCGACCGTGTCGCCACCTGCGCGTGGACCTCGAGCCCGATCACGAGCTCCCACTCGCCCGTGGCTCCCACGATCGTTCGCGCGCCCGTCATGCCGACCCTGCCGGCGACGGCACCGTACCCACCGCGGCCTCCAGGGCCGCCGCCGCCTGCAGCAGCGTGGCCTCGTCGAACGCCCGCCCGATCAGCTGCAGGCCCAGCGGCAGGCGCTCGTCGTCCAGGCCGGCTGGTATCGAAATGGCCGGCAGCCCCGCAAGGCTCGCCGGGACCGTGAAGATGTCATTGACGTACATGGCCAGCGGATCGTCGGTCTTCGCCCCTTGCGGAAATGCAGAACTCGGGGCCGTGGGAGTCAGCAGCACGTCGACTTCACGGAACGCTGCCTGGAAGTCCTCGGCAATCCGTGTCCGCACCTGCTGGGCGCGCAGGTAGTAGGCATCGTAGTAGCCCTCGGAGAGCACGTAGCCGCCGATCATGATGCGGCGGCGCACTTCCTCCCCGAATCCCTCACGGCGGGTTCGCGTGTAGAGATCGTCGGGATCCTCGCCCGTTGACCGCCGCCCGAACCGCACGCCGTCGTAGCGGGCCAGATTGGCAGATGCCTCGGCCGGCGCCACGATGTAGTAGGCTGGCAGCGCATAGCGCGTATGGGGCAGGGACACGTCGCTCAGCTCCGCCCCGGCTGCACGGAACCACGCGATCCCCCGCTCCCAAAGGTCGCCAACGGCAACAGGCAGCGTGTCCAGCCGGTATTCTGCCGGGATGCCCACCCGGAGTCCCTTGACGTCGCCTTGCAGCGCGGAGTGGAGGTCGGGGACGGGCAGATCCGCCGAGGTGGAATCCTTGGGATCGAAGCCCGCGATGTGCTGCAGGATCAGCGCCGCGTCAGCGACCGAACGCGTGAGCGGGCCGGCCTGGTCGAGCGAGCTCGCGAACGCGATGATGCCCCAGCGCGAGCATCGGCCGTACGTGGGCTTGAGCCCGACGACCCCGCAAAATGACGCGGGCTGGCGGATCGACCCACCGGTGTCGGTCCCGAGCGCCGCCGGCACCGCGCGCGCCGCGACAATGGCCGCCGACCCGCCCGAACTGCCGCCCGGCACCAATGCCGGGCCGTCGGCGGGGCTCCACGGGTTCCGGACCGGCCCCCACCGGCTCGTCTCGTTGGACGAGCCCATCGCGAACTCGTCCATGTTGGTCTTGCCCAGGAGAATGGCCCCGGCGTCCCACAGCTTGGCGCCAACCGTGGATTCGTATGCCGGGACAAACCCGTCGAGAATTCGCGAGCCGGCGGTGGTCGCGACGCCCCGAGTACAGAAAATGTCCTTGACCGCGACGGGGATGCCTTCCAGCGGGCGCGCCTCGTTCCGCTGGCGCCGCTGATCCGCATGCCGGGCAGCAGTGCGCGCCTGCTCCGCGGTATCTGTCACCACCGCGTTGAGACCTGCCGCGGCCTCCTGGGCGGCGATGCAGGCCTCCACGAGCTCGACCGCAGAGCAATCGCCGGCTGCGAGTCGCGCGGTCGCCTCGGCCACCCCAAGTCGATGGAGATCCGACGGCACGGCTATTCGATGACCCGCGGCACGACGAAGTGTCCCTCGTCCGCCGCCGGGGCGTTGCCGAGAATCCGGTCCCGACAGTCACCCTCCGTCACGGCATCGTCCCGCTCCCGGAGCTGCATCTCCACCACGCTCGTCATCGGCGCAACATCCTCGACATCGACCTCCCGCAGCGCCTCGATCCAGCTGAAAATCCGCGACAGTTCCTCGCCCAGCGGCTTGACCTCGGATTCGTCCAGGCCAATCCGCACCAGTTCCGCCACGCGGCGGACGTCGTCGTCGCTCAGCGCCATGCTTTCAGTTCCAGGCTGGGTTGGGGTGGTGGCAGGCGGACCGGGCGGCCTGCCGCCACCGTCCCGCCGAGCCCAGGGGTACGCCTTCCCCGGGACCGGCGGCTCGGCCGCCCGGGGCGCCAGCGCAAACTACCATGTTCGGTTCCCAACGGACTCGGTCCTGGCCCTGCGCCCCGCTGATGATGCCTTCGCACCTTCCTGACCTCGGACCGCTGCTCGGCCTTGATCTCGGCGCCAGGACCGTGGGGGTTGCGGTCTCCGACGGGGCCCAGCAGATCGCCGTGGCGGTCGAAACGATCCGCGTGACGCGACCGACTGCCGGCGTTCCGCGCCTGGAAGTCCTCGCGCGGGAACGAGCCGCGGTCGGCCTCGTGGTCGGCCTGCCGCTGCATCTCGACGGCCGGGCCGGCTCCCGCGCCCAGAGCGCCCGCCGTGTCGCCGGCATGCTGGGAGACGCCCTCGCCCTCCCGGTCACCCTCTGGGACGAGCGTCTGTCCACGCGCGCGGTCGAGCTCGCTCTGATCAGGGCGGACGTGTCGCGAGCCCGCCGCCGCCGGGGCATCGACGCGGAATCAGCCGTCTGGATGCTGCAGGGATTCCTGGATTCCCTGCACTGAGGCTCGTGGGCGCTAGCGCGTCTCCGCCAGCGGCTCGACGCGCACGGCGCAGTACTTGAATTCGGGAATCTTGCCCACAGGATCGAGCGCGGGGTTCGTGAGCAGGTTGGCAGCCGCCTCCGCGAAGGCGAACGGGACGAACACGGCGCCGTCTGGTACGGCATCGTCTGCCCGCGCGGTCAGGTCGACTGAGCCGCGCCGTGTGGCGAGCCGCACGCGCCCGCCGGGCTCGGCCCCCAGGCGGGCGAGCTCCGCGACCGACAGACTCGCGACCGCCTCCGGCTCGAGCGAATCAAGGACGCTTGAGCGTCGACTCATCGCCCCGGTGTGCCAGTGCTCAAGCTGGCGGCCCGTCATCAGCACCAGCGGGAAGTCGGCATCCGGGCTCTCGTCGGGCGGCACCAGTCCGGCGGGAACCAGTCTGCCGCGACCGTCGGGGGTCGGGAACCGATCCGCGAACACGATATCCTCGCCCGGCTGGTCCGCCGCCGGACACGGATAGGTGACCGAGCTCTCCGCCTCCACCCGCTCCCACGTGATGTGGTCGAGCGATTCCATCACCAGTTTCATCTCGGCGAAGACATCGGCCGGCCCGTCATAGCTCCAGTCGAGACCCATGCGCCGGGCGATCGCCTGCACGATCCACCAGTCCTGCCGCGCCGAGCCCGGCAAGGGCAGGGCTGGCCGGCCGCGCTGCACCTGCCGGTTCGTGTTGGTCACCGTCCCGTCCTTTTCCGGCCAGGCCGACGCCGGCAGCACGACATCCGCGTGCCACGCCGTTTCGGTGAGAAAGAGATCCTGGACCACCAGATGCTCGAGCTCGGCGAGCGCCGCCCGGGCATGCGCCGTGTCGGGATCGGACATCGCCGGATTTTCGCCCATGACGTAGAGCCCGCGGATTGCCCCGTCGTGGATGGCATTCATGATCTCGACGACGGTAAGGCCGCGCGACTGGTCCAGCGGGCGCCCCCACAGGCGCTCGAAGCGTTGGCGGATCGCATCGGCATCCACCGGCTGGTAGTCCGGATACACCATCGGAACCAGTCCGGCGTCCGAGGCGCCCTGCACGTTGTTCTGCCCGCGGAGCGGGTGCAGACCCGTACCGGGCCGTCCGATGTGCCCGGTGATCAAGGCGAGCGCGATCAGGCAACGCGCGTTGTCGGTGCCGTGAACGTGCTGGGAGATGCCCATCCCCCAGAAGATGATGGCCCGTTCGGCCTGCGCGTACTCGCGTGCCACCGCCCGCAGGGTGTCGGCATCGATGCCGCAAATGGGGGCCATGGTTTCCGGCGAGAACGCCTTGACGTGCGCAGCCAGGCGCTCGAAGCCTTCGGTCCGCGCCTGCACGAACTGTGGGTCGTAGAGGCCCTCGTCGATGATCACGTGCAGGAGCGCGTTCAGCAGGGCCACGTCGGTCCCGGGCCGGAACCGCAGCATGTGCCTAGCGTGACGCGCCAGACCCTGGCCACGCGGGTCCATCACGATGAGCGACGCCCGCCTCGCCGCCTGCTTGAAGAACGTGGCGGCTACCGGATGATTCTCGGTCGGATTGGCCCCGATGACGACCACGACGTCCGCCTGCGAGACCGAGGTGAAGGGCGCGGTGACCGCCCCCGAGCCAATTCCCTCGAGGAGGGCGGCCACCGACGACGCGTGGCAGAGTCGGGTGCAGTGGTCGACGTTGTTGGTGCCGAACCCCTGCCGCACCAGCTTCTGGACCAGGTAGGCCTCTTCATTGGAGCCCTTGGCGGAGCCGAAGCCCGCGAGGGCACCCGGACCCGCCCGGTCACGGATCCGCGCCAGGCCGGCGGCGGCCCGATCCAGGGCCTCGTCCCACGAAGCCTCGCGAAAATGAGTCCAAGGCGCGCGCGGGTCCACCTCGGTGTCCGCGCTCTTGGGCGGAGCATCGTCCCGACGGACGAGCGGCCGGCGGAGGCGGTCCGGGTGGCTCACGTAGTCGAACCCGAAGCGTCCCTTGACGCACAGGCGGTTCTGGTTGGCCGGGCCGTCCCGGCCCCGCACGGCCACGATGCCGCCGTTAGCCACCTGATACGTGATCTGGCAGCCCACGCCGCAGTACGGACAGACGCTGTGCGTCTCCTCGAGCGCGAGGCGGCGGTCGGCCCCGTCCGCGTTGACCCGGGTCGCCTCCATTAGCGCCCCGGTGGGGCAGGCCTGCACGCACTCGCCGCAAGCCACGCAGGTGCTGTCCCCCATCGGATCGTCGAAGTCGAACACGATCTTGGACTCGGAGCCGCGTTGCGCCATGCCGATGACGTCGTTGACCTGCACCTCGCGGCAGGCACGCACGCATAGGTTGCAGTGGATGCATGCGTCCAGCCGTACCCGCATGGCGGGATGACTCGAATCGGGCGCCGGTCTGGCGCCCTCCGGAAAGCGGCTGCCGGACACCTTCATGCGATCCGCCCACCGCCAAATCGGCGCCCCCTGATCTGGCACTTCGGCCCGGCCGGGCTGGTCCGCAACGAGCAGTTCCATCACCATGGCGCGGGCGCGGCTGGCGCGCGGACTCTGGGTGCGAACCACCATGCCAGGCTCCGGCCTGCGGATGCACGACGCCGCGAGGGTGCGTTCGCCCTCGATCTCGACCATGCAGACGCGGCAGTTTCCGTCCGGGCGGTAGCCACGGGCTTCGGACAGGCACAGGTGCGGCACGTCGACGCCGCGGCGGCGGGCGACCTGCCACAGCGTCTCGCCGGGACCGGCCTCGACTGGCGCCCCATCGAGCGTGAACCGGACCCGCTTACTCATCGCCCAGTTCCACATCATCGCGAAAATGCCGGAGCACCGACGTCAGCGGATTGGCCGCCGCCTGCCCCAGGCCGCAGATCGATGCGTCGGCCATCGCTTCGGCGAGTTCGCGCAGCAGCGGCTCGTCCCAGCGTCCCCGTTCCATGAGCTTCACCGCCTTCTCCGTCCCGACCCGGCACGGCGTGCACTGCCCGCAGCTCTCGTCTTCGAAGAAGCGCATCAGGTTCAGGGCGACCGCACGCATGTCGTCCTGGTCGGACAGTACCACGACCGCATGCGACCCCACGAAGCAGTCGTACGTCTCGAGCTCCCCGAAGTCGAGCGGCAGGTCGGCCAGGCTTGCTGGCAGGATGCCGCCCGAGGCCCCGCCTGGCAGATAGGCCCGGAAGACGTGGCCCTCGGCCATGCCCCCGCAATGTCCATCGATCAGTTCGCGCACCGTGATCCCGGCCGGGGCCACCTTCACGCCGGGGCTCCGCACCCGTCCGGAAACGCTGTAGCTCCGCAGCCCGCGGCCGGCACTGCCCCCGTAGTTGGCGAACCACGCCGGCCCCTTTTCCAGAATATCGCGCACCCAGAACAGGGTTTCCACGTTCTGCACCAGTGTCGGCCGGCCGAACAGGCCGGTTTCGGCCACGTACGGGGGGCGGTGGCGCGGCAGTCCGCGCTTGCCCTCGAGCGATTCGATCATCGCGGACTCTTCGCCGCAGATATAGGCGCCAGCGCCCCGCCGCAGCTCAAGGCGCGTGTGCGGCGTCAGCCCACGCGCCTCGACCAGCTCAATTTCCTTCAGCAGCAGTTCCCGAACGTCCGGGTATTCGTCTCGGAGGTATATGTAGGACGTTTCCGCCTCGACCGCCCAAGCGGCGATGAGAACACCCTCGAGAAAACGGTGCGGATCCGTCACCAGAAAGTACCGGTCCTTGAAGGTCCCTGGTTCACCCTCGTCAGCGTTGACCGCCAGCAGGCGCGGGCCGGGATGGCCGCGCACGATCCGCCACTTGCGGCCGGTGGGAAAGCCGGCACCGCCCAGTCCCTTCAGGCCGGCTTCGTCCAGCGCCTCCACCACCGATTCGAACGGACGCGTGCCGCCGAGACAGGCGTTCAGGACCTGATAGCCGTCGTCGTCGTCAACGTAGGTGGTCAAGCCTCGATAAGCGGGCACGCAGGGGCTCCGCTCCCCGCCCTGCACCGTCGCGAGCACCGCGTCGGCGCTTGCGCGATCCACGTGTCGGTGCCCGACCTCGGCCACCGGTGCACGATCGCAACGCCCCATGCAGGGAGCGCGAACCACGCGCACGCGGGCGTCCGCCGCCTCCTGCAGTGCAGAATCCAGTTCGAGCGCCCCCGCAAGCTCGCAGGAGAGGCCGTCGCACACGCGCACCGTCGTGTCAGCCGGCTGCTCACCGTCGTCCAAGAGATCAAAATGCGCGTAAAAGGTGGCGGTCTCATAGACCTCGGCCATCGACAGACGCATCTCGTCGGCCAGGGCGGCGAGATGGGAAGGCGCCAGCCCCCGGTAGCGGTCCTGCAACAGGTGGAGGTGCTCGATCAGCAGGTCCCGGCGGCGCGGTCGGTCCCCGAGGACGGCACGCACTTCGGCCAGAGCCTGCGGGTCAACGGCACGCCCCTTGGGCCGGAAACGCCCTCGCCGGCCGCCGGCCCCGGGGTGACGTCTGATCATGCCTGCCCGTCGCTGCTCAGAAGAAGATGGAATCGACGGGCAAGCCGACGAGGTGCCGACCCACGAGCTCGTAGTTCTCGTGACGCCCCTGGACCTGCTGCGAAATCGCGTAGGCATCGCGAAGACGCTGCTCGAACGGCCGGCCGGTGAACACCGCCGTCGCGCCCGCCATCCGGTAGGCCTGTTCCGCCACACGCGTGGCCTCGTGAATCGCATGCGTCGTCGCCAGCCGGAGCGGCGCCCGCTCGGCCGGCGTGACTTCACCCGACGTTTCGACCTGTCGCCAGACCTCGTCAAGCACCTGGGCGCGGAAGGCGCGGGCGGCGCCGAGGCGGGCTTCGAGTTCGGCGAGACGTGAATGCACAACCGGGCTGTCGCGCATCGCCGACGGGGCTCCGCGCGCGGTCTTGGTTTGGGCCAGATCAACCAGCCGGTCGAGGGCGGCCCGGGCATTGCCGACCGCGACGCCCGCGAACACGGACGCGTACACGTGGAGCACCGGGAACCGGAAGAGCGTGGCATCGCTCCGGCGATCAGCCGCGGAATCCCGGTTCAGCGTGAAGGCGTCCTCGACCAGAAGGTTGTCCACGGTGTACCCCTCGCTCCGCGTCCCGCGGAGGCCCACCACCTGCCAGTCGTCGTGGACCTCGGCCGCGCTCCTCGGGAACAGCGCCGTGCGGGTGACCGGCCGACCGGCCGCATCGGTACGAAGGGATCCGTCCCGTTCCTTGACCGTGCAGTGGCCGCCCAACCATGTCGCATGGTCGCTGCCGCTGGCGAAGCGCCACGTGCCGCTGATGCGATACCCGCCGTCAGTCGGCACCGCCGTCCCGACTGCTCCAGCGCCCCAGGCCAGCACTGCATTTCGCGGCCCGAACACCTCCTCGGCTGGCCGCCGATCGAGATACGCGGCAGCGGTGGCGCATCCGAGCGCCTGCCCCAGACACCATCCGGCACTGGCATCGGCCCCAGCAATCATCTCGGTAATCTCCGCGAGCTCGGCGAGCGGCAACTCGGCGCCACCCAGCCACACAGGGAGGCTCAGCCGAAACAATTCCGCATCGTGCATCGCGGCGAGCACCGGCGCCGGGAGCCGGCCTTCCTGCTCGATGCGCGTAGCCGCTTCCGCGATCACGGTAGCTGCCGGGCGGGACCGGACGAGATGCGGTCGAGCGGTTGAGTCCGGGTACGGCGCGGAGGCCGGCGCCAGGGCGAGTTCCGGGCGTGACGTCACGGTCCGGGCCAGCGCACGGCACCACAGTGCGCGGGCCTGAATCCCGCTCCGCCGGAGCGTGCCTGTGCGGTTCCATGGTCGGACGCCGTCGGCATGAGATGGCCCATCGACACAGATCCTTCCTTCGCGACTCTACCCCGGAAACCACGCTTGCGGAGGGTTTGCCCTCCAGCCCGCGACTGTGCGTCTGGCCAGCCTGGACCGCACCACCGCTGCCCGATGGCAATGCCCGGCACGCCACCGGCCGACCCGTCCCGCGTCCTCATCCAGCGGCCTCTCGGACAACTCGGTTCGGCAGGCCGGGACTCGCGATGGTGATGCCTACCCGGGGACGGGCAGCCACGGGCCGGCGCGGCCAGCCAGCCGGACGCCTCAACGGCCCCAGCGGAGCGCGACCGGATCGAGCGGAGCAGCAAGCTCCATCAGTCCCGCCCGGACTTCGGGCGGAAGCGGGGCGAGCGGGGCGCGCACGTGGTCCGAACGGATGACCCCGCCCGCCTGCATGACCGCCTTGCACGCCCGCAGGCCGCATTGGCGGTTTTCAAAATTGATGAGCGGAAGCACGCGGGCATAGGCCTCGGCAGCTTCCTGCCTGCGGTCGTCGCGGTGTGCCTCGACAATCGGTCGCAGGAGATCCGGAACGAGGGCGCTCGGCATCGTGCCGGTCGCGCCCGCGTCGAGGTCGGCCAGCAAGGTGATTGCCTCCTCACCGTCGAACGGGCCCTCGATCGCCTCGCCGCCCACCCGGATCAGTGCACGGAGCTTCGCCGCCGCCTGGGCCGTCTCGATTTTGAAGTATGCCACCTCCCTGATCTCGTTGGCGAGGCGAACCAGAAACGGCACGCTGAGTTCCACGCCGGAGAGCGGCGCGTCCTGCACCATGATCGGCAGGCCGGCCTCCGCGGCCCGGGCGAATTGCCCACGCGTCTGGTCTTCGGTGCCCTTGAGTCCCGCCCCGTGGTAGGGCGGCATCAGCATCATCATGGACGCCCCGAGCTCCGCGGCCCTCCGGCAGCGCTCCGAGACGATCCTGGTCGAGTAGTGCGAAGCGGCCACGATTACCGGGATGCGGTCAGCTGCGTGCTCAATGCACACGCGGGCGAGGATCTCCCGTTCCTCGTCGGACAGCAGAAACTGCTCGGAATAGTTGGCGAGGATGCAGAGCCCGTCCGATCCCTGATCCACCATGCAGTCGATCACCCGCCGCTGCCCCTCGAGGTCGAGGTCCCCGGTCTCGGTGAAGATGGTGGGGACAACCGGCCAAACGCCGCGATACGGTCTCGCCATGGTTCTCTGCTCCTGATGTTCGAACGTCGGTCGGAGACCCGCCGGCAGTTGACTACCTTATCCCGCCGAGCGTCGGCCGCGAATGGGGTGACAAGGATCGTCGCCGGATCCATCGGCCGTATCGACGCGGCGCCACGCGCCTCGAGGCAAAGGTACATGCGGGCGCCCCGCCCAACCGGTGCGCCAGTTGCCTCGGCAGGACGGCGCGTGAGCCGGCACCCATTTCCTTTTCGTCTAACTCAATGCGCCCGGCGGGCGTCGACCCCGACGGCTACCAACCTCCCGACCCGGACCGGTGCCGAACAGCTGGACTTGAGCGGAAACGGCGTCTCCTGCCCGTGACCGGGGTGCGCGGGCTATGATCTCGTAAGGCAGCCTGGGCGATCGACCCGACATGGAATCGATTCAAGCAATCCCTCTCCGGGAATTCCTGCAGACCCTCGAAGCCTGGCTCACCATCCACGTGCTGTCGCTCGACAACGCGATTCAGCTTGCCCTGGTCGCACTGGCGCTGCTCGTCGGGCGCTGGATGGGTTCGCGCGGACGGGCACTAGCGCTGAGCGCCTTGCAACACCGCCCGTGGCGTTCAGATCTCCAGAGCGTCGCGTCCCGCCTCGCCGACCTGGTCCCGCCTGCGGCGATCGTGCTGCTGCTCTGGCTTGCAGCCGAGGCAAGCGCCCAGACGGATCTGTTTGGCCACCAGATCGTACGAACCGTAGCCAGCCTGATTACCGCCTGGATCGTCATCCGAATGGCGTCGAGAGCGATCCGAAACGAGGTCGTTGCCGGCTTCGTCGCCTGGTTCGTCTGGGGGATGGCTGCGCTCGTCGCCCTCGGGCTGTTCGACGCCACGATCGGATTGCTCGACGGCCTGGCCCTGCATGTCGGCGATGTGCGGATTTCGCTGCTGACGGTGGCGCAAGGAGTGTTGGGGCTGGCCGCGCTGCTGTGGGCGACCGTATTCGTCTCCAACTTGCTGGAGCGGCGTATCGAGCGCACGGAGAGCTTGAGCCCGTCGGTGCGGGTGCTCACCGCAAAGCTGGTCAAGATCGTGCTCATCGCGGTCGCAATCCTCCTCGTCATCAACGGCCTGGGGATCGACCTGACGGCGCTGGCGGTCTTCGGCGGTGCGCTCGGACTGGGGGTCGGGGTTGGCCTGCAAAAGGTCATTGCCAATCTCGTGAGCGGGATGCTTCTGCTGATGGACAAATCCATTAAGCCGAACGACGTCATCGCCGTGAACGGGACCTACGGCTGGGTGGTATCGCTCGGAGCCCGGTATGTCTCGGTGCGGACCCGCGACGGCACCGAGCACCTGATCCCGAACGAGGAACTCATTACCCAACGGGTGGAGAACTGGTCGCACAGCGATCAGGTCGTGCGCCTCAAGGTTCCGATCGGGGTCTCCTACCGGTCCGATCTGCGTCGCGCCATCGATGTATGCCTCCGGTCAGCGCAAGACGTGGAGCGCGTGCTGACCGATCCGGAGCCACACTGCCTGATCACGGGGT
Source organism: Alphaproteobacteria bacterium (assembly GCA_022825235.1). Taxonomy (GTDB): domain Bacteria; phylum Pseudomonadota; class Alphaproteobacteria; order TMED109; family TMED109; genus VXPW01. The sequence goes on along the minus strand of JAJDYI010000051.1, from coordinate 4,590 downwards.
TCGGCGACAGCTCGGTCAACCTCGAGCTCCGAATCTGGATTGACGACCCTCAACGGGGGCGCGCCAATGTCATTGACCAGGTGCTGCTCCGGGTATGGGACGGTTTCCGCGCCCATGGGATCGAAATTCCGTTTCCGCAACGCGATCTCCATCTGAAATCAAGCGCGGTGCCCCTTGGAACCCGCCCCCTTCCGGTCGGGCATTAGGGCCGGCCGGCAAGGTTCCTGCCCTCGCGGCGATGGACATCGACCTGGACACGGGCAGTCCCTGAACCCGACACCGCCACGACGCGTCGAGGAGCCGCGCGAGGGGCAGGTGCGGCAGGCATTCGCCCAGGCGCACCAGGTAGCGTGCGGCCGGAGCACGCCGCGGGACCGCCAGCAGCTCCGCCGCGGAGGCCTGCAGGGAACGTGCCCCCGAAACGGCTGCAATGCAGGGGTTCCCTTATTTTTGGATTTTGGCGAGACCCCTTTGTGTCTGCCGAAGTTCCTTTATGACTTGCTTAGTCCTGTGTAAGAGACCAAATTAGTCATTATGACGGCCGTATCCATCTCAGACCTGAAGGCGAATCTTTCCCGCCATCTCCGGGAGGTCCGCCGTGGGGGTGAGATTCAGGTGCTGGAACGCGGAACCCCGGTCGCGAGGCTGGTCCCCCCCGCAGAAATCGACGACCGCGGGATTCGCAACCGGCTGATCGCTGCTGGCCTGATGCGGCCAGGCAACGGCAGCGCCGCCACCGTCCTGGACCAGCCGCCGTTGAAGTTGCCGGTAAGCCTGTCCGAAGCCTTGGCCGAGGATCGGGCCGACCGGCTGTGAGGTACTGGGACGCCTCCGCATTGGTGCCCTTGGTTGTCGCTGAGCCCAACACCGAAACGGTCCGCGCATGGCTGTCGGAAGACGATCACATTGTCACCTGGGCATGGACTCGGACCGAGATCACAAGCGCCATCGAGCGCCGGACCCGTGACGGAGTGCTATCCCGGACGCAGCGCAGGGAAACGCTTGGACGATTTGACCGGTTCGCCGGCAGTTGGGACGAGATCACCGACGTGCTCGCTGTACGAGCCCGTGCCAATGCACTGCTCGCAAGGCACCCACTCCGACCTCCTGACGCCGGTCAACTCGGCGCCGCGCTGCTGGTTCAAGAGCAGCTTGCAGGGCCGCTCGCGTTCGTGTGTCTGGACGCTCGCTTGGCATTGGCAGCTGAACGAGAAGGCCTAAGGATCGCCACTTAGACCGCACGTGCCTTACATGAAATCGTTCCCGGAGTTACGGATGTAGTGCTGGCATTCGTGGGGTTCGATGGCGCCGAACGGGTCGTCCAAGTGGCGCCAGTGGCCTCGACAGCGTGCTTCCGGGTATCCCGCATTCAATTCCTGATCTTCGCGTATTCCTTCTTGGTTGTGCCGGGATCTGCCTCATTCAAGGAGCGTTGCGCCGGCCACTCCGCAGACCCGTCAACCGGAATCGGAAGCCGCCTGACTTGATGGCACTTTCGTATACACGTCCCTAATGCTTGTAGGCTGCAGCGACGGAAACTTGAGCGGCTGCAGGATCTTGACGGCAGCGAGCAGGGCATGTGCTGCAGAATCGATCCTGATGGAGTTGTCATAAACCTCAGTTCTTAGAGCACCGAGCACCCGCTGCTTTCGGAATATGTAAAACGTGTCCTCATCGCCCCGGAATTGTAACTGTCGGAGCGATCGTAGCCCGCGAGCCAAGGCACGCTCATAGCGTGCTGCATGAGCGTGGTTTCCGGTTGCCCGAGCCAGAGCAAACGCGTCGGCAAGCCCTTCCAAATAGGCGCCTGTCGATGCTGCATGGGGAGGGCCAAAATCAGGCCGACGGGGGTTGTAGAAGCGACCGGCAAGATCGGGGGGCAATCCATCATCCCACTGCTGCATCGGTAAGAGCCAGTCGCTGATCTCGAACGCGAAATCTGCAAATTCCTGCCGACCCGTCGTGGCATACAGCGACGCGCAGGCTTGCGTGTGCCAAGGTACAAATGCGGGGTTTCGTTTTTGCCGATGCCTCGCTCGGCAGCGCTGGAAAGCAGCTGTGCAGCGCTCTACGGACGGCGCGTGTGGCAGTCCCTGCCGGACCGACTCCGCCCAAAACAGCAGGGCCTCGCCGGAATAGAAGTTCCAGTTGTCTCCATCCCGGCTACGGGGAAAAAAGAATGTCCTAAACCCCAGCTCGGGATTCGCCAGCGACTCGATGGCTTTGGACAGCATCGCCAGCTGCTCGGAAAATTCCTCTCGTGCCGGGTGTGCCAGAATCGCGAGCCCGGCGACCGCCGCAGCCCCTAATTTGGCGCCTGTACGCTCGACAATCACGCCGCAGCCTTCCGTCGTTGGCCGGAAGTACCGATCCAGACTGTATTGCAGATTCCGGCGGGCTGCCTCGAGGAGTGCCGAACTCCTCCGCAATTCCGCGAGGCGGAACATTGCCAATGACCCCAGAAAGCGTCGGATGGCATTGTCCGCATGTGATTGGCTGCCACGGCTAGGCCAGTACTTGTATGGCAGCGAACCATCCGCCACCTGATTGTGAAGCATCCAGCGTCCGATACCGTCTGCCAAATCTGAAGTTCTCTTCTCGTCAATCGATCGCGTCGGCCTGACCAGCGTAGAGCCACGGTAGAGCTCCACCGGGTCGCAACTGGGATCGCCGGACAACAGGTACTGTCGAGCAGAGAATGCTCGAAGGCGGCCAGCACGAAGAAAGTCATCGACGCTAACTGATGTTTCCGCCAATTGCCTCTCCAACGCACGCCGGAAGCGCAAGTTGCCCGCAAACATTCTGGTAGGGGAAATCCTGCTCACTTCCCCCCCGTAGGCGACTTCCATTCCGATTACCCCGCGCGCACGTTGCAGGAATACACGCGCAAATCGATCCGCCGGGACCTCGTGAAAGCCATGAGCCACACAAGTTTCTACCCACTCATCCGCCCCCGCACCGACATGGTTACGCAGACCGCTCAGTGACCTGAAGTTGATCCAGCCGCTACGCCCTGCACAGCCATTCCGCCTGATGCAGTACCACGTGGTGCCACTCGGTTGGCGCCATCCGCTCAATTCAGCTCCGACGAAGCAGTGGTCTGCTGGTCTCCCAGCACAGCGTCGATGGGCGCTGCCGTCAGCAGGGGCAGGATAATCTCGGCAGCAAACTCCGCCCGCCCGCTCACACCGGCCTTCGAATAGAGCGATGCAGCCTGCAGCCGAACGGTGGTTTCCTTCACTCCGCGCGCCCTGGCAATCTCCGAAAACCTGTACCCCTTGATGATCAACCAGGCTATGTCCTTCTCGCTCTTGGTAATTCGCCACTCGTCCATCAATGCGTCGATGTTGTCAACGAGCACCTCCGAGAACATCTCGTTACGTTTCTCTTCCCGTTCCAAATCCACCCGCAAGCGGCGCAAATCCCGCACACCGATGGCGAGCGCCACCGATAGGCCAACAAACACGACCGTCTCAATGGTGAAGTGAACCGAGCCGAACTCGCCGGCCCAAAATGCATCCTCAGCAAGGTCATACACAAAGAACACAACCGCTATGCCCAGCGCGGCAAGGCCCATCTGGTGTTGTCGCACTTTCTTTTCCGAATGATTGCTCATGCGGTCCGGCCTGTCGCTACAGGCTCCTTTTCCGTAGTTCCGTACCCTCGGTCGCCTGGCACTTTAGTCATGGAAACTCCCGCAAAGTTCCTCCTGACCTAATCCCAACTCTCATCCAATGGACAGCAGGCTACACGAGACCTGCTATCCGGCCGCGACGATCCCGGCTCCGTCATCTTGTGCCCCCGGCTTCGGGTAAACGTAGAGCCCTAGTCCTGACGGCGGTAGTACATCGAAGATCAAATGTACCCGAGGTTCGTCTGACGGATTAAATGCCCAGTGCCTCTTCTTGTTGTCAAATGCCCACAGTTCTCCCGGACGCATGACAACCGTCTCGTTTCCGGAAGTGACCGGACTCCCGCAAACACTCGTCAACACCAGATGGAACCGGTCTCTGATGCGATAGTAAGCCCCGACATCCACATGCGCCGTGACTTTCCGTTTAGGTAGCAAAGCCACCAACATCGCGCGCCCCAGATCCCCGCCCCGTTGCTTCGCCACTCCCCGACACAATGCAAGCGTTTGCGGAAAGTACTGCGCCTGCCGTGTCAGGCGGCTCTCGTGCACGTTGTTTGAGTTCCGTTCACCGGGAGGTAACGGCTTCACGGGCGCTCGCAAGAAGATATTCCGGGTGTGGCGTTGACAACGCACGTTGCGCTGGCGGCTGGTATCGACATCCCAAGCGTTGGACGTCGCAGCCAGTTCATCGAGGACTGACCCGGTATCCAGCTTCTCTGCGATCCGTGTGAAATTCAGCATGCCGTGCCTTCCCATCGACTAAGAGAGGCCAAGTTGGAAGTAATCGTCACGTAGCTGAAACAGCCTAATCATCGTTGCCATCACCATCACCATCGCCGTCCCCGTCGCCATCGCCGTCGCCGTCGCCGTCGCCATCACCGTCGCCATCGCCATCACCGTCGCCATCGCCGTCGCCATCGCCATCACCGTCGCCATCGCCGTCGCCATCGCCGTCG
>JAJDYI010000079.1 GCA_022825235.1 Alphaproteobacteria bacterium | reverse complement strand
ACGGCCCACCCCGCTCCAGCAACAGGCCTTCAAGCTGCTCGGCGTACGGTTGACGCGTAGCCAGTAGCGCGCCGCTGACAATTTATGACTGCCCGCCAAAACAGGCTCTTACTTCTTCCACTCTCTGGAACTTCAGTCTAGGCCGCTCCGTTCACGCAGATCTTGCCGATGTGTTCGGCCGCCTCCAGCCGGTCGAACGCGTCGGGCAGGGCTTCGAACGGATAGGTCCGGTCGATCATCGGCCGGAGGGTGCTGGCGTCGATGGCCCGGACCATGTCCCTGAGATCATCGCGTGACCCGCAGGTCACCGACTGGAAGCGGATTTCGCGGGTGACCGCCGGTCCGAGCGGCAGCTCGGCCAGGCCGCCGGACAGCACGCCGATCAGCGCGATGGTCCCGCCCGGCCGCACGGCCCGGAGCGCCTGCCCGAGCGTTTCCGCGCCGCCCAGCTCAATCACCAAGTCAGCCTCCCCCACGTCGGCGCGGACTGTCTTACCCCATTGCGGGGTGCGGCGGTAGTTGATCAGGGTATCGGCGCCCAGGCGCTGGACGGCCGCGAGCTTGGCGTCGCTCGAGGACACGACGACGACGTGCGCACCGCACAGGTGTGCGAACTGGACGGCAAAGCAGGCGACCCCGCCCGTCCCCTCCACGACGACCACGTCTCCGGGCCGGGTACGGGCCAGCCCCGACACCGCGCTCCATGCGGTGATCGCGGCGCACGGCAGCGTGCTGGCCTCCGCGGCACTCCAGCCCTTGGGAGCGGCGACCACGCCGCCCGCGTCGAGGAGCATCCGCTCCTGCAGGACCCCGTCGAGCGGCCCGCCGAGCGCTCCGGTCAGGGCGTCGGGAGGAAAGCGCCCGCTTCGCCAGTGCTGGAAGAACGAGGGGACCACGAGCTGCCCTTCCAGCGACGGGTCGACCCTGTCACCGACGGCGACGATTCGTCCGGCCCCATCGGACAGCGGCACGACGGGAAGGCCACCGCCCGCGCGGCCGTAGCCGCCGTTAACCATCACGAGGTCACGGTAGTTGAGTGACGCCGCCTCGATCCCGACGACGACCTCGCCCGGGCCGGGCACCGGATCGGGGCGTTCCGCCTGCCGCAGGCCGTCGCGGGACCAGGCCGTGAGCTCCCATACCTGCATGGTCAGCGCACCGCCGCCGCAAGGTTGCCGCCGTCCACCGTGAGCACGGCGGCCGTCGTCCGCTCCTGGCGCGCAAGCAGCACGAAGGCCTGCGCCACGTCCGCCGCCCGTACTTCCTCGCCCAGCAGGTTGCCGGCCATGTAGTCGTCCACGCTCAAATTCCGCTCCCTGGCGCGTGCCCTGATCATGGCATCGTCGAGGATGCCGCTTCGGATTCGGTCGGGATTGACCGCGTTGGCGCGAATGCCTTCGCCGCCGCACTCCAGGGCGTACTGGCGCATCAGGGCCAGCGTCGCTGCCTTGGCGGTGCTGTAGGCGCCGAGTTTCGGCCCCGGGTACACCGCCTGCTTGGATACGTTGAAGAGCAGGCACCCGCCGATGCCCTGCGCCCGGAACACGGCGAGCGCGGCCTGCGCCACGCGCTGATGCGCGAAGAAGTTCACCTCGAAACTCTCGCGGAGCGTCGCTTCATCGACGTCGGCGATCGCGCCGGAGTAGGCGACGCCCGCGTTGGAGACCAGGACGTCGAGACCGCCGAAGGTCCGGACGATCCGGTCGAAGGCGCGCGCCACGCTGTCCGGACGGGTGAGATCCGTCTCGACCGCCAGGCCTCCGACCTCCGCCGCCGCCTGCTCGAGCGTGCGCCGGTTCCGGTCGAGCAGCGCCACCTCGGCGCCCTCGGCGCGGAAGGCCTGCGCGGTGGCCTGCCCGATGGCCCCGCCGGCGCCCGTCACCACCACCACGTGGCCCTCGAACGGGAGTTGACGGCGGGTCCCGAGCTTCGCCTGCTCGAGGGGCCAGTATTCGACGTCGAACAGGTCCGCGTCGGGCAATGCCTGGAACGATCCAAGGGCGTCCGCCGCCCGGACCACTTCGGCCGTGGCCTCGGCCAGGTCCGCGGTGATGTCGGCGGCCCGGCGGCTGGGCCCCGCCGCAATGACGCCGAGGCCGGGCGCCAGCAGCACCCGGGGCGCGGGATCCAGCGGTGTGAGCGGCCCGTCGGCCCGTCCTGCATGTGCCTTGAGATAGGACCGGTAACGATCTGTGTACGCGTTGATTGCAGAAGATGCCGTACACCGAAACCCGGGCGTGCCGGCAGCCCGCCCGTGGTCGGGGACGACCAGGGGGCGCGGCTTGGTCCTGAGTACGTGGTCGGGCGTCACCGGCCCGGTCGCGAGATCGGGATGGTCGGCGAGCCACCGCGCGCGGGCACTTGCGCGGTGCACGAGCACCAGTCGGCGGGCCGGGCGCTCGGTGCGGTCGGGATCCAGCGCCCGGCAGAGGAGGCCCCGCAGCACCGGGGCGGCGGCGGACACGGTGCGATCGGCCGGCGGCCGCGACCGGACAGGCCGTACCGAACGCTGCTTGCGGGCGACTGCACGTTCGGCGGCGCTCACCAGGCTGATCATGCGGTCGTAGGCGATCCGCGCGGTCGGGCCGAACGTGAAGATCCCGTGCGCCAGCAGGATGAGCCCTTCGACCTCGGGCGCTTCCTCGTAGGCCGCGGCGCAGGCCTTCGCGAGCCGGAATCCGGGCATCACGTAGGGCACGATGCCGACGCGGTCCCCCCAGATCGCGCGGGCCCGCGCGGCCCCATCGGGCTGGTTGGTGACCGCCAACACGGCATTGGCGTGGGTATGGTCGATGTACGTGTGCGGCAGGAACGCGTGGAGCAGGGTTTCGACGGAGGGCGAGGGGGCGGAGGGGTCCAGCAGGTGCGCGCGGTGGGCCTGCACCATGGCCTCGTCGGATAGCTCCGGGCGTCCCCGAAGGGCCCGGAGCGGCGCCAATCGGATCCCGGGCAGGCCCTCCGGCTCGATCGCCGCCATGTCCCAGCCGCTCCCCTTGACGTGGAGGACGTCGAGCGTGTCCGTCCGCGCGCCGGGCCGGGATACCTTCACCGACGTGTTGCCGCCGCCGTGCAGCACCAGGCGCGGGTCGCCGCCGAGCAGGCGGCTCGAGTACACGCGGAGCGCCAGATCCTCCGCCACGCCGCGTCGCCGCAGCCGCCGGACCAGGGCCGCAGCGTCGGCCGTCCGCCAGCGGTTCCTCACGCCGGGCGCCCTTCCGGCGCTGGGCCGAACAGGGCCTCAATGCCCTCCGGGGTCGCGGGTCCCACGCCGGCCTCGGTCACGAGGCCGTGGACCAGGTGGGGCGGGGTCACGTCGAACGCCGGGTTGAAGGCGGCGGTGGCCAGGGGGGCGACCGCGATCGAATCATGTGCTCCGGCGGCGTTCCGCCCGCTCGCCCGCAGCACCTCCCCGGCGTCCCGCTCCTCGATCGGGATGGCGCCCGGGCCGGGCGACGTCGTGCGGTCGACCGTCGTTTCCGGCACCGCCACATAGAACGGCACGCCGTTGTCCCGGGCGGCCAGCGCCTTCATGTAGGTGCCAATCTTGTTGCACACGGTGCCGTCGCGGAGGACCCGGTCGGCGCCCGTGATCGCGAGGTCCACCCGGGCTTCCGACATCAGGTAGCCGGTCGCACTGTCGACGGTGAGGGTGTGGGGAATCCCGCCTGATCCGAGCTCCCAGCACGTGAGCGCGGCGCCCTGGTTGCGGGGCCGGGTTTCCCCGACCCAGACATGGACGTCGCAGCCGCGCTCCGCAGCGACGTAGACAGGGGCAAGCGCGGTGCCCCATTCAATGCACGCGAGCCACCCCGCGTTGCAGTGGGTGAGCACGTTCACCGGGCCCCCCTTCTTGTCCTTGGCGATGCGCTCGATGAGCGCTGCGCCGTGCTGGCCGATGGCGCGGCACGTGCGGACGCACTCCTCCGCCAGCTCGTCGGCCAGGCTCCAGGCTGCCTGCGGGCGCTCGGCCGGGGGGAGGCCGGCGAGTGCGTCCCGCATTTTCGCGAGGACCGTGAAGAGGTCCCGCCCGGTCGGCCGGGTGCCGGCAAGGGTGGCGATAACAGCGGCCAGCGCGTCGTCGTCGGCGTGTTCGGCCAGTCCCAGCGCGACTCCGTACGCGGCGGTCACGCCGATCAGGGGGGCACCGCGCACCTGCATGGTGCGGATGGCGACGGCCGCGTCCTCGAGCGATGTGAGGCGGCAGGTCTCCAGCGCCGCCGGCAGGCGGGTCTGGTCGATGATCTCGACCGCGGCCGAATCCGGGGAGCGCCAGATGGTGCGCGTCGGTGGCGACTCAACCTGCATTGCGGCGTGATCCTGATCGTTGACGCTAGGGGGGGCCAGATTAGGATGGAGGCGCCAATTTTGCCCACCGAGGGTTTTCCGATGCCCGAGACTGGGCTTGTGACCACGGCCGCTGGGCCGCTGATGGCCGGGCGCAGGGGGCTGGTCCTCGGCGTCGCCAACGAGCGTTCGCTGGCCTGGGGCGTCGCCCGGGCCGTCGCCGCGCACGGGGCGCGCCTCGCGTTCACCTACCAGGGCGAGGCCCTGCTGAAGCGGGTCCGGCCGTTGGCGGAACGGGCCGGGTCGGACATCGTCCTGCCGTGCGACGTCGCCGAAGAGGGGGCCCTCGACGCCACGGTGGATGAGGCCGCCAGTCGTCTGGGCGGGTTGGATTTTCTGGTACATGCCATCGCATTCTCGGACAAGACCGAGCTCACGGGGAGGTACGTCGACACGACCCGCGCAAACTTTCTCAGGACGCTGGAGATTTCCTGCTACTCGCTGACGGAAGCGACCCGGGCCGCCGCGCGGCACATCGGCCCTGGCGGCAGCGTCCTCACCCTCACCTACATCGGGGCCGAACGCGTGGTGCCGCACTACAACGTCATGGGCGTGGCCAAGGCCGCGCTCGAGGCGAGCGTCCGCTATCTCGCGGTCGACCTAGGCGATGCGCAGGTACGGGTCAACGCGATCTCGGCGGGGCCGATGAAGACCCTGGCCGCGTCCGGGATCGGCGACTTCCGCTACATCCTGAAGTGGAACGAGTACAACGCGCCGCTGAAACGGAATACGGATCAGGACGACATCGGCGGGGCCGCCCTGTTTCTCCTGTCCGACCTCGGCCGGGGCACGACCGGCGAGGTCGTGCACGTCGACAGCGGCTACCATGTGGTCGGCATGAAGGCGGTTGACGCCCCCGATATCACCACCGTCTAACCGCCGGAATCGGGGCTCGCATGGCCGGCAACTCCTTCGGAACCGCGTTTCGCCTGTCGACCTGGGGCGAAAGCCACGGGCCGGCGATCGGCTGCGTGCTGGACGGCGTGCCGCCGGGCATCCCGCTGGCCGAGGCGGACATCCAGCGCGATCTCGACCGCCGTCGGCCGGGGACCTCGCGCCACACGAGCCAGCGCCGGGAGCCGGACACCGTCCGCATCGAGTCGGGCGTGTTCGAGGGCCGCACCACCGGCACCCCGCTTGCGATGGTGATCCAGAATCAGGATGCGCGATCGAGCGACTACGAGCGGCATCGCACGGTGTTCCGCCCGGCACATGCGGACTACACGTACTGGAAGAAGTACGGCATCCGCGATCACCGGGGCGGGGGGCGGTCGTCCGCGCGGGAGACGGCGATGCGGGTGGCGGCCGGCGCGGTCGCGAAGAAGGTCATCGCGCCGGCCTCCGTCCGCGGCGCGCTGGTGCAGCTGGGACCCCTGGCGATCGACCGCGACCGGTGGGACTGGGAGGCGGTGGGCCGCAATCCCTTCTTCTGCCCGGACCCGGAGAGCGTGGACGCCTGGGAGAGCTACCTGGACGACGTTCGGCGCGACCGGTCGTCCTGCGGGGCGGTGATCGAGGTCCAGGCGGAGAACGTCCCCGCCGGCCTCGGCGAACCGGTCTACGACCGGCTCGATGCTGACCTCGCCCGCGCGATGATGAGCATCAACGCGGTCAAGGGGGTCGAGATCGGGGCCGGGTTCGCGGCGGCCGCGCAGACGGGCGTCGAGCACGCCGACGAGATGCGTGCGGGCTCCCAGCCCGGCGAGGTCACGTTCCTCTCGAACAACGCCGGGGGGATTCTCGGCGGGATCTCGTCGGGTCAGCCGGTCGTCGTCCGCTTCGCGGTCAAGCCGACGAGCTCGATTCCGCAGCCGCGCCGCACCGTGGACCGGGACGGCAACGATGCGGAGATCTCGACCCAGGGCCGGCACGACCCGTGCGTGGGCATCCGCGCGGTGCCGATCGGCGAGGCGATGCTGGCGCTGGTCCTCGCCGATCACCTGATCCGCCACCGCGGGCTGGTGGGCGCGGGTCACCCCGCCTGAGCGGGAACGCCACCGACTGCAGACCAAAAAGGGAAGGAAACCCCGTGACCGAAGCTCGTGAGGTGCATGCCACCACCGCGCCGCCCGAGACTCTGGACAGCCAGGGCATGCGCGATCCGGACAAGGTCTGGGAGCTGGCGCTCGAACCGCAGTTCGACGCGCTCGATGATGGCCTGAAGCGGTACATCGCCGTCTGCCGGGAGCGCTTGGGGCTGATCCCCAACGTGATCAGCGCGAACGCCCTGGATTCCGAGCGGCTGCGTACCTTCGCCGACAGCTACAACCGCCTGATGCTGGGCGACGGCAGCCTGTCGAAGGCGGAGCGCGAGATGATCGCGGTGCTGGTTTCGAGCATCAACCGGTGCTTCTACTGCTTGGTCGCGCACGGGGCCGCTCTCCGGGAGGTCACCGGCGATCCCATCCTGGCCGAGGCGATTGCGTTCAACTACCGGGCCGCCGACCTGTCGCCCAGGCATCGGGCGATCCTCGACTTCGCGGCGAAGCTGACGACGGATCCGGCGGGCATGGACGAGCCTGACCGGGAAACGCTCCGGGCGGCCGGGTGCGACGACCGCACGATCCTGGAGGTGGCCGAGGTGGCGGGCTTCTTCAACATGTCGAACCGGATCGCCGCCGCGACCGGCATGCTCCCGAACCCGGAGTATCACGCACTCGCCCGCTAGCTCGTTGCCCGGATTTGCACCGGGCTTGCCCCTGCTACATCACGCCGAGGGACACAACCAAGACAAGTCGAAGATCGCGCCATAGGGAGAATCGTGTCAGAAGACATGACGGTAGGGAGAAAGTCAGTTACTTTCGCCAGGCGTCCGTGCCCGCAGGGCCGCGAAGAACCATGGCGTCGAACGAAGGTCTGAGAGAACTAGGTATCGCCCAGGGATTGCCACGCCCTCGCCGTTGCGGTGCGCCGGAGCGCGGGTATGGCTTGAGGTCGCGCACGACGCGGTAAATCGAGTCTGCTGCGCCGGGGGCGGTGCAAATACACTTCCGGCGACATTGCGCTGACTAACCTGCATACGGGCCTGTGTATTGAGGCCGATCACAACCCGTACAAAAGCAAACCCCGGGCGCATGCTGAAAGCAGAGGCGGGCCCGGGGGGTTACGGACTTGAAGGTAAGTCGTTCGATGACGGATGTCAACGCCTTTCATGCGCTTGCAAGAGCTTTCTCACCCGAGCGGATGCAGACCTACCTGGATGCAGCGGATGCAGACCTACCTGGATGCTTCCGGGGGCGATCATGGGGCCGCCCTGCAGCTCTATGCGAGAAACGCTCAGCTGGGGGCCGCGTTCCATGGGCCGTTGCAGGCCCTTGAGGTTGCCTTGCGGAACGCCATGCACGGCCGGCTTGAGGAACGATACGGCAGCCAATGGTACACGCACCCTGCCGCCGGCCTCGACAGTCACGCGCATGACAGCATGGCGGGCGTCCTCCGTCACGGTGCGGACGTGCCGACCGCGGATCGGTTTGTGGCATCGATGTCGCTGGGCTTCTGGGTCCGGCTCGTGGGCCGTGGCGGACGGGTCAATGGCGGTCGCAAGGCGGACTACGACAGGACGCTTTGGCGTCCGGCTCTACGCAGGGCGTTTCCGGGCCACCCCCGCAGGGAAGTGCAGCGAAGACTGAATAGCCTGAGACAGCTTCGGAACCGGATCGCGCATCACGAACTGATTGTCGGCCGGGATCTGAACAGGGATCATGATGACCTCCTGGAGGCCTTGGGATGGATTGCATCTGACGTCCGCGCGTGGGTCGAGCGTCACAGCAATTTACCCGATGCGCTCCGGGCGCCGTTGTCCGCGCCAATCCGTTTTTGATGTCCCGGCGGGGAAGATGCGGCAAGCTCGAGCAACGGGCACTGCGTCTCGGCGGGTAGATTGGCACGGAGCGGCGCATCGCCAAGCTCGCCGACGCCGCAGCTCACCGCGCGCTTCACGATGAGCCTGCCGTCCGTGTGCACGACATAGATCGCTCGCTCCCGCTGCGACAAGCAGATCGTCATTACCGTCGAGCGCCGCGCCGCTCCCGGCCTGAGCGAAGTCGAGATCGAACTCCCCGCCGGCCGGCAAGGAGCTCTGGTAGGTGGCTGTTGGTCCGAAGTTCCGTGCGCCCTTGCCGCGGCGCACTGAACCTCAGGTTGGCGCAGTCCCTGGCCACGGTTCCCGCTGAGAGGCCGGGGGCCCGCCGCCGCCACCTGCCGGGTTCGGGGAAAGAGTGTCAAGCAGGAGCCAGGCCCTCGACCGGGACGTGATGAGGATACCCGACCATTCCGGATGGGAGCCCGGAGGATCGACCCGAGCCCCGGCGTTGCGTTCGTGTTCTGACACAGGCTATACATGGGATATACCTGCATGGAGATGGACGATGCTGACCAAGGTTCAGAAATGGGGCAACAGCCAGGGGCTGCGGGTCACGAAGGCGCTATTGGACGAAGCCGGCATCCACGTGGGCGACGAGGTCAATGTGTCGGCCGGGAGCGGACGGATCATCGTCGAACCCGTATCGAGAATCCGGGGCAGGTACGACCTGAAGGACCTGGTGTCGAAAATGCCCGGGGAGTACCCGCCGGAGGAGCTCGACTGGGGGCCGCCGGCTGACAAGGAGCTCTGGTAGGTGGCCCGCTACGTTCCGGAGAAGGGGGATTTCGTGACCCTGACGTTCGACCCGCAGGCCGGGCGGGAGCAGCGGGGGCGCCGCCCGGCTCTGGTGGTCAGCAACACTCTGTTCAACCGCCATACGGGGCTCGCTATGGTGTGTCCGATCACCAATACCTTCCGGAATGTCCCCTTTCATGTTCCGGTGCCGGACGCGTCGTCCCTGACCGGTTACATCATGGTGGAGCAGATCAAGTCCGTCGATTGCGCCAGCCGCAGGGCCCGCTTTGTCGAAAAGGCGCCCGCACCCGTTCTCAACGATGTTCTCGCCATTCTGGACGCCTGCCTGTACGGGGCGTCGTAATGGGAGCTTGTATGCGCCGGCGGTGGCCTGGCTCCGCCCGCGCCGCGGCCCGACTTTGACGCGACGGGGCCGGAGGTACCCTGCCGGATTGCAGCGGTGCCGTTTCCGGCACTCACGATGGGCGTAAAGCAGCGTATCTGCGGGCTTGCGCCCGTCCCGCTGACCCGCCGCGAGCGCCCTGCTCACCCCCGCCGCGCATCCACCAGCGCGACGGGCCGGTTGAGGCCGATCGCGAGCACGTCCTCGTCATCCGGCAGTGGCACGTAGTTCGCGCCGTGCTTCAGCCACGGGCCGTAGAACCCGAACCCGACGAGATGGTCCCCCTCGTGTCGGGATGCACACCGACGGTGCGCGGTAACGCGAGGAGGCGCGCGCCGCTTCCGGCGGGATCTCGAGCGGTTCCATTCCTGCGGGCATGCCGTGGCCGCATCGCGTCAGGTCAGACGACCGAGATGGCACGGGCCACGGCGGCGTCCTGGACTATTGGCGCTCGGATGGTCGAAGGCAGCACAGCGTCAGTACCCGATCGGCGCCGGCGTGTCTTCGATTGCTACCACGGAAGTGGGCAATCGCGATCCACCTTCTCGCGACTTTGCTCGAGGACGTCCTGTCGAGCTGCTGCCATTGCCGAATCTCGTGGAAGCGGGTCCGGGTGAGGATGGTGGGTCGGGCGAGTCGATCTGCTCCGCAGGTGATGTCATAGATATGCATAGTCCAGTGCGGCTATTGCGCAGATAGCGGTATAAATCCCCTGGTGATTGCGGGAGCCGTTCCGGCTCCGGGAAACTTCCAGGAGGAGAAGTCTCGTGCGCTACATTCGGTTCCCATTGGCGATCATCACTGCTGCGGTGCTGCTGGTGGCAATGCCGCACGACGCTTCGGCCGCCAGCCAGCAGGAATGCCAGGACAAGTGGAATGCTGCTCCGGCCGCTTCCGTCTGCACCCAGAACCTCTGGATCTCGTGGTGGCCGACCTCGGGGAAATGCAAGCTGGAGGTGGATTGCCCTACCCCTGACGGCAGCCACCAATCCAACACCCGCTGGAGGGAGCCGGTTTGGCTCCAGTATTTTCTGAACTGCAGCGGCGACCTGAAATACACCTGTGCAACCCAGCCTCCTCCTACCACGACCCCCCAGCCACGAGACGAGGAGGACGTCCCGACACCCTGATGCCGAAGGGGCAGGCCCGCCGCCGCGCGAGCGCGATAGCGTCGCGACGCTCGCCGCGGCGCTGACGTCGTTGGAAACGGAGTGGATGCCCCGCGACAAGCGGCATCGTTGGTGTCAGTCGGGAATTCGCGCGAAGGACACAGACAGCGGGGACATCCAATCCATCGCCGGCCCGCAGCGGCCGGACCCGGCCCCCGCCGGCTTCAGCCGGCCGGGTCCCGCAGGGCGCGTGCCGCGCCCGGCCGTGACGCGGAGCGGACAGCCGCGACCAGGCTCTCGCGGTTCCCGTCGGCACCCTGGATCGGGCTTTCCGTTTGCCCGAGCACGCGCCAGCCGGGCTGGTCAGACAGGAACTGGACGACGCCTTCGACGGCACGCGCTCGGGCGGCCGGGTAGCGGACGATGCCGCCCTTGCCGACGTCCGCCCGACCGACCTCGAACTGCGGCTTCACCAGTGCCACGAGGTGGGCGCCGGCATGCGTCAGGGCGAGCGGTGCCGGCAGCACCTTGTTGAGGCTGATGAAGCTCGTGTCGCAGACCACCACGTCGGCCGTCTCCGGCACGTGCCCGGAGTCGAGGTAACGTGCATTGGTCCGATCCAGCACTGTCACCCGCGGGTCCGTCCGCAGCTTCCAGGCCAGCTGTCCGTAGCCGACGTCCACCGCGTACACTCGGCGGGCTCCCCGCTGGAGCAGCACGTCGGTGAATCCGCCGGTCGAGGCACCCACGTCGATCGCGACCGCCCCCGCGGGATCCAGCTGAAAGTGATCGAGGGCGTGGGCGAGCTTGATCCCGCCGCGCGAGACCCAGGGATGCGGTGGGCGGCGGACGTGGAGTTCGGTGTCGTCCGGCAGGAGGGTGCCGGCCTTCGTGATCCGGGTTTCGCCGCGATAGACGCATCCTGCGAGGATGAGGGCCCGGGCGGCTGCGCCGCTTTCGCACTCCCCGCGCGCCACCAGCAGCCGGTCGGCGCGCACCCGCCCGCGCGTCATCCGGGCTCCCGCGGGCATGGCCGGACGCGGCTCGCGGAGGTGCTCATGGCCGCCCTCGGAAACCGTCGCTCCGGCAGCGGCCTCCGGCTGGCCTCAGCTGCCGGAAGACGGCGGGAAGTTGAGGGCCAGCCCGGGGCGCGGCCAGTCACAGGCGGCGAGGCGTCCGCCCGCCGACAGCGTGATGAACGCCGTCCGGAGATCGGGGCCGCCGAAGCAGATGTTGGTCGCATACAGGTCGGGCATCGGCACGTGGTCCGCCCGCGAACCGTCTGGCGCCACGACCGTGATTCCACCCTCGATCAGGGTCGCCACGCAGATGTTGCCGCCGTGCTCCACCGCGAGACTGTCGAAGCGGCGGTACCGGGAGACCCCGGTCAGGAAACGGCCGCCGTGCGGCGACGGCCAGGGCTCCGCCCGGACCTGTCCGGGCGCGATGACGTCGAACTCCCACAGCCGGCAGGGCTCGGTCTCGGCGACGTACAGTCTCGATCCGTCCGGCGAGAGCCCGACGCCGTTGGGCGTCACCATCGGGTGGCACACCTCGTGGATCGCGGTGCCGTCGGCCCGGGCGTAGAGCACGCGGCCGCGGTCCATGTCGCGTTCGCGGAGCTTTCCGAGGTCCGAGAACCAGAAACCGCCGTGGGCGTCGAACACGATGTCGTTCGGCCCCTTTAGGGGATGACCATCCGATTCGGTGTAGAGCACCTCGACCTCGCCGGTGTCGAGGTCGATGGCCTCGATCCGCCCGCCGCTGTAGTCGCGCGCCTGCATGACCGGCCGGGCTCCCAACGGCGTGTCGGCCCACTCGAACCCGCCGTTGTTGCATACGTAGCAGCGCCCGTCGGGCCCGATGGCCGCGCCGTTGGGCCCGCCCCCGGGGGTGGCGACGACCTCCTTGCCGCCGTCCGGCCACACGCGCGTGAGGCATCCCTTACGGATCTCGACCACGATCACGCTTCCGTCAGGCATCGCGACCGGCCCTTCCGGAAACGCCAGGCCGGTTGTGACTTCACGAAGGTTGAGGGCTTCTGTGGTCATGGCAGTTCGATCTCCAGCCCGAGGAGCAGGCTGCTCCAGGACTTGCCGTGGCCGTCAAGGTTCAGGGATCCGTTGACCCCGCCTTCGAGGGCATCGTCCAGGACGAAATTCAGGCCGCCCAGGGTCGGGAGTTCGTAGCGCGTCACCGGGCCCTGCACCAGGGCCCCGAACTCGCGTTTCACCCGCTCGGCGGTCACCTGCTCGAGGAGGGCCGGGTAGTGCTCCCGGTCGAAGACGAAGACTGACACGTTGGAACGGTTGCCCTTGTCGCCCGCCCGGGAGTGGGCGATCGACCGGAGCCGCGTCGTGCCGGTCACGCGCCGAGGACCTCCACACGGGGAGTGATCAGGTCCCGGTCGATCGAGGCGGAGTACGTGACGACCGACGGGGTGACCGTGCCCCGGTAGCCGCCGCCGCCGCTCGGGCCGCAGCAGAGGAGCGATTCCATTTCCCACAGCAGCAGGTCGGCCTCTTCGCGCGAATCGGTACGGAGTGCGCAGCGGAGCCGCACGTCCCGGGCCGCATCCGCGTACCGGCGGGCGGTGGCGTGCAGGGACCCTGCCCCGATCAGGTCGACGCGGAGGTCGGATCGGCTGTCATGCACCGTCTGCATGCGTTCGCCGACGATCTCGCCGGCCAGTGCCGCGCGATCCTGCGCGCCGTCGCCGGCGTAGGAGACCGCCGCCTCCGCCAGCCAGCCGCCGTCGAATGCCACGGTCGCCTTCAGTTGCTCCGGCCTGGCGCTTCCCGAGATGTCGCGCACTGTGACCCGGTCGGTGCCGGTCGCGGCGACGCGGGCGTTCGAGAAATCGGCGGTGACGTCGGGCGTGAGATAGCGCGCGGGATCGTGGACCTCGTAGAGCAGCTGCTCCTTGACGGTGCGCTCGTCGACCAGCCCGCCGGTCTCGGGGAGCTTGGTCACGCAGATGCTGCCGTCGGGGCCGACCTCGGCGTACGGGAAACCGATGTTCGCCTGGCGTCCCACGTCCTTGTACCCGGGATCCGCGAAATACCCGCCGGTGACCTGCGCGCCGCACTCCAGGAGATGGCCGACGGCGGTCGCCCGGCCGAGCGACATCCAGGCGTCGGCCTGCCAGCCGAAGTGCCGGCGCAGCGGTGCCACGAACAGCGAGGGGTCGGCGACCCGGCCGGTGATGACGACATGCGCGTCCGTATCCAGCGCGGCGAGGATCTCCTCGGCGCCCAGGTACGCGTTGGCCCCGATGTAGGGCCGGCCGACCTGTTCGAGAGTCATGCCTTCCCAGAGCGGGGTGTCGGACGGGAGCAGCGACCCGATGTCGTCGCCGATCAGCGCCGCGACCTTGAGCCCTGCCAGGCCGAGCTCACGGGCTACGGAAACGGTCTGCTCGGCGGCGGCCAGTGGGTTCGCCGCGCCCATGTTGGTGACGATGCGCGGGCCGTCCGGGAAGACCAACGGCAGCAGGGCTCGCATCCGGCGGGGGAGGAGAGGGTTGTAGCCGCCCGACGGATCCGCCTGCCGATCGCGATGCCCGAAGGCCAGGGTGCGCTCCCCCAAGCACTCGAACACGAGGACGTCGAGGGCACCGTGCGTTGCGAGGTCGACGGCCGGGTCCAGCCGGTCCGACGAGAAGCCGGCGCCGCAGCCAATTCGGAAGTCACGTGTCACGAGGTCGGCTGCCCGTCTGGAGGAATGGTTGGAATCTGTCTGCTACGGGCACGGCCCAAAACTGTCGGGTCGGACGTCCCGTACCCCATCGCCGAGGGGCCGGCGTGGTCCACGCATTCTAGTCGCAAGGGATTTACCGGGGTGGCGGGAGCGCAATTCACGGAATTGCAGGAAGTCTTTTCCATGTGGCCCGAAGGCGGCGCTCACGGGCTCACTGGTGCAATGCGGGCCTCGGTGGCGGCCGAATGTTGATGGCCGACATCGAGCGCGTCCCGTCTGACACACTCTGCCGCCTCACTGCTTTCGAAACTGGCCTTGCGCCATAGGTGCGTGTAGAGGACTAGAGGCGGTGAACGTTCGCGCCGACTGACGCGTGATCTTCCGCTTCGAGGACGGCGACGCCGTCGACGTCGACTACCTGGACTACCACCGGGGAGGCTGCAGCCATGCTCATGAACGACCCGCCCCATCCCGGCGCGTTGATCCGGCGCCAGTGCCTCGAGCCTCTCGGCCTGACGGTGACCGAGGCCGCGAAGGGCCTCGCGGTCTCACGCAACATGCTTTCAATGCTGCTCAACGGCCGCCTCCGCATCTCTCCCGAGATGGCGATCCGGCTGTCCGAGGCGTTCGGCGGCAGCCCCGAGAGTTGGCTGACACAGCAGATGCAGCACGATCTCTGGCACGCGCAGCAGAACCGGCAGGGCATCCCGATCCGCCGGTTCGCCCCCGCCTGACCCGAGCGCGTTCGCGAAAATCCGCAGGCCGAACCGGGAGCCGCAGTTCTCCCAAGGCATAGTACGGGACGCTCTGTTGCGTGCGGGTTCACACGCCGCGCGCACGTCTCTTCCAGCTTGCCACACCCGTGGAGACCGGTTGTCAGGGAGCGGTCATGGCGACCGAGCCGCATCGTCCCTTTACAGGTCCGCCAAGGCCTCCTCTCCGAGGTCCGAGGACGTCTCCAGCGTCCTCCGCACGTCGTCCCAGGTCGTGGTGTGGTTCAGAATGCACATCCGCAGCGAAAAAACCCCCTTGAGTGACGTGGATGAGAAGAACGCCAGGTCGTCCCAAAACACGCGTGCCAGCACGGTCCGGTTGATCTTCTCCAGGGTTTCCTCGCTGCAGTCGCGGCCGGCGGGGTTCACCCGGAAGCACACGATCCCGAGCGATACCGGAGCCATCAATTCCAGTACCGGGCTGTCGTCGACGTAAGTCGCGGCCCGGTGCGCCAGGTCCAGCCCGTTCTGGACCGCGGCCCGGAACCTCGCCATGCCAAATGTCCGCACGGACATCCAGATCTTCAGTGCACGTGCCTGCCGGCTCAGCTGCTGGCCTCGGTCGGCGAAATTGGGGTGGTTCTTCCCCCACACCGTGTCCTGCAGGACATCGTTGCCGATGGCGAATGCGTTCTCGAGGTGCTGCTTGTCCTTGAGGATGAGCGCACCCGCCTCGTACGGCTGGAAGAACCACTTGTGCGCGTCCAGGCCCACGGAATCCGCCCGGTCTATTCCGTCGAGCAGTTCCTGACCCCGCTCGGTGACCAGCGCGAATCCACCGTACGCAGCGTCGGCGTGAAGCCAGATCCCTTCCTGTTCACAGAAATCCGCAGTGGCCGGCAGGGGATCGATCGAGCCGGTGCTGGCGGTCCCCGCGTTCACGCACACGGCAAGGGGCTGCAGTCCGTCGTCCCGGTCTTGGGCCACCTGACGCGCCAACTCGTTCACGTCCATGCGGAAGTTCTCGTCGGAAGGCACCACACGAATGTGGTCCCGCCGTGCACCGGCGATCAACGCGGCCCGCTTCAAGGCGCCGTGGCTCTGATCACTCATGTACACGGCGGGCCGGTCCGGATGGCCCGCCGCTTCGCGCGCCGCCACCATGGCCTCGACGCTCGCCGCCGAGCCGCCGCTGGTCAGCAGTCCCCCGGCAGTTTCCGGATAGCCGATCCAGTGGCGCATCCAGTCGGTGACCACGAGCTCCAGCTGACCGGTCCCACTCGATACCAGCCAGGTGCACGAGTTGATGTTGAACCCGGCAGCGAGGAAGTCCGCAATCACGCTCGGCCAGGTAGGCGACGACGGAACGAAACCGAAGAACCGCGGATGGTCCAACCGCGCCGCAAACGGAAGAACCTGCCGCACCACGAGCGCGAGCACGTCCTCGGCGGGTAGGCCGGCCTCCGGCGGCGGGCCGCCCAGCTGCCCCTCCAGCACATTGCGAAATTCGCCGTCCCAGGCCTTGTCGTTCTCAAGTCCGGTGATGCGTTCGACGAGGGCCTCCGTCGCCTTGGCCGCCAATTGCCGCATGGCCTGCGGTGTCATCGTCAGATCGCCCGGTGCTGTTCCGTCCATCGTCAATCCCCGATCACACTTCGCGATATCCCTGGAACGCCGGGACGACAGATCTCCGACCCGGACGACACACTGGCCATCCAGAACGTCAGATCGCCGCCTTGAAACCCATGCGAGACCCTCGGGACAAGGCACGTATACATAACCCCCTTTCGTCAAGGGCGAAACTGCCCCGGTCGGCGTTGGGCCATCTCCGGTGAAGCCAGCCAGCCGCCAGATGCGGTACGCTGGCCGCTGCATCCACGAGCACAGGGGAGGCAGAGACGTGCCCCAGACCATCACTCGCTCATTCAGGGACCTGGTTGCGGAGGCAGACGCCGCGGTCCGCACGCTTGACGTCAGCGAAGCGGTCGCGCTGCACGGGCGCGAGGATGTCGTCTTCATCGACCTGCGCGATATCCGCGAGGTGGCGCGGACCGGAACCGTGGCCGGGGCGCACCACGTGCCGCGCGGGATGCTCGAGTTCTGGATCGACCCGGAAAGCCCGTACCACAAGCCGGTGTTCGCAGAGGACAAGACGTTCGTCTTCTACTGCGCCGGGGGATGGCGATCGGCGCTCGCGGCCAAGACCGCACAGGACATGGGGCTCCGCCCGGTGGCCCACCTGCAGGGCGGGATGGAGGCCTGGATCGAGGCGGAGGCGCCGGTCGACCCGCCGAAGGAGCGGAAGAGCCGTTGATCGGGCGCTGCCCGGGTGACTGGCAATCCGCCGGAGCCGGCTTCCGCTGTGCAACGAGCCGCGTGGCGGGGCATTTGCGCGGAAGCGTGGATGCCGGGCCCGCCCGAGCGGCCGTCAGGCGTTTGACCTGCTGCGCTTGATCCGGTCGATCCAGATGCCGCTCAGGAACCAGGAGTAGGCCCAGGTTCCCACGAGGATCAGGGCAAAGGCGACCGCAATGTCGCGCGGGCTTCCGTCGAGGGAAAATGCCGGCACGTAGCCGAAGATGAAGGGGGCCAGATAGAGGAACTTCGCGAACCTGAACGCGGAGAAGGCGGTCTTCCACATGTTGGCCTTCGCGATGGCCGCTCCCGTGAAGGCCGCGATGCAGACCGGCGGCGTGACGTTCGAATCCTGCGACAGCCAGTAGACGATCATGTGCGCGGCGATGGGGTTCACGCCGAGTTCCGTGAGCGGCGGCACCGCGACCACGGCAGTGATGAGGTAGGCGGCGGTCACCGGCACACCCATGCCGAGGATCAGGGATGCGAGGGCGATGAGCAGGATGGTGAGCCAGAGCCGGCCGTCGGCCAGGGCGATCACGATGTCGGCGAAGGTGAGCACCAGGCCGCTGTACGTGAGGACCCCGATGATGATGCCGATCACGCCCACGGTGGCGCCGATCTTGAGGCTGTTCTGGGCGCCGGTGCGGGCGGCCACCAGGAACCGCCTCGGGCCGATGCGGGTGTCCTTCCGGATCCAGCTCACGGCAAGGCAGGCGACGAGCCCCAGGATGGCGGAGTAGCCCGGCGAGAACCCCGCCAGCATGAGCACGGTGATGACCACGAGCGGCAGGCTGTAGTACCAGCCGCGCCGGAAGATCGTGCCGGCCGATTGCGCTGATGGCTCCCCTCTGATGCCGTAGCGCTTGGCCTCGTAGTGCACCATCACGAACACGCTGAAGAAGTAGATGAGGGCCGGGCCGACGGCGACGAGCATGATGGTGGAGTAGGGGGCGCCCGTGAGCTCGGCCATGATGAAGCCGCCGGCGCCCATGATGGGCGGCATGAACATCCCGCCGATCGAAGCCGCTGGCTCGATGCCGCCGGCCACATGGGGCTTGAAGCCGGCCTTCTTCATCATCGGGATGGTGAAGTTGCCCGTCGAGACGGTGTTGGCGATGGCGCTCCCGGAAATGGATCCGAAGAGGCCGCTCGCGATGACGGACACATTGGCGGGGCCGCCCGTCCGGTGCCCGACTGCCGCCAGCGGGAAATCCACGAAGAAGCGCTGGGCCCCGCTCGCTTCGAGATAGGCTCCGAAGATGACAAAGAGGATCACGTACGTCGCCAGGACGTTGGCCATGATCCCGAACACGCCGTCGCTCTTGTAGAAGATGCTGGTGCAGAGCTCGGGGAAGGTGTCCCCGGCGTGCGAGATGAGTTCCGGCGCGTACTCCCCGTAGACGCCGTAGATCAGCATGACGACGCTGAGTACGACGAAGACGTTGCCGACCACCCGGCGGGCCAGCTCGATCCCGAGCAGGACGCCCGCCACGGCGATCCACTGGTCGAGCTCCGTCTCGGCGCCGACCCGGTAGTTGATGGCCTCGAAGTTCCACATCCAGTAGCCGATGCAGGCGATGGAAGCGGCGATCAGCAGGTAGTCGCAGATCCTGCCCAGCCGGCTCCGGGACCGGTAGAGGAGGAACACGAGAACGTAGGTGATGACGACGTAGATGCCGCGGTGGAACTGCGTCGCGGCCGGGTCGAGTACGGCTGCGTACGAGTAGAAGCTGACGAGGCCGAGCGACAGGCCGTCGAAGATCCACCGCTCGACGCGATTCAGTTCATCGAACATCTTCCGGGCATTATGGTCAGGATCGGGGTGCTAGCCCGAACAAATCACCGTGGAGGCTGTACATGGGGCAGATATGCATGATATAGGCAGGAGATTCAGAGCCTTACCGAGCCAGATGGAGCCGCCCCTAAATCGGGCTGGCAAGGCCCGTACCGACGGGGCGCAAAGCCCCGCCGGCACAATCCAGACCCCGACGGCGCGGCCCGGGAGGTCTTGCGAAGGTGTCTGACCGGTACGGCGCGGCCCCTGACCGGCAACGCGTTGTTTCTGGAGTATGAGGATGTCCTGTCGAGGGAGAAGTTGTTCGCCGCGGCACCAATCGGTCCAGAAGACCGGACGGCGCTGTTGGATGCCGTTCTTGGTGCCTGCGAGTGGATCAACATCTCATATCTCTGGCGCCCGAACCTCCGGGACGAGTCCGACAACCACTTGGTCGAACTGGCGGTTGCGGGAAATGCAGCATGGATTTTGACGGGTAATACGAGGGATATGGAGGCGGGCGAGTTGGTTTTCGACGGTTTCCGTGTCGTGCCCCCGGTGGCCTGGCTGAAGGAGGACGACTGACGTGGCGACATTGACAATTCGGCTTCCCGATGCGCATCGCGACCGGTTGGCGGCAATGGCGGCACGGCGTGGCCTGAGCCTGAATCAGCTGATGGAAGAGCTTGCGGTAAGGGCATTGGCCGAACACGACACCGAAATGCGGTTTCGGATGCGTGCGGCGCGCGGTGATACTGGGCGCGGACTGAAGCTGCTTGCGGAACTCGACCGTCGGCACGCGGAAGCCGGTAACCGCAAGTGATGCGGTTGCCGAGGGCGCGGCCGTTGCCAACCTAGCGAGACTCTTTCCGGCAATCATTGGCGAGGTTCCCACCGCCACCGCCGGCGCCTTGGTTGCGCAGCGGCGAGCTTGCCGCTGCTACACCACGCCGAGGGACACAACCCCGCGCGGCGCCCGGCGGGGCGTGCAGGAGCGGGACGCGTGGTGTTCGAATGTTCAGCTGGCCGTGCAGCGGCCCTGCCGCGTCGATGGACGCGCAGCTCTCGATCACAAGCCCCGGTCATGGAGGAAGGTGTGCAGGCGGGCATCCTTCGTGCGGAAGTGCCCGCCGAACCACGTTTCCAGCTGCTCACCCAGTTCCGCCTCGAACTCGGCATAGCTGCCTTCCTCGAACGCGTCCATGATGTCCCTGATGTCGTCCAGCAGAGTCTCGTGGTCTTCCTTGTGGTCCGCGTACTCGTCGTATTCCAGCTCGCGCATCACGCGTTCCTCGAGGGCGAAATGCGCGGAGATGCGGGCGTGGATCTCACCGAGAAATTCGGCCACCGTCTCGCGCTTGGCGCCACGCCCGAGCCCCTCATGGAGCTCGTTGATGAGCTCGATCAGCTCGCGGTGCTCGTGATCGACCGCCTCGATCCCGATTTCGAAGGCCTTGCGCCAGGCGATCAGCGCCATGACGTCCTCCCCGGGACTGTCCCGTGCACATAGCCGGTCATCGGATGATGAATCCGTCGCCGCCGCGGAAATCGACGGCCACGCTTTGCCCGGCGGCAAACTCGACGGCCTTCCGGGCGACATGATCGAAACCTTCGCTCCGCCGGGAATCGCGCAGGCGGAGATCGAGGACGTGACGGCCGGCGGGGAGGGCAAACCGTTCGTAGATGCGAGACGGGCCGTCCCCGGCCAGCCCCGTCGGCGGCAGCAGCGCCTGGTAGAGCGGCACCCCGTCGAGGTCGATCTCGAAGCGCAGCTCCACCCGTTCGCGCGGGCAGTCCATTGCGCTCCGCATGTTGGCCGCCAGTTCGGCAAGTTCCTCGCGCGTCCGTTTCCGGCATTCGACCTTCCGGTCCCCGCCGTGCGTGAAGCTCACCTTGAGGAGGGCCTCCCCCTCGGGGAAATGGCGGAACGATGGATTGCCCGAAAAGAACCCGACCGCCGCGACAAAGGCGGCGAGCACGGCGGCCTGGCCCGCGTAGCGGAGCACCCTGGTCATGGGCTGCGGACGCCTCCAGTCTCGCGTGCGCGTCCCAGGCGCGCGCCGAGCTGCCGGGCGGAGGGAACCTCCTGCGGCGGCAGCTTGCGGACATCGTCGAGGAAGGTCTCGACGGACTGCTGCAGCCTGGACGACTGGTGCGCCTCGAACCCGTCGCAGCGCACGCGTTCACGTGGCACCCGTTTGCGGAGGCCCGGGTCCCGCCGGCGGTCCAGGCGGGCGTCGGTCCACGTGTCGCCAAGACGGAAGTGACAGTTTCCCTCGGCGCAACCGGCCAGGTAGACGCCGGCGGCGCCGCAGCGGCCCAGGAGGTAGTCGATGAACGAGGGGGGCAGGGCGCCGACGCAGGGCAGCTCGGCCACGGCGAGGCCCGGGCGCCGGAGCGTCTCCGGCCTCACCCCGTGCTCACAGGCGATGACGTAGACCTGCTGGCCGTCCGCATCCGCCATGCGGTCGAGCCGGTCCCGCAAGGCCACCAGCGTGGCGTCAGGCAGCTCGATCCCCGGGACGAGAGCGCCGGCGCGGCGGAAGGGGGTCGCCGTCGGGCAGGACCCCGCGCAGATGCCGCAGCTCACGCAGAGTGAGCCCTTCACGACCGCCTCCCGGTCGAACGGCTTGCCGTCGGTGCGGCGCTCCATCGAGATCGCGTTGAACGGGCAGTCCTCGGCACAGCGGGCACAGCCGTTGCAGTTGTCGAGATCGACCCGCGCGACCGCGGGACGGCGAAACGGCGGCAGCCACGGCATGGCAGCAATCGTGAACGTCAGCACTGCCGCCGTGGCCCACACCGTGCCGTGGGACCAGAGGTCCAGCAGGGGGTAGAACCCGAGGTAGAACCAGTCGAGGTCGAGGACCGTCGGCACCTTCGCGAGATCGGCCGGCGCATGACTCGTCGCCGGCACGACGAGCGACAGGGCGAGCAGCGCCGCGAAGCTGGCCGCCGCCAGGCCGCGCGGCGGGTTGATGCGCGGCCGGCTCACGCGTTGCAGGTGCAGCCACAGCGCCAGCAGCAACAGCAGCGGCACGGCGATGTGCAGGAACACGAGCAGAGTGAAGAACCGGTCATCGAGCGCGTCGGGCGCGAGGAAATTGCGGGCGATGGGCTCGCCGAAGATCGGCAACCAGTCGAGCCACTCCGTGGTGGTGATGGCGACGTACTGCGCGAGCTGGTCCCACACCAGCCAGTAGCCGGTGATGCCGGATGCGAGGACCAGCAGGATGATCGGGACGCCGGTGAGCCAGCTGAACCAGCGTGCGCCGCGAAATCGGTCATAGGCGAACTCGCGAACGAGATGCACCACCATGACCACGACCAGGGCGTCCCCGGCGTACCGGTGCAGGCTCCGCATCACGCCGGCGAGGTACCACTGGTCCTCCGTCATGTAGGCGACGGAGTCGTAGGCTTCGGTGACGCCGGTATCGAAGAAGACGTAGACGTAGATCCCGCTGACCGCGACGATCCAGTAGCAGAAGAAGCCCAGCGCGCCGAGGTTGTAGAGGGGGTTCCAGGCGGCCCCGAACACCCCCGACGCCCAGGAGTCGAGGCGCCAGAATGCCGGCCGCAGGACGCGTTGGAGCGCCGTCACGCGCCGGTCCGCCGCCGTCAGGTCCGCGTGCGCGGGCGGCGATGCCGGAGCCAGCCGCGGGCGACGAAGAAGCCCAGGGTGCCGAGCAAGGCGGCGCCGACGGCGATGCCGATGAAGGGGGAGTAATCGAACCGGTAGCGGCCGCTCCACGGGTCGTAGATCGTGCAGAACAGGCGGATGCGGTTGATCAGCCCCTCGTATGACGTCGGCATGCTCCGGCGCCCGAAGACCAGGTCCTTCAACGGCTCCACCAGGAACGGCGGATCGAACATCGCCCCGTACACCTGGCGGTAGACGACGCCGTCCGCGTCGACGACCGTCGTCTGGGTGAGATGGTCGAAGCCCTTCGGCGACGGGAAGAACAGGAAGCCCAGCTCCTTCGACAGCCGGGCGATGGTCTCGGCATCGGCGCTGGCGAACCGCCAGCCGTCGTCGCGGATCCCGTGGTTCGCGGCGAATTCCCGCATCCGCTCGGGCGTGTCCATCCGCGTGTCGAAGCCCACGGTCAGCACCTGGAAACTCTCCCGGCCGACCGCGTCGCGCGCGACGTCGACGGCGTCCGCCAGCGTCTCGATGACGAGCGGGCAGCCGAAGGCGCAGCTGGTGTAGACCAGGTTGATCAGCAGCGGGCGGCCGCGAAACTCGGAGAGCGTGACCCGTCGCAATGACGAATCGCGGAATTCGTAGCCCGTGAGGGTCCGTCCCAGGGCCGCCTGGCTGTCCGCGAGCGCCTGGTCAGGATCGAAGCCGGTCGTGGCCGGGGCCGCCGCCAGTCCCGGCAGGGCCGGGAGCAGGCAAAGCGCCGCGAGGGCCCACGCGCCAACCCGCCCTAAAGGGGCAACCATCCGTCCGCCATGGCCCCGACCAGGATCAACGAGAGCTGCAGCAGGGAGGCCTTGAAGTTCGCTTCCGCCGCTGCCGGCCCGGGCGCCCGCACGAGCGCGATGCTCTTCTCCAAGAATAGCCAGCCGCCGATCACCGCCAGCGCGAGATAGACCAGGCCGAGTCCGAAGAAGAACGGCAGCAGGGACGCAGCGACGAGCGCGACGGTATGGACCAGGATGACCCTGGCCGCCCGTGCATCGCCGATCACGACGGGCAGCATCGGGACCCCGGCGCGGACATAGTCGTCGCGCGTCGCCATCGCCAGGCTCCAGAAGTGCGGCGGCGTCCAGAGGAACAGCACGACGGCGAGGCAGACCGGCAGGGCGGAGGGGGTCGGATCGACGGCGGCCGCGCCCGCCAGCACCGCGAAGCTGCCGGAGAGGCCGCCGATCACGATGTTGAGCCAGGTGCGGCGCTTGAGCCACACGGTGTAGACGATCCCGTAGACGAAGGCGCCGAGGAACACGTGGGCGGCGGCCACCAGGTTGGTGGCCCAGGCGGCGAGCGTCACGGACGCCACCAGCAGCGCAGCGATGATCGCGAGCCAGGCCGGGCCAGCGGTGTAGCGGCCCGAGACGAAGGGCCGGTCACGGGTGCGGACCATGCGCGCGTCGAGGTCGCGCTCGGCGAACTGGTTGAAGGCGCCGGCGCTCGCGGCGCCGAGGAGTACGGCGAGGGCGAGTGCCACGGCGTTCCAGAACGGGACGGACGGACCGGGCGTCACCGCCAGGCCCGCCAAGGCGCTCAGGGCAATCGCGAATCCGATCCGCAGCTTGAAGACACCGCACAGCTCACGGATGTCTGCCGCCATGCCGGGACGCCTCCGCTCAACTCAAAGGCCAGACCTCCGAGAGGAACTTCCAGTTGACGAAGTAGTAGAGCACGAACGCCACGAAGAAGATCGCCACGAGCGTGATCGTGCCCGGCAGCTTGAGCGTGCCCTCGCTGCCGTAGCTCGCCACCGCCTCGGCGCCGCCCTGGGGCAGCAGGGGTTCGGCCTTCGCCTTCTCCTCGGTCCGTCGTTCTCCGAAGAAAACCGAGCTGACCACGACCACGATGTACATCAGGCCGCCCAGGGCCGAGAGGACGCCGAACACGCCGTTCAGCCCCATCATGAGGAACGCCGTGCCGGGGTAGTCAAACGCCACGGGCGCATCGGCGAAGGTGATGTCCCAGTGGCGCCGGCTGACGCCGAGCGTGCCCGCTCCCATCATGAAGAGCGAGATCCCGCCGACGCCGAGGCCGAAGACGTACGGCTGCCACTGCGCCAGTTTCTTGAACATGATCTCGCGGCGGAAGATCAGCGGCACCACGAGGTAGGTGATCGCCATGAAGGCGAGCGTCGTCCCCGCGACCACGGTGCCGTGGAAATGCCCGGGCACGTACATGGTGTTGTGCATGAGCAGGTTGATCTGCTCCGAGCCCAGCACCACGCCCGAGATCCCGCCGAGGAAGCCGAACATGACGAGCGACAGGAACATCCCCGAGAAGGCGGGATTGCCCCACGGGGCCTTCCGCAACCACTCGAACACGCCCTTGGTATAGCCTCGCCGGCGCTGGGCCGCCTCGATGGCGCCGGGGACGCTCAGGCCGTGGATGAGGCTTCCGAGCACCGCGAGGTAGAGCGCGTAGCTCGTGTTGAAGATCTTCCATTCCGAGCTGATGCCGGGTTCCACCAGGAGGTGGTGGGCGGCGGCGATCTGCAGGAACAGGATGTACATGAGGAAGGCGAAGCGGCTCACCTTCTCGGACAGGGGCTTGGCTCCCAGCACCATGGCGGCGATGGCGTACCACACGGCCACGTGGGCCGAGACGTTGATCTGTTGGGAGGAGTGGCCCATGCCCCACCACACGACCTTGTACATCACCGGGTCGATGTGGCTGATCAGGCCGATCGACCAGAGGAAGGTGGGAATGAGGATGATGGCGCCCGAGGTGATCGTGAACACCGCGATCACCGCCGCGGCGATGGCGCCGAACGTGACCAGCGGGACCGAGCCCTCGTAGGTGCCCTCGTCCTTCGCGATTACCAGCGTGCCGAAGAACACGGCCACGGCCACCAGGGCGCCGACCGCAAAGAGGATCAGGCCGAGATAGAAGTGGGGGGCCGCCTGCATGGGCACGTAGGACGTGAACATGACGCTCGATTCGCCCTGCAGGACCGCCACGTTGGCGAGGAGGGCGCCGGCCAGCATCAGCCAGAACCCGAGCCACGCCATCCGGGGGGTCGCGAGCCGGCAGTTGAGCAGGATCGCGGAGGCGAAGTAGAGGATGGCAATTTCGAAGAAGATGACCCAGAACAGCAGGACGTCGGCGCCGTGCGCCGTCAGGGCCAGGTAGAACCACTCCGCGGGCAGCAGGTGGACCGCCGGCCAGCGCGTCAGCGCCACCAGCAGGCCGAAGAGGCCCCCGATGGCAAGGAACACGACGGCCACGACCGCGTTCCACCGGATCAGCTTTTCGGCCGCAAGATCTACCCTGAGGCCGGTGTCGGGACAGGTCCGGAATTCCGCAGCTCTCGGCAGTGAACCGGTATGCGCGATGCTCGCCATGACTAGCTCCCTATTCCGCGGCGACCACGTGGATCTTGCCCACCATCTGGTGGTGGCCGATCCCGCAGTACTCGTTGCACACGACCCCGTACTCCCCGACGCCCTCGGGCGTCAGCGTCAGCACTAGCTCGTAGCCGGGATGGATCTGGATGTTGATGTTCTCCGGCTGCAGCGAGAAGCCGTGCTGCCAGTCCATCGAGGAGAGGTGCAGGCGGTAGTCCTTCCCTTCCTCCAGCTCGAGGATCGGCCACCACTCCCAGAGGCGCGCGAGCATGTACACGTCGCTGCCCGGGGGCGGACGCACGACGGGCAGGCCCGTCTCCCCCTCCTCGCGCACCGTGTACTGGTCCACCATTGCCTCGGTGCGCTCGGCGAACGTTTCGGGGTGGATTCGGTAGGCCTCGTTCGAGAGGTTCTGTTCGCCGGTGAAGTGCCAGAAGACCATGGTGAAGAACATCACCAGGCCCCAGATAAACGCGATCGTGATCCAGGTGATTTCCGATTTTTCGAGCGGCTCGTTCCACCAGATCCGTTTTTCAGGCGGGTGAATGGCCATGTCGGGGCCTCCGGATTATTGCGCGATGGGAATCTGGGCTACCTCCATGAGGCCCCACATGAGATAGAGAACCGCTGGCACGGCGACACCCAGGAAGAGCAGCAGGAACGGGTTGTCCAGCAAGCGCTGCATGAAGGGCACGCGCTCGACCGGTTGCTCCGGCGAACCAGCGTCTTGACCTGTATCTGTCATGATTTGCCCCTTCTCTCTGCCTCGCCGCGATGCGCTCGAGTCAGGGTGAGGCAGTAGACGGGCAGTATACCCCAAAACCCGCCATCATTCAACTCACTACGATCCGCCCGTGAGTGCTCGAATCAGCCAGAAGACGACCGTCCCGAGAGCGAAGATGATGGCGAAGAAGAGCAGCGTGCGGTGTTCGAAACGGCGTCCCGCCGCACGCTCGATCCGGTCCACGATCCAGTCGGAGACGAAGTAGAGCGCGATCGCCGCGACGGTGAAATAGAGCAGCTCCATCCCTAGGTGCCGGCCGGGGTTCTGCTCACTGCAGCAGGCCCTGCTCCCGCCAGAACCGCTCGGCGCCCGGATGCAACGGTGTCACGATCCCCTTGAGCGCGCCCTCCACACTCATTTCCTTGAAGGTCTCCTTCTGCTTCCGCATGTACGCGAGCCCGGCATCGGTGTAGATCCTGGAGAGCAGGTCGTAGACCACGTCGTCCGGGACGTTCGCGTTGGCGACCCACAGCGCCGAGTCCTGGAAGGAGGGCGCCGCGTAATCCACGCCCCGGTAGGTACCGGCGGGGACGGCGAGACTGGAGAAGTAGGGGTACCGCTCGAAGAAGCCGGTCCCCTCCGCGTCAGCTGCCAGGTCGACGAGATCGATGTCGTAGGTCTGGGCGGCCATGATCACGGCCCCGCTCGGGAAGGCCGTGAACAGCCAGAATGCGTCGAGCTGACGGTTGCCGAACGCGGCCGCCGCGTCGTTGTAGCCCATCGCGTTCCGCTCGATCGCGTCCCAGACGCCCATGTGGGTGAAAAAGAGCTCGCAGTTCGCGAAGGCGCCGGAGCCGGCATTCCCGACCCCGACCTTCTTGCCGACGAGGTCCTTCACGCTCTTGATCCCCGACCCCTGGCGGACGATCAGTTGGGCCGGCGCGCCGTACAGGTAGGCGACGGCAAGCACGTCCTCGTACGTGCGGTCGTCATTCTTCAGCTGGCCTTCCCGGCCCAGGTACACGTGGCCCGAGTACACCACCCCGAACTGCATCTTGCCGCGGTTGATCCGGCGGAGGTTTTCGAGGGAGCCCGCCGACGACTGCGCCTTGACCGTGTAGTCCTCGGCCTCCTTGACCGGCCCGTAGGTCTGGATGGCGTTGGCGACGATCTGGAACGTGCCGCCGGCCGGCCCACCGCCGAAGACCATGCGCTTGCCGGCCGCGTCGGCAGCGGGCAGTGCGACCGCGAGGGCCAGCAGCGCGGCCCCGGCGATCCCGAAGAGGTTGCGGTTCACCTGCATGGCAAAGCTCACGGTTGCGGCGCCGGAATGCCCGCCCGGGCCCGAGGGCGGCGACGGGAACCGCGGGTCAGATCCCGGACTCCGTCCGGCGAGCCGGCGACAAGATGGACTGTAGCCGGGCCCGCAGGCGGGTCAATTTGGTGCCGTCCGGCCCGTGACGGCTCCGATCCGGAGCGAATTCGGCGTCAGGAAAACCGCCCGCCCGTTCAGCGCGTCGCCTCGGCGGGTTCGGGGGCCGCTCCGTGCGCGAGGAGCTTCCGCGTATACGCGGGGAGGCGCCGGCCATCGTCCCGCCCGGGATGCCAGATTTCGCCCGGGGCGGGGTCGCGCGTCGTCGCGCCGGCGCGGATCTCGGTCCGGAGGGTGAGGTGCGTGAGGCCGTGCTCGACCCGCCCCGCCACGCGGCGCCAGGCGGTGGCCGGCGGCGCGGCCGCCCGCACGGCGGCCGGCGAGGGGCGGGAGGCGCCCCAGGGGGTCGCGGGGAGCACGAGCATCCCCTGGAACGGCCCCGGGTCCGACTGCCGTCGGAGCAGCACCTCGCCGCAGCGGTTGGTCAGCCGGAAGGCGACGCTGTAGCGGACGGCCGGGCGCTTCCTGGGGACCGACACCGGGAAGTCCGCCGTCCGGCCCGTCCGGAAGGCCTTGCACGCGCCCTGCCACGGACAGCTGTCGCACCGGGGCTCGCGCGGCCGGCAGACCAGCGCGCCCAGTTCGATCAGCGCCTCGGCGAACTCGCCGGAGAGGGACTCGGGCGCCAGGTCGGCGCCCATCGCCTGCAGCCGTCGCGACGCCGGGCCGGCGGGGTCGGCCATCGCGAATACCCGTGCCAGGACCCGGGCGACGTTGCCGTCCACGGCCACCGTCCGCACGCCGAACGCCAGGGCCGCGATGGCAGCGGCGGTATAGGCCCCGACCCCGGGTAGCGTTTCAAGCGCCCGGACCGTGTCCGGAAACCGGCTGTTGCAAGTCTCGGCGACGACTCTGGCGGCACGGTGGAGGTTCCGTGCGCGCCGGTAGTACCCCAGCCCGGCCCAGGCGTCGAGGACCTCCCGCTCTTCGGCCGCCGCCAGCGCGCCCACGGTCGGCCAGCGGGCCAGGAACGCCTCGTACCGCGGCGCGACCGTGGCGGCCTGGGTCTGCTGCAGCATGATCTCGCTGAGCCAGACGTGATAGGGATCGCGCTTCCGCCCCCACGGACCGCGCCACGGGAGGGCCCGCCGGTGCCGCTTGAACCAGGCGAGCAATTGCCCGGCGTCAGGCGTGGGACGCGCGGGCACTAGGGGCGGGGAGCGGGCCGGCCGGGGATGCGGGCCCCGCCGCTTGCAGGAGGGCGGCGGGTTGCGTACAGAGACGCGTGACGATCGCAGGTGGCGGCCATAAAACTAGTCCTATGAATCAGTCTGCTACACGGAAATCCCACGCACAACCGGGAAGACTCTGGGATGAGTTGGCGGCCGAGGTCGGCCGCGCGGCCCAGCCGCTCGATCTCCTCGCCCGATCGGACCAGGCGGCCATGGCCTATTCGGTGGCCCGGACCGAGCCGGTCCCCGATCTCTTCGCGCTCTGCGACGAGATCATCACGCGCATTCCGCCGCACGAGACCATCTACCGGCCGGATTCGGGCGTGCGCGACGCGGACGGGCGGATCCAGCCCTACCTGCTGCGCTGGCACCTGCGGCCCAAACAGACGGGGCGGAGCCAGTTCGCGCTCTACCTGCACCGCTTCCTGCAGCCTGACGAGACGGTCCTGCACGACCACCCCTGGCCGAGCGCGTCCTGGCTGCTCTTCGGCGAGCAGACGGAGGTGTGGAAGACGGCCGGCGGGACGGCCGGACCGCCGTCGCGCCATCGGCTGGTGCCCGGGAACCTCGTCTGCCGCCCAGCCGCCCACGCCCATTGCCTGGGGCTCCCCCGGGACGCCGAGGGCACCTGGATTCCGGCGACGACCCTGTTCGCGACCGGGCGGCGGGTGCGCGGCTGGGGGTTCTGGCCGGAGGGCCGGTTCGTGCCCGAGGCCGAGTACCAGTCCCGCCTGTCGGCGATCGCATCGAGAGATGCCGCCTGAGCGACGGGCGGCAGGCGGCGCGGCGCAGCACGGGAAAGGGCGCCGGGAGCCGCCGCGGCGGGGCAACCGGCCGCTCGGGAGTGCCGCCGAAGAGGCCGTCCGCCCGTTGCTCCGGAAGCGCGGGTTCCGGGAAACGGCGCTGATCCGCCACTGGCACGAGATCATCGGGCCGCAGCTGGCCCGCCGGACGGCCCCCGTGAGCCTCTCGCGGGGGGGCGTCCTGACCGTCCGCGTCGAGCCCGCGTTCGCCACCGAGTTCCAGCACCGGAGCGCCATGGTGATGGAGCGGATCGCCACGACATACGGCCTGCAGGTGGTGAAGCGGATCGCGATCAGGCAGGGGCCGGTGGAAGGCCGGATCCGACTGGCACCGGCCGGCCGGATCGGGACGACGCCGACGGAAGGCGTGCAGCGGCATGCGGCGGCGCGGACCGCGGATGTCCGGCACGCCCCGCTCCGCGAAGCCCTGATGAAACTCGGCGAGGCGATCGGCACGGACGCTGCGGGACCGGAAGAGGGCTAGCGGCGCGCCCGCGACCCTCTTCGAGGCGCGGACCTCGGGCACCAGTGCCACGACGCCGGGAATCCTTCTGCCGGCGCTTGGCCGTTACCTGCGCCGTGCAGGCAGCGGCGCAGGAAGTTGGCCGCGACTTCGGGTACCCTGTGCGGGGGCGCGAACAGCGAGCGCGCGCCAGCCCCGGGAGACCGTACTTCATGAGATCAGCTCTTTGGCGCATGCCGAGTGCCCTGGCCTGCACCGTCCTGCTGGGCCTGGCGCCTGCAGCCCTGCACGCCCAGGAATCCGGCGAGGGCCGCACTCTCACCATCGGCTACGTGGCCTTCCTGTCCGGGCCCGCGGCGGGAAGCTTCGGCATTCCGAACTTCGAGGGCTTCGAGTTCATGGTCAATGCCATCAACGCGGGCGAGGTCCCGGCGCCGTACGACACGCCGGGCATCGCGGGCGCCCAGGTCGAGTTCTTCGTCGTCGACGAGTCCGGGGGCCCCACCAAGCAAGTCACCGAGTTCCGGAACATGGTCGAGCGCCGGAACGTTGACCTGGTCATGGGCTACATCTCCTCCGGCGACTGCCTCGCGATCCCGCCGGTGGCGGAGGAACTCCGCCAGCTCACGATCCTGGTCGACTGCGGCACGCCCCGTGTCTTCGAGGAGGCGGACTACCGCTACGTCTTCCGCACCGGCCCGCACGCGGCCATGGACAACATTTCCGCGGTCCGTTACCTGCACGACATCGACCCGGACATCGCGACGATGGCCGGGATCAACCAGAACTACGCATGGGGCCTCGACGCCTGGGCCGACTTCTCGAGCGCCATGGGCGTCCTGTACCCGGGTGTGGAATCGGTGACCGAGCAGTTCCCCAAGCTCTTCGCCGGGCAGTACAGCACCGAAATCTCGGCGCTCACCGTCCGCGCCCCGGAGGTGATCCACACTTCGCTGTGGGGGGCGGACCTGGAGGCCTTCGTGCTGCAGGGCGCCCAGCGCGGCCTCTTCATGAACCGCCACGTTGTGATGGTCGCCGCCGATCACGTGCTGCCGATGCTGGGACGGAACGTCCCGGACGGCGTGATCGTGGGCGCCCGGGGCCCGCACGGCGACTTCTCGCCGGACACCGAGCTTGCGGACTGGTTCCGGGCGGGTTTCAAGGAGCAGTACGGGAAGCTCACCACGCAGCCCTCCCACAAGGCGGCCATGGCGATCCTGGCCGTCAAGGCTGCGTTCGAGAAGGCGGCGGCGGAGCTCGGACGTTTCCCGACCAACGAGGAGGTGATCGACGCCTTCGAGTACCTGGAATGGGACACCCCGTCGGGGCCTGTGGAGCTGGCGCTCGGCAAGGGGCATCAGGCCATCCAGGCGTCGGCGATCGGTGTCACCCGCTGGAACGACGAGGAGGAGCGTGTCGAACTGGTGGACATCAAGCGGTACGCTGCCCGTTGCGTGAACCCCCCAGAAGGAGTGCTGGCCGTCGAGTGGATCGAGGACGGCATGCCGGGTGCCCAATGCGACTGACCTATTCGAGCCCTGAACCGGGCCTGCCGGGGCGCGCAACCGTGCGCCGGCTGCTTCCGCTCGCGATGGCCTGGGGCCTGCTGGCCGCACCCGTTGCCGCCGCGGAGACCCTGCAGACGGCGATTGCCGAGGCGCACGCCTGGCATCCGGCCATCCAGACCGCGCGCGCGCAGGTGCGCATCGCGGAGGCCAGCGTGGACGAGGTCGGGCTGGGGAACAGCCTGACCGCGACCGGGGATTTCGGCGCCTCCATGACCGAACGGACGGCAAAGATGGCCAGCGGGTCCAGCCAGAGCGAGGCCAAGCCGCTGTTCACGTCGGCGCGGTTGACGCTCTCCAAGCGGGTTTTTGACTTCGGCCGGGTCCGCGGGCGTGTCGGCGTGGAGCAGTCGCTGCTCGACGCCGCCCGCTACCAGCTGCAGGTGGTCGAGCAGCAGGTTCTGCACGACGCGGTGATCGCCTACCTGAACGTGTTCCGGGCCCGGGCCCGGCTGGAACTCGCCGTCAAGGGCGAGGAGCTGGTGCAGAGCGATCTCAAGGCGACGCAGGAACGCTTCGAGGTCGGTGACGTGACCCCGACCGACGTCGCCCAGGCCGAGGCGCGACTGGCCGACCGCCGGGCCGACCGGCTGAACCGTGAACAGGACTTGGACCAGGCGCTCCGGGAGTACCGCCTCGCGACCGGTTCCGAGTTCGCGGAAAACGCGGCCTACCCGAACGAGCTCCCGCCGGTTCCGGCGAGCGAGATCGAGGTCGAGGACAGCGCCGTCAACATGCACCCCGCGGTGCTCATGCGGCGGGCCCGGGTGGACGCGGCGACCCGGGGCAAGGACACGATGGCGCTCCAGATCCTGCCGACGTTCGACGTGACCGGGACTGCGACCTACGCACGCAACCCGAATACGTTCTTCCAGTCGTCGACGGACCTCTCGATCGGGATCGGCGCGACCGTCCCGCTGTGGTCGGGCGGGCGCGTCGATGCCGCGGTGCGCAGCAGCGACGAGCTGCTGGGGCAGACGCGGCGCGAGCTCGATGCCGAGATGCGGGGCGTCCGGCTGCAGGCGCTGAGCGCGTGGCACCGCTTCCGGAGTGCGTCGGAGACCATCACGGCGCTCGAATCCTCGGCGCGCGCGAACCGCATCGCCTCCGAGGGGGTCCGCCGCGAGGCCGAGGTCGGCAACCGCACCACCCTCGACGTGCTGAACGCCAACCAGGAGCTGCTGGTCGCCGAGGACCGCCTCGACGAGGCGCGGCACGTCCTGCAGGTGGCGGCCTACGGGCTGCTCCGCGCCACCGGCCGGATGACGGCCGAGCAACTGGGCCTCTGAGCCGTTCGTGACCGCACCGTCGCAGGACCGGATCGAGGCGACGCTGGAGGCGATCCGGGCCGACCTGGAGCGGGCAGGTCCCCGCCCGGAAGGCCCGGTGTCCGCAGGCCTCGAGGACCGCGTGGACGACCCGCTCGATGAGTACGTGCGCCGCCGGGTGGACGAGCTGATCCGGGCGTGGCTCCGCGAGAATCTCCACGCGACGGTCCGCGAACTGCTCCGCGCCGAGCTCACATCCCGGCCTGAGGGCCCCCGTTCCGACGAACCGACCTGACCATGCCAGAACAGCGGATCGGCCGGGCGTACGAGCCGGCCAGCGTGGAATCACGCGTCTACCAGGCCTGGGAGGATACGGGCGCGTTCGCCTGCGATCCGACCGCCGCCGAGGACCCATTCGTCGTGATGATGCCGCCCCCCAACGTCACGGGGAGCCTCCACATCGGGCACGCGCTCAACATGACGCTCCAGGACGTCCTAAGCCGGTACTGGCGGATGCGCGGGCGCGACGTGCTGTGGCAGCCGGGGTCCGACCATGCCGGGATCGCCACCCAGATGGTGGTGGAGCGGCAGCTGGCGGACGAGGGCGGCCCGGACAGGAAGGCGCTCGGTCGCGAGGCCTTCGTCGAGCGGGTCTGGGCGTGGAAGCGGGAGTCGGGCGGGACGATCAACCGCCAGCTGCGGCGCCTCGGCGCCTCTGCCGACTGGTCCCGCGAGCGCTTCACACTGGATGACGGCCTCTCGGCGGCGGTCCGGCAGGTGTTCGTCCGCCTGCACCGGGACGGGCTGATCTACCGCGACAAGCGGCTGGTGAACTGGGATACCCAGCTCCGCACCGCGATCTCGGACCTCGAGGTCGACACCCGCGAGGTCAAGGGCGGCTTCTGGTACATCCGCTATCCGTTCGTGGACGGTGGCGGCCACGTCACGGTGGCGACCACCCGCCCGGAGACGATGCTGGGGGACACCAGCGTCGCCGTGCACCCGGAGGATCCCAGGACCGCAGGCTTCGTCGGACGCGACGTCCGGCTGCCGCTCACCGACCGGGTGATCCCCGTCGTCGCGGACACCTACGTCGATCCGGAGAAGGGGACGGGCGCGGTCAAGATCACGCCCGCCCACGACTTCAACGACTTCGAGGTGGGGCGGCGGCACGACCAGACGCCGATCAACATCCTGAACGCGGACGGCACGCTGAACGCCAACGTGCCGGTGGTCTACCGGGATCTGGACCGCTTCGAGGCCCGGAAGCGCGTGGTGGCGGACCTTGAGGCCGCCGGCCTGCTCGAGCGCGAGGAGGAGATCGTGCACACGGTCCCCTTCGGCGACCGCTCGCAGACGGTGATCGAGCCGTGGCTCACGGACCAGTGGTTCGTCGACGCGAAGACGTTGGCGGGCCCGGCGATCCGGGCGGTCGAGGAGGGGACGACCCGCTTCGTCCCGGCGAACTGGGCCAACACCTACTTCGAATGGATGCGGAACATCCAGCCCTGGTGCATCTCGCGCCAGCTCTGGTGGGGCCATCGCATCCCGGCGTGGTACGGCCCCGACGGCACGGTGTTCGTCGCCGAATCGGAGGCGGAGGCGATGGCGGCGGCCGAACAGGCGTTCGGCAAGCCGGTGCCGCTGGCCCAGGACGAGGACGTGCTCGACACCTGGTTCTCGTCCGGGCTCTGGCCGTTCTCGACGCTCGACTGGCCGGCCAGGGACGACCTGGTCGGGCGCTACTACCCGGGGACCGTGCTGGTCACGGGCTTCGACATCATCTTCTTCTGGGTGGCCCGGATGATGATGATGGGAATGCACATTCAGGAGCAGGTGCCGTTCCGGGAGGTCTACATCCACGCCCTCGTGCGCGACGCGAAGGGGCGGAAGATGTCGAAGTCCGAGGGGAACGTGATCGACCCCCTCGAGCTGATGGACCGGTACGGGACCGACGCGGTGCGGTTCACGCTCGTCGCCATGGCCGCGCAGGGCCGCGACATCCGTCTCGCCGAGGATCGGGTGAAGGGCTACCGGAACTTCGTCACCAAGCTCTGGAATGCCGCGCGCTTCCTGGAGCTGCAGGGCGCAGGCCAGGCGGCGCCCGCCGAGCGGCCGGCATCTAAGTTGAGCCTTAACCGGTGGATCGAGGCGGAGGCGGCCGGGGCGGCGGCGGCGGTCGGCGCCGCGATCGAGGCCTACCGCTTCGACGAGGCGGCCGCGGTGGCCTACCGGTTCCTCTGGCACACCTACTGCGACTGGTACCTCGAGCTCGCGAAGCCGCTGCTTGCAGGCGATGACGCCGCTGCCCGGGCGGAGACGCAGGCGAGCGCGGCGGCGGTGTTCGCAGAGGTGCTCCGGATGCTCCACCCGGTCATGCCGTTCGTCACGGAGGAACTCTGGTCGCTCCGGCAGGAATCGGGGCAGTTGCTCGCGCTCACGCCATGGCCCGGCGAGGCGCCGGCGCCGGACCCGGAGGCCAGCGGCGAGATCGAATGGCTGATGGCCTTCGTCAACGAGGTGCGCTCGGTGCGCTCCGAGCTCCGCGTGCCGCAGGCGGCGGCGGTCGGCATCCGGTTCCGCACCCTCACCCCCGAGGCGGAGCGCGCCCTCGCCGTCCACGAGGAAGCCATGCGGCGCCTCGCCCGGATCGAATCGTTCGCGGCCGACGCGGGCGAGGACACCGAGGCCGCGGAGCTGGAGGCGGCCGGGACGGTGGCGCTCATGCCGCTCGCCGGCACCATCGACATCGCGGCGGAGCGCGTCCGGCTCGGGAAGGAGCTCGATGCCCTGCGGAAGGACATCGCGCGCTTCGACGCCAAGCTCGCCAACCCGTCGTTCGTGGACCGGGCCCCGCCGGCGGTCGTGCAGGAGCAGCGCGACCGGAAGACCGATGCGACGGTCCGCTCCGAACGGATCGAGCGCGCGCTCGCGCGGCTCGGGACCGGGATGGAAGCGGCGTAATACATTCGTATCCTGCCCCCGGCCGCCCCGCGCCGCCCCCACAGCCACGGACTTCACGCCATGACGATCGACAAGAGCAGACTTCCCAGCCGGCACACGACCGAGGGCCCGGAGCGCGCCCCGCACCGTTCCTTCTACTACGCGATGGGGCTCACCGAGAAGCAGATCCACCAGCCCTTGATCGGGGTGGCCACGACCTGGAACGAGGCGGCGCCCTGCAACATCACGCTCCGCCGCCAGGCCCAGGCGGCCAAGGCGGGCGTCGACCAGGCCGACGGGACGCCGCGCGAGTTCACGACGATCACGGTGACCGACGGGATCGCGATGGGGCACCAGGGCATGAAGGCGTCGCTCGCGAGCCGGGAGGCGATCGCGGACACGATCGAGCTCACCGTGCGCGGCCACGCCTACGACGGGCTCGTGGGCCTCGCCGGGTGCGACAAGTCGCTCCCGGGCGTGATGATGGCGATGGCGCGCCTCAACGTGCCGAGCGTGTTCCTCTACGGCGGCTCGATCATGCCGGGGCGGTTCCGCGGACGCGACGTGACCGTCCAGGACGTCTTCGAGGCGGTCGGGCAGTTCCAGGGCGGCAACATGAACGCGGACGACCTCGCCGAGATCGAGCGGGTCGCCTGCCCGTCGGCGGGCTCCTGCGGCGGCCAGTTCACGGCGAACACAATGGCCTGCGTGTCCGAGGCGCTCGGGATCGCGCTGCCGCATTCCGCCAGTGCGCCGGCCCCGTACCAGTCGCGGGACGAATACGCCTTCGCGTCGGGCCAGGCGGTCATGAAGCTGATCGAGAGCAACCTCCGCCCGCGCGACATCATCACCCGCGAGGCGCTCGAGAACGCGGCGCGCGTCGTGGCCGCGAGCGGCGGCTCGACCAATGCCGGGCTGCACCTCCCGGCGATCGCGCACGAGTGCGGCATCAAGTTCGACCTGAACGACGTCGCGGACCTCTTTCGCTCGACGCCGTACATCGGCGATCTCAAGCCCGGC
Organism: Alphaproteobacteria bacterium; assembly: GCA_022825235.1. Taxonomy (GTDB): domain Bacteria; phylum Pseudomonadota; class Alphaproteobacteria; order TMED109; family TMED109; genus VXPW01. Next base: position 12,157 of record JAJDYI010000079.1, on the reverse strand, counting down.
GGCAAGTACGTGGCGAAGGACCTCTACGAGGCGGGCGGGTTGCCGGTGCTGATGAAGGCGCTTTACGAGGGCGGCTACATCCACGGTGACTGCGTGACGGTGACCGGGCGCACGGTGGCCGAAAACCTCGCGGACGTCACCTTCCCCGAGGACCAGGACGTCATCCGCCCGGTGTCGAACCCGATCACGCCGACCGGCGGCGTGGTGGGGCTCCGGGGGAACCTCGCCCCGGAGGGTGCGATCGTGAAGGTGGCGGGCATGCAGCGGCTGCGCCACGAGGGGCCGGCGCGCGTGTTCGACACCGAGGAGGAGGCCTTCAAGGCGGTGAAGGAGAAGCGGATCCGCGACGGCGACGTGGTCGTCATCCGCTACGAGGGGCCCAAGGGCGGCCCCGGCATGCGGGAGATGCTGGCCACGACGTCCGCGATTTACGGCCAGGGGCTCGGCGAGAAGGTCGCCCTGATCACCGACGGGCGGTTCTCGGGCGCGACGCGCGGCTTCTGCATCGGCCACGTCGGGCCCGAGGCGGCGGTGGGGGGCCCGATCGGCCTCCTTCGGGACGGCGACCAGATCACGATCGACGCGGAGACCGGCGAGCTGTCGGTCGCGCTCAGCGACGAAGAAATGGAGTCGCGGCGCGCCGGCTGGTCGCCGCGCACGCACGAGTACACGTCGGGCGAGCTCTGGAAGTACTCGCAACTCGTGGGCCCGGCCGTGGGCGGTGCGGTGACGCATCCTGGCGGGCAGGCGGAGACCCACTGCTACGCGGACACATAGTTCGTCGAAGGGTCACGTACACCGCTGCCCCCGGGGGGTGTCGAAGTTCGACGCCCCCGGCCGTCGGGAGCGGACCGCCGCCCGCGCGGATCAGCCCCCGGCGTCGGAGACGGCGCCGAGATAGCCGTCGAGAAAGGCGCTCCGGTAGTCGTCCTCGGTCCACAGCACGGGAAAGAAGGACTCGTCCATCTCCGTGCTGCCGGCGCGCTTGTAGCGGCCGTAGATGTTGCCCACGTGGGTCGCGTGGTAGCGGGCTTCCGAAGACATGCAGTGCGACACCAGCGCCCGTCGCGGCGCGCCGGTGTGGTTGGTGCCCGAGCCGTGGAACGTCCTTCCGTGGTGAAAAACCCCGCCTCCCGCCGGAACCTCGACCCGCACCACGTCGGGGACGGCGCCCGCCCGCGCGGCGGCCTCGCGCATCTCGCGCTCGTAGTCGTCGGGCGCATGGAATCGGGACGCCGGCGGGCCCAGGTCCCAGCGGTGCGAACGCGCGACGTACTCGATGGTGCCGCCGGCCCCGCTGGTCGCGTCGAGCGCCATCCAGCAGGTGCATAGCTCGCGCGGCACCACCCACTGCTGGTAGCTGTCGTCCTGGTGGAAGGCGAGCGGGCGGGCGCCCGGCGGCTTCCACAGCACGTTGTCTTGGTTGATTCTGGCGCCCGGCCAGCCGCTGAGCCGCGCGCACCAGAGGCCGATGCGGGGATGCAGGACCGCGCGCGCCACCTCGCGGTCCGACTTCCACGCATTGCAGATCTGGCGGGTCAGGTCTTCGGCGTCCCCCCCTTCGCGCCAGTTCCACTCGTCGGGGTCGAGGCCGGTCTTGAATTCGCCGCGGAAGAGCGGCCCGAAGCGCGCGGCCAGGCGGGCGGCAGCCTCGGGTTCGATGAGCCGTTCGACCACGAGGAAGCCATCCCTGCGAAAGCGCCGAATATCCGAGGAACGCGGCTCTTCGATCAGAAACATGGCTCCTCCCGTACCGCGACGCTTCGTGCGTCTCGAACAGCGGGTATCGGTCGTTCCTTACCGCGCCAGACCGGCGCGTTCCGGCCATTCGCGGCCCATTCAAGCGTATTCTGAATCGCTTCGACCGGCAGTCCAGTAGCTGTGGCCAAGCTACGGACACGAGACAGTCCATGGCGTTCTTGTAGACCGATTGCGAGGTGGCTACCCGTCCGCCTGAGGACGCTTTCCGATCGACCGTTTTCCTGATCCCGTCCGCAGTGCGCGGGCGGCAAGGTTGGGCTGAGCGTGCCAAATATACGTACATTACGCCCGGAGTATCGACCCATGTTGACAATCCGCCTGCCGGCCGACATCGAGAAGCGCCTGGAGCAACTCGCGAAGGCGACCGGCCGCACCAAGACCTTCTACGCGCGCGAGGCCATCCTCCGGCATCTGGAGGACCTCGAGGATGTGTACTTCGCCGAGCAGGCCCTGATCGAGTTGCGGGAAGGCCGGTCGCGCACCTATACGCTCGAGGAAGTAGCGCGCGACCTTGGCTTGGAGGATTGATTCGATGACTGGACGGAACAGCTATCACGACCTGACCAGGGATTTCACGCCGGAACGCCGACGTCCCGTCTGAATGACCGCAACCCCGCTGGCCGGCGCCCGGCCTGTCCAACGCGGGGCTGCGGCTGACCGACCGCAGTCGCCAGATCAAGGGTAAGCGCGCGGACTGACGTTCAGGCCGATTGCTCGCTGGCGGGTCGTCTACGTCAGCGCGACTTGTGCGCCTGCAAGCACAGCTTGGTCGACCACGATGTTTACCCGGGTGTTTCCCGCAGCCAGGGTCGGGACTGCGCCCTGGAGGTTTCGGCGCCAAGGGTCGACGGCAGCGGTCCAACGACCTGCCGACGGTCCGGGGCAGCTTGCTGGCGCGATCCGAGAGATTTCAGCGGCTGGGATCGATGAGAATCTCGTCGACCACAGAGACCATGCGGTCGCGTCCGATCTTGAGCAGGACGACCTCGCCGGAGGCGACGGGCCTGCCGGTCAGCGCCCTGATGTTCACGTAATGGGTGACCAGGATGACGGTCTCTCCCGGCGGGAGACTCAACAGGTATCGCCGTAGGTCGGCGGTCTGCGGGTCGGCGCTGGCCGGGTTCCGGAAGAACGAGTTGAGCGCGGGGAGGTCCTCGACCGGCCCGAGGTCGAGGAGCTCGCCTGTGTCGCGGCAACGGCACCATTGGCTGCTGAGCACCCGGTCGATGGTCACGCCCGCGGATCGGATGGCCGCGCCGATCTCTCGCGCCTGTTCCCGTCCACGAGCATCGAGATTGCGCTGAGTGGCACAGTCGTCGAGCGTGAACGATGCGGAATCTCCGCTTCCGGGCGCCAGGGCGTGGCGCATGATGGCGACGATACCGGGCTCCGACAGACGGGCGAAACGCTGGTCGGCGGCGGTCGGCGCAAGCGGGAGGCCGATGGCCGCGATGAAGGCGAAGAGGATAAGCAGGCGCGTCATCGTGAGATGGAACAAGCGTAGCCGGAAGCGGCTGAATGGACCCGCACTTGAATTCCTGTGCTGCCGGCTCGGGCACCACGCCGCCGGAACTGGCGGAGCGGGATCCCGTCCTTGCCGAAACCACCTGCGGTCCAGCGCATCAGATCGAGCCGCGCAGGAGAGAACGTGGTCGATGCCGCTGACTTCATGAACGACGTCTGAAGCGATAGTTCATATATCGCTATAATCGAATCAATTGAAAGCTCCCCGAACCTCCATGCCCCGGCTCCTCTCCGCGCCCTTCTTCAGCGCCAACCCGGTCTTCCGCCGGGCCGAATACGCCGCGGCCGTTGGCCGCCGCCCCCAGGACAGGGTCGTCACGGCGATGCTCACCCAGCATCTCCGGGCCGGCAATATCCGGCGCATCGCCCGTGGCGTCTTCGCCTCGGTGCCCAAGCATGCCGACGCCGCGACCTGGTCGGTCGACCGATTCCTGGCCGTCTCCCGTCTGCGCCAGGGCGGCACGATCGCCTATCACTCGGCCCTTGAGCTGCAAGGATACGCCTATACGGAGGGGCATGACGTGCAGGTCATCGCGCAGGGAGAACCCGGCATGTTCGAGGCGTCCGGTTTCGCCTGCCGTTTCGTCAGGCCGCCGCGCGGCTTCGCGCCCCCGGATGGCGTCATGACGGTCGACCGCATGGGGCAAGAGGTCAAGGTAATGACGATCGAGCGGACGATTGTCGACCTGTTCGACCGCTACGACCTAGCCGGTGGCGCGGAGGAACTCTTCAATTCCCTGGACTTGGTGGCGCGGGTCGACGCCCTGGCGCTGGTCCGGTACGTGCGCGCGCTCGGCAAGGCCACCGCCGCCGGCGCCACGGGCTTCTGGCTGGAGCGCGAGCGGAAGCGGCTGGGCGTCCAGGATGCTGCACTGGAGGATCTTCGTACATTCATGCCGGCTCAGCCCCGATATGCCCTTGGCACCAAATCGGGCGAGGGAATGACGGCCAGGGGCTGGAACGTCATTCTCCCGGTCGATGTCCTCGAACGCCGCTTCGAGGGCCTATAGATGGCGCCGCCGTCTGCCTAAACCCTGCAGCGTGTCGCCGACATGATCGGTCACCAGGCCGGCACGCTGGAGAAGGTGCTGCGGCTTCTGGACGTGTTGCAGGAGATCGCGCGGGATCGGGTTCTGGCGGTTCGTTGAAGTTCGTATGCAACGGGCGCGGGCAAACCGACATCTGCGGGAGGAGGCGGTGCAGACGCGCCTGCAGCGGCAGCGAGGCGTTGTTGAGCAGGGCGATGCAGGCATTGGTGTCGAATAGGTAGCGCATCAGCGGAAGGCGCTGCCGAGTCGCGACCGCGGCGGAAGCGCCGGCTGGTTGCGGCCCGCGGCGAAGAAATCCTCCGAGAGCCGGCCCACAACGTCGTCGAGCCAGTCCCAGTCCGATGCGATGGGTTCGAGGATTACTGCGGCGCCCTGCCGGCGGATGCGCACTTCGGCGCCTGCCATCTGGAATTCCTTCGGCAGCCGGACGGCCTGCCAACGGCCCGACCAGAAGAGTTTGGCGGTTGCGGCCATCGGAACCTCCACGGCGGATTATGGCAGCGGGATGTATCTCCCCAGATCCCTGCAGTCCACGCCGGCGCAGCGAGCGGCTGGACGGGGCGAGGGGGAGGAGGGCCGGCCCCGGAACGGCTCCATTCCCCTGCGCGAGCGACTATCCGCCGCCGTCCACGGCAGGCGACGCGGCCAGGTAAATCGTGCCCGGCCCCATCGGCCGGAAACCGCGCCATTCCACATCGTCAGTCGGTCGCGAAGAACCGAACCGGGTCGCGGCGTGCCGAGGACCTGCCGACAGGCGCTGTCACACCGCGATGACGCCACCTGAAGCCGGTCGGCTCAGGACTGTTACAAGATTCGGTAGACCTCGTAGGTCGGGCCGGTCGGCTTGCGGTCGCCCTTGCCCACGCAGACCAGGCCATTGAGCCAGGCGTATTCCGGTGCGCCAGTCTCGAAGAACGGGGCGATCCGGAAGTAGTACTCGGAAGGGTCGACCGTTTCCCCTGCGTTGAGCCGACGCATCACGTCCTCGGGTCCGTGCCGGACGCCGAAATAGGTCATGTAGACCAGCGCCCCGTCGTGGGTGCGAAGGGTCGCCCGGACGTCGAGTCGGAGCGATCCGTCGGCGCGGAGGACCAGCCAGTCGCCGCCGCCTTGGAGCACCTCGCCCCGGAAGTCGGGGCCCTCGAACGTGCCGCCGGTGACGTTGACGTTGAGACGCCGGCCGGACGGCGTGTTGTCGAGCACGATGGGCTTGTCGACGGTCAGGTCAAAGACGGCGAGCAGTTCGGATTCGAGTGGCATTGGGGACTCCTGGAAGGGCGGGGGAGACGCATCGTGTGCGCCGCTCGTTATACACGCCTCGGTTGGTCCCGGTTTGCCGGGGCGGCCTCCCTGAGGCCCGGATGCCGCCACGATGTCCGGTGCCGGCAGGGCATGACCGGCCGAGGCTTCGCCGACGGCCGCGCCTGACGCACTTTGCCCAAGGTATCTTCGGCGGCAGGTCCTGCAGCTGACAGGGCCAGGGCAACAGCCCTCCGCGAGCCGACTGTTGCAGGTGCACGTGCGCCCGGTGTCTTCCGCGGTTGGCTGGTGCGCGACGATCCAGGTTGAGGACCACGCCATGGCTGGTCACATCGCGATTCTCGGCATCTTCGTTGCCGACGCCACGTTCCGGACGGATCGTCTGCCCCAGATGGGTGAGACCGTCATCGGCGAGAGTGTCGCGTTGAGCCCGGGCGGTAAGGGATCCAACCAGTCGGTCGCTGCTGCCCGGCTTGGCGCCGACGTCCGGTTCATCTCGAGGGTGGGTCGCGACGCCTTTGCGGACCTGGGCTTTGCGGTGTGGGCCGATGCGGGCGTGGAGCCGCTGGTGGCCCGGTCAGAAAGTGCGGCGACCGGGGCCGCTTCGGTGATGGTGAACACCGCGAGCGGGGAGAACGCGATCGTCGTGTGCCCGGGCGCTGCCTTCGAGCTCTCGGAGGCCGATGTCGATGCGGCTGCCGACGCGATCCGCTCAGCGGCCGTCTTCGTCACCCAGCTCGAGCAGCCGGTGGAGGCGGCAATGCGGGGACTTGCGATCGCGAGGGAGGCGGGGGTGACGACCGTGCTCAACCCGGCGCCGGCGGCAGCGGTGCCGGAGCCCATGCTCAGCCTCTGTGACTACGTGACGCCCAACGAGGTGGAGGCTTCGGCCATGACCGGCCTGCCGGTGGGGAGCAAAGACGAGGCCCGCGCGGCGGCGCGCGCGCTCAGGGGGCGCGGGGCGGGGGCGGCCGTGATCACGCTGGGCGCCGAGGGGGCGCTCTTCATCTGTCCCGCCGGCGGACACCTCGTGCCGGCGTTTCAGGCTGGCCCGGTGGTGGAAACCACGGGGGCCGGGGACGCGTTCAACGGAGCGTTCGCGGTGGCGCTTGCCGAAGGCCGGGAGCTGGGCCAGGCGGTGCGCTTCGGATGTGCGGTTGCTGGCCTCTCGGTCACGCGGCCGGGAACGGCGCTCTCCATGCCGCGTCGTGCCGAGGTGGAAGCGCTGCTGAACGGGGTGTGACTGCCCCTGGGCAGGGGCAATCGAGGCGCCCCGGGCGTACGGCACGGCGTGGGACCGGTGGCACACGCTTGCCTCCCGGATACTGGCCTTGGGTGAGGGCCTTGCTGCGTCAACACCGGGCAACACCCTCGTGGCGCCGTCGTCCGCGCACGGCCAATGAGCCCTCCTTCAGTTCGATCACTCCGATCTTGCAATCGGTCTAGATATAGACTAATTGTCCTCTCAAAGACATTTGTGGATTTGACCATGGTTGCACAGGCGCATCCGGCGACAGCCATTGACCGGAAGGGCCTCTCCGGCCCGGCGTTGCGCACGTTCTTCCGGATCGCGGATCTCTGGAGCCTCTCGGTCGAGGAACAGATGACCCTGCTTGGGCTCACGGCTCGATCGACCTTCTTCAAGTGGAAGAAGCATCCGAACACTGTTCTGCCGAAGGACACGCTGGAGCGCATTTCCTACATTTTGGGTATCTACAAGGCGCTTCAGGTTCTGCTTCCCAACGAACAGGCGGCCGATGAATGGGTGAAGCGTCCGAACGCGGCGGCAGGGTTCGGCGGTCGATCGGCCCTTGAACGCATGCTCTCGGGCCAGGTGGCAGACCTCTTCGTCGTACGGCAATACCTTGACGCACAGCGGGGCGGCTGGGCGTGACGCTGCCGGTCACACGCATCCAATGGGAGCCGTGCTGGCGAATCATCCCCAGCCGGTTTCCGCCGATACAGCTCTTCGAGCGGGTGGCCAATCCAGACGACCTCGAGGCGGTCTTTGCGCTGGAGGCGCTCACGAATCCCAGGCTTCGTCACGAGGCTGGCGCTATCGAGCTTGTTCCGCCGGAGGATCGCATCAGCGGGCCCGGGACCACCGTCATCATGGCAGCCTTCACCCACCTGAACCCGACCGGCAGCCGCTTCTCGGACGGCACTTACGGTGTCTTCTATGCCGCGAACGATCTCAACACGGCCATTGCCGAGACCAAACATCACCGCGAGCGATTCCTGAGCGCTACGGCGCAGGCGCGCATGGAACTGGACATGCGGGTCTACCTGGTCGACCTCAACGGGAATCTGCATGACCTGCGCGGCCAGAAGGCGGCCCAGCCGCTCGTCTACCACAACGACAACTACGCCGCTGGCCAGCATCTGGCGAGAACGCTGCGCGCGCACGGCTCGAACGGGATTGCCTATGACAGCATTCGCCGGACGAGCGGCGAATGTGTGGCGGTGTTCCGACCGCCCCTTCTCTCGAATGCCCGCCAGGAGCGGCACCTCTGCTACGTATGGAACGGCCAGAAGGTTGAGACCGTCTACGAGAAACGCGAAATCGGCGATGACAACCAGTCTTGATTTCGCCGTAAGGTACTCCTGGTACACATCCGGTTAGCATCCGGTCCAGACGGGCCGAATGCTGCCCGCGACTCCGTTCAACAGGGACCCGACAATGGCTGCTTTCCTCATTGTCCGCGCCCAGGTGGACCCGGCCGCGAAAGACGCGTTCGACACCTGGTACCAGAACGAGCACCTTCCGCAGGCGGTTGACGCCTTCGATGCTGTCGGCGCCAGCCGCGGCTGGAGCGAACTGGAAGAGAACGTGCACATCGCCTTCTACGAGTTCCGGGACATGCCGGACGTGAACCGGGTGATGGGCTCGGACGCGCTCAAGGGAATGATCGGGGAATTCGACCGGCTGTGGAGCGGCCAGGTGACGCGCACCCGCGAGGTGGTGGAACTCGTCCAGACGATTTGAGCGCCGGAGCGGCGCCTTTCGGCTGGATGACCCGGTCCGGCAGAAATCGGTGCAGGGACTGTGCGGCCTTGATCATCCGCCCAGAAGGCCCGGAAAACGGCACATCTGTCCTTGCCAGGCGCCATTCTCGTCAGCCTGGATAACGACCGGGGGCTTGGCCTCGCTACCACGATCCCGGCGCGGGCCCGGCCGGCCACAGCAGTCCGGCCGACCACCCACGATGCCGGGCTGCCTCTTCTGCCCCGGGGTGCGGCTCGCCGTCTCATTCCCGGTCGTCGTCGGCCTCATCCGCTCCGTCAGCCTCGTCCTCGTCGTGGGTGCAGACCGCGATCGCGGCGCACACGGCCAGCATCAGGGCCATCCACACGGTCTGCCAGCCGGCCGGCACTGGCCCGGTTGCCAGAGCCGGGGCGCCGCGCGCCAGCAGATTCACGGCGTAGGCGAGCGCGGCCGCAGCCCAGATCCAGCACGGGGCGCGGCGCCCGAGAACGCCTGCGGGCGCGTCCTTCTTCCAGAAGAGTGGGGCCCCCATCCCGACGGCACCGGTGACAAGCAGCACCCAGGGTGCCCACTCGTGGGCGTCGTCGTCCAGGATCGCGGTGTCTGCGCCGAGCGCGGCGACAATCAGGAAAGGCAGGGCAAAGGCCAGTGCCGGCGCCCCCCACCAGAGGGGCCATCTCCCCATGAAGCTGCCTCCGAGCGTCCGACTTTCCGCCAAGGTGGAAACGATGGACGTTCTATGAGGCTGGCGACAACGACGCAAACGCACGCTCCACGACAACCGGCGTCACGCGTGTGGCCGACGGGGCCAGCGGGCCAGAGGCGCCGTCGCGGCAGCAATCCCTTCGGACAAAGGCCTGTGGGCCGCTGAACCTCACCACATGATGTCGATGACAGGACCGGCACTATGCTGACACATGCCGACGCCGCCAGCGGTGGTGAAGCCCGAACTATCCGCATAGTTCATGTGACAGCGCATTGTGGAACCCTGGTTGCCGAACATGACGGCGACGAAATTGCCGCTGGTTGACGAGGTTCTAACAAAGGTTCCATCCGCGACCGCTACGCCTGTCCTAGCATCAGCATGCACCGCCTGACCCTTGAAATACTCACCGTAAACAACCGCCTCGTAGAAATCACGATCTAGGCCTTGCTGATACTGAAAGGTAACCGGGGTGCCTTCGCCCCTGACGACGCCGTGCATCGTTCCGGCACAAGCGCACAAGAACGCAAGGGTACTGGCCACTATCAAGGATGGAAAAACCCGAGAAAAGCGCATCAGGATGCCTCCAACGATCGCGCCAAAATGAGGGGCGGACGCCCAGTCGTCAGTATGTGACCCCAACAGTCCTAATATGGAACCGCGGTTCCACTGATTACGACAGTCTATCAACCATTTAGGACATGATCCCATCACAACGGTGAGACATGGGCCGGGCGGAGCAGCGGTGCCGAGCGCGTCAAGTCGTCGAAGGTCCAATCGCCGGCGGTTCGGGATCTGCTGCTCTTCGGCTCGCCTGCTGACGGATTCCCGGCATGGTGTCAAGCGACACCTAGTTTTACGAGCTAAGGCGACACCCAGATTTACGAAGTGACGCTTCGAGTACGTACTGCGAGTACCCGGCAGCGATGGTCATTTGGCTGCTGGCGGACTATGTATGCGGGTGGGGAGCGTCCGTCCCTGGTCGCTGGCGGTCTTGTCGAATGGCGGCCGGACAGGGAACGACCTCGCACGAGAACAGGTGACCGGCATGACCAGACTGGCCGCGGAGGGAACCCGCGAAGGGGTTCGCCTCGGAACCTTCCGCTACATGCAGCCGACGGCGGAATCCTCGCTCTACCGGAACGGCAAGGTGCTCAGCCGCCGCGACCGGGACGGCAGCGACAGCGGCGTCCTCGGCGTCGATCTGGAGGATCGCGAGATGACGATCCTCGACGCCCGCACGGTGACGCAAACCGAACAGCCGACGCTCGTCGAAAACGGCTTCGAGCTCCTGGATCGGCCGACGGCCAGCCCTGATCTGGACTTTCTCGATCACGACGCGGTGACGCGGTCGTACTACCCCGAATGCGCCGAGATCGTGCGCGCCGCCACCGGAGCAGCCGCCGTCGCAGCCTTCGATCACAACGTCCGCTCCGCGACCGGCAAGTCGGGCAAGCGGCGCATCGCCGGCGGCCAGCAGGTCCAGGGGCCGGCGCACCTGGTGCACGGCGACTACACCCTGACCAGCGCGCCCCAGCGAATGCGCGACCTGACCCGGCCGCCCACCCTCAACGACACCTATCGCACGGTGCTGGCCGAGGGCGAGACGCTGCTCGACGCCGGGGCGGTCGAACAGGCGATCACGGACGGACGGTTCGCGCTCATCAATGTGTGGCGCAACATCGCCGGCGAGCCGGTGGCGACGCGGCCGCTCGCGCTCTGCGACGGCATGAGCGTGCACCCGGAAGAACTCGTCGTCTTCGAGATCCATTACAGCGACCGGATCGGTGAGAACTACTTCGCCAAGCACGACGCCCGCCACCGCTGGGTCTACTGGTCCGCGATGACCCGCGACGAGGCGTTGCTCATCAAGCAATGGGATTCAGCCGGCGAGCTGGCCCGGTCGGAGGGGGCGAGGGGTGACCCTGACGGTGTCGACCAGCACTGCACCTTCAGCTTCCACAGTGCCTTCGAGGATCCTGCGACCCCGCCGGACGCCCCCGATCGCTGGAGCATCGAGGTTCGCTGCGCGGTTCTCTACGCGTAGACAGGCAAGGCGGTTCAACGACCAGGTCCTCATTGACCGGTCAATCGTGAGAGATTCTCTCTATCCACCGGTACGTGTTCATCTCGGCTCGGGCTTGCCGTTGTGAGCGGCTGAAATGTTCTTCAGGGATGTCGTCCGCGAGGGCTTCTTCAAATTCGCGTTCCGTGAAATCAGCTCCTTTGATTCCTCCAGTTCGTCGCTAATCGCCAGCGGGTCATATCGAATCCAATGATCTGGAATGGACGAATGTACTTTCATTTCGGCGTCATTGCGCAGCCCGTTTCTAAACTCAGTCGGTAATGATTGCCTAACCTGTTGTGTCACATATCTAATTGTAATCACGCGAAACTCAGTCTCAGGATTGATGTCCTGTTCGTTTCCGCGTCATGTGCAACTCATTTCTGACTACATGTTCGCTGAGCGCATCACCATGCAGTTGGATGGCAAGCAAGTACGAGCATGCCAAACCGCGCCTGCCACGAACATTCGACCACCTGAAACAGGAAAACTCGGCTGATCGGTCCCGGGGCTGACATGCACGACAGCCGATCGCGCCGTAATCCGAGCGATCTGACGCCTGTCCGCTTTCGGCCTTCGGTAGCATGCCGACCAGACTGCATGCGATATGGCAAGGAGGTCATGCGATGACGGAGATCAACGCGGGGGCGATCCAGGGCATTACACCATGTCAGTGCCGGATGAAAACTCCCCGATAGCGCCGAAGTAAAAGTCCCCAGTCTGCCGGCTGGCGCACGGGCCCGGGGGCATGCCCCCGGGCCCGTGACCGGCAACACTCGCCACCTGTATCGAGCTCCGGGAGGCGCGCG
>JAJDYI010000015.1 GCA_022825235.1 Alphaproteobacteria bacterium | reverse complement strand
ACGGCCCACCCCGCTCCAGCAACAGGCCTTCAAGCTGCTCGGCGTACGGTTGACGCGTAGCCAGTAGCGCGCCGCTGACAATTTATGACTGCCCGCCAAAACAGGCTCTTACTTCTTCCACTCTCTGGAACTTCAGTCTAGTCGGCGCCCAGCCGGCGTGGTCCTCGGCGGCGCAGGCAAACGAGACGCGGCCCGTCGCTTCGCAGAACGCGGGTGACCGCTTGCGAAGCGGTGGTCTTGCCAGCCGGGTTCAGCTGCTGTCACGCACCGCAGTCAAATCGGGGCGACGCTGGCCGCCGGCCTCTCGGTCCTGCCGCGCCGAACTCCTGCGGCAGTGTGCGACCGGCAGGCCGTGCAGTCCGGGAAGCCGTCGGATGGAAGCACGATCGCGATGACGCAACTACCCGGAGGCAGGCCCGGACGCTGGTTGTTCCTCGGGATCGGGTGGCTGTGCGTCGGCCTGGGCTGCCTCGGAGTGGTGTTGCCGTTGCTCCCTACGACCCCTTTCCTCTTGCTGGCAGCGTGGGCCTTCGGACGGAGTTCGACACGCTGGCAACAGTGGCTCAGACGTCACCCGCGGTTCGGGACGTTGGTTCGGGACTGGCAAGACCATCAGGTCATTCCGCCGTGGGCCAAGGGAGCGGCGTCGGTGGCAATCGCGGGCAGCTTTGCATGGCTGACGATGTCCCGTGACTGGCCGCTCTGGGCCTTCGGGCTGATAGCCGGGCCGCTGGGGTGCGTTCTGGTGTGGATCGTCTCACGCCCGTCCCGTCCCCCGGCACGGTGAAGGGCTGGTCCGTCCGCGAAGACGGGGGACGCAGGGCCCGTGTGACGTGTCGGGCGGCCCACGACTCCTGCGAGGGCCGCATCGACCGTGGAAGGACGCGCCGTTCCTTACTGAAGCGGTGTCCCCTCCGCGGCAGCGATCACCAGTTCGGCCAGCCGGTCTGGCTTCGCCAACATCACCTCGTGCGACGTATCGATGTCGACGAGAGCAGTGGGATTGTCCGGCCACGCATGGTTCAGGTCGGCCACGATGGCCTCGCACGTGGAGGGGACCACCGTGCGGTCACTGGTCGCACAGATATAGGTTCGCTGGAGCCGGCCGAAGGCGGGATCGAACGTGGCTTCGTCTCCATAGAGCGATACGGGTGCATCGGGTGTCAGCATGTTGACCGCCGCTGACCAGAGGGCGTCGTCAACGTCGGCGGCGACCGCTTCCTTGGCGCCCGCAATGTAAGCAGGATCGGTTGACCGGGGATCCATGCGCAGCGACCCGACGACGCCCGGGTTTGCCATGATCACCCGGCCCACCAGACTGTTGGCCTGCTGGTCCTCCAGCGCGAGATAGGCGCCGGCGGGCTTGTGGGGAGTCGGGACGAGGGCAGCGACGTAGATCAGTCCGGTGAACGCGTCCGGTGCCTTGGCCGCTGCGAACGTGGCCGGCACGCCGCCCATGGAGTGGGCCACCGCGAAGACGCGTTCCGCCCCCATGGTGCGCGCGGTCTGCGCGGCCTCGAGCACGGCATCCGCGTAGCTGTGGACACCGACGTCGGCCAGCGCCCACGGCTCCGTGGCAAAAGCCTCCGTATCGAGGGGACGTCGCAGATACGACTGCGGAAGGATCGCATGGAGTCCGTGGCCAGGCAGGTCCAAAGCCACGGAAAGCATGCCTGCCGCGTGCAGCTTCGGGCGGACGAGCCCCCAGCACCAGCCGCCATGCCACGAGCCGTGCACCAGCACGAATGCGGTCTTGGGCGCCGTGTCCGCCCGTGCCGTCGCCACGCGCACCGCGGCACTCCCTGCGAGTGCCGCCGCCGCGCCCTGGAAGAGTGTTCGTCGAAGCATGCCGGCCCTCCGTTACCGTGAACAACGATCCCGTTAGACTATGCACCTGGAGTTCGAACGGTTATGCCATTCGCGCAACGCATCTCTCGGTTGGTGCCGTAACTGTGGGTGAGCGGTCTTTGCCTTCCCCCGCCAAAAGCGCCGATAGCGAAGTCCTGCCTGCCTGCGTGGACCGGTCCTTCGATGACTTCGATGCCCAGTCGGAGCAACTCGCCGGGCATGATCAGGAGTACGTTCAAATGTCGCCCGGGGCATTTCGGGGGCGATTTGTCTCGGCCTTCCTGGGCGGAGGAATCTCCCTCCACCTGGAAGCGGCCAATCGGGCGCTGGAGCAGCGGGTGGGCTGCCCGGACGGAATGATCAGCCTCGGGCTCGTGGTCGGAAAGAGCCCTCCGTTCCGAGCCAACGGTGTGGAACTCAGCCGGGACCAATTGCTGGTTACCAATCCCGGGTGCGAGCTGAGTCTCAGCAGTCCGGCGGGCGGCAGGATCCTCGCCGTATGCATCGAGCAGTCGGCCCTCGAACGGGTGGCGCCCGGCGGGGAACTCCCCCAGCCGCTCGATCCCTCGGCCGGCCGGATCACGGTGCTGCAGGCGCCGGTATTGGCGGCGAGACTTCGCGGGGCCTCGATTGACCTGCTGCGGGCGATCCGGGCCCGTTCAAGGGGCCGGACACTTCGGCGGAACATGGCCCGTCCGTTGGCTGCGGTGATCGCGGCCGAATTTGCGCTGCACGAGGCCGTGCTCGACCAGTGGCCCAGCGAATTCCGCTCGGGCGACTATCAGACCTTCCTGAAGGCCAGGGACATCATGGCAGCCGGCACGATGGCGGAGTTCGACTACGCCCGCCTGTCCGAAGCCACTTCCCGCAGCGTCAGATCCATCCAGTTGGCATTTCTCAGGCACGCCGGCACCACGCCGCTTCGCTACTTTCGCGCGGTGAAATTGACCGAAGCGCGGCGGGCATTGTTGTCGTGCCGCAAGGGACAGAAGACGGTGGGGGACATCGCTGCCGAATGCGGTTTCTGGAGTCACAGTCGCTTCGCACAGCTTTACAGGCTGCAGTTTGGCGAATCGCCGTCGCAGACGATGTGTCGGGAAGCGATGAAGCCGGCGTAGTGCTCGTTCCGGAAACGGTCCGAGTCATTCATTTCGATGCGGTGGTAAGCGGAAGTGTTGGGCTCGGTCTGCCGATCTGAGTCCGCGGACGAAGGAGCGGAGCGGAAGGGTCAATCATCCGCGGGAATCTGCCGGCGAAAGCAGATGCGCAACGCACCTCTTGGCGGCAGGGGCCAGAACCGAAAATCTGTTCCTATCGACTGGGCACGCCGGTGATCAACAGCCAGCCGGTCTCCCGTTTTCGCAATTTGGGCTCCGTGGTCTCGCGGTCCTAGCGTGGTTTGCGCGAATGGCTCATCCCTGGACCTGCTCCCCGGAGTCAGGCCGGCTCACGGCCCGGTCCTCCGTGGGGTCCACACGGAGCCTGCTCCAGAAGCTTCTTTAGATGGATGGCCCTCCTTCCGTGGGGCTGGTCGTTGGCAAAGGTGCGGCATCAAGACCGCCTTCCGGCACGGTGCGGTGCAGCCGGTTCGGCCCTCCGATCACGTTCCGGGCAGCGATGTCGCCGGGCCCGACGATACGGTCAAGAACACCAATGGCAGGCGACGGTGTTGGTTCAACTTTCTGACAACGTTCCGGGTCAATCGGTTTCCCGGGGCGCCTGCCAGCCGCGCATCATGCCGTCCTTCAATAGGTCTGGGGGTTCGTAGTCGACATAGACGACCTCGTAATCGCCACCCGCATCGTTTCCGAGCCGCATTACCACGGCACTGTAGTCGGTGTTCTGGTCCATCCGGTCGTAGCGCGTCTTGTCAAAGTGCATGCTGTAGACACGCGGAGTCGAATCGCGACCCATGGTGTCCACAAACAGGTAGAGGCGTTCCGAGTCCTGATCGTATTTCGAGGAAATCAGCCGGTAATCTCCGACTGGCGGGTAGGGATTGGGCAAGCCCAATGTATCGAGCAGCGCAAACAGGGGTAACCACAGGCTCACCGCTCCCGACACCACTGCGAGCGGCTTGAGCCATCTTCGGCGGACCACGATCGCTGTCAGCACCACCGCCATGCAGGCAATGTGGGCAATCAGCAACGTGCCCCAGTTCAGCGTGGCGAAGTCAATCGGCATGCGTGCGCCTCACACACTGCAGGTGGGCGGTCATCGCAATTCATCAACCTTGAAGACCCGCTCGATATTGAACGCATAGTCGGGACCATGCTCGGTCGACTCCGGACGGACATCGATCGTAATCTGCTTGTAAATGCTGGTTTCCTGTGCCACCTCCTGGAGCTTGAGCGCGGTTCCGAGTTCAAACGGCACCCGCAGATGGTAGGGCTCGGACCCTTCGGGCTGCATGGCAAACACGTAGATGGCACTGCCTCCCTCATCCACGTCCCAGCCCAGCACGTCGTAGCGCCCGGGGGGAGGCCACGGGTCGGGATGGCCCAGCGTGCCGTTCGCCAGCCAGAAAGGCAGGCCGAGCGCGATCAGACCAAAGGCAAACGTGGCGCCACGCAGCCACCACCGTCGAAACTCGCGGATGAACAGCATGACGAACAGGAAGCAGACGGTCGCCGCGTACAGGGCGTAGATGACGATGAACAGCAGCAGTTCAGACACGGTCTAGCGCTCACTCAGGATCGAGCGGTGCAGGTCGTGAACGCTGTCCTCCACCACCTTGCCGTCCTGGTCCAAGGTGAAGCGGACGACCGTGACCTCTTCCTTGCGGCGCTTCAACAGGATTTCCGACTCGTAGATTTCGCCAATGTCGCCCTTGCCGGTCACCCTCACCTTGACCGGCACCGGCAGGGGTTCCTTGTACTCGTTGTACAGGTGAATGTTCACGACGTATTCGCCCGCATCGCGCGTACGAATTGACATCCACTCGTAGTTCAGCTCGGAAAGGTCATTGATTTTGCCCCGGTCGTCGCGTTCGAGATTCAGCGCAGGGCCAGCTTCGTAGATGCCCCAGCCCACCGGGATGCCGTCGGGTCCCATGCCCCACAGGTCCACGTCGTAGGCGGTACCGGAAGGCCAGGTCGCCTCGATCAGAATCTGTGTGCGCAACGGCACGTCATCGGGTTTCGGTACCGGGTTGATCAAGAAGGTCAGCAGGAAGATCACCACCACCAAGCTGAACACCATCAGGAACAGAAGGTCGCGAAACGCGATCGAGGCGGGATCCTCGTGTTGGCCCCCGATAATGTCGAAGTCGGTCATGGTCGTGCGAGCGTACGGACGCTATTCCGCCGGAGCGCCGGCTTCCGGCTCGGCTCTCGACCGGTAGATCTCCGGAATGATCTCGATGTCCGCCCGCTCGATGACATCGACGATCAGGCCGCCGACCGCGCGCACCAGCATCTGATAATGGATTTGCAGCCACAGGCCGCCCAGGATTGCTCCGAGCAGAGTCGTGAACAGTGCGACGCCCATGCCGTTGACAATTTGACCCAGCACGCCCTGGACCCGCTCAATATTCGTCCCGCCTGCGATGCTGTCCCCGAGTCCGCTGACCGCGATCACGAAACCCACGACGGTCCCGATCAGGCCGAGCAGAATGAGCACGTTGGCGACGTAAGCAACAATTTGGATGGGCAGCACCATCCGGGCCCGCAGCGTGCTCGCGAGCAACGCCTGGTCTACTTTCTCCCCGCCAAGGTTTTCACCCTTGCGGCGCAGCCGGTCGAAGTAGTCGGCGGCGATGCCGGTCTTGCCGCCGCTGGCAAACAGCCCGACCTCGCGGTTGATGGCCAGGATGTGGAACGAGCTGGTCAGCCAGAAGACCAGAAACACCAGGCCGATGACGATGCTCAGGGAACTCGCGTCACTTTCAATGACTAGGCTGATCCAGTCGCGCAACCAGGCGACATAGACCAGAAGGGCGGCAAAGGAATTGATGACCAGCCACTTGTACAGGAGTACGTTTGGATTGTTCATCAGTCCGCCCATGAAACGATTCCCCTTGTCCCACCGTCTCGGGTCCGACCACAGGAGGAGCCCGAAAGAATGTTCGACGCGGGACGCTGTTCCCGATCCATTGCCAACCGAGGCCAAAACGGGCGCGCCGGCGATCGTACCATGTCGAACGCGAAACGAGAGCGTACGCCGCTGACACCTGTTCCCGTGCCGACATGCTAGCAGCCCCTAGCAATCGCACGTCAGTTCGCCGGGAACAGTGCCGGCGCCTTCCTCCGGTGACGGATCCCGGCGACGACTTCAAGCCCAACGCCTGCTCTTCTGGCCGACACCGTACCGGAAGGTGAGGCGGCTCACCGGCAGCAGGGGCAATCTGCCCTGGAGTGCGACCAGAACCGGTTGAGCGGCCCCAACCCGAAACCCGCCGACGTTCGTCGCCACCAACTTCGGGAGGACGTCGTCACCGGGTTGCAACCGTTCACCCGAAGCATAGATGCGGCACGACATGCTGAGGACACGGTCAGACGGAATCGGCAAGCATGTACATCGGGCCATTGTTGCGCCCTCTGGCGATGCGGCGGCGGTCCGTTGGGTGGATTAGCGGTACGTGGTCAGCGCGCCCACCTGCCATCTCTCACCCGTTTGCCGACCCCGGGGGGCCGCCTTGCCGTCTTGGGGTGCCCGTAGTGCCGTACAAGGGCGCATGGACGCCGAGGCGCTGGCCGGCGGCATGGGCCTTCGAGTGTGACGGCCTCCTCGGCGAATCGGTCCAAGAATGACGGGCTGGGGCTCGTGAACACCGGCCGTGATGACGGACGGCTGTCCGCCCGCTGCTACTCCCGCACCGTCGACGCGCAGAAGATCGCGAGAAACCGGGAACGTCGTTGACCCCCGCATGACTACTCCGGGTGTCGTCTTCGGGCGCGCGGGTGTTATCCTGAAACTGACTGTGGCCTTGGTTGCTCTGCAGAGCGCCGTGCCACGCTCAAAACCGAAAAGGGAGGACGGGTTTGATGAGCGCTACCCGAATCACCAGCCTGCTGGCAGCTGCTTCATTGCTGTTCCTGGCGGCGACCCCTGCACAAGCGAACGTTTCCGAGGCGGATCTCGCGCGGCCGGCCGGCGGCGAATGGCTCCACATCAACGGGAGCTATGACGCCAACCGCTTCAGCACGCTGACGCATCTCACCACGGACAACGCGGGAGACCTTGGCGTCAAATGGATCTATTCGGTGGGCGGCGAGACCGACATGCAGGCATCGCCGCTCTACTCCGACGGCCTGCTGTATCTGCCGCAGGACAACATGGTCCATGCCGTCGAGGCCCGCTCTGGCAATCGCGTGTGGAAGTACGAGTGGGAATTGCCCGAGGACTGGGGCGGACAGTTCGTGCCGTTCTTCACTGGCAAGCACAAGGGCGTCGGCATTCACGGTGACAACATCTACTTCATCACGAACGAATGCACGATCGTCGCGCTGAACGCGAAGTCGGGCGAAGAGGTCTTCACCCACAAGATCGACCGACCCTACCCGAAGGACTTTGAGGCGGCAGACGACTCGAACGGGTACTTCTGCACCTCTGGCCCCATGGTGGTCCCCGGCGTGCTCATCGTTCCGATGAACGCCACCGACACCGGCGGGCTGCAGGGATACGTGCACGGTCATGACCTCGAGACCGGCGAGCAGCTCTGGGCCGCGAACATGATCCCCGGTCCGGGAGAGCCCGGTGCCGACACCTGGCCCGGCGACAGCCGCGAGTACGGTGGTGCCGGTCCGTGGATCGTGGGTTCCTACGATCCCGAACTGAACCTGTACTTCACGGGCACCGCGAATGCCTACCCGTGGAACCCCTACACCGAGCGGGATGGTGCAGGCGCCGGCAACATGCGCAACGAGGGTGCCGCAGCCATCGTGGCGGTGGACGTGTCGACCGGTGAGGTCAAGTGGCGGTACACCGCCGTGCCGGGTGACCCCTGGGACTACGATGTTCCGCAAGCACCCATGCTGACCACGATCGATGGCGTTCGCACGATCGTCCAGCCGAACAAGACCGGCTTCACGCACTACCTCGAGGCTGCAACCGGCAAGTTCCTCCAGGCACCGGCACACGCTGACCGGATCAACTGGGCGAAGGGTTACGACGCCGGCGGCAATCCGATTTGGGACGCCGCGATTCCGCCGGAAGGGGAAACGGTAGAGATCTGGCCGAGCCTGCTCGGGTCGGTGAACCTGTCACCGTCCGCGTTGAACCCCAACACGGGAATGGTGTACCTGCCGCGTCGCGAGAACTTCATGAGCTACGTGCTCGAAAAGGTTCAGGTGACCAGCAACGTCCAGAACCTCGGCGCGACGTTCGAGATCATGGCCGGTGGTTCCCAGGTCGCCTCGGCGCACGACATTCGCACCGGGGCCGAGGCCTGGCGCATTACCGAGTCCCGCGACGGCGACGCCGGGGGCATGCTGACCACTGCTGGCAACCTCACGATCTTCGCCACTCAGGGCGGTGTCGTGACCGTTGCGAACGCGACCACAGGTGAAGTGATCTACACGTTCAACACCAACTCCACCTCGCATTCCGGTGCCATTACCTATCTGGTCGACGGCCAGCAGTACATCACGTTTGCGCTTGGTGGGCTGCCGCAGTTCGGCTCAGCGCCGGACGACAACCCGGTCAACCACTCCAGCATCATGGTGACGTTCGGGCTCTAGTCCTCGTTGCCCTGGATTGGGTACTGGTCGAAGAGGGTGGCGGGCCCGCGAGCCCGCCACCCTCCCTTCAATCGATGGGATGATCAATGGAATGATGGTTCGGCAACTAACGTTGGCCGCGAGTGTTGCGCTCGTCGCATTGGCGGTCTGGCCTGGTGTCGTCAGCACTACGAGTGCGGTGGGCGAAGAAAACAGGGCATCGTCCAACCCGCTCTCGGGCAACCAGGACGCCGAAGAGGCCGGGAAAACGGCTTATCGCGCCAATTGCGCGCTGTGCCACGGCATGCGTGCCGATGGGCGCGGCCGAGGCCTGCCGAACTCGGCAGATCTCCGCAAGTTCAAGCGCGGTTACTCGAAATTCGTGCAGGCCGTCAAGGAAGGCTACAAACGGATGCCTGCGTGGGGGGGCATGGGCGCGCTCACCGACGAGCAGATCGCACAGATCGGCGCCTATTTGGAGACTCTGGCCAGACGCAACGCGAACTGGGCCGATCCGTCGGACTCGTCGGAGTTGGAGTTCGAGTTCGAAAAGGGCGTCATTCTCGCCACCACGAGGTCGGCGGAACCCGCTGAGCCCATGGAATACCAGGTTCACCTCGGTCACATTTTGACGAGTTGGAACGACACGCCAGGTGAGGTTGGATTGGCGACCATCCTCCAGAAGGAAGCGACCATTGCCCGAGAGCACGCCGAGTATGCGGTGACCGACCTCGAGGACCTGGCCAACATCCAATTGCATACCCGACACGTACGGCATGCGGTTGACCCTGTGGCCGAGCGATCCGGTGTCGGACCCGGAATGGGGTATGGAATCGCAAGGGCGGCAGTTGGCGTGATCCGGCACATGGAATTCGCCCGCGATGCCGCGGACGCCAGCGCCAGCGCCAGACTTCACGCCGAGCATGTGATCACCTCGGCGCGCAACATACAGTTCTGGGCGGGCAAAATTCTGGACAAGGCCGGCCAGGTGACCGGCGGTGCTTCTCCCGTGGCGTCGGCCTTCTACGCCGAGGAAATTGTCGAGCGCATCGACTGGATCCTGAACGGCCGCGACGCCGACAGCGACGGCACGATCACCTGGGAGGATGGTGAGGGAGGCTTGGCCCAGGTCATGGAGCACCTCTCCTACATCGAATAGACGGACAGGAACCGGCGCGTTGATCCGGTTGCCGACTGGCAGTTCCACAGGTAGGCGGTGCGGCGCGCATACCCTCACCACCGACACCCGGAGTAAGAGGCCATGCGGATAAAGGTCTTTCTGGTTCTAGTGATGCTGGCGTTGATCGCCGGCACGGCGTTCCGCGGCGTTGTCGCCGGGGCGGATCACGAGGTTTCCCCGGACGAGAAAAGTTGGCGGGCTGATTTCAACACCAAGGTGTCGGAGCGCAACCACTGGCGCTGGACTCTCCGCCGGGTCGAGCGAACGGGAGACCAACTCACGGTTTCTCTCCGGTACCGGAACAGTGCGTCGACCGGCAGGCCGGTCCTGCTGGAAGACCGATACATGGAAACGATCGGCCTGATCGACGACGAGACCGGTATTCAGTTTGCGCTTCTCGAGGTTGATGGCGTGTCGGACCAGATCACTGCTGTCGACCGGCGGTCGAGCAAGACTGCGGTCTTCACGTTCGTATATCCGGATGGCGCGTCCACCGTGCGGTTTACCAGCCGGTGGATTTCGATGCGCATGGGCGGAGAGGCCTCCGTGATGAAGGTCGATTTCCCGATCGAGCTGCCTCCTGCCAACGCGAAGCCGAAATAGGCCGGGCACCCCAGCTTGGGGGTGGTGGGCCTTCGATCGGCACGCGATGCGGAGACAGCCCGAGCAGCGCGGAAGGTGCCCGTGATTGGAAGATTTCTCAGTCGCTTCCCACGAGCCGTCACGACGCTCATCTTGGCCGTTCTTGCGGTGTCGATTTGGGAAGCGACGGTTTATGTGGAGACCGTCGTGCGCCCGCGTGAAGCGGCCGCCCGTGAGGCGATGATTGCGCGCGAGATCGGCCGTGCCGACAAACTGTTTGCGAGAGCCAAGTACGAAACCGCGCTGAGTGAGTACGGATACGTCCTGACGGGATTCGTTGACGAATTGTCCACGGAGGTCCGACGTCGCCTGCATGACCGGGTCGGCACATGCCTCGTTGAGCTTGCGGTCGCCGGCAACGAAGAGGGAAGTTTTGAGCGCGGCATCGATTCGTACCACGCTGCGCTCGCCCTGATTCCGGAACCGCCATCGCCTGCGGGTAGCGAAATCTGGTACCGCATCGGTAAGGCCTACATGGCGCAATCGCGCATGACTGGCGAGTCCGCGGTGGCGGACGCGGCGGCTGATGCCTTTGAGACCGGACTTTCTGCCCTGTCAGCCGAGCGCAATGCCGGGCAATATGCGACCGGCTTACGCCTGACAGGGAATGCGCATCGGCGACTGCACGAGCTGGACCCGGAGCAGAATCCGATGGATAACGTGATGCGCTTCTATGAAGAAGCGTTACGGATTGCGGGTCCGGTTGAGGAACCGGTTGCGCACGGCGAAACCCTGTCGGAAATCGCGCGGGCCCACGTCCTGCTGGCCGAACGGGGATATCGGCACCGCCAGCTGCGAGAGGCCATCGAGACCTTCGAGCGGGTGCTCGCGGTCTTTACGGTCGAAGCCTTTCCCGAACGCCATGCAGCGACGCACAAGGAAATGGGTGACACGTACACCGTCATGAGCGAGCTGGGACCGAGGAATCGATCCGACCGGGCCGCGCATTTGCAGCGCGTGTTGCGCTACCAGAACAAGGCTAAGCAGTCCTACCGGATCGCCAAGAGCTTCGGATTCGAACCTGGCTTTAGTGTTGCTGGCGATGAGCAAGAGACGCCAGTCGTCGAAGAGAAGAAGGAATAGTGAAACGCTTGCCAGGTTGAAATTCATGCATGCAGAGTGGTTCTCGGCGGGCGGGACAATGATCTCTGGTCCATCGACCGTCGGATGTCCGGCGGGCGGTTCGAGGAGAAGGTCCGAGGGATGTAACGCCCCGCTGTCCGAGAGCTTGCAGACCGGTTTCTGGGAACTGGAACACGCCCAGTTTCTCCTGGTGCCCCCTCGGATGGACCTACTCGAAGGCCATCGGGCAGTCAGTGACGAATGCGCTTTGCGATGTCGCTGAGCTGGACATCCGGCCTGCACTCTGAATCGCTGACCAGTCTCCAGCCATCGCTCACAGCTGCTGCCTGTTCCGATCTCCCGAGTCGGATCCACGACACCGGCAGAGGGAAGGCGCCGATTTGTCGCAGTGCCTTGCTCCCAAGACGCTCGCACATGAACGAGGAAATACCCTGCGTACAGATTGGACGAAAGTTCCTGGCGATCCGGTCGGGCTGGCATGCCGGCCCCGAGACGGTTCGCCGTAGGTACGAGTCGGAACACGGCGACAGGCAGTAGCGCGGATCGCGTGACAACGCGCACCCCCTCCCTGTCGCAACTGGAGTAAGGCATGGACCGTGCGGTGATTGGGCGCCGCCGGCGCGCGCGGGGCCTGCTGGTACCGGGGACACGTTCGTCTGGCAGGCGGTCCTTCAGGGCGGTCGTTGGGCGTATTCGTGTTGTCTTTTGGACACGAATTTCGACTCCTTTCATGTCATACGGTGCCTAGAAGGGCCCCGGTCTTGATCCGGGCGGTCGTTTTCCTGATTCTGCTCGCTGCCCGTCCGGCTGGACCGGCTTGCCGCGCGCTTCGATCACTGTCCGCTGAGCTGCGATGCATCGCCACCAACTCCTGCTCGCTTCCGTCGTGGTTTCGTGTATCGCGGCTTGGGCCGCGGCCATCGGCTACACGGCTCCATGGGACCTTGTCGGTGAAGGAAGGCCGGGGGTTCTGGTGGCTCTGTGTGCGGGGTCGGACCTGTTTTGGGCTGTGGTGCTCTGGTACGGGATCCAGACGGCCCGAGGCCGGTTCGGCTCCCCGCGCGCTCCGAATCGTTTCCTTCATACCTGCCTGCTCACCACCGCCGGACTGCTGCCTGGAATCGTCCTGGCGACCATCATCCTGGCGGTGATTGACACCAGCGCGGCTTCCGGATGCGGAATTGCCGAGCCTCTGTGCGGAGCGCTTGTCGGCATCCAGATTTCAACGTTGTTGGGCCTCTTGTCGTTCGGTTTGTTTTTCCCCGCGTACCTTGCGCCCTTGGCGGCCTGGCGGGCGACGCGAATCCTGTCCCCCGGCCAGCCGGCACCCCTGTCCTCTCTGCGCCGAGCGGTCATCTGGACCTCGCTCGGCTGGGCCTGCGCGGCAATCGCCGGCGCCCTCGTGACCACGATGTGAGAACGCTGGCCTCGGCCGGGACGAAGGGCCCGGCCCGCTCCGAGGCCGGTGCGTTGGGGGTGACGTAAAACGGGCGCACTCGATGGAGTGGTTTGCTCGGTCCTGCCGGCGCAAGTGCCTCCCCGGGGCGCGGGCTGGCAGTTTTCGGGATGGCGGGCAGCCGAGCCCCTCGTGGTCGGTCGGGGTGGCGGGCGGTCTGGAGTCACCGCGCGGTTCCAGCGCCGGATATGCTTAGGTTCGCTATTCGGGCGCCAGCGTCACGAGAGGCCGGTAGCAACAGGAGGTCGGGTGCAGTGAAGACGATGGGTGGAACGGGACTGGCACTGCTGTCGGCTCTTGTGCTGGCTGCCTCCGTGTCGCGGGCGGCGGAAGTCCCCGGGCCGGAACTTACTTGGGACGTTTCGCTCTGGGGCAAGGAACGAGCCTTTACGGCGGGTGTCGAGCGGCTCGCTCAGCTGGTCGCCGAGAAGACGGACGGCAACTGGATCATGGTGCTTCACTATGGCGAAGCCCTGTCGAAGGCCCGCGAGAACCTCGACGGCCTGTCCGTCGACGCCTTTCAGGCGGCGATGTTCTGCAACTTCTACCACCCCAAAAAGAACCCGGCGCTGATGGCGCTCACCATGCCGTTCCTGCCGCTGCGCAGTTGGGAGGACAATCGGAAAGCGCGGGACGCGGTCTACGCGCATCCGGCGGTCAGGAGGGAACTGGCCCGCTGGAATGCCATGACGTACGTTTCCTCCTACCTTCCCCAGTACGAGTTCCTCGGCCGCGGGAAACCGCCGCTGATGCTGGAAGACTGGAACGGGCTCACCGTGCGTGCCGGTGGCGGGCTCGGGCGCGCCATGAAAGTGCTGGGCTCGACGCCCACCAGCTCCACGGCGACCGAGGTCTACACCGGTGTCCAGCAAGGAACGATGGATGCGGTGTCGTTTCCTTTTTCGTACGGCCACGTCGATTACAAGATCCACGAGGTGACGGACTGGTTCACTTCCAATCTGACGCCCGGCACCACCGACTGTCCGATAGCGTTTTCGATCAGTGCGCACGAGAGCCTGCCCGATCAATACAAGGCCCTGCTCGAGGAAGTGAAGGACGAAGTCGTGGAGGTGCAGATCCAGGCCTACATCGCGATGGACGAGCAAAACCTGCCCATGCTCCGCCAGGAGTTGCAGGAGGTCCGCTATTCGGATGCCGAGCTTGCCGAGTTCCAGGCCGCCGCGGGCAGGCCCGTGATCGACGCGTGGATTGAAGAAAACCAGGATCGGTTTGACGCCCGCGGAGTGATCGAGGCGATCTTTGGCGCCGTGGGACAGTCCTACTAGCGGGGTTGGTGTGCCCCGGTCGGTCATGTCAACCTCGACTCCGGTGCATCCGTTGCTGAACCAGGCGCTTCGATGAGCGACGGATTCGGGCGCGGCCTCGCGACCGCAGATCGGTGGCTCGGTTGGGTCGAGACCCGTCTCAATCTGGTGGCGGGCTTGCTGATATTCGCGCTGATGCTGCTGGGTGTCGCCCAGATCGCGCTGCGGACCGTGTTTCGGGCGCCGATCTTCGGTTACATCGACATCGTCGAGGTCTCCATGGTCGGGTTCGCGGTGCTCGCGGTCTCCTTCGTCCAGCGCGTGGGCGGGCACGTGCGGATGGAACTCCTGGTCGGGCGCCTCAAGGGGCGAACGCTCTGGGTCGCCGAGGCCGTCGGGACGACGCTCGCCCTGTTCATTGTCGCGGTGCTGATTCCGTACTCGTACCGCCACTTCGAGCGCGCGTTCGAATTCGGCGACTCGACGATTGACATCGAGATCGTCACGTGGCCGGCCAAGCTCGTGGTGCCGGTGGCACTCACCATCCTCCTGGGGCGCCTCGCGCTGCAGCTCGCGGGCTACGTCCGTCTCGTCATCCACCCCGACCGGGAACCGGTCGCGGTACCGTTGCTGAAGGAGGTGGAGGAAACAGCGGCCGAAAATATCCGCCAAACCGACGACGCGATACCGGATGACCGGCCCCGCGCGGGCCCGGGCGAGAACGCCGCCTGATGTTCGGCCTGGACAACGTCACCATCGGGATCGCCGGGGTTGGCCTGCTCATCGCGCTGGTGGTCATCGGCGTCCGCGTCTATGTCGCGGCGGCGCTGACCGGCTTTCTCGGCCTGTTGGCGCTCAGGAACTGGGACGTGGCCGCAGGAATCGCCGGCACGATCCCGCATTCGAAGGCGGTCACCTACCCGCTCTCCGTGCTGCCGCTCTTCATCCTGATCGGCTTTCTCGCCTTTCACGCCGGTCTGACGGCGCGGCTGTTCGAGGCAGCGCGGCGCTGGTTCGGCTGGGTTCCCGGCGGGCTCGCCGTGGCGACCGTGTTTGCGGCTGCAGGCTTTGCCGCAGTGTCGGGCGCTTCGACCGCGACGGCGGCCGTGTTCTCCAGGATCGCCATCCCCGACATGATGAGCAACGCCTATGACCGCCGGCTGACGGCGGGGGTCATCGCGGCGGGCGGGACGCTGGCGTCCTTGATACCGCCGTCGGCGATCCTCGTCGTCTACGCGATCATCGTCGAGGAGTCCGTGGGGCGGCTCCTGCTGGCCGGTTTCCTTCCCGGGATCGTCTCAGCATTGATCTACGCGGGCCTGATCATCGGCATGTGCAGGATCCGTCCCGATCTTGGCCGGCCGATCACCGGCTTCACCTGGCGACAGCGCCTGCAGAGCCTGCCGGGCACGCTTCCCATCTTCATTGTCATCGGCGTCATTTTCGGAGCCCTCTATACCGGCGCGGCGACGCCGACCGAAGCGGGCGCACTCGGCGCAATGGTGGTGTTCTGCTTCTACGCGATCAGGGCCTATCGCGAACGTGCGATCCGCGAGATGGGCGGAAGAATCCGGACGGCGCTGATGGAGACGGCGAAGCTCACCGTCATGATCTTCACGCTGATCTGGGGCGTGTTCCTGTTTGTCCGGTTTCTCGGGTTCGCCGGTCTGCCGAGCGTGTTTGCGGATTGGGTCGTCACCCTCGACATGCCGCCCGTACTGATCATGATCTGCATCCTCCTTGCGTATGCCGTGCTCGGCATGTTCATGGACGCGATCGGGATGCTGGTGCTGACCCTTCCGGTCGTCTTCCCGGCGGTTGTGGCCCTCGGTTACGATCCGATCTGGTTCGGCATCATCGTCGTCAAGATGGCCGAGATCTGCCTGATCACCCCGCCGATCGGCCTCAACTGCTTCGTCGTCGCAGGTGTTTCGCGCGAGCTCCGCGACGCGGAGGGACGCTCGCTAGCCATTCCGCTGCAAGATGTCTTTCGGGGCATCGGGCCGTTCTTCATCGCCGACCTGCTCACGGTTGCCGTCCTGTTGGCGTTCCCGGGGATCGTGCTGTGGCTTCCAAGAACCATGGGTTAGCGCCCGGATAGGCCACCACGCGGGCGTGACGCGCCCGGCCATCACCACTTGACCAATTTGCAGGAACAGTCTTGTCGCTCGAGGGAGGCCAATCGGACGACAAGATGCGCCCGCGAACGGCGGGAGCCCCTCGACCGCCGCTCCCTGGCGTGCCACGGTGACCACCGTCGCCGCTGGGCCTTCAAGGCGGAGTCGCGAGACGGACGAATTGCGTTGCTCGAGGGAGTCTGCTGTCTTCCTTCTTCGCGAGGACAGCGATACGCGGGTGATGGTCGGCCACAGGCGGGGAGCGCCCTCAGGGACCTGAAGTGCCGGTGGCGGCGCATCCGCGCCCGCGCGCTGCTTCACGATGTCCGACTTCCTTGCGCGTCTTTGACCTCCACGGTCACGCGCGAAATTCCATCTGGTAGTGTGTCCGGATTCCCGTTCCCTTGTCCGCAGATGCTGCTGGCTGTCTCGTAGGAGTCATTGCAAATGATGAGTGCACTAAACAGATGGTATGGCCTGAACGTGGTATCTGGACTGGCCGTGTTGGCTGTCTCGGTGCTGCTGGCCGGCACGGTGAGAGCCGAGGAAACGGATGAGCGCTTGGCAGCGTTCAAGCTGTCCACCAACTGCGAACCTTTCAGCCTTCGTGTTGGGGGGCTGCACCCGGAAGCTGAAGCCATCAATCTCTCGAGGGAATCGATTGTGGCGGCTGCAGAGGGTCGCTTGGTTGCCGCCGACCTCCATGATCCTGAGGCTCACACTTATCTGTTTGTCAACGTGAATTTCATGAGCGAGGCCTTTGACATCATCGTGGCCTTCAAGAAGCGCCTGTTTGATGAGTATTCCGGTGAAAGCAGCTTTGCCACAACCTGGGCAACGGGCGCCACCGGAACCCATGGCGGGGCCCCCGACGCCATTCTGGCCTTGGTTGACCAGTCCTTGGAGAAGTTTCTTGGCGAGTATCAGGCGGTGAACGAGCGGGCGTGCAGTTCCCGTTGATCCCGCCTCTTGCCCGACACCGAAACCCCGTGGAGCGCGCTGGCAACTTTGTTCCGGCTCGGAAATTGCATAGCGGCCGTCGCGTGGCGAATGGTGCCCAAGATCTCAGAGCGTGACTTCTCACGAGCAAGGGGCATGACGCAGCGGGACGCTGCGGTTTTCATGGCCTGAACCGCGCGCGGGTACCGGCGCCTGCCGTTGTCATCGTTGACTGCGCTTCGTGGTCTCATGGCGGCTAGGCCGGCAGGGATGGCGGACGCCGGCGCCGGCCCACCCCAGATCCTTTCCGCGTGGGTTTGTGCCTGGACCGCCGGACCTAGACCCGGACGGCCTACTCCAGATAGGCCACGGTGAGCGCCGCGCCGCTACGTATCGCTTCCCCGTCGGGACCCGTGCCTGCCGCCCGCTGATCGACCGTCACCAGCCAGCCTATCTGCGCTGTTCAATCCATCTTGCATTATGCGCCGGCGATCGGCCTTCCGAGTCGATCGCCAAGCAACGCCATAAGCTGCCTGCATAGGTAAATGTCTGTCCAGCATACTGTAGCCTCGAGCGAGAGGCTGATTTATGATCAAAGTCCCTCTGTTCATTTCGGCAAACTTCGAAATAGATGGCCAGATTCCGGCCTCCCCGAACCCCCACTATGGCCGCCTTGGTCACGTTCGAAAGCGCCGCACGGCACGAGAATTTCTCGCGTGCAGCCAAGGAGATGGCCATATCTCAGCCGGCCGTGAGCCGCCAGATCGCTGGTCTGGAAAAGCAGCTTGCAGTCCGGCTGTTTGACCGTTCACCCGAGGGTGTCACGCTGACCGCCGCCGGAGCTCAATTTCGGGATGCGGTGAAGGCGGGGCTGAGCGTGATTCAGGCGGCGGCTGTCAAAGCAAGCCTGTTTCCGCACGGCGAACAGGTTGTCATCGCGTGTTCAGAAGATTCTTCGAATTTCTTCCTCCTGCCGAGGCACCATGCCCTCCAGGCGGCACTTGGCGACCAAACCGAAGTACGCATCATCACCTTCCCCCAGCACTTCGGTCAGCTCCCCGCCCACTCGCCCGCCGACATAGTGCTGACATGGGAAGCCAGCATCGACACCGACGACTATGTCGTCATTCACGAGGAAAGCGCGGGACCGGTCTGCTCTCCTGAGTTTGCCTCCCGGCATCGGGATTTGCTCGAGCTGCCCGTGAGTGACTGGGACGCATTGCCGTTCCTTGAGCTTGCTCGCGCCAATTTGGGATGGGTGTCGTGGGATGATTGGTTCCGGACAGCTGGCGCCCCGGAAATTGCCCCGCGCTTCAAGCAATTTGACAGCTATAGCTACGTGCTGAACGCAGCGATCCACGGCTTGGGAATCGCTATGGGGTGGCGCCATTACATCGAGGAGCATCTGGAATCCGGGGCACTGGTTCCTCTCGCTGGTGGATTTGCGACATTCGGAAACCGCTTTTGCGGCATGCTGACAGCGCAAGGGCGTAGCAAGCCGGAAGCGCAAAAGTGTGTCTCGCTTCTTGTAGACCGTTCCTAGTACCTCCCGCTTCGACGACGTCCACCTCCGAGGCGTCGATCCGATGGCCCGCGGCAAGCTCTATCGGCGTCATGTGAACGGACCTCCGACAAGTTTCGATCCATCAGGCTCGCAGTTCCGCCTACACCCGAGGACGGCCTCGTTGGCGCGACAGCCGAACCGTGAGGCCCGAGGCCGCTTGCGCACAACGCTCCTTGAGCCATTCCGACCGCCGTGCCAAGCGTTGGGTTCGTGGGCTGGCGGATCGGAACATAGGCCGACCACGCCATGGTTAGTGTGACGGATTTCGGCCGTTTCTCACGGCAGGGGAACCAGGCTGCGCCGTGGGGCGCGACTTTGATCGTCCGGGGCAGTCTTTGCCAGCGTGTCGCCCTGTCGCGGCAATTCCGCTCCGGAGACCTGCTGCCACGCCATTCAGCGCCAGCGGCCGCTCGGCATCGTTCAGGAGCTGCAGCACGTTGAGCCTCAAACGTCGGGCGGCGTAGTACGAGATCTGGAGCGCCCGGCTCAGTTCAATCGAGGAACTGGCCTGGCCTCCTTTGCCGACCGCATACAAGGCATAGAACCATGCTGTGAGGGGGAGTTTGGTCGAAGCAAGCAGCGTGCGCGCGGTTACCGATGTTTGTCGACGACAGCGATTGCACTGGTGGAGGTCTCGACGGGCGAGCCGGTGGCACTGGTCGTGGCCGCAGGCGGGACAGACGAAACCGTCGGGCCAACGCCACTGAAGAAGCGCGTCGAGGCACTGCTCCTCCGTACCGTAGCTGGCGAGAAACTCTGGCAGCGTCAGCTGGCGAAGGCTCAAGTTCATGGGTGCGCGTCTCCGGCTTGAAGGCGCCATTCGGTCACCGCACGACGATCTCCGCGGGCATAGGGCAGGCTTAATGAAGCGCGAGGTTCGATGCCGCGATCCGGACCTCGCTGCAGCAGTGCCCCGGGGCACGTCCGGCTGGGTTCCCCGGCTCCTGCCGGCTTGTCGGCAGGCCCCATGCGGGGCAGCGATCCTCGATGGGTGGCGCCATTCATGGCCCTAGAGTGCCACGATGCGCCATCAAAGACACCCGCTTTATGTAGGTTTCTGGTGTGGTTTCTGGAGTAGTTCATAGATATTTCATAAAAATCTGTGATCGCCGTTCCACGGGGGGCCGTTACAGCATGACAGCCGACGATCAAATGGCGCACAGCGTGCACCCCTGCGCAAACCGCTGACGGTGCCACCGTCGTCGGGCGACGGGAGAATTGCGATGTCACCTGACACTGGCGGGGGGAGCCGAGTCCTTCGATCGAGGCCCGGCCAGATCGCCATAGGTGTCGTCCATGCGCTGTACTGGTTACAGGACACGCTTTGCTTGGACGTCGATCCAGCAACCCACGCCTACGGGTCCGATCGCGGAATCCTTCTTTGGGACAGGGATTCCATCAGTGCGGCCGATCGTTCCGCGACAATACTGATCACCCTGTCTCGCATCGTGTTTGCGGCTTGCCACCCCTGTGCGAATTCGGGCAGTTCCAAAGTGCCTGCGTGCCGGGAAAGCCGCGTCGTCAAGTCCGCCAATGCGATATCGGCTTCGGCGCCTGGCAGTCCGATCGTTCGCGCCAGGATGAGAAAGTCCCGGCGCCGCAGCCCGTCGTCCTTGCCGTTGAGCTTCAGGGCCATGCGGTCAGTTGCAAGACGGGGAAAGACACGGGTTGTCACCGCGTCATAGAGCGGTGCCAACCGAACCGACGTAAAAGCCTTAGCCCCGGTTCCCGCCGTCTTCAGGACCGCAAGATTCTTCAGGTGCATGTCGCCATCACCGATCAGCCAGGCGAGGACGGCTCGACGAAACAGTGTGTTGAGATCGGTGGCCGGATCTGTTGATAGCGGCCGCAGTCCCCTGGCGATGCGCTCAATAGTGCTGTCATATTTCGCCGAGGCGGGGAGGCCCAGGATTGAACAAAAGTCCTCCAGAGCAAAGCGGCGCCGGTCTTCCGCACCGCGCCTGATGTCGAACCGCTCAATCAACAACGCTGGCGGCATGCCGTCCGGCATCTGGGCCAATGCCGCTGCTGGCACGTCAAAGCCGCCGGCACGGCCCAATTCGAGGCAAAGCCATTCGACGACCGGCAACGTCTCGAACCCTGCAGTTCCGGCGGGTTTGAGAATGTGCGTGAAGGGCTGGTCAACGGCAGGCACCAGAGACCCGTCAGCCAGGAGACTCATCGGGGCCTTGATCTGGACGCCGGACAGGCGGGGTGTCTCGGCCCGTGCGAAGAGTTGACCGAGCTGTTGCTCGAAAGTCTCCTCAATGTGTCCGCGCCCCGGTCCTGCGTAGCGTCCGGTGAAGCGGCCGGCCTCAAGGAACGCGGTGAGCGGTATCAAAAGCATATCGGCCGGTAACGCCGCCAGTGCCTCACGGTTCCGGGTGATCGCGATGTTGGATAAGTAGCGGCGCCCGCCCCGTAGTACTTCGCGTTCGTCGCGTTTCCCGAGGACCTGGGCAAGCCAACCTTCCGGCAGAAGTGATTCGATAAAGGGGGGGAGCTTTCCCGGCGTGGTTTCCCGCACCAGCGTTGGCCCGCCGCGCCGCCTGGGTTTCCAGCGCCATTCGAAACCGTCGTGTGTCAGGTGGCCGAGCAACTCGCCGTGCCAGGAAACCAGGAGATCAAGCGCTGCCTTATTCGCCGGCGCCGTGGCCGTGCGGGGTTGTCGCAGGAGGAATCTCTCCGCACGTTCGCCTTCCCGATACCATTCATTCTTCCTCGCCAACGCCCAAACGGAATCTGACGCGGTCTGCGGTGAACCGTATTCCTCGATCAGACGCGTGGCTATCCGGTTGCGCATCTCGGGCGTGATCGCGCTGGCGTGCTCGCTTCTCAGTCGAAAGGCCTCCAGCAACCGCTGAGCCGGCGAGGACACGTCGACGCGCAGTTCACCGAGATCGTCCCCGATTACGGCACTGGCCGTCGATGGCTGCCGCGGAGCGGTGTTCTGGATGATCTCGAGCGCGTGCAGGCGTGTGCGTTGATTGCGACGCCCGGTGATAAACAGCCGTCCATCCGGCACCGGCCCCAGCAGAATCGCGCTCGCTGACGACAAGTAGGCGTTGGGGTAGAGATAGTGTGCGATACGCACGGCGTGGCCGAGGACCACGGCTTCGGCGTCGCTTCCGCTCTCGACATAGACCCCGCGGACTAGCTGAATTAGGTCCCCTGTTCGGGCGCGATGGTACGCCCGCCTTGCATCGATGGTTTCGCCCACCAGGTGCAGCATTGTAAATATCCCGCATATGACATGCGTTATATTCCTACACCGCTTCTAAGATGTCAAGAAATGTCTCGCTCTTCAGATGCGCGACAATGACATAGATTCGGCCACGGACTCTTTCAGCGTTAGCGAATTCCGGACGAAGATTGGCCCAGAGTTTATGGCCCTGCGATCGTCGGGGCTCCGTCGGCTGCCCCCCGCATTTACTTTGCCGAGAATAGATGGCGACGTTGGGTGAGAATCGGCAGCAATCGTCGCGCAGCGCCCATCTCAAGCGTCACGCGGTGCCGGAGACGATCTCCGTTGCAGTTGCGTTCAGCCCCGCCCTGCGTGGCGCGTCGAGATGGCGTTCGCGTGAAACCGGGGGGTTGCGCAACCGGATCCGGACGCGCTCCAGAGCTTCGAGGAAACGGTGCTGGGACGCACGGCAGATGCCGGCCAGGAAATTGTCCGGATGCTCTGCGATCAGCCCGTGCGGGGCAAGCGCGCGCGCCGGGAAGTCCCGGAGGTTGGCGGTAAGGATGATGTCCGCTTCGCCGCGAATCGCTGCAGCGACGACATGGCGATCGTTGGGGTCGGGCAGTCGGATGGTAGGCACGAGTTCCTCGAAGCCAAAGACCTGGGCATCGCGGAGGTGCGCATCCATGAGCTGGCGGGTTCGCGCGAGGCGCGCTGCCGCGATGTCCGGCCGGCGTCGCCGCAACGCACGGATCCACTCGTCATGGACGGCTTCGGACCACTTTGCATGGAAGACGTCCGATACCGCGAGCTCGAGCAGCAGGTCGCGTAGCGGAGCGGGGTACAGGACGGATGCGTCCAGAAACGCGACGGGGACCGGCAACGACGGTCAATAGCCCATGTCGAGTTCCTGGGCGTCGGCAGCCAGTTCGTCGAGCGCCCTTCGCCGCGCGGCATCCACCTCATGCTTGTAGCGGAGGACGTCGTCGACGCGCACGCGGCGGTGCGTCCCGACCTTGCGGAAAGGAAGGTCGCCCTGTTCGAGGAGCTCGACCAGGAAGGGGCGCGAGACGTTAAGGAAGTCGGCCGCCTGCTGCGTCGTCAGTTCAGCGTCCCTGCGAAGCACGGCGACCTCGCTGCCCGCGGCCATGTCCTCGAGGATCTCTTGGAGGAGCGCGCCGACCGGTTCAGGCAGCTTGACAGCCTCCTGTCCGTCTGCGCCGGTGACGCTGAGCGTCAGGGGGCGCCCCCCGTCCAGCAAGGCGGCAAGGCGCTGGCTGGATGCACGGGCGACCTTGGTGTCCGCGGGCGAGAGGACCGGAAAGCGGCTCTGTGCGGTCATGGAGCTTGCACGCGATGAATGACTACGGAAGCACTATAGTGGCTGCGTGCGCCAAACGCAATAATCGAATCAGCCAGAGGAGATGGTCTCGAAGCTCCCGTCCTTCTTCAACACCTTCGCGGCGAACGCACCATTGCCGAATCTCACGAAAGTACTGGCGAGGACCTGACCTCCGGAAGCTGGATTACAGACAACGAAAGAACTTGGGCTCAGCACCAAGAACACTACGCCTGGAACAATCGATTCGGGCTGATCAAGCTGGAAACCGTGACTTGGGTGTGGACGAACTCCTCGTCTGACCCGGCCGGACACTTACGCCGGAGGTGCACCACTGGCGTGCGTCAGCGACCGCCGGAGGGCTGGACCGAGCGCCACAACACTACGCCCGGGCTCATGGAGACCTTCGTTGAGACCTCGCGCTTTATCCGGGCCTTGTAAAAAGTCTCCAGCTGGATCCACATCGGAACCATCCGGCCCTGGACCCGCGGGGCCAGACGCACCGAACAGGGCCGGCCAACCCAAGAAGAACGCCCAACTCCTACTCCTGTGAAATGGCTGGAAGCGAACCTTCAACCGGCGAAATCATCCAGCTGTCACCATGCCGAACGAAAACCGGTCGGCACTCGGACTGGTGCACAAGACAGGCCAGACGCCGCCGTGCACCGTCGAAAGAATGTACTCAAAGTGTTTGCCGACAGATTGCCAATCTGGAAACCAGGCATCGAAGTGTGTGCGGGCTTGACTCAGCTTATTGTTATTATTCAAACACGTAGGGTGGCGCGCCCGGAAGGATTCGAACCCTCAACCTCCTGATCCGTAGTCAGGTGCTCTATCCAGTTGAGCTACGGGCGCGGCCGAGTGCGATAGGGTAATCCCGCGGCCTCATGTGGCAAGGGCTGTTCCGTCAGAAAATCAGCCCGACGTTGTCGATGAGACGGGTGGTACCCAGCTGGGCCGCTGCGAGAAGGCGGGCCGGCGTTCCGTTGCGAACGGGGGCAGGGCCCAGCGTATCCGCTCGGCGCAACTCGACGTATTCGACTTCCTGGAAGCCTGCCCCGAGGATCGCGTGGCTCGCGTCCGTAACGGCAGTTGACACCTCAGCGCCGTCAGTGATGCGCCGCGCGGCCGTCATCAATGCCCGGTACAGGGCCGGAGCCGATGCGCGTTCATCCGGGTTCAGGTAGCCGTTTCGGGAGGAACACGCGAGTCCGTCGGCTTCGCGCACCGTCGGGACACCGACAACCTCCACCGGAATGTCGAGGTCTCGCGCCATCCGCTCGATCACCTTCAGCTGCTGATAGTCCTTTTCGCCGAACACGGCGACGTCCGGCAGGCACTGCAGGAACAGTTTCGTCACCACCGTTGCGACCCCGGCAAAATGACCCGGTCGGGCGCCGCCGCACAGGCCTTCCGCCGGACCGGTCACCACGACCGAGGTGGCGGCGCCATCCTGGTACATCTCGTCCACCGGCGGCGCAAAGACCAGCTCCACGCCACCGTCCCGGAGTTGCCGAAGATCCGCTTCCTCGGTTCGGGGGTACTCGGCAAGATCCTCGTCGTCGCCGAACTGACGTGGATTGACGAAGATGCTCGCGACCACATGGTCGGCGCGGGTGCGGGCGTCGTCAACGAGCGCCGCGTGTG
This sequence comes from Alphaproteobacteria bacterium, assembly GCA_022825235.1. Classification (GTDB taxonomy): domain Bacteria; phylum Pseudomonadota; class Alphaproteobacteria; order TMED109; family TMED109; genus VXPW01. Next base: position 88,430 of record JAJDYI010000015.1, on the reverse strand, counting down.
CCGCGTGCAGCGCCCCCATCGTCGGAACGAGGGCGACGCTGCTGCGGGCTTCCCGCCATTGCTGTACCGCGGCCCGGAGCGCCGCGACTGTGCGAACCGTCTTCATGCCCTGGTGCCTAATCCGACCGGGTCGGCCAATCCAAGTCCGACGCCGTCAGCGAAGTGCGTGCGGCCCCATCAAAGCTTCCCGGAAACGGTGCTTCAAGTAGGTGCCGTCGCGCGGCGGGAGCTCGGCGGGTGGTCCGGACAACTGACCCGGTACCCGTGCAACCGCGAACAGGGGGCCGCGCACTGCCGCCCCCAGCGAACTGACCGCGCCGGCCAGTTCCTCCAGTCCGGCCGCGTCGGAAACGATACGCGAATCGGGGATTCCGGCTGCCCGCGCGATACCAGCAAGGTCACAGCTGCCGGCGGTGTGGGACGATTGGCCGCCGGTTTCGCCGTACAGTTCGTTGTCGACCACCACGATCGCCAGATTCGCGGGCGCAATTCGGGCGACCGTGGCCAAGCTGCCAAGGCCCATCAACATCTCGCCGTCGCCGGTCAGGACCAGCACGCGCCGGTCGAGACGGCTGAGCGCAAGACCCAATCCGGTGCTGGCAGCCAAGCCCATGCCGCCCCACAGGTAGTAGGTGAGGTCTCGGTCTCCCGCCTGGCTGGCGTCCCAGCAAGTGCCGCCCAGGCCTGTCACGACCAGCAGGTCGGTATCCGTGCCGATCAGTCGTCCAGCGATCTGCTGGCGGGTCAGCGTGCACGTGGTCATCGGAAGGCCTTGGTGCCGATGAGGCGCTGGGTCAGCAGCACGGCAACCCGCTGCGACGAGTCAAACGCGAGTCGTGCAGCGGCAAGGGTGGTATCTGCGACGTCGTCCGGTCGGTGCACATCCAGCACGCGGCAGTCAACTGCCACGAGCACATCGCGCGTCGCCCGGCCCAGCGGCACCTGCCACGGATTGAACTCGCCCCATTCGCCGCGCATCGTGATGATCATCAGCAACGGGAACTGCCCTGCTTCGGCGAGCGACGCAATCGCATTGATGCAATTGCCAAGCCCGCTCGACTGCATCAGAAGGGCCGCGCGTTGGCCGCCAAGCCAAGCCCCTGCCGCCAGGCCCACGCCTTCTTCCTCGCTCGTGAGGCCTGTCACAACAATCCCCGGATCATGCTCGCAACGGTCAATGAGGCGGGCGTGGCCGGCGTCGGGGACGTGGCCGATTTGATCGATTCCGACTTGTTTCAGCGTGTCGTACAGTGCGTCGGGCCACGTCACTGGCGCGGAGACGGGCAACGGTACCGGGGCCGTCATCAGAGTTCCCGTCGGACGCTTTCGGCCGGGACCCAACCGTCGACATCCCCAACTTTGATGCGGAACCACCCAGTCGTCTCCCCCACGACCTGGAGTCGCAGGTCGCGTCCGACCACGAAGCCGGAGACACAGAAGTGCTTGCCAGGACCCATGTGCACAGTCGCGTGGGGACGGGCGGTCAGCAGTCGGGAATTCATGAACCGTTTTGCTTCGCCTCCGTCAGAGTTGAACGAGCGGCAACCCGGGGTTCGTTTCTTGGCTGGGACGAAATCCGCTTCCATCGCGTCCCGGATGTCGCCTTCGGAACCGGTCATCAGTGTGGCGAGCTGAAATGCCTTGTCCGCGCTGTGAGCGGGCACTGGCACTAAACCGGCGAGGAACACTGTCCCGAACGCCAGAACCAAGGCGGTACAGCCGCTAATCGGACGGGTTGTGATCATGGATGTCTCCATAGCCCGAGGAACTGCCCGCAATCTATCGCGTACGCCGACCGATGCACGTCAATTCTCCACAAGTTTCCCTGCTTCGCAGCCGCGTCAAACTTGCTTTGTCAGCACATCGGTATATGGTTGTTGATGTGCAAAAGAGGTTCTCACCTCGCATCTGCGCTGTGGGAACGGAGGAGGAAACCTATGGGCCATGTTTGGCTAAGCGAGCGGGAGCAGGCGCTGGTCGATGGAGCCGAAAAGCTCGATCTCGATCTCCCGGTCCCGACGCAGATTGTCTCCAACGGGGAGTATCTACCCCCGAAACAGTCTGAAACCCAGAAACGCGTCGAGCAGCGAATGCTCGACCTTGCCGAGGAGAACGCGAAATACCTCGGCATGAGCCGGCGTGCGTTCATGCACACGAGCTGCGGTATGGCGACTGCGTTCCTCGCCATGAACGAGATTTACGGCGGTGGGGTCTTCCAGGTCAGCGAGGCGGAAGCACGCGACCCTGAGATGATGAGCGAGCGCGACAAGGCGTTGTCGGGCCAGTTCATTCTGGACGACCAGACCCACTTCCTGCGTGATGACTTCGCACACGAAGCCATCCTCGGTCTGGGCGAGTTTGCCGCAGAGCACTGGAACCCGAAGCTGAAGGAAGAAGGCCTCAGCCTCGCGCGGTACAAGTTCGAGAACTACATCCGCGAGCTCTGGTACACCAGTGACACGAAAATGGCGCTGCTTTCGGGTGCGCCGTTCGACGACCCGACCTGGTGGCTCCTGTCCAACGAGCAGATTACGGCCGCCCGTGACCTGGTGAACGACTTTGCCGGCGCGCGGCGGATGCTCGCGCACAGCGTCATCACGCCAGGCCAGCCAGGCTGGATGGATGCGGTTGATCAGGCGATTGAAACGCTTCGCCCCGAGTCATGGAAGTCCTACACGATCGGTGACCCGCTGTCGCCGTCGAAGTACCCGTGGCGCCTGGACGACGAAGAAATCATGTACCCCTTCTACGAGAAGTCGCTGAAGGCGGGCATCAACACGATCTGCACGCACAAGGGCCTGCTGCCTCCGGACTACGAGGTGTCATTCCCGGGCGTGTGGCAGTACGCCACCCTGGACGACCTTCCGCAGGCGGCCAAGGACTGGCCGGACATGAACTTCGTGATCTACCACTCCGGTCTGCGGCCGTTCCTTGAGCTGCCCGACCAGGCCTGGAAGGAGTTCGAGGAGTCCGGCGGCGAGATCAAGTGGGTGACCGACCTCACCCGCATCCCGGAAGAGCACGGTGTCTCCAACGTCTACGGCGAGATCGGAACGTCGTTCGCGAACTCCGCAGTGGCGCACCCGCGCTTCTCGGCTGCCCTGATGGGCACGCTCGTCCGCGACCTCGGCGCCGACCACGTGATCTGGGGATCGGACACGGTGTGGTACGGATCGCCGCAGTGGCAGATCGAGGCCTTGCGTCGGCTCGAGGTGCCCGAGGACATGCGTGCGAAGTACAACATGCCGTCCCTGGGCGGGCCGAACAGCCTGACCAAGCAGGCCATCTTCGGGTTGAACGCCGCCCGTCTCTACGACGTAGGCGTGCAGTCAGCTTCCGAGATGCCGGACATGCCGAACTTCTCCGAGGACCGGCTGGCGCAACTGGCGCAGCAGTTCCGGGAGGAGGGCGGAGTACCGTCGAACAAGCGGTACGGCTACGTCCGCACCGCCTGAGAAGGTTTGCTTCTGGGGGGAGCGCGGATTTTCCCGCGCTCCCCTTCTTTCTTGCGATGCCTCGGTCAGAACGCGCCTCGCCTTCAATGCCGGGCAGCTTTCGACGCAGGCATCTGGAAGGGCATTATGCGTAAGTTACTGATTGCGACAGGTTTTCTCGTTGGTTCGTTCGCGGCTTCCGCGGCGCAGGCCGACATCGTGTCGGTGAAGGGCGAGGAAGCCCGGCTGTATTTCCAAGGGCTGTACCCGGCGTACATCCTGTTCCTAAAGGGTGGAATCCCCGAGGACACGCCAGATGCCTGGGTCGACCAGCCTTACATGGCCGTCCTGGATGTCCAGGGTGGTCCTGAAGCGGGGAAGAGCGTCATCCTCCATCTGGTAACGACCAGCGAACGCAGCCCGCAACCCGAGTGGTGCGTAACCGAAGGTGCCGGTGAGTTCGGAGGCCATGGCCCAACCTGCATTAACTCCGATGCGCCAAAATCCATGAACCAGCTGCGTTTCAAGGTGAAGGTCCGGTACGCGAACGAGGCGGAGAACCTGCCCGCTGAGTTACAGGACCGCGATTGGGCGGAATACCCGGAACTGCCGGGACGTCGCGAAAGCGAGGTGTTCGGCCCGGCTGAGCTGCACATCGTCCGCGAGTAGCTGCATCCGATTCGATGTACGCATCCGCCCCGGAAGGCATTGGCCTTCCGGGGCGTCTTGCTCCGCAGCCTGCGAGGGGCCTTGATCGGAAAGTAGCCCGCCCGTCCTGTTGCGAAGCGTCCGCTTCCTGCCTAGGCCCCCGTTCCTTGCGGAGCTTTCGGTCTCTCTGCCCGCGTTGACACCTGCGACAACTGCACCGCGACAAGACGCCGCCATCGCTGGAAACGGCTTGGAATTCCGTCTACTCCTCCGCGCGCAACCTCTCCCAGCCGCCAATCCGCCTTCCAGAGAGCCTCGCGTACCCGGAGCGGGCACACCCACCGGAAACCGGTCGGCCTGCAGGCCGTCCTGATCGAGGCCGTGAGCAACCCGGGCGACGTGATCGTCGATCCGACCGCTGGTTCATTCTCCGTGCTGGAGGCCTGCCAACTGACGGATCGCCGATTCCTGGGCTGCGATATCAACGGCTGACCGGTGCCCGGGTGGAGCGGTCCACTCGGCCCGACACACCACCGTGCGAACGGTTACCGGCCCGTGAACTGCGGTTCGCGTTTTTCGGCGAAGCAGGCGACGCCCTCCTTGAAATCCTCACTCGAAAAGCTCTTTTCCATTTCCCGGTCCGCGATGGCCAGTGCCTCGTCCAGGCCATCACCAAGCGCCTCCCAGAGCTGGCGCTTCATGATGCGCGTCGACCGCGGCGAGACCTTCGTGGCCAGCATGGTGGCGTAACTATTCACCGACGACAGGAGGTCGTCGGCGTCGAACGCGGCATTGACCAAGCCCAGTTCGGCCGCCTCGGTACCGGAGATCCGGCGGGCCGACAGCAGGATGTCCTGTGCCCGGGAAAGTCCCACCAGACGCGGCAGCAGCCAGCTGACTCCGTGCTCTGCCACGAGGCCACGAGCGCTGAAGGCACTTGAGAACACGGCCTCCTTGGCGGCAAAGCGCAGATCGCACCAGAGCGCCAGGACCAATCCCAGTCCCGCCACCGGACCATTGATCGCCGCAATGATTGGCTGCGGCACGGTCGGAAACCAGGTGTGCGCGCCCTGAAATCCCTTGGGTGCATCGGGATCGAAGGGTGCCGGCCGGCCGCTTGAGCCTTCCGAGCCCGGTTCGATGGCCTGCAGGGCTTCGATATCGGCGCCGGCGCAGAAACCGCGCCCCGCTCCCGTCAGGATGATCACGCGAACCTTGTGGTCATCGGCGAGGGCCCGAAAGCAGGTCCGAAGCTCCCGGCTCATGTGGGGAGTCCACGCGTTCAACCGGTCAGGCCGGTTCAGTGTGACGGTGGCGATGCCGCGTTCGACACGTACGAGGATTTGCTCAAAGGTCATGAGGATATTGCCTGGTTCTGGGAATAGGGCCGGTGCCCCGGAGGCGGAGGGTCCGTCCACCGGACATCGCTCGTGGTGTCAGGGCAGCCAGCTGCGTCGATCTTAGCAAGGTGCCGGAATGGGTCGGCACCGCCCGGGCGGCGGGCGTGGGCCGGCTGTCGGGGCGGCCGCGTAGCCGGACGTTGCGCGGTCTCCGCCGAACGGGAGTCCGTCGACGGCTACCGCTCGGGCCGTGCGGGCTTGATGACCCGGGTCCGTCAACCCGAGGCGGAGGGGATCCTGCCGTCGTCCGTCGGTACCGCTCCCGCGGAATGGTACCGGTCACACGGGACAGGGGCCGCCTGCCCGGACTGGTTCAGGCGGTGCAACCGGCTTCGGGTGCGATTGTCCCCAGCCGCTCGGTGACCTCGAGACCGTTCCCGCTTCCCCGTGCGGCGACGATGCCCAGATGAGCGTGGCGCGATCCTGCATCGATCGTCACAGGCCCGGTCGGGGAGTCGAACCTCAGGCCCGTGAGACCCTTGAGTACCGCGCTGGCGTGCACCTCTCCGGCGCTGTCAGCAGCAGCGGCGATCGCGGTAAGCGCGATGTGATGGGTGTAGGCGTAGTACGTTGCCGGGACGTCGCTTCCGCCCAGCCGCTGCATCCGTGCGACCAGGTCGGGCACGCCGCCGCTGGAATCGCTGGCGACGAACGGTGAGACCGTGGCGACTTCGGCCGACTCCGCCATCGGGAGCCGGTGGGCATGCATCTCGTTGAAACCAACCCAGCCGAATTTGATTCGCTCCAGCAACCCCAGCTCACGGGCCTGTCGGACGAATTGCACGCCGGGCATGCGCGGGACGCAGAACAGCACGGTGTCCGCCCCGGTGTCTGCGATCCAGCGGATGATGGGCCGAAACGCCTCTTCATCGATCGGGGTAAGGGCCTGGCCGGTCACCGATCCTTCGAAGGTGTAGATGACCTTGAGGATCGCCTGGCGGAAACTCGACAACTGCCAGCTGGAATAGGTGCCGATGAGAAAGTAGCTGCGCCCCGTTCCGCCGTCGATGTGGCGCACCAGCGAGAAGATGTCCTGGTTCGGTGTCGGTCCGACGGAAAAGTAGTTGTCGGCACAGAACAGCCCTTCGTTGTTCGTCGCCGAAATCAGCGGGACACCGAACTCCCCGAAAGCGCGGGCGGCAGTTTTTCGCCCGGCCGCAATGAAGGGACCCACAGCTGCCGAAACCTTCTCGTCGTGCACGAGGCGGGCGCAAGTCTCGGCGAGGCCGCGCGGCGTGGTTCCCGTGTCGGCGTACACGATTTCGACAGGCCTCCCGAGTACGCCGCCGGACCCGTTGACGGCGTCAGCAGCGGTTTCAAGGCCAAGGCGCATCTGCGCCGCGTGCTGCTCGAGGCCGCCGGTCAGCGGGAGCAACGCGCCCACGCGAAGCGCCGTGCCCTGTCCGATCGCGGGAACGGGAAGGAGGCTGGCGGCCCCGCTTGCGGCAAGCCCGGCGAGGACAGTGCGACGATGGAGATGGCGGGCTCTCCGAAAGACCTTCATTCATTTTCCTTCCGGGATGGCGCGATGCCCCGGCGCCCGTCGTAGGTGCGCAAGGGGGATTCTAGCAGCATCGTTATCAGGGTCTCCTGCCTCCAGACCGCCGGCATGCGTGATTCCGGGTCGATAGACGGAAGCCTGGCTGCGGGCGTCAGGTCGGAGGGAGTGCGCCGGGCGCGCACCGTCATGCTGCGCCAGACGGTGCGGCTTCGACGTCCTTTCCGAACAAGCGCACCCTCGTGCCGGTCAGCATGTCCCTTAGCTTCCCCCGTATCGCCCACAGGCACAGCAGCGAGGGAATGACCATCAGCGTGGTGATGACAAAGAATGTTCCCCAATCGCCGCCCAGGTAGTCGACCAGCGTGCCGGACCCCGCCGCGAAGAGCGTTCTTCCCGCCGTTCCGATCGACGCCAGCAGCGCATACTGCGTTGCCGTGTAGGTTCGGTCGACCAGCATCGAAATAAAGGCGACAAAGGTGACGGTCGCGAAGGCGCTGGTCAGATCGTCCATGACGACCGCGGCAGCGAACAATGCTTCCGATTTTCCTGTCCAGGCCAGTGCCGCAAACATGAGGTTGGTCAGGGCCATGGCGATCCCTGCCACGAACATGGCCCGCACGAGGCCGATACGGATTGCGCACAGTCCGCCGAGCACGGTGAACACGACCGTGGTGACCCAGCCCAGCCCCTTGGAGTACAGCGCGATATCGGACTTGGAAAAACCGATCTCCTTGTAGAAGACAAGCGACATGCGCCCCATGAACGCTTCGCCGATCTTGAACAGGAACACGAAGCCGAGCACGGCGGCCGCGATCGCGAAGCCGTTTCGTCGGAAGAAGCTCATCAACGGTCCGACCACGGTGCTGGCCAGCCAGGCGCCGGCGCGCCCGAGGTGTCCTGCGGTCGCCACGCTGCCAGCCACCAGCTCCTCGTCTGCCGCCTGAGCCGCGATCCTCGCCTCGGGAGTCGGCTCGCGCACGAACATCAGTCCAATGTTGCAAAGGATGACGACCACGCCGAGCACGAGGAATGTCGCCTGCCAGTAATTGTCGATCCCCGCGCCCTGCAGGCCTGCCGCGGTCTCCAGGGCCACTACGCCGCCGAGCTTGTATCCGGTCCACCATCCGACGACGGCAGTAGCCGCGCCGGCTGCCATCGATTCGCTCTCCGTGGTGCCGATCTGCTCGATTCGCAGCGCGTCGATGGTGATGTCCTGGGTTGCGGAGGCGACGGCAATCACGAGTCCTATGGCGACGACGCCGGCGAGGTTTGCCGACGGTTCGATGGTGCTCCACGCCACGAGGCACAGCAGGATGACCGCCTGCAGCGTAACGATCCAGGCGCGCCGGTGGCCGAGACGCGGTGACAGCCACGGTATGCGGATCCGGTCGATGAATGGCGCCCAGAGGAAGTTGAATGCGTAGACGCCGAAAATCAGGCCTGCCCAGCCGATGGCGGTCCGGCTCAGGCCGTCCTCCTGCAACCACAGGCTGAGGGAGCTGCCGATCAGCACCCAGGGAAAGCCGCTGATGATCCCGAGGAGAAAGATGCGGCCCATGCGCCGCTCCAGGTAGGTGGCCATGGATGCCCGGATGCTTGGCATGGGGATGGTTCCGAGTTCGGGTGAAGCGGTCGGCTGGGGAACCGTCGCATCGGGCCCTAGGGTAATCCCACGGACGGACACGCAGTATGAGGTTTTCCGCGCCGGGCGCGAACGTCGGCAGGGGCCCGACGCCGGGAAACAGGTGTCCGCCCCGACCGCGGCGTCCGCTGCGCGGGCGACCACGTGTCAACCGAACTCCGGTCGCGATATATTCCCCTGGATGCGCCGCCGGGCGCCCGCGCCTCGGCCGCATGGCTGTTCCCGTCATCCGACGAACTGTGCCGAAGGAGGCCTCCATGGCCGAATACCGGGCCCCGCTCGCCGACCTCCAGTTTGCGCTGAACGATGTCGCCGATCTCGCGGCTGTTTCAGGCAGCAACGGTGCGACGCCGGAACTCGTCGATCAGGTGCTGGATGAGGCGGGCAGGTTCGCCAGCGAGGTGCTGGCGCCACTCAACCGTTCCGGCGACCTGTCCGGCGCCCGGATCGAGAACGGCGTGGTACGGGTTCCCGACGGCTTTGCCGAGGCCTATGGACGCTTCGTGGACGGCGGGTGGAATGCGGTCTGCGGACCGACCACCTGGGGCGGACAGGGGCTGCCCTGGGTCGTGAGCACGGCGCTCAACGAGATTTGGCAGTCCGCCAACATGTCGTTGGCGAACTGCATGATGCTGACCCAAGGGGCGGTGGAACTTCTGTCGCACCACGGCACGGAGGCGCAGAAGCGGACCTATCTGCCCAAGCTCATCAGCGGCGAATGGTCCGGGACGATGAATCTGACGGAGCCTCATGCCGGTTCGGACCTCGGACGGCTGCAAACCCGGGCGGAAGGGGCCAACGGGGCCTGGCGACTGCGCGGCCAGAAGATCTTCATCACCTTTGGCGACCATGACATGTGCGACAACATCGTGCATCTGGTGCTGGGGCGTCTGCCCGATGCGCCGCCCGGCGTGCGGGGAATTTCGCTCTTTCTCGTGTCCAAGCGAGATGTCCTTGAAGACGGTTCGCTTGGCGCCCACAACGACGTGCGGGTCAATTCGCTGGAGCACAAGCTGGGTCAGATGGGCTCGCCCACGTGCGTGCTGATGTACGGCGATGATCAGGGTGCGCGCGCCGAACTCGTGGGCGAGCCGCATGGTGGGCTGAAGACCATGTTTACGATGATGAACCACGCGCGCCTCAACGTCGGCATCCAGGGCGTCGCGATCGCCGAGCGCGCCTACCAGCAGGCCGTCGAGTACGCGCGAGCGCGGGTCCAGGGTTCACCCATCGAAGAGCCGCGCGCCGCCGCCGTCGAGATCATCCGTCATCCCGACGTCCGGCGCATGATCATGGACATGAAGGCAAAGACGGAGGCGGCGCGCGCGTTGGCGATCGTGACTGCGGAAGCCCTCGATCGGGCCCGTGCGCACCCCGACGCCGGAGTGCGGGAGCGCTCGGCGCTCCGCGCCGAGCTTCTGGTCCCGATCATGAAGGGCTGGGGGACGGATCAGGGCGTTGACGTCGCTTCAACGGCCGTTCAGGTGCATGGCGGCATGGGTTACATCGAGGAAACCGGCGCTGCCCAGCACTACCGCGATGCCCGGATTCTCCCCATCTACGAGGGAACCAACGGGATCCAGGCGCTGGACATGCTGCGCCGGAAGTTGCTGCTCGCGGACGGTCAGCCGTTCCGGGAACTGGTGTCCGACATCAAGGGCGTTGCCGCGGACCTGGCCGGGAGCCCGGGCGAGGACCTGCCGGCGATCGGCCGGCACCTGGCGCAGGCCGCCACGGCAGCGGGCGAGGCCGGCGCGTGGCTCGCGGAGACATTCAGGGACGACCCCTGTGCGGCCGCTGCGGGCGCGACCCCGTTCCTAACGCTGCTCGGCTTCACGGCAGGCGGCTGGACCATGGGGCGCGCCGCCCTGCGGGCGGCTGAGCGGATCGGTGGCGGTGACACCGACCCGTTCCTCGCGACGAAGATTCAGACCGCCCGGTATTTCGCCGAGATGCATCTGCCGACGGCGGCAGCCCTGGCGGGGCCGATCCGGGCAGCCCACCACACGGTCGACGCCGCCGTCGCGGCCTGAGGCCGCCGCCAGTCCGTCAGGTCGCAGACGACAGGGTCTCCCCGTGCATCGCGAGACCGCCGTCAGGCCCGCGGATCCAGAGTTCCGCGCCCGTCTCGGTGGTGTGGCCCTCCGCGCGGATCGGCGCATTGGCGAACATGGGGCGAAGGGCCCGGAAGGTGAAGGTGTCGGGACACGTCATCCGGCCCTCGTGGCGGAGCGTCTCCAGGAGTAACGTGGCCATCAGCGGCCCGTGGACGATGAGGTCCGGGTAACCCTCGACCTCCCGCACGTACGCGGCGTCATAGTGGATCCGGTGTCCGTTGAACGTGATGGCGGAGTACCGGAACAACATCACCGGGTCGGGCCGCACCACGCGGGACCACTGCGCGTCGGCTGGCACGGCCCTGGGTTCCGGTGCGGCAGCACCCGGTTCCGGGGCACCGCGGTAGACCAGGTTCTGGGTTTCCTCAATGCAGGTGTCCTTGCCGGAGGCGATCGTGTGGCGCACCGTGACGAAGAGGAGCGGCCCGGTGCGTCCTTCCTTCTCGTCGACGCGCGTCACCTCCGAAGTCCGCGTGGCGGTCGCGCCGATTCGCAGCGGCGCGAACCATCGCAGCTTGCCGCCGGCATACATGCGGCGGGGGAGGTGGTCGATCGGTGGCAGGAAATCGCCCCGGCGTGGGTGGCCGTCGATGCCGATCTGATCCGGGGCGACGGCTTCCAGGAAATAGCTCCAGTGCCAGCCTGGAGGGAGCGGGTCCCCCGGACCGGGCGCCGGTGCGTCCAGGGTTGCGGCGAGCGCCTGCGCCGGCCACTGGGTGATGACGTCTTCTTGGACCCTGGGTTGCGGTGTCCAGTCCTTGGTCATGCTGAAAACTCCGCGCGAATGGCGTTCGAGTGCTCTCCGAGGCTCGGCACCGGCCGGTAGGCGGTCGTGGCCCCGTCCACGTCATTGGGCGGTGCGATCGTTTCCACGCACCCGCCGGGTGTCTCGTACCGGATTAGCCGCAGAGCCGGGTGACCTGCGAGGTCCGCCACGTCGTTGAGCGCTCCGCAGGCGATCTTTGCGTTGCGCAGGCGCTCGAGCAGGGCTGGCCGATCCTCACTTCCGAAGGCGGCGCAGATGATCCGGTCGAGGTCGGCGCGGTTCTGGAACCGGTCGCCCACCGTCCGGAACCGCGGGTCGTCCGCGATGGCCTCGTCTTCTAGGACATCGCGGCACAGCAAGCGCCATTCGCGTTCATTCTGGATCGATATCAGGACGAATCGTCCGCACCGCGCGGGAAACGCGCCGTAGGGCGCGATGGAGGGATGCGTGAGACCCAACCGCTGGAGGTCCACGGCGCCGTACCGGCGGTTGAGGTAGGGAACCGACATCCAATCGGCGATCCCGCCGAAGAGCGATGTGCGGATACCGCAACCCAGGCCGGTGCGGGTCCGCCGGAACAGCGCCTGGAGAATGGCGGCATGCGCGTTCACGCCGGCGCCCAGGTCGCAGATGGGCACCCCGACGCGGGCCGGGCCGTCCGGAGTACCCGTGAGCTCGCAGACGCCGCTTTCCGCCTGCACGAGCAGGTCGTAAGCCTTCATGTCTTCGTAGCTGCTGTCGCCGTAGCCGGAGATATCGACCGTGATGAGCCGGGGGTTCGCATCCCGGAGTGCCTCGGAGCCCAGGCCTGCCCGGTCGGCGGCGCCCGGCGCCAGATTCTGGATGAACACGTCAGCCCGGGCGGCAATTGCGCGGAGCAGGGCCTGGTCGTCCGGGTCCTTGATATTGGCGACCAGGGACTCCTTGCCCCGGTTCAGCCAGACGAAATACGCGCTCTGGTCGAGCACGACCCGGTCATAGTGGCGTGCGAAATCCCCGCCATCCCGTTCGACCTTGATGACCCTCGCGCCGGCGTCCGCCAGCCGCGCGGTACACAGCGGCGCCGCGACCGCCTGTTCAAGCGACAGCACCAGAATGCCTTCGAGATCTTGCATCGGCGTGGTGTCAGGATCAGTAGGAACGGGGCAGGCCCAGGACGTGCTGGCCGATGTAGCCGAGAATGAGGTTGGTGGAAACCGGGGCCACTTGGTAGAGCCGTGTCTCACGGAATTTCCGCTCGATGTCGTACTCCTCCGCGAAACCGAAACCGCCGTGGGTCTGCAGGCAGCACTCTGCCGCGTGCCAGGAAGCGTCGGCTGCCAGCAACTTGGCCATGTTGGATTCCGGACCGCAGGGGAGGGCGGAGTCAAACCGGCGCGCGGCCCGTTGCACCATTAGGTCAGCAGCCTCGGTTTCCGCGTAGGCCCGCGCAATAGGAAACTGCACGCCCTGATTCTGGCCGATGGGGCGCCCGAAGACCACGCGCTCGCCGGCGTAGGCGACGGCGCGATCGATAAAGAAGCGGGCATCGCCGATGCACTCGGCCGCGACCAGGATTCGTTCCGCGTTCATGCCGTCGAGGATGTAGCGGAATCCCTTGCCTTCCTCACCGATTCGCGCCGTGCCTGGCACGCGCAGGTCCTTGAAGAAGACCTCCGTGGTCGCATGGTTCAGCATCGTGCGGATCGGTCGGATGGTCAGCCCGGCCTGCAGGGCCTCGGCCATGTCCACCAGGAACAGTGAAAGCCCCTCCGTCCGCTTCGCGACGACTTCTGCCGGCGCCGTTCGAGCGAGCAGAAGCATCAGGTCCGAATGCTCGGCCCGGCTCGTCCAGATCTTCTGGCCGTTGATCACGTACGAATCGCCGTCTCTGTCCGCCCGGGTCTGGAGCCCCAGGGTGTCGCTGCCGGCATTCGGTTCCGTGACACCGAATGCCTGCAGCCGGAGCTTCCCGGCAGCGACGTCCGGGAGATAGCGCTGCTTCTGCGCTTCGGAACCGTGCCGTAGCAGCGCCCCCATCATGTACATCTGGGCGTGACAGGCGGCCCCGTTGCCGCCGCTCCGGTGTATCTCCTCGAGAACGGCGACGGCGGCAGCGACCGGGAGGCCGGCACCACCGTACTGTTCGGGGATGAGGCAGGCGAGATAACCGGCTTCGGTCAGCGCCGCGACGAAGGCTTCCGGGTACGCGCGGTCACGATCCCGTTCTTGCCAGTAGGAACCCGGGAAGCGGGCGCAGAGTTTGCGGACGCCGTCGCGGATATCGGCCCACGGGTCCCCGTCCAGCGAGGGATCGGCACGCATGTCGTCAGCAGGCTTCATGCAGGCCGTAGCCGGCGGCCGGCAGAGCGGGTCAGAAGCCGACGCTCACGCCGACGGTCCAGGTGCTCTCCCGCTGACCGGTCCGCTCCCGCCGGCTCTGCAGTTGATGGTCCGGATGGCTTACTTCGACGTAGTTGAAGTAGCCCAGGAGCCCGGGTGTGAACGCGTACTGGAGGTCGACCGACAGGGAGTCGAGGAAACGCTGGGATGTGTGATTCACAGCGCCTCCCGTCCAGGATCCGTCGGTCCAGGTGGTGAGCAGCGACGTGCCGGCCCGGAACGCGCCGAACTGGTAGTTGGCGCCGAGGTTGTATCCGCGCCGCACGGTGTCGATGGCAGGATCCTCGGCGTCGAAGACACCGGCGCCGACCACGAATCGACCGTACTGGAGCGCGCCCACCAGGGAAACGGTCTCACCGCCGGATCGCGGGCGCGCGGCGACCGAAACCGGCGACGCGCGATAGACGAAGCCGACGGCGAAATCGACGTCTCCGGAGTACCCGGCCCGCCAGGTCGCGGCCGTCTCGAACGGGGTGCCTGACCGCAAACCGATACTACGCACCCCGCCGTCCTCGCAGGTGGGCGAAGGATGCACGAATGTCGTGGAGGCTTCGCCGCTTCCAATCCGATGGGTGCGCAACGCACACGGCACCACGTCCGACGAGCCGAAGTGGAGGGTCCCGAGACCGCCCGAGCGGTCATCATCGGCTGCAGCGGGGAGGGCGGTGCATGCGAGGAGCAGCACTGCGGCACCGGCAAGTCCACTGCTCCAGCGACCCATACGCATGCTTCAGGTACTCTCGCAGCACTTCACCGGTTGGCCCTGCAGCCACCGCGGGTCTCCCGCATGGCGCGTACCATATTTAGGTCTGCCCATGGGTTCAAGGAAGTACAGAGGTACAGAAAGTACGGAAATGCCTCGGTCGGATTAGGTTTTTCGACGGCGGTGCCGCCGTCCGGGATATCGGTCATCCGCCGTACCTTGACAGTGACCGGGTATCGGTCGTAGACGCACGGGGCGGGCACGGTAGTGTAGCCTGCAGGCGTCCAGGCCGATGGTCGGCCGCCGGGGCGGGGTAGCTCAGTTGGTTAGAGCAGCGGAATCATAATCCGCGTGTCGGGGGTTCAAGTCCCTCCCCCGCTACCACCGAGACCGACATCCCTGCGCCGGGGGTGTCGGTCATTTCCTGCTTATCCATTTCTGGTCCATTCGAGGATCGCGCCGACGTCTCCCTTGAGCGTGACATGCAGGCCATCGGCGCAGGGAGCCGGCGCGAACCGTTCAGTCAGTCCACGGATCGACCAGTGAAATCCCGCAGTGCTCGAAGTCAGCGCTGTCGCGCGTAGCGACGGCGGCGCCGGCAACGCGGGCTATTGCGGCGATTTGGTTATCGGCCTCAAGAATCGGCCGGCCCAGGGATCGGCGCGCAGCGGCGATGTCCCCGTAGGCCTTGGCCGCGGTGCTGTCGAAGGGCAGCACACGCCCGGCGAAATCTTCCCGGACCATGGCATCGACCTCTGCAGCAATGCGATCACGGCGTCGGCCCGGCGGCAATATGGCAGCGCCAGCGCGCAGTTCCGCCTCGGTGATGGCGGTGAGGTAGAGTTCGGCGGAGTCCTGCACGGAGAACCAGGCCGTGACCGCCGGGTCGGGCGTGAGGCGCATCAGCTCGGACACAACGTTGGTATCTATCACGATCATAGCGACCCGCTCATTCAAACTTGGGCGGCG
Source organism: Alphaproteobacteria bacterium (assembly GCA_022825235.1). GTDB lineage: Bacteria > Pseudomonadota > Alphaproteobacteria > TMED109 > TMED109 > VXPW01. Next base: position 72,868 of record JAJDYI010000015.1, on the reverse strand, counting down.
GGCGCATTGGGCCCCGCTCCGGAAGCTCGAGTTCGACGCCGCCAAGCGCAGCAAAGCGGGCATGGATGGCCCGGCCGAGATCCTTCGGTGGCGGGGCTTCGCCGACGGTACGGCGCAGGATCTCGCGGGCTTCCTCCTCCATAGAGCGCCCATTCTCAGCCGCGCGCACCCGAAGCCGCCGCTTGAGCCCGTCGTCGAGGTTGCGGATGGTGATGCTCGGCATGAGCGGTGCCCTCCACGTTTGTCTACTGCACAAGATTAAGCATTGCATGCATTGCTTTCAACCCGAGTTTGGCTGTCGGCATCGGCAAAGCCGATCTAGAGACCGACGCCCGTAACCTTTGGAGTGGGCCCCGATGACCGCTGCCGGTCACGAGATTTGCACGAGCGCTCCCGGACCGCACGGTGTGCCAGATTGGCATGACCAGAAATGAGAAAGTTCCGGTGGATCAGGCGGGAACCTTGGTTACATGGCGGTCTCGGTGATCGTGAGCCCCCGCTACCATGGGGGTGGCGCGACCGGCTCGGTTCGCGGCTTCACGTTGACACCAACCTTGGCTGGGGCTAGACATAGTCGCGCGGTTGCGGCCCTGCAGTTGCGCAGCCAATCCGCTCGCCCCGCGCCGCGTGTTCCGCTAGGACTGTCCATGCGTACATACACCGCCCGCCCGGCGGAGATTAAGCGTGCTTGGCATCTGATCGATGCCGACGGCGTGGTCCTCGGGCGGCTCGCGAGCCTCATCGCCAACCGGCTCCGTGGCAAGCACAAGCCGATGTACACGCCGCATCTGGACTGTGGCGATAACATCGTCGTGGTGAATGCGGAGAAGGTGGCGCTTACCGGCGCGAAGGCCCGAGACAAGCTGCACCACTGGCACACCGGTTACCCTGGCGGCATCCGGTCGCGCCGGTACGGCGACTTGCTGGCCGGGTCCCGGCCGGAACAGGTGATCGAACTCGCAGTGCGCCGGATGATCCCGCGGGGACCGCTGGGCCGGGCGCAGTTGCGCAAGCTCCATGTATACGCAGGGCCCGACCATCCGCATGGCGCCCAGCAGCCGGTTCCCATGGACCTTGCGGCAATGAACTCGAAGAACCTACGGCAGGCTTCCGATGACTGACGCGACCAACCCGACCCCGGCAACCAGTCCCGTTCCGGCGCCGCCGGTTGGCAAGGCGCGGAGCTACGGCACGGGCCGGCGGAAGAGTTCGGTTGCGCGCGTCTGGGTGGCGGCAGGAAAAGGGCGGATCACGGTCAATGGCAAGCCCCAGCAGGAGTATTTCCCGCGGGCAGGCCACCTGGCCTTGCTGCGGCAGCCGTTGCAGGTCGCCGAGCGCCAGGATGAGATCGACGTCGTGTGCACGGTCCGGGGCGGCGGTTGCTCGGGGCAGGCGGGCGCCATTCGACACGGCATCAGCCGCGCCCTCGCGGCCCGAGAGCCGGCCCTGGGTCCCCGGCTTCGGGCGCACGGCCTGCTGACCCGTGACGCCCGCCGTGTCGAGCGCAAGAAGTACGGCCGGCCCAAGGCGCGCCGAAGCTTCCAGTTCTCCAAGCGCTGATCCGTTCCGGCTTGCGCGGCCGGCATCCGACCTTACTGTTCCCATGGCGCGCAAGTGCCGGGCCTTAACACATGACTGATCGGTTCCCTGTCGCGATCCTGGGGGCCAGCGGCTACGTTGGCGCAGAGTTGCTCCGACTGGTGCTCGAGCATCCCCGGCTGGAAATTGCCGCCCTAGGTGCGAAACGCCGAGCGGGGACCCCGCCCGAGGACCTGTTTCCGCGGTTCCGCGGCCGGGACCTGCCGGTCTTCGTCGACATCGATGCGTTCGACGCGGCCGGCTGTGCGCTCGTGTTCTGCTGCCTGCCGCACGGCACCACGCAGGAAACCGTGGCCCGCATTGCACCGGTCGCCCGGGTGGTCGACACGTCCGCCGACTTCCGGCTGCGGGATCTCGACAGTTACGCCGAGTGGTACGGTGCGCCGCACAAGGCCGCGCACCTGCAGCTTCAGGCCGTGTACGGCTTGACGGAGCATGCCCGCGACGCCATGCGCGAAGCCTCGGTGATCGCCTGTCCGGGCTGCTATCCGACGTCGGCGCTCCTGCCGCTGCTGCCGGTGTTGTCGGCCGGGCTCATTGATCCCGAGCCGATCGTGATCGATGCCAAGTCCGGGGTGTCGGGGGCCGGCCGGTCGCTGCGGGAAGACCTGTTGTTCGGAGAGGTCTCCGAGGGAATCCGCGCGTACGGCCTGGGCGGTCATCGGCATACGCCGGAAATCGAGCAGGAGCTGGCACGGGTCACGGGAACCGAAACCCGGGTGACGTTCGTGCCGCACCTGGTGCCGATGAATCGCGGCATTCTCACTTCCGTCTACGTCCAGGCCCGGGCCGGCGCGACCGCCGGTGACCTGCAAGCATGTCTCGAGGACGCGTACAGCGACGAGATCTTCGTGCAAGTCCTGCCCCCCGGCTCGGCGCCGGCGACCCGGGAGGTGCGCGGGTCCAATCAGGCGCACCTCGGTGTGGCCACGGGGCGTGGCGGCCAGGCGATCCTGCTGTGTGCGCTGGATAACCTGCTGAAAGGAGCGGCCGGGCAGGCGATGCAGAACGCCAACGTGGTCCTGGGCCTGCCGGAGGACACGGGTCTTGCGTCCAGCGCGTTCGCGCCGTAACGGTACTTGGCCCGGTTCCCGCCCGACGGTTGCCATGGCGGCCGGCATCGGCGACCGGACCGGCCGGTTCACCGGGCGAACGGTGACGGTTGGATTCGGCCCGGTGCGGCGCCGGCCGGACTGATCGGAGTGTGGGTCCGATGAAGCAAATCCCCTCCCACCGCGAGTTCGAGCGAATCCAGGCGCTGCCGCCGTACGTGTTCGCCGAAGTGAACGCGATGAAGGATGCCGCCCGGGCCGCCGGCGAGGACATCATCGATCTCGGGATGGGAAACCCGGACCTGGCGCCGCCCGATCACGTCGTCGAAAAGCTGGTCGAGACCGTCCGCAATCCGCGGGTGCACCGCTATTCGGCGTCCCGCGGAATCCGTGGCCTCCGCCGGGCAGTGGCCGGCTATTACCGGCGGCGCTTCGACGTGCGCCTGGATCCCGAGCGCGAGGTGATCGTGGCGCTGGGTTCGAAAGAGGGGTTTGCCCATCTCGCCACCGCCATCACGGAGCCCGGTGACCAGGTGCTGGTGCCCGACCCGAGCTACCCGATACACCCCTACGGATTCGTGCTGGCCGGCGCCGAGATCTGTCGGGTTCCGGTGGGACCGAACCGGGATTTCGTGTCGGAGCTGGAGCGCGCGCTGGCGGCGGGGGCGGGACGGGTCAAGGCCGTGACGGTCAACTTCCCCGCCAATCCGACGGCTGCCGTGGTCGGGCTCGATGCGTACGAGGCCATGGTGGATCTGTGCCGCCGGCATAGTGTCTGGATCCTGTCCGATCTTGCCTACGCCGAGATCTATTTCGACGGTTCGCCGCCGCCCTCCATCCTGCAGGTTCCGGGCGCGAAGGAACTCGCGGTCGAGTTCACGTCGCTCAGCAAGACCTATTCGATGCCGGGCTGGCGGATCGGCTTCGCGGCCGGCAATCCGCACCTCGTGGCGACCCTGGCCCGCATCAAGTCCTACCTCGACTACGGCGCCTTCACACCGATTCAGGTCGCCGCCACGGCGGCGCTCAACGGCCCCCAGGAGTACGTCGATACCGTCCGCGAGACCTACCGTCGCCGTCGCGACACGCTGGTGAGCGGTCTGCGGAGGGCCGGCTGGGAGGTGGAGCCCCCGGTGGCGACGATGTTCGCGTGGGCCCGGGTGCCGGCCCCGTTTCGGGCCGCGGGCAGTCTGGCGTTCGCGAAGACCCTCCTGGCGGATGCCAGGGTTGCGGTGTCGCCCGGTGCCGGCTTCGGTCCAGGGGGCGAGGGCTGGGTACGGATCAGCCTGGTCGAGAACGAGCAGCGCATCCGGCAGGCCTGCCGGAACATCCGGCAGTTCCTGGAGCGCGAAGATGTCGGGAACCGGGCCACGCGGGGCGCGGCGTGACGGCATCGCCCGAAAGAGCCTTGCACGGGCTTGTGGACGGCCTGCTGCGGGCTACCGAGGACGCGGCCGTGGCGGCGGCGGCGTGGCGGGGCCGGGGGGACGAAAAGGCGGCGGACCAGGCGGCGGTCGACGCGATGCGTGAACGGCTTCGCCAGTTGCCCATGGCCGGCACCGTGGTCATCGGCGAAGGCGAGCGCGACGCGGCGCCGATGCTCTATGTCGGTGAAGCCGTGGGAGACGGGACCGGGCCGGACGTGGACATCGCAGTTGATCCGCTGGAAGGTACCACCATCTGCGCTACTGATTCCCCGGGTGCGCTGGCCGTGCTGGCAGCAGGCGGTCGGGGTGACCTCCTGCGCGCTCCCGACGTCTACATGGAGAAGCTCGCGGTGGGACCGGGTTGCCCTGATGACCTGCTTCGTCTCGACCGTCCGCCTGCGGACAATCTTGGCCGTATCGCTGACGCAAAGGGTTGCCGGATCGACGATCTGACCGTCTGCATCCTCCGTCGCGAGCGGCACGACACCCTGATCCGTGCCGTCCGCGCGTCGGGCGCCCGGCTGCGCCTGATCGGTGACGGCGACGTGGCGGCAGTCATCCAGGTGGCCGATCACGCATCGCCGGTCGATGTCTACATGGGAACCGGCGGGGCACCGGAAGGGGTGCTGGCGGCGGCGGCGCTCGCCTGCACGGGCGGCGCCATGCAGGCGCGCCTCGTGTTTCGGGACGAGGACGAGCGCGCGCGGGCGTCACGGGCCGGTATCCGGGATCTAGAACGGGTCTACGACCGGCAGGATCTGGCTTCCGGCAACACGTTGCTGATCGCGACGGGCGTCACCGACGGACCGCTCGTCGAGGGACCGGTGCGCGCCGGCACCGGCGTTACGTGCGACAGTCTCGTGTTCGCCGCCGATGGCCGTCGTGAGCGGCGCCGGTCGACCGTCCCGCTGTCGCGGTGAATGCCGGACCTGCAACACCCGGGCGGTCCCTGTCCGGGCGGATCTGGCAGTTTCGCGACGCGGATGACCGGGCGGTCGAGGCGGTTGTCCGCGCGACGGGCGTATCGGACGGGCTTGCCCGGCTTCTGGTCGGCCGTGGCATCGGGCCCGATCAGGCCGATGAGTGGCTCCATGCCGGAGCGGTCCACGAGCTCCCCGACGGGAGTGCCATCCTCGATCTTGACCAGGCTGTCGCCCTGCTGGCCGATGCCGTCGTCCTGAAACGACGGATCGGGATCCTCGGCGACTACGACGTCGACGGTGCGGCGTCGACGGCGCAGCTGGTCCGCTTCTTGCGGGCGGCGGGCGCTGAGCCGGTGGTCCACATCCCCGATCGGGCCACGGAGGGTTACGGCCCGAGTACCTCCGCGATCGACCGATTCCATGCTGCCGGCGTGTGCCTGGTGGTGACCGTGGACTGCGGGGTCACCGCATTCGAACCGCTCGGGCACGCCGCCAGTCTGGGATTGCCGGTCATCGTGGTCGACCATCATGTGGCGGAAGCGGAATTGCCGGTGGCTGCGGCCATCGTGAATCCCAACCGGGCCGACGACCGTAGCGGGCTGGGCACGCTCACGTCGAGCGCCCTGACCTGGCTGCTGGTCCGTGCCCTGCATCGCGAACTGGGCCGTCGCGGTCTGCGGTGCACCGCGCCGGATCCCGAATCCCTGCTCGACCTGGCGGCGCTCGGTACGGTTTGTGACCTCGCACCGCTGGAAGGGGCGAATCGGGTCCTCGCCCGCCGCGGCCTCCGTGCCCTCGCGCGGGGTGGCAACCCCGGCCTGCAGGCCATGGCCGCCGAGGCCGGTCTGGAGGAGGCCCCGCAGGCCTGGCATCTGGGCTTCGTGTACGGCCCGCGGATCAACGCCGCCGGCCGGGTTGGTGATCCGCGGCTCGGCCTGCGTGTCCTGGAGACCGATGATGCCGCGGAGGCCGGCCGGGTGGCCCGCGAGCTCGAACTCCTGAACCGGCGACGCCAGTCGCTCGAGGCCCAGGTCCATGCGGACGCCTTGGCGCAGGCGGAGGCTGCCGACGGCGAAAACCAGGCGGTGTTGTTTGTCGCCGGCGAGGGCTGGCACGTCGGTGTGATCGGCATCGTGGCGAGTCGCCTCGTCGACCGGTTCCGGCGTCCTGCGGTGGTGTGCGCCCGCGAGGGCGGCGGCATCCGCGGCTCCGCCCGCTCCCTCGACGGCATCGATATCGGCGGGCCGGTGATACGGGCCCGGCAGGCCGGCCTGCTGGAGGCGGGCGGCGGGCATCCGATGGCGGCCGGCTTTTCCGGCCGGGCCGACCGGCTGGAGGCACTGGCGTCCTTTCTCAATGCAGAAGTGCGTGCGGCCAGGCCCTCCGGCACCGCGCCGTCCACGCTGATGCTCGACGGCGTGCTGGCGGTGTCCGGTGCCAGCGTGGCGCTGGGGACGGACCTGGAGCAGGCAGGGCCGTTCGGGGTCGGCAATCCATTGCCGTGCTACGCGTTCCACCGGGTGTTTCCGGTGCACGCGCGCGTCGTCGGAGCGAATCATGTCAGCTGCCTGCTGGCGGACGACACCCGCGGCCGGATCAAGGCGATCGCCTTCCGGTCCGCGGACACGCCTGTCGGTGACGCCTTGTTGCGGGGCCGACCGGTGGATATCGCCGGCCAGATCCAGGTGTCTACCTGGCGGGGCAGGAAACGCGCGGAAGTACACATCCAGGATGTGGCGGCGTGCCGCAGCTGACCGGCAAGGGCGGCGGGGTCACGACCGCGGTGTTGCCGGTGGCGGGCCTCGGGACCCGATTCCTGCCGGCCACCAAGGTGGTTCCCAAGGAAATGCTCCCGGTCGCCGGCCGTCCGCTCGTGCAGCACGCTGTGGAGGAGGCGGTGGCCGCCGGGCTCGAACGCGTCGTTCTGGTCACGGCGCCCGGGCGAGACCTGGCGCTCCGGCACTTCGAGGCCGATCCGGAACTCGAGGCGGCGCTGGCCGCGCGCGGGCGGTCGCGCGCGCGCACCGAGATCGGTGCGCTGGCGGCGCTCGGCAGCCGGCTGGAGGCCGTCGAGCAGGCAGAGCCGCTCGGACTGGGGCACGCAGTCGGCTGCGCGACCCGGTCGCTCGGACCCGGGCCATGCGCCGTGCTGCTGCCGGACGATCTGGTGCTGGGCCCGGTTCCGTGCCTGCGTCAGCTGCTTGACGTCCACGAGCGGCTCGGCGGCACGGTCCTTGCCGTCATGGAACTGCCGGCCGCCGAGGTCGGAAAGTTCGGCGTGGTGGTGCCCGGGCGGGACGACGGCCGCGTGGTGGAGGTGCGTGGTCTCGTGGAGAAGCCCGCGCCCGGCACCGAGCCATCGCGGCTGGCGGTGGTCGGTCGCTACGTGCTGTCGCCCGCCGTCTGCGCGGCCTTGCCGGGCCTGACCCCGGGGCATGGCGGGGAGCTGCAGCTCACCGACGCCATCGCGGCGACGGTCGGAGAGGCGCCGGTGCACGCGGTGCGCTTCGAGGGCCGCCGCTTTGACTGCGGAAGCCCGGCCGGCATGGCGGCGGCGGGCCTGGCGGCGACGCTGGCCGATCCCGCCCTTCGGCGAGCCGTCGCGGCGTCGGTGCAGGAACTCCTCGCGGACCATCGCGGAAACGGCGATCCGGCATGACGTGCGGGGTTGCGCTGGTCGGCAGCGTGGGCGCGGGACAGCACGACAGGGGAACCGCGTGACCCACGTGTTCCACCCGTCGGTACTTCGGGCATACGACATCCGGGGCATTGTGGGCGAGACGCTGGGCCCGGATGACGCGCGGGCACTCGGCCGTGCGTTCGCGCACCAGGTACGGTTGGCCCGGGAATCCTGCCGGATCGTGGTTGGCCGCGACGGGCGGCTGACATCTCCCGCCCTTGAGGCGGCGCTCGTCGACGGGCTGTGCGCGGCGGGTGCCGCGGTCATCCGGGTCGGGGTCGGGCCGACGCCGATGGTGCATTTCGCGGACCATCAACTGGGCGCCGACGGGTCCGTGATGGTGACGGGTTCGCACAATCCCCCGGGCCACAACGGTTTCAAGCTGTCGCTTGGCAGCGCGCCGTTCTATGGCGACGCCATCCGGCAACTGGCCGACGTTGTGCCGCCGCCACCCGCCGGCCTCGCCGGCACGATTGAAGAGCACGAGGTCATCCGGACGTATGCGGTGCGCCTCGCCGACGTGCTGGCAGGGCGGGGGCGCCCGCTGCGGGTGGCATGGGATCCGGGGAACGGGGCAGCGGGTGCGGTGCTGCCCGCGCTCACCGAGCGGCTGCCGGGCGAGCATAAGATCCTGAACGGTGTCGTCGATGGCCGCTTCCCGGCCCATCATCCGGATCCCTCGAAACCCGGCAACCTGGCGCAGCTGGCCGAGGCGGTGCGCACCGGCGACCTCGATCTCGGGATCGCCTATGACGGTGACGGCGACCGCCTTGGCGTCGTCGACGCAACCGGGGAGGTCGTGTCACCCGATCACCTGCTCTGCGTGTTTGCCGCCGACGTCCTGGCTGCCCATCCGGGCGCCGCGGTCCTGGCGGACGTGAAGACGAGTGACATGGTGTTCCGCCGCATCGAGGAACTCGGCGGTCGCCCGAAGCTCGGACCGACGGGCCACGCGCACATGCGCTCGAGCGTGCTCCGTGGCGAGGCCCTGTTCGCGGGGGAGATGTCCGGCCACCTGTTCTTTGCCGATGAGCACCCCGGTTACGATGACGCGTTGTATGCGTCGGTGCGGCTGCTGCGGGCGCTTTCCCGCGGACCCACGCTCGCGGAACGCCGCCGTGCCCTGCCGCAGACGTTCAGCACTCCGGAAATTCGCATTCCGTGTCCCGAAGATCGGAAGTTCGAGATCGTGCGATTCGTGCATGACGCCATGGTCCGCCGGGGAATCGTGCCGAGCACCCTGGACGGCGTGCGGGTCTCCGCCGCCGGAGGGTGGTGGCTCCTGCGCGCTTCCAACACTGAGGCCGCGCTGGTCGTGCGTTGCGAGACCCGCGGGGAGGAGGAGCTGGCGGAAATGTGCGCGCTCGTGCGTGAGCTGCTGGCGGAGGTCGGTACTGACGCTGTTCATGTCGTGGCACCCTGACTTGACGAGCGATTGATAGCCGGCCGGGGGCTCCCACGATCTTGCTTGACAGGTGTCTGCTTCAAATTCATGATCATCCCATGTGGGCGCAGTAAATTGCCCCCTGAGGGAGACTATTTCGATGAGACGAATCGCTTCGGCGTTGGCCGTCTTGGCTGTGTGCGTGTTTGGTGCGGGTTACGCTCTCGCGGACGCGCATGGAGGCGTGAAAGTGTACTGGACTGCCAGCGGCAAATTCGGTCCTTTCAACATCCAGGGTTTGATTCCCACCTACCCGGAAGCCCGCGACATTCTGATCCCCATCAACATGTGGGTCATTGACCACCCGAAGGGCGTGGTCGTCTACGACACCGGCAACAACGTGGCGATCTCCGACGGCAACTGTGCGTCGCACTGGGCGCAGGGCAACTGCGACTTCCTGATGCCGAGCCAGACCCGGGCGGACGTGATCGACCAGCAGCTCGAGAAACTGGGCTACAGCACTGGTGACGTGAAGGTCGTGATCACATCGCACTCGCATCTCGACCACATCGGCAACATCGAGATGTTCCCGGACGCGATTCACGTGATTCAGAAGCGTGAGCTCTACCAGGCCTGGTGGCCCGAGAAGTTCCAGCGGCCGAGCGGCGCCCACGTGGTTGGCGACTACGACGACGCCCGGGAGTTCAATTACCACGCCATCGACGGTGACTACGACCTGTTCGGCGACGGCACCGTCATGATCCTCAGCACGCCGGGTCACACGCTGGGGCACCAGTCGGTGCGCCTTCAGCTGGCCAACACCGGCACGGTCGTTCTTTCCCAGGACGCGATCTGGATGGAAGAGAACCTTGAAGGGCACCCGGCCGGCCTGAACTACAGCATCCTGGACTACTTCGACTCTGTGAACCGGCTGAAGATGATGGCCGACATCCAGAACGGGAAGCTCTGGTTCGGTCACTCCATCAGACAGTACGACAGCATGGGTGAGAACTGGTACGACTGACGTCTAGCCTTCGCCCGACAAGAGGCTCTCCCCATCCGTGGGGAGGGCCTCTTCTTTTTTCACGTTCATTGGATCCCTCGGCGCGATCTGCGCTAATCCTGCCGGCCGTTTGATAGCCCGTGCCCCATCCTGTCGAACTGCATAGCCTGACCAAGACCTACGGCGAGCGGACGGTCGTCGATCGGGTGTCGTTTCATGTAGGTCAGGGTGAGATCGTGGGCTTCCTCGGACCCAACGGCGCCGGCAAGACCACCACCCTCCGGATGATCGCCGGCTATCTGGCACCGACGTCGGGTCAGGTGTCCGTTGCCGGTCACGATGTGGTCAGATCGCCCTCGGCAAGTGCGTCGGCGGTCGGATACGCGCCGGAACGACCGGCGCTCTATGACAGCTTCGATGTCCTCGGTTACCTGCGCTTCGTGGCCCGCGCCAAACGGGTGCACCGTGCCGACATGGCCAGTCAGCTCGATCGTGTCGTCGCGGCCTGCCGGCTGGAGGCGGTTGCCCAGAGCGATGTCTACAAGCTGTCGAAGGGATACCGCCAGCGGCTGGGACTGGCCCAGGCCTTGCTCGGACAACCGGAAGTTCTGCTGCTCGATGAGCCGACGTCGGGGCTGGACCCCGGGCAGATTTCGGAAACCCGGGAAGTCATACGGTCGTTTGGCAGTGATCATTCCGTCCTGCTGAGCACCCACATCCTACCGGAAGTAACTCTGCTCTGTGATCGGATCGCGATCCTGCATCACGGTCGCCTGCTGGCTATCGATTCTCCATCGGGGTTGGGGACGGCAGTGGGTCGTGCCAACCGGGTCGAATTGCAGGTGGCGCCAGGTGGTCCACCCGATCTCAAGGATCGACTGCTCGACGTCAGCGGTGTGGTCCGCGTTGACATCGATGACCGGCAGGCCCCGTACTCGGTCAACTGCGCGGTGGAGTCCAGCGGCAACGTCGAGGCGGCCATTGCCAGGGCGATTTCCCGCGACTGGGAATTGCTGTCGTTGCGGCGGCACGATCCGTCGCTGGAGGACGTGTTCCTGCATTACGTCGAGAGTGCTGCATGAGTGGCGTGCTGGCCGTTTACGGCAAGGAGATCAAGCTCTATTTCCGGTCGCCGATCGCCTATTTCGTTCTGGCGGTGTTCCTGCTCGGGACCGGGTACTTCTTCTCCTACAACCTGTTCGTGTCGGGGCTGGCGACCATGCGGGAGACCTTCCAGAACATGGGCCTGCTGGCGGTCATCCTGCTGCCGGCGGTGTCGATGCGGCTGTTCGCAACCGAATACAGTGCAGGCACCTACGAACTCCTGGCGACGCTGCCGCTGGCGCCGTGGGAGGTGGTCATCGGAAAGTACCTCGGCGCCCTCACGATGCTTGGTCTCATGGCGCTGGGGACGATGCTGGACCTGGTCCCGCTCTACCTGTTCGGCGCTCCCGAGACCACGACGATCATCTCGGGCTATCTCGGTTTTCTGTTGCTCGGCAGCACTTGCCTCGCGATCGGACAACTCTGTTCGTCGCTGACCCAGAATCAGATCGTCGCGGCGCTGGTGACCGTGTCGATCCTTCTGGGATTCTGGTTTGTCGGGCACCTGCAATCGTTCCAGACGGTGCAGTTCCTGCGAGAACTCTTCCTCTACATCTCCTTCGCCTGGCATTTCGGTGAGTTCATCGAGGGCCTCGCGCGCTTCGAGTCGCTGGCCCTGTTCGTGCTTTTCTCGGTCGGGGCGCTGACCCTGAACGTCTGTGCGCTCGAGTGGAGACGCTGAGATGAAGGCCTTTCACGCCGGCCTGGTGCTCCTCGCCGCCGCGGCGGCCCTGGTCGGAGCGGTCGCAGCCCGACTGATCGCCAACGAATGGAGCCCGGTCAGCGTCCTGCTCGTGCTGGCGGGGCTCCTGCTCGCGGTGGTCGGAGGCTATTTCTTGCGGGCCCGGCTGCGGGCCGGGATGACGCGGCGCCGCGGAGAAATCGCCCTGTTCGCCGTGGGCGCGTGCGCGGTCCTGGTGGTCCTCGGAGCACTGGCGTACCGCGTCCCTCTGCGTTTCGACCTCACGCCGCAACGGTCTCACTCGCTGTCGCAACAGACGCTCGACATGCTTTCGCGGTTACCCGCGCCGGTCCACATCACGTTCTTCTACGATTCCGCCCTGCGCACGACGGTCGAACTCTATGAGCTCTTCGACGAAGCGTCGCAGCAGGTGACGGTCGAGTTCCACAACCCGAACCTGAACCCGGCGGCGGCCCGGCTGGCCGGGGTGCAGTTTGCCGGTACCGCTGTGCTCGAGAGCGAGGGGCGGCAGCACTTCGTGCACGGGCCGACCGAAACCGACATCGCCAACGGCGTTCTCCGCGTGTCGCTCGGCGTCAAGCAGAAGGTCTGTTTCCTGGACGGCCACGTGGAGGGCGACCCCTTCAGCCTCGAGTCGCACGATCACCAGGAGGGATCGCCGGGCCACTCGCACGGGCTCGGGGCGAAGTTCGTCCTGCATGAGCAGCACGGGATGGCCAAGGCGCGGAACGCGCTGGAGACGGTCAACTACGAGGTCGTGAAGGTGACGCTCGCCGGCCGCACGGAGACCCTCGATGCCTGCTCGGTCCTGGTGGTTGCGGGTCCCAAGACCGCGTTGCTGCAGGACGAGGTCGAAGCAATACGCGCGTGGCTGGAAGCGGGCAACAATGCATTCTTCATGCTCGATCCGTTCATCGAAACCGGGTTGGAGCCGGTTCTCGAGGACTGGGGCATCGTCCTGATGGATGCCATCGTGATCGACGACGCCAGGTACTTCTGGGCCGATGTCTCGACACCGACCGTCACGACCTACAATCACCACAAGATCACACGGGACCTGGCGCTGACGTTCTATCCAGGCGTACGGCCGCTCATGCCGACCGAGGAGCGGGTCCCCGGAACCGCGGTGATCCCGGCGGTGAACTCATCGCCCGCCGCATGGGCGGAGACCGATCAGGCAAGGGCCGAGCGGGATCCGGAGGAACGAACGGGTCCCCTTACGCTCGTCGCGATCTCGTCACGGCGGTTGGGCGCCGACACCGACGAGGCAGATGCGCCGCGGTCGCGCATCGTCGTTGCCGGCGACGCCGATTTTGCGCAGAACTCCTTCTTTCACCTGCTGGGCAATGGCAACCTGTTCCTGAACATCGTCAACTATCTGGCGGAGCAGGAGAATCTGATCGGACTGGAGCCGCGCACCTTTGATCTCCCCGAGATCAACATGACCAACCGGCAGATGAAGGGGACCTTCTTTTTCGCGGTGGTGCTGTGGCCGGCCTTGCTGGCGTTCGCCGGCACCGTCATCTGGTGGCGGCGGCGGTGACCGGGCGCGGGCTCAGCCGCCGCACGATTCTCGTCTGGGTATTGCTGGTTGTCGCGGTCGCGGCACTTGTGCAGATGGACCGAACCCCGACCGAGCAGTACAACGCACATGACCATGGGCCGGAGGAACTCGATGAACTGCCCGAGGGGCGGTTCCGGGTCTTCGCGTTCGGAGAGCGGCAGATCGGCTCGGTCACCGTCGCGTGGAAGGGCCGGCACGTCGACTTTGCACGGGACCCGGCCGGGCGCTGGATGCAGGCGAGCCACGCCCACGACCATGCACATGGCGCTGACGGACATCAGCATGGCGCGGAAGGTCGCGCCCACGACCATGGCCCCGACCGGCACTGGCATGATGACGAGGGGCATGCCCATGACCACGGCGGCCAGGAGATCGAGACGCCCGACGCGGCGCAGATCACCGAGCAGTTTGAGATTTCGGCGAGGATGCTGGCTGACCGGGCACTCGAGCCGGACCGGCCGCTGGCGGAGTACGGCCTTGAGGAGCCCGAGATCCTGCTCACGTTTCGGGACCGCCTCAATGGCGATCCGCTCGCCGTGCTGCGGGTCGGCGACCTGCTGGTCACGGGATACGCCTACTACACCATGCTCGAGCGACGGCCAGGCCGGCTGTTGCTGATTCCCCGTTATCAGATCAACCTGTTGCTGGCTCTGGCGTTCGGCGACGAGGCCCCGTCGCTGGTGCCGGTGCGCGAGGACGCGCGGGACGGGGCAGACAACCGCGGTGTCAGCGTCGGGGGCGAGGCCGTGCCAAGACGAGCGTAAGCCAGTCCTCGCGTCGTGCCACACCCCGCACGGCCAGGTTCTGGTTCGCGTATGCGTGGAGCACCGGCAGCCGCTGGCGTACGAGCAGGCCGGACAACGCGGCGTAGCCGCCCGTCGACAAGCTGCGGGCCAACCGTGGCGCCATGACGCGGAGCGGGGCTGCGAACAGGTTGGCGGCGATCGCGTCGAAGACCTGGCCGGTTGCGTCGCACCCGTCGGCCTCGACGACGTCGACCCATCGCGTGACCCGGTTCCGGGCGACGTTTTCGCGGGCGCAGGCTACGGCCTCCGGGTCGTGGTCCACGGCCAGCACGGGGCAACGCCATAAGCGCGCCATGACAATGGCCAGCACTCCGGCCCCGGTGCCTACGTCCAGCGCGAGACGCGGGAAGAAGCGGCGCTGGGCGAGCCCGGTCAGGATCTCGATGACCATGGCCGTCGTCGGGTGGTGACCGGTGCCGAACGCCGGGCCGGCGTCGATGCAGATGTCGTATCGCGCGGTCAGGTGGGCAGGGAGATGACTGCCCCGCAGGACGAACCGGCCTGCCCGCACGCGCGGCAGGCGGGTCAGTCCCTGGGTAACCCAGTCATCGTCCGGCACGGTTTCCAGCTGGAAGGCCTGGGCGCGGATGCCGGTGCCGGTCAGGGCCGCCGCGAACTCGCCTGCATTCGGTTGCCGGTACGAGTAGCCGAAGACCTCCACGTCATCGCCGTCGATCCGGACGCGGGTGGCGTCGGCGATCCCGAGCAGCATCTCCTCGACGGCGGTCTGCATCTCGGCCGGCACGCGCACGCGAATCCGGTACATCGCGCGGCTCAGGCGCGTTCGGCTGGCCGCAGGTAGTCGCCCATGATGATCCTTGTGCTGCTCTTGTCGAACCGAACCTCGAAGTCGCCGTCATCACATGCGATCACGGTGCCGTAGCCGTACTTGTCGTGAAAGACCCGCTGCCCCTCGGCAAACCCCTGGTCATGCCCGTCCATCCGGGGCAGGACCGCTTCCGGGCCGAGATCGACGACGGGCCCGTCGGCGCCAAAACGCGTATTGGAGGATCCGGGCCAGCCGTAGGCGCCCTGCGCTGCCGTCTCGATGGGGATGTGTTCCGCGGGCAGTTCGCGCAGGAACCGGGAGGGGAGACGATCTTCCCAGTTCCCGAACGTCCGGCGTCGGCTGGCCCATGAGATCCGTGCTTCACGGCGCGCGCGCGTCAGGCCGACGTAGGCAAGTCGACGTTCCTCTTCCAGCCCCTCGTCGCCACCTTCCAACACGGCAAGATCATGCGGAAACAAGCCGTCTTCCCAGGCAGGAAGGAATACGACATCAAACTCGAGCCCCTTGGCGGCGTGCAAGGTCATCAGGCTGACGCGCGGCTCTGTGGCCGGCCCGTCACGGTCGTGCACCAGCGCCACATGCTCGAGAAAGCCCTGCAGGTGTTCGAAGTCCCGCAGCGCGTTGAGCAGTTCCTGCAGATTCTCGTACCGGCCTGCGGCGTCCGCGTGGCTGTCTCGGCGCAGCATGTCGAAGTAACCCGATTGTTCGAGGACGGTCTCCGCCAGTTCATGCGGTTTCTGGTCCCGAGCCAGTTCCCGCCAGCGGTCCAGTGATCGGAAAAGTTCACGCAGGCCGCCCCGAGCGGTCCCGCGAACCTGCCCGGCTGCGAGCAGCGCGCGGCTCGCGGCCTCGATGGATGTGGCCCGTTGCCTCGCCTCGCTCGCAAGCTTCCGAAACGTGGTAGCCCCAACGCCACGCCGCGGTCGGCTGATGATGCGTTCAAGCGCCAGGTCATCGTGTTCATGCTGGACCAGCCGGAGATAGGCCACCGCATCACGAACTTCCTGGCGCTCGAAGAAGCGCAAACCGCCAACGACCTGATAGGGGAGGCCGATCTTGAGAAACCGTTCCTCGAACCCCAGGATCAGCGCGGTGGTTCGGAGCAGGACGGCGATCCTGTCAAGCGACGTGTCTTCCTGGCGGAGCAGCTCGATCTCGTCGCTGATCAAGCGGGCCTCTTCTTCGCTGTCGTGAACCTGCCGGACGCGTACAGGCTCCCCGGCGCTTCCCTGGGTCCAGAGCGTCTTGCCGAGCCGCATTTGGTTGCAGCCGATCAGGGCGGAGGCAGCACCGAGGATATGACCGGTTGAGCGGTAATTCTGTTCGAGACGGATGACTTGCGCGGCGGGAAAATCTTCCTGAAAGCTCAGGATGTTTCCGACTTGCGCGCCCCGCCAGCCGTAGATCGACTGGTCCTCGTCGCCTACGGCGCACACGTTGCCGCGGGTCCCGGCGAGCTGCCGGATCCACAGGTGCTGGGCCGTATTGGTGTCCTGGTACTCGTCCACGAGAATGTGACGGAACCGGGCCTGCCATTTCTCGAGGATCTGCGTGTCTTGGAACAGGGTCAGGTTGTGCAGCAGCAGGTCGCCAAAGTCGGTCGCGTTCAGTTCCTGCAATCGGCGCTGGTACGCGGCGTAGAGCTCCAGGCCACGCCCGCCTGCGAATGCCTTGCCTTCGTGGTCGGCCCGTTCAGGGGTCAGGCCGAGGTTCTTCCACCGATCGATCGAATAGAGCAACTTGTCCGGCGGCCAGCGCTTGGGGTCGATGTTGTTGGCGGTGAGAACCTGCTTGATGACGCGTTTCTGGTCGTCAGTGTCCAGAATCGCGTAGTCGGAATTCAGCTCAACCAGTTGCGCGTGCCTTCTGAGGATTCTTGCACCAAGCGCGTGAAAGGTGCCGAGCCACCAGCCTGACAGGGCGTGGCCCGTCAGGGCCTCGACGCGACTCCGCATCTCCCGTGCGGCCTTGTTGGTGAACGTCACCACCAGGAGTTCCGAAGGCCGCGCCCGCCCCGTGGCGAGCAGGTGCGCGACCCGCATCGTGAGCACGCGCGTCTTGCCGGTTCCGGCACCCGAAAGCACCAGCAAGGGTCCGTCGCCGGCCTCGACGGCCCGGCGCTGCTCCTGATTGAGGCCATCGCCGCGATCGTCCCCGTTGGCGGGTTCGGGAACCCGGTGACGAAGGCTGAAGGTTGGATTCACAGGCCTAACGGGCCCTACGGCCGTCGACGCAGACCTCAGATTGCGGTCCAGCCACCATCGATCATCAGGAGATGGCCGGTCACCATGCTGGCGGCGGGAGAGGCAAGGTACAGGATGCCGCCGGCCATTTCCGACACCTCGGCAAAGCGTCCGAGCGGGGTGCACGATTCGATGTAGGCCACCCGTTCTGGCTGTTCCAGCAGCGGCCGCGTCAGATCGGTCTTTACGTAGGTTGGCCCGATCGCGTTGACCCGGATTCCGTGGCTGGCCCATTCGCATGCAAGCGAGCGCGTCATGTTGACGACCGCGCCTTTCGTCGCATGGTAGGGCAGGTTGGGGGCGGCCCCGCCGCCCGTGACGCCCATGATCGAGGAAATGTTGACGATGGCGCCGCTTTTCTGCTCGAGCATGGCGTGCGCAGCCTCTCGGCAGCACAGGAACATGGAGGTCTGATTGAGGCGCAGGACTTCCTCCCACGTCTCAAGCTGGATCTCCGTGGTGGCCATGCGGGGGCTGCGGCCGACGTTGTTGACCAAAATGTCGATCCGGCCGGTGGCGCTGCGGATGGCCTCGAACACCTCCGCGATCTCGCGCTCAACCGTGACATCGAGATGGTGTGCCGACGCTTCCCGCCCGGCGCTGCGAAGCTCGGTCGCTGTCCGTTCTGCCGCGTCGCGATCGATATCGGTCACTGCGACATGGGCGCCGGCTTCGGCGAGGGCGAGGCAAGCAATACGGCCGATCCCATTGGCGCCGCCAGTCACGATTGCGGTCTGTCCGTCGACCCGGAAGAGATCAAGCGCCGAAAAGGCGGATGCAGAAGGTGGGGCTGGTACGTGGGCCATCGCTCAGAACACCCGGTATCGCTTGTAGGCTTCCTGAGGATCCTCGCCCTGGCGAATGGCTTCGCGCAGCGCATCCTCGGTGTTGGCCACCCGTTCGGCCTCCGCGACGATCTCGGCAACGGCAGCGGCCGGAATCACCACAACCCCGTCGGCATCCCCCAGAACGTAGTCACCGGATTGGACGGTCAGACCGCCGATCTCGATGGGCTCACCCATCGAATCCACCATCCAACGCGCACCGACATCGGCCGGCGTGGCGTAGCGACAAAAGACCGGGAATCCGAGCTCGTTGACACGCTCGACATCCCGGCAGCCTCCATCGACGACGTACCCTCGAATCCCCCGCAACTGCAAGGTCTCGGCCGAGAGTTCGCCCATGTGCGCGATCGAACTGTCATTCGGTTGGCAGACGATGACCTGACCGGCGGGCGCGGCGGAGAGGAAGCCCGTCCATGACATGAGCGTGTCGTCAATCGATACGCCATCGCGCGGGGATCCGGAGAGGGTCCAGACGGGCCCTGCCACCTTCCGCCCGGGATACAGGCTCGTGATCCCGGGTGGCAGCGCGCGATCGTGGAGCCCGGCTGAGGTCATGGTGTCGTAGACCACCGCCGAGTAGAGTTTCTCAAGGCGCTCAGTGAGTTCGGTCACGACGTCGGTTCCGGCCCCAGCCCCAAGTCGACGGGGACAGTGCAGCGTCCCTGCTCCACGTCGTAGTCGCCCGAGCAGAGCAGCTTGACAGGATTGAAGCCACCGGGCTCGGGGTATGTGGCGCAAGCAGCCACGCTCACCGCCACGACGGTCATGGCGGCGGCAATAAGGTCAACTCGGTGGGTCAGACTAGGAACAGCGCCATCAGCACGAGCAGCACGATCACACCGACGGTGGTGTAGATCGTGAGCCGTACGAAATTGTGCCAGGTCTTTCTGTGAGCTTCGTAATCTGCGTCGATCTCTTGAGCCATAGTGCACGACCCCAACTCCGGCGCTACGCGGCCAGTCCGGTCGAAAACCTAGCAAACCGGCGCAGTTGCAACAACGCGGGGTTCACGCTGCACGGACCCGTCCGGCCCATGTAGGCGTGCGGGAATGGATGGCCCGGACAGGGGGCGTGCGGCCCGGGAGCTGCTCAGCCGGACCTGCCTGATCACGGCTGATCCGGACCCTTTCCGGCTCCGCTGGCAAAGCCCTGCATGAAGGCCTTACGCACGTCTTCCCATCCCTGCATCCCGGTGGGCAGCCAGGCCTTCATCAACGCCTCGGGGTCCATCGACTTGACCTGTTCGGTCATGCGTTCCTGGACGGCTGCCATCGCCGCCTGCTGGAGCTTCTGTACTTCGGGAAATCCGAAAAACTGCCGGGCCTCTTCAGGCGAGCATTCGATGTCGATCGTGATTTTCATGCCGGTCGTCCTTCTGGCGTCGCCCGCTTGCGCGTCCGTCAGCTGCGTACCTGAACGTAGCTGCCGGGCGCAGGTTCGAGG
Source organism: Alphaproteobacteria bacterium (assembly GCA_022825235.1). Lineage (GTDB taxonomy): Bacteria > Pseudomonadota > Alphaproteobacteria > TMED109 > TMED109 > VXPW01. Next base: position 53,302 of record JAJDYI010000015.1, on the reverse strand, counting down.
ATCCCTGCCGCGCCTGCGCCGACGGTCCGGGCCGCGACCTTGGGGCCCGACTTGCGAGACAGCCATTTGTCCCAGTCCGGCCACCACGAGCCCGGCTGTTCCTCGGCATCCTCGCGCCATGCATCGAACGTCGGATACGACTTGCGCCGGGTGTTCAGCCAGTGCTGGTACTTCTGTTTTGCGGGCGGATTGACCACCCCGGCGATGTGCCCGGCCCCGGCGAGGACAAACCGCTTCGGCCCGCCAAACAGGTGATTGAGCTTGAACACGGATTCGGCCGGGGCGATGTGGTCTTCGACGCTCGCTTGAATGTAGACGGGAACCTTGATCGCGCTCAGGTCGAGGGGCGTTCCCAGCAGCTTGAACTGGCCTTTCTGCGCCAGGGCGTTCCGCTGGTACATGCTGCGCAGGTAATCCATCAGGAGCTGGGCCGGGAACCGGGTCGAATCCGCGTTCCAGTACAGCAGGTCGAAGACTGGGGGTTCCTTGCCCAGCAGGTAGTTGTTGATGACGAAGTACCAAATGAGGTCGTTCGCCCTGAGGGAATTGAAGGTGCCGGCCATCTGGGCGCCGTCGAGGTAGCCCTTCGCCCGCACCTGGTCTTCCAGCAGGTCGACCTGGGACTTGTCGGTAAAGACCCGCAGGTCGCCCGCATTCTCGAAATCCGCCTGGGCGGCAAAGAACGTCGCGGCGGTTATCCGGTCATCGTCGGTAGCGGCCATGCGGGCGAGGGTAGCCGTCAGCAGCGTCCCGCCGATGCAATAGCCGATGGCGGTGACCTGCTTCTCGCCGGTGGCCTGCTCGATTCCGTCCAGGGCCGCGAAGATCCCGTCCCGGACGTAGTCGTCGAAGCTCTTGTCGGCGTGGCGCTCGTCCGGATTGACCCAGGAGATCATGAAGACGGTGTACCCCTGTTCGGTGGCCCAGCGGACGAACGAATTCTCCGGCTTGAGATCGAGGATGTAGAACTTGTTGATCCACGGCGGCACGATCAGCAATGGTTTCTTGTGGACCTTCTCGGTGCTGGGTGCGTACTGAATGAGCTGCATCAGCGGCGTCTGATGGACGACGCTCCCCGGACTGGTGGCGATGTTCTTCCCGACCTCGAAGGCCGTCATGTCCGTGTGCTGAGGGCGCAACCCGTCGCGTCCCTCCCGGAGGTCGTCGCTCAGGTTCTGCATGCCGCGGACAAGATTTTCACCCTTGGTTTCCGCCACTTCCCGGAGCACTTGCGGATTGGTTAGCGCGAAGTTGGTCGGTGACATGGCATCCACGATCGCCCGCCCGAAGAACTCGAGTTTCCGGGCCGAGTCGGCATCCAGTCCGTCGACCTCGGCGACCGCCTGACGCAGCCAGCGCGCGTTCAGGAGATACGATTGCTTGATGAAGTCGAAGACGGGATTGCTGGTCCACTCCGCGTCCCTGAAGCGAAGGTCGCCCGTCTCGGGCTCGATCACGGGCTGTGCATCCTGTCCGATCATGCGCGCGGTCGTGCTCAGCCAGAGCGACTGGTAATCGCGCCAAAGCTCCAGCTGCCGCATCATGATCTTGGAGGGATCGAACCGGATGTCGGTCAGATCCGGGGGCAGCGGTGCGAGGCCGCCCTTCGGTTCGGACCCTTCGCCTCCCGGCTGGGCGAAGGACGACATCCAGTCCACCCAGTTCGCCTGGAACTGTGCTGCCGCCTTGCCCAGGGCTTCGGCAATTTCCGTGAAGTCCGTCGTCGGTCCGTTCGGATTGCTTGGTGACATGGCCGTCCTCAGTACATGTGCTGGCCGCCGTTGACCGACAGCGTGGATCCCGTGATGAAGCCGGCTTCGTCGGCAGCGAGGAATGTGATGGCGCGGGCGATTTCCTCTGCCTTGCCGAGGCGCCCTACCGGAATGCGCTGCACGATCTTTTCCAGGATATCGCCCGGCACTGCGGCGACCATCTCCGTGTCGATGTATCCCGGGGCAATCGCGTTGACGGTGATCCCATGGGCGGCGCCTTCCTGCGCGAGCGCCTTGGTGAATCCGTGGATTCCCGACTTGGCCGCAGCGTAGTTGACCTGGCCGTATTGCCCGGCCTGGCCGTTGATCGAGCCGACGTTGACGATCCGGCCGAACTTACGTTTTCGCATGCCGACGATGACGGCCCGAGACATGTTGAAGCATGAACCGATGTTGGTCTCGATGACCTGGCGCCACTGGTCGTAGTTCATGCGGTGCATGGTGGCGTCGCGGGTGATGCCGGCGTTGTTGACCAGGACCTCGACCGGACCCTGATCGGCTTCCACCTGGGCGACCCCGGCCTGGCAGGCCTCGAAATCCGATACGTCCCACTTGTAGACGGGGATCCCGGTCTCGTCGTGGAAGAGCTTGGCCTTCTCGCCGTCTCGCCCGTAGACGGCGACAACGGTGTACCCCTCGGCCTTGAGGGCAATGGCGGTGGCGGCGCCAATTCCCCGGGTTCCACCGGTCACGAGAGCAACTCTGCTCATGGTTTGCCCCTGTTCATGAAATGTCGGTCTGACCAGGGCATTTGCTGGGTTGGGTGCTTCATCCGAAGTCTAGGTAGGAAGCTGCCCTGGAGGAAGGACATGACGCCTACGGCGCCATGCCCCTCGAATGGCTCACCCCGGGAACGGTCAGGGTCCCGCGTCAGATCGCGCGGGGTGTGACGAACGCCTCGACGGTGCTGTCGATTCGACCCTTGATGGGCTCGAGCGCCTTGGTCATCGTCTCCGCAGCGATCGCGTTCATCTTGGTCGACTGGGCCACGGCGCGGTTGACGGCCAGATTGGCGGCCTCAACCTGTAGGTCCATGAGCTCCTGCGGAGTCTTGACCGTCAGGAACCGCTGCACCATGTCCATGTGCTCGGCCATCGCGCTCTTGGCGTAGTCGACCGCGCCTGCGTAATAGGCTTCCCAGCCGGCGACCACCGCGGCGGCGGATTCGGACATGGCGTCGAGGTTGTCCTTGCCGTACACGGTCGCCTTGCTGTAGCTGTCCCTGGCCATGTGGAGCTGCTCCTTGCCGAAGGCGGTGGCGTTCTTGTAGCTCTCCGCAGTCGCGTCGGCTCCCATCTTCATGACGGTCTCGAGGGTTTCCTTGCCGGCGGCGGCAATCTTCTCCGCCGTTTCGCTGGCAACCTTCCCGGAATGGGTTTCGGTGGTAGTCATGGTGTTCTCCGTTTGGCGGGCCGGCTTGCCGGATCTCGAGCGGCCGGCCGCCGAATGCAGCCAGTATTTTGCACTGCAAAAAGAATTTAGGAAAGACCAGACAGCCTGTCAAGCGATTTTTTTGCGCTGCAATGCGTCTTTCATAAGCGGACGGACGGCGGGGCTCCGCCACGGTCCGGCCCGGGAAGCGACAGGTCGAAGCCGTTGCCTGGCATGCCTGTGCCGAAGGGGCCTGCAGTTTGGCACTGGCGGCGGAACAGCGTGCGGAATGACTTCCCTTGGTGTGTTGGACGGGTTCCGGTTGCCGTCGACAGATTCCGCAGTGCATAATCCAACTGTTCATCATGCCGTCGCTTCCCTCTCCGGAGCCTTGCATGCACCAAGGACACAAGCCGGCCGGGACTTCGGCGACCGAATCGTCGAGCGATGTCCAGCCCACCGTCATCCGGAAGTACGCCAATCGGCGTCTCTACAACACCGATACCGCGAGCTTCGTGACGCTCGACGACCTCCACACCATGGTCAAGCGAGGTGAGGCCTTTGTGGTGGAGGACGCCAAGACCGGCCGGGACCTGACGTGCTCAGTGCTCGCGCAGATCATTTCCGAGGAGGAGACCAAGGGGCACAACATGCTGCCCCTGAACTACCTGCGGCAGGTCTTGCAGGCTTACGACGCCGGCTTCGGCCCGCAGTTCCGTTCCTACGTGGAACACAGCATCGATGCCTTCGCTGCCAATCAGAAGCAGGTCGTTGATCAGATGCAGAGTCTGTTGGGCGGTGAGACCTCCAGCGCCGCCGTGCAGCAGTTCATGGAGTTTGGCCGGCAGAACGCCGAGATGTTCCAGCGCTCCATGCAGCTTTTCACGCCCCCGCTCGGGAGTCGGGAGAGCCCTCCGGACGACGGTACGCCGTCGGGAGAAGATGCGCGGCCACGAACCAAAGAACAGGAGATCGAGAAGCTTCGAGCGCAACTGGACGCTATCGAGAAACGTCTGGACCGCTTGTCGGACAGAGGATGAGCAGGTTCGGGCGGGCACCGTGGGAAAGATTGGGCCCCGGCCGCACGAGGGGGCGACGATTGACGCGGGCGGCCGGGTTCGCAATAAACCTGCTGGCACGATGCGGCGCGAGAACTTAAGGTGGATGGCGCGGCGCCTGCTGCAGGAGTGTAGCTCAATTGGCTAGAGCACCGGTCTCCAAAACCGGGGGTTGGGGGTTCGAGTCCCTCCACTCCTGCCAACCAGACCGCGCGTGGACTGGGCCGAAGTTCCGGGCAGGGCAGTCTGACGCGTAGCCGGTAGGCGTCCGCTGCGTGAAGGCGCGGCCCGGAAACCGTTCGGTCGCGATGGACCGCATGATTACCCGACGATCGATTGACCCGCGCCGCCAGCTTTGCCCGGCCGGAACCCACGGTTTGCCGTTCGTCGCGCCTGTGGTCTGATTCCTCCTATGCCCCCCGGAAGCATGCAGGGCGGAATTCGCGGAGGGCGGAGACGTCTTCGGCGCGCGGCCCGCCAGGGCCTTGCCGTCGCTGACCCGGGTGCCCGGCGCGAACCCCAGCCACGAGCAGAAGTGCAGCTGCCAAATCCACTGGCAGTCCGGCACGTCGCTCTTGCGGGCCGAGTTCTGCTTCGTCAGCCGCGGCGACACCAGCAGCACCTCGAACCCAGCGCGCTCCAGCGCCTCGCACAATCGCCTCTTGGCGGAACGCCTGCACCGTTTCGCGCAGAGCCTGCCCAATAGTCTCCCTGGCCGGCAACCGATCACCAAGCCCTCGAAGTCGCATGCGTAGCCGTTGCGGCCCTCATGCTCCGCAAGGCGCTGACCTGTTACGTCCGCCACGTCCCCCATATCGTGACCGTCGCCTCGCCTCAGTATCGGAGCGACGGACGATTTTCTCGTTCAGCGGCTTCCGTTCGGCGCAGCGGAAGACCACGATTAATCAATACGCGCCACGCAAACGTCTTGTCGGCGCCGGACGCTATGCCCAGAACCATGCCGTGTACGCAAGCGTCAGCACCCGCCGGGCCACGCTGCGAGCGGTTGCGGGAAACCACGCCAGTTCTCTCCCGGCGCCATCGCGGGAGCGCGCTGAGCGGGCGCGCACCCCGCGCAGACCCGCCTCTCTGGCCCTGGTGCCGACGGATTGGCAGCGGTCGTGCGGAACCGGTCTGCCGTTGCTTTCCAGCGGGTAGGTGTTGGGCAGCCCGGCCGATTGACGACCGGCCGGCGAGTGTGCGTCGCATACCACCTGCCGGCGGGGCAGGGTGCACCCCACCAGTACCGGCCCCGTGTCGTCGCGCAGATCTTCGGGCTCGTAGGGCCACTCTTCGATAAAGGCGCGAAGGTTCAGGCGCGCTGTCACGACATCTTCATTCAGGTAGAGCGTCGGGAAACTGGCTGGCAGATTCCAGCGCCCGCCCCGGCGCTGCGCGAAGGCAGGACTGAGGGGGTCCGTCCAGGCCGGGTCGGCAATCCGCCACCAGACGTGCGTGTCTGGAACCGTTTCGCGCAGCAGCTTCACGGTCAGACGTGCGTACGCTCGAATCGAAACATGTCGCGGCACGTTGCAAGCAACATCCGCGTGTCACCCCGTTGCAGCAAGTCCACTAGGGAAACGTCATCAAGCGCCTGGATGGGCCTGCGCACGACCGCGGGGATTCGGTCGCGCTTGAGATATCGCGCAAGGAGGTCGGCAGCGGCGGCGAGATCCGAGACAGCCCGCGCGCGTTCCGGAGGGACCCCTTGATGCAGCCACTTGCCGACTGCCTGGCGGCTCACACCGAAGAGGCGGGCCGCCTCGGCCTGGCTCAGGCCCCATACCTCGAGCGTACGTGCCAGGGATTGGCCGGAGCGGCGGCGATCGAGGCATTCGGCAAATGCATCGAGCCAGGCCGTTTCATGCCTGTGCGCAGCGTATATTTGCTCGGCTGCTTCTTCCGGGGCAAGCTCCCGGATGGCCGTGACACCGTTCATGATTCAGCCTTCGATTACACGCAACCTTCTGTCAACCGCAACCGAATGTCAATTCGCGGCCGCATCCAAACAACCCGAGGTGTCGGACACAACGACGGTGCCAGCGCCGGCCGAACTCGTCCTTGGGGCGCCCGTTGGCCCGCACGACGGTCGGGCGTTCCCGTAGGCGGCTCCGCTCGTACGGTCGCGACGAGGCCCGCGCGACCGCGGGGACGGGGCCTGTATGCAGTGGCAGAGGGGATTGCCGCACGGTGGACGACCTGGCCTTTGATCGAGCCTTGGGACCCGTTCAGCGGGTGCAGCGTAACCGTAGCCCACCTTGATGATTGCTACGGCCGGTAGGCGGCACGGAACCGCCAAGCGGGCGCCGGAGACGGTGCTGTCTGTTCGCGCCAACCGGAAGCCTGTCGGTGCGCGTCTTCCGTCTCGGTGCCCAACCGTCTGCCGCCGTCTCGTGGGGCGAGCCTCATCTATGGTTGAGAGCCCAGCTGCGGCAGGCGGCGTGTCCTGGGGGAACTTTGTGAGCGATCTCGACGATTGGCTGAGGCGGGTCTACGAGGCTCGTTCCACGGCGGAAAGCCAACGCATCTACGACGATTGGGCGGAGAGCTATGACGCCGACGTCTCGTCCGGCGGCTACAACTATGCCCCGCTGGCGGCGGGCCTGTTCGGGCGTCACGTCGCACCAGGCGATACACCGGTCCTGGACGCCGGCTGCGGCAGCGGTGTCATCGGGGCAACGTTGGCGTGCCTCGGTTACGCAAACCTTGTCGGGATCGACCTTTCGGAGGGGATGTTGCGGGTCGCTGCCCGCAAGGGCGTGTACCGGGACCTGCGCCAGCGCACCCTGGGCAAACCGCTGGACTTCGATGATGGCGCGTTTCAGGCGATCGTCTGCACCGGCGTCTTCACGCCGGGCCACGCGCCGCCGGGGGCGCTGGACGAACTCATACGGGTGACGGCGACAGACGGAGTGCTGGTCTTTTGCTGTACGGAAGCAGCGCTTTCCGAAGGTGGCTTCAGGGCCAAGATCGACGCCCTCACCGACGCCGGCCTCTGGACGCTCATCGATACGACCCGTCCGGTCACGGCGCTGCCCCGAGCCGCAGTACGCCACGACGCGACGTTCTTCGTCTATCGGCGTTAGCGCGTTGTCTCGGGTCGGCGGTGTCCGTCGCGCCTGGCGCGTCAGCGCGCCTTGCGAAGACCGCTTCCCGGACATCCGGAGGCCGTCGACATCGATCGTATTCGCGCCCCGACCGGTCTTGTTCCTGGGGCGAAGGTGTGCGCCCGGATGCACGCACCGAGCAGACACTTCGATGTGTCACGAAATTCCGATCATGGCCGTCGACTGGCGGAACTGAGCATCCATGTCTGGCGTCAAGCGGTGCTTCGCTTGTGAGTCGGTGCTGACGGCGGTTCTGCACAGAAGCTCCACAAGGTTATCCACAGCTGGTCGTGTTCATGCCGTGCGTGGCGGTGGAGTTTCGGCCCAGGGCTGTGCCTCGCGCAGGAGTACGTTGGCGATGATGATCAGCTTGCGCATGACGGCGACGATCGCGACCTTGTGGCTCTTGCCGGCGGCCTTGAGCGGCTGGAAGACGCGTTGCAGGTCGGGGTTGTGCATGGCGGCGCTGAGAGCGGCCATATAGAGCACGTTGCGTGGCCGTTGCCGGCCGCCGCAGATGTGCCGGGCGCCGCGCTGGCGCCCGCTGTCGCGTGCGAAGGGGGCGACGCCGAGGAGGGCGGCCGCCTGGCGATTGCCGATGCTCCTGAGTTCGGGCATCCAGCAGCAGAGCGCAGCAGCGCTGACGGGACCGACACCTGGGATCGAAGTGAGGATCCGGTAATGCCGGTCGGTGTCGGGGTCGCTGGCGATCAGTTCGCGGATCTTGCCGTCGAACGCTGTCACCTGCCGGCCGAGCTGGTCGACGCTGTGCTGCGCCTCTTCGCGCAGGGCGGGATCCTGCACCTCGGCGGCCGTCTGGCGGAGCGACATCCGGGCATCGCGATGCTTCCCGCGCAGGACGAGCAGATCGGCGAGCTGTTCCAGAAATGCGCTCCGCGGCGGCGTCGGGGGGAGGTCGAGGAAGGCCATGCCGTAGGCGGCCAGTGCGGTGGCGTCGATCGTGTCGGTCTTCGCCAGCAGGCCGAGCGCCTCGGCGAAGCGGCGCGTGCGCAACGGGTTGACCAGCACCACCTCGACCCCCAGGGCGTGCAGGGACTGATGCACCGCGCGGTGGTAGCGCCCGGCGGACTCCATCACGACGCGCCCGGCCTGACGTGCCTCCAGCCACGCCCCCAGCGACCGGTAGCCGGCGCGCTGGTTGGCGAACTGACGGCTCTCCCCGGCCACGTGCACATCCAGCTGCTCCTTGCTGACGTCGATCCCGGCAACTACGTTGGTCATATCCCCGTGCTCCTGTTCTTGCGGTGATGCGGGTCTCAAAGTCCAGGCATCCATGCAGGACGCAAGGGGATGACGCCGGCGGGCCGACCAAGCTCAGTTACGGTTCTCTGCCGAGAACTAATCGGTCCGACCCGCCGGCACGGGACGTCATGAACGCCCCGCGTTCCCGCCCCTGCGCCAACGGCGCAGGGGCGCGGAATTGCACCAAATCTACGAGGTTCAGGCGCGCTCTTCGGCAGCGAGTTTTCCACAGAAACCGCGCCCCCAGCCTTCTGTTGATAACTTCTTGCCCTTCGGGCTATCTGCCTCATACAAGACCTGCTATTGGGCCGCGGGTGCGACCGATAGGCGGCCTTGGACGCCGTGCTTCGTGATCAGGTCAGCGACGAAACCCGAGGCTTTCATCGCTTCCACGAAGTTCCTGAGAAAGGCTGCGCCCGCGTGCCGCCCGCGCGCGCATCCCATGGCTTGCTGGACCGCAGTGAACTGGCCGTCAAGAATTCGCGCGCCCGGCAGTTTCTCGGCATCGGAGATCAGGCGGGGCCGCAGCCCGGCCAGGGCGTCGAGACGTTCGTGTATGAAGAGCTCGAACGACGCATCGAGACCGTCGGCGCGCACCAGTTCGGCATGCCGAACGTGGCGGTCGAGCCACAGGTCGTAGGCGCTGCGCGCCGAGACCGCGACGCGCACCCCAGGGCGGTCCACATCCTCGATGGTCCTGATCTGCGAGCCGGCAGACACCAGGTACGTCGCCTGTATCTCGCAATAGGCGGCTGTGAAGTCGATTTTCTTTGCGCGCTTTGGTTCGGCCCCGATGTTTGCGATATCCCAGGCACCAGTCCCGGAATCGTCGGCAATCTCGCCCGGCGTCCCGTATGGCAGCAGCTCGAGCCGGACGCCGAGCTGCCGGGCCAGTTCCCGCGCCATGTCCGGCGACACACCCTCTGGTTCGCCGCTTCTCGTCTGGCCGGTCACCAGCAGAAAGTTGGCCATGTTGATGGCGGCCCGCAGCGTCCCGCTTGGGGCGAGATCGCTCACCGCCTCGGGGGAGGGGCTGGAATTCCTGCTCGTCTCGGACATTCAAAGCATCCTTGTTCGCGGCTCAGGGTGAGAGCTTCATGCGTGGACGGCTAACCTGATCCGTACGAAGCAATCTCGAGCAGATTGCCCTCCGGGTCGCGGAAGTAGATCGAGGTCATCTCCCCCAAGGCCCCCCGTTGGGCGACCGGGCCGTGGATGATGTCGATGCCCTGTGCGCCCAAACGCTCAATGGCGGCGTCGATCGGGCCGTCCGTGATGAAACACAGATCCATCGCGCCCGGCGGATCGACCTTCCCCGTCATCCAGTTGCTTGTCCCACTTGGACGAAGATTGATTTTTTGTTGGCCGAATTTGAGCGCAATCCGCCGGATTGGGCCGAAGAATTCCTCTCGTTCGAACCCCAGCACCCGCTCATACCATGCTGCCATGGCCTCGACGTCCCGGCAGTTGACGACCACGTGATCGATCCGGCTGATCATCGTTCCCCTCCCACATTGCAAATGGTTTTCGGGTTGGCGGCCCCGTCACTGGTACTTCGTGGGTTGGCAGCGACAGCCATCAACCCGGTCAATATGTGCGCGCCGCCGCATGGCCCGGCGATGGCAGCCAGGCGCGCCGGGGATGTGTTCACGATCGCGCTGCCTTCGTTGACCCCAAGGCGCGGGATGCCACCGTGTGCCCCGCCTCGAAAGCGAGTGTTGGCAATACCTTCACCCCAGCTTTTCCCCGGAACGAATCTCCGCACCCGCAGTCAGTTCGTCTCCCGGGGCTGCAGCTGAACCGTCAAGATGTCGGTGTCGTGGTATTGGCGATGCCGCACCGACGTCGCGTAGTGGCGCAACAGGCGGAGGGGGGTTTCCGCTTCGTTCGGAATGTCCGTCACGCCCTCGTTCAACATCGCGAGCTGATCCTCCAGGTTCGTGCCGGATCCACTGGCAATAAACTCTAGGTCCGCGGATAGTTCGTCTGCGCTTGCCACCAGCAGCAACTTGCGTCCCTGTTCCTGAGCGCCGTCGCCAAGAAGGATGTGCAGCGCTTCCTCGCCCACTGCGCGCAGTCGGACCATCATCTGCTCGTCATACTGCGTCCGCTGTCCGAAATCCGACAGGAACTTGTCGATTTCGGTGAGTGCGTTTGCGGATAGGGCGGTGCGCAACCTCTTCGGCCGCCTGCTGGTCAGATCAAGAAAACCGGACAGGAGGATTACGGTGATCCCACCCGCAGTCATGCCGTGCCCCAGCAACTCACCCCAGGCACCTTGCTGCAGTTCCGGAAAGACCATGTCGTACTGGAACGCGAGGCCCACGGAGAAGGCGAAGCCGACGATCAGGCTTTTTCGGTAGTCCAGCCCATCCTTGATGAGGATCTGCACGCCGAAGACAAACAAGAGGGCGATGGCGACCGCGAGGTAGGCTCCCACCACAGGTCCCGGCAGCGCCAAGACAGCCGCCACCGGTTTGGGCAGGAACGCCAGCGCGACGAACAGAGCGCCGACGCAAACTCCGACGGACCGGGCGGCAATTCCGGTCAACTCGGTCAACGCAATGCCAATGCCGTAGGTTGTATTGGGAACCGTCCCGCCGATGCCCGACAGGAGGTTGCCAAGGCCGTCGGCATTGATGGCCCCCTGGATCGCCCGGAAGTCGATGGCGCGCGGCCGTCGCCACGAGGCGCGCTGAATGGCGATTGCATCGCCCAACGTGTCCATGGCCCCGACCAGGGTGATGATCAGGAATCCCGGAAGCAGGGACCAGAACGTGGCGTCGAAGCTCAGGTCGAGGCCCGGATAGGAGCTGAAGTCGGGGAGTCCGATCCACGGCGCGTCCGCCACACGGCCGAAGTCGTAGAGACCGTATGCGGCCCCGATGAGGCCTCCTGCGACGATGCCGATAGCCGGGGCCCAGACGCGCAGGGCGCCGGAAAACCGAAGTGCAATCAGGATGATGGCGGCCAGAGTCACCAATGCGGTGATAGGCGCGGCAAGTTGCGCGGACCCGTCAGGAACGTCTGTGAACTTCCGGAAGACGATTGGCGCGACAGTGACCGGGATCAGCATCAGGACCGTTCCGGCCACCGTGGGCGTGAAGACCCGCCGCAGCATGGCCATCTTTGCACCGAGGAAGAACTGCACGAATGAAGAACAGACGATCAGGGTGGCCAACAGTCCCGGTCCGCCTTGTTCAAGCGCGGTCACGCTGACCGCCAGAAAGGCCGAAGTACTGCCCATTACGAGGATGTAGCCGGCCCCAAGCCTGCCGATACGGACGGATTGTACGGCCGTGGCGATTCCGCTCACCACCAGCGCTCCGAACACGGCCCAGTTCAAATAGGCCTCGCTCTCGCCGGCGACCGTGATGAGCACTGCCGGAATCAGCACGACACCGGCAAGGGACAAGACGGTGTACTGAAGGCCCAGCCCAAACGTGAGGGGGACGGAAGGACGCTCATCGGCCTCGTAGCGGACTCCGTGGCGAACGGACAATTGGTCTGGACCCATGGTGGAACTCGAACCGGAAGAACTTGGACTGGCATGCCGGTGGTCGGGGATACCGGCCGAAGCGGAGAACATAGTCCAGAAAATCCGGAGCCGTCGGCGCACGTGGTGCCGGGAGCGGATCATGGTCTCCCGCGGCGCGTGCGAACGGCGCGTCCGAACGCGCCCCGGTTTCCGCAGATGGCGATCGACCGCCTTGCCTCGCGCAGCGGTCGGGAAGGCACTGACCTGCGCTAACCGTGCTCGCCTGCGAGATAGCCGTCGGCGTCCATCGGCCAGAAGGGGTTGTGCGCGATTTCCCAGACGTGGCCGTCCGGGTCGGCGAAGTAGCCTGAGTACCCGCCCCAGTGGACCTGCTCCGGCCGCTTCAGGACGGTGGCCCCCGCCGCGACCGCGGCGGCAAACGCCGTGTCCACTTCGCCCGGCGAACGGTAGTTCTGCGCCAAGGTCATGGCCCCCGTGCCGAGGCGGGCTCCGGGGCGTCCCTGGTCCGTTGCCAGGGCGTCGATGCCGATCAGGCCGAGCATCAGGCCGTTCAGCCGATAGAACCTCACCTCCGGCAATTTTTCCGCCGCCTGCCAGCCGAGGGCCTCGTAGAAGGCGCCGGATCGTTCAAGATCTTCGACGCCGAGGGAAATCAGGGTTACCCGTTGTGCGGTCAATTGTTGGGCCATGGCTTCCCTTCTCGTCGTCGCACCTTCGTCCAGCCAGCCGGTACGCGCCGGCGCCGGCCAGCGATTGGTGGGCATGTAAGGGGCGGATGGGCTGCGGCCGGGCCACCGGGCCGGATCTTTCGGCTTGCTCTATTCGGTGTCAACGGCGCCGGGAAAAATGGCTTGTACATACTCGATTTGGCGATAATTCGAGGCGTCGCACAGCGACTGCGGGCGTGTGCGCGCCGCCGGGTCGTCTCCTGCCTGGTCTCGGGCTCCTGATCGATGAGGTTCATCGCTGTGCCGGTGGCGCGGCACCCGGTGCTGCAGGCCGGATACGACCTGTGCCCAAACGCAGCCGGTTTCGGTGCGGCCGGCGTTCAATGGAAGTCTCGAGATCTCGGAATGACACGCTGATTCCTCGGATGGCGCGCAGCCGTCGGGATAGCGGCATGGTACGTTTGGTGCCGGGCAGCCGTCGCAGTGTGTTCCGACAGCAGGGAAAGCCAGCCCGTGATGTCCTCAAGGCTGTCGGCGACCAGATGGACGATGTTGCCGGTGCGCTGAATGCGTCCCCTGACCAGGGCCAGCCGGCTGGTCATCACGGCCCGGCGGAACCTTTCGGTGGTTCGGGGCCAGGCCACGATATTGACGACGCCGGTTTCGTCTTCCAGGGTCATGAAGATGACTCCCTTGGCGCTGCCGGGGCGTTGCCGCGCCAGGACGATGCCGGCAGTGGCGGCTCCCTGGCCGTCGCGAGCGTGCCGATTGATCTGTTCGGCCGGCAGGGCGCCCGCGCCTGCAAGTTTCCCACGCAGGAATGAGACGGGATGCGCCTTCAGGGACAGGCGCAGGGCCCGGTAATCGGCAAGGACGTGTTCGCCCGGCGGCATTGCCGGCAGCGGCATGCCGGAAGCGTTGGCGGCGTCGAAATGGTCTGCGAACAGGGGCAGCTCGGGCGCGTCTTCAAGGACATCCCATAGTGCCTGGCGCCGGTCGAGGCCGATGGAACGGAAGGCGTCCGCTTCGGCCAGGCACTTGAGGGTGGCATCCGGAACGCCGGTACGGCGGCGAACATCGGCGACACTGACGTACCGCCTGCTGCGTTCCCCGACCACGCGACGGACGTCGTCTTTGCGCAACCCTCCGATCTGGCGCATGCCGAGCCTGAGCGCCAGATGCCCGCCGGGTGCCGGTTCCAGCAAGTTGTCCCAATGGCTCATGTTGATGTCGGCGGACCGTACCTCGACACCATGCTCGCGAGCGTCGCGCACGATTTGCGCCGGCGCATAGAAGCCCATGGGCTGCGCGTTCAACAAGGCACAGGCAAACGTTTCGGGATGGTGGCACTTGAGCCATGACGACACGTAGGCGAGGTGCGCGAAACTGGCGGCATGGGACTCCGGGAACCCGTACTCGCCGAAGCCCTCGATCTGGCGGAAGCAGCGTGCCGCAAGCTCGGGGTTGTAGCCGCGCCTGATCATGCGGCCGACCATCTTCTCGCGGAGCAGGTGCAGGGTCCCGCGTTTCCGGAAGGTGGCCATCGAGTGACGCAGGGCATTGGCTTCGTCGGGACTGAACTTGGCTGCCACGATCGCGATGCGCATCGCCTGTTCCTGGAAGAGTGGAACCCCCAGGGTTTTTTCCAGCACTCTTTGCAGTTCGTCTGGTGGGCCGTGCTCCGGGCTGGGTTCGGGGTAAACCACCGGTTCCAGGCCGTCGCGCCGCCGCAGATAGGGGTGCACCATGTCACCCTGGATTGGACCGGGACGGACGATCGCGACCTCGATCACCAGATCGTAGAAGCACCGCGGCTTGAGACGCGGCAGCATGTTCATTTGGGCGCGGCTTTCGACCTGGAACACGCCAATGGAGTCAGCGCGGCAAAGCATGTCGTAAACCGCTGGGTCCTCGCGTGGCACGTCAGCGAGTTTCAGGTCGATGCCCCGGTGGCATTCCAGCAATTCGAACGCCTTGCGGATGCAGGTCAGCATGCCGAGGCCCAGCACGTCGACTTTCATGAACCCGAGAGCTTCCAGGTCGTCCTTGTCCCATTCGACAAACGTGCGCTCCGGCATGGCCGCATTGCCGATCGGCACCATCTCGCACAAGGGGCTGCGACTCAGCACAAACCCGCCGACATGCTGGGAAAGGTGGCGGGGAAACCCGATCAGCTGGGAGGCCAGGGTCAAGGTCAGGCGAAGGCCCGGATTGGCAGGGTCAAAACCGGCCTCACGGACACGTTTTTCCGAGAATCCTCCCTCTTGCCTGAGGGAATCGGCCAGGGCCGCCGCCGTGTCTTCGGATAGGCCCATGGCCTTGCCGACTTCACGGGCGGCGCTTCGGGCGCGGTAGGTGATCACGGTCGCGGCCAGGGCCGCACGATCCCGGCCGTACCGCCCGTAGATGTACTGGATGACCTCCTCGCGCCGTTCGTGCTCGAAATCGATGTCGATGTCGGGCGGCTCCCCGCGCTCGGGAGAGATGAAGCGCTCGAACAGCAGGTCGATCTCGGTCGGATTGACGGCGGTAATGCCGAGGCAATAGCAGACCGCTGAACTGGCTGCCGAGCCGCGTCCCTGGCACAGGATGTCCTTTCGCCTGGCGAACTGCACGATGTCGTGGACCGTGAGGAAATAGCAGGCGTAGGCGAGCTGATCGATGAGGGCAAGCTCGCGTTCCAGGGTGCTGCGGAGCGCCGCAGGAAGCCCGTCGGGGAAGTGCCGGGCAGCTCCTTCCCAGGTCAGATCTTCCAGATGCTGCTGCGGGGTCTTGCCTGCAGGCACGGGCTCATCCGGGTAGTCGTACGCCAGCTCGTCCAGACGAAAATCGATCGAGTCGGCAATCTCGACGGTCCGGGCGGTCAGTGCTTCGTGCCCGGCGAAGAGGCGCGTCATCTCAGCCGGGCTCTTCAGATGACGTTCCGCATTGGCGTTCAGCAGGTAGCCGGCGCTCTGGACGGACGTGTGTTCCCGGATGGCCGTCAGGACATCCTGCAGCGGGCGCCGCTCGGGGAGGTGGTAGAGAACGTCGTTGGTGGCGACCAGCGGCATGTCATGACGGTCAGCGAGCCTGGCCAGCCGGGCGATGCGGGTACGGTCATCACCCCGGTAGAGCATGTGAACAGCCAGGTAGCACGATCCCGTGAGGTGGCCGCGCAACCCGGCCAGGTTTTCGGCGAAGGTCTCCACGTGCGGGCCGGGAGGGGGCAGGACGATGAGGATCTGGCCCTCGGCATGGGCGCAGAGGTCCTGCAGATGGAGCCGGCACTTGCCCTTGTCCGTGCGCCGCTGTCCCAATGTCAGCAGGCGGCAAAGGCGGCCATAGGCTGCACGGTCGCGCGGATAGCACAGCAGGGAAGGGCCGTCCTCGAGATCGAGGCGGGTACCGGCCAGCAGACGGATTCCTGCCTCCCTGGCAGCCACGTGGGCCCGCACGATGCCGGCCAGCGAATGTCGGTCGGTGATGCCGAGCGCCGTCAGTCCGAGCGCCGCCGCCCGTTCCACCAGCTCCTCGGGATGGGAGCCGCCCCGGAGAAAGCTGAAGTTGGTGGTCGTCTGTAATTCGGCGTACAAGGCGCGTCATCCGTACAGGCCGTGGAGAAACCAGCGCGGAACGCCGTCGCCACGGGGGTCGGCGCGGTAGAGCCAGTAGCGATGGCCGTCCGTGTCTTCGACGCGCCAATAGTCGCGCGTCGCCTGGCAGCTGTCCGGCGCCCACCATTCCGGAGCGATGCGCTCGGGGCCGGCGGCCCGGGCGATGCGGAAACGCACCCGTCGCCAGATGAACAGGCGCGGCGGGCCATCCGGGATCAGGGCGATGACCTGCAGGGGCTCCGGGCGTTCGAACAGGCGCAACGGGCGCGGGGGGAGGTCCGGGTACGAAGACGGGGAGGCCGGGGCTTCGCCGGGTCCGGCAAGGCGTTCGGCCTGTTCCGGGAAGCGGTGCCCGGTGGCGACCGGACGCCGGACAGCACCGGCTCCCAGGCGCGCCGCGAGCCGGTCGATGAGCAGGTCAAGATGGTCCTGCTGGCCGTCGTCGAGCAAAAGCTGCCGGGCTGCCAGTGGTTCAACCGAGGCCGCGTGCAGCACGATGGCATCGATCCCGAACCCGGGATCCACGGTTTCAAGTTCGCCCACAAGCAGACGCCGGAGATGGTCTGCATCCCGTGTCGGCCGGGATGCCGCCACGGTGTGTTCGGTCACGCTTCCATCGATCCCGAAGCACCAGAGCACAAGTCGCCGCGCACCACGGTGGTCGCGTTTCAGCGCAGCCGTGGCGCGGGCCATCACGTCGACCAGCGCGGTTTCCAGCCCCTCTCTGTGCATGACCGGTTCCGCAAAATCCAGGCGCCAGCGATAAGCCGGCGGAGGGATCAGAGGGGAGAGATGTTCGTTCCGGTCTCCGAGAATCCGGTCGAGGCGCTGAAGCAATCCGTTCCCGGCCTTGCAGGATGGGAACCGGCGCAGCAGGGCTGTGCGCGGCAATCGCGTGATCGCCCCGATAGTGGTCAACCCCAAGTGACGCAGTGTCAGGGCATCGTCGCGCATCACGCCGAGCGCTTCGACGGGCAGGGGATCCAGGGCTTCCCGGAGGTTGCCGGGGGGGACGGTGCGCCGGCACTCAGGGGCGAAGCGGGCCAGGGCCCTGGCCGCGCCCCGGGTATCGGCGAGCCCCAGGCGGACCTCCAGTCCGAAGCCGTCTAGCCGTTTCGAAACGGTTTGCACCATCGCCGGTTCGCCCCCGAACAGATGGGAACAGCCGGTGACATCGAGCAGAAGGCCGTCGGTGCCGTCGCATGCGACGCGGGGTGTGAAGCGGCCGCACCACAACCCCAGCCGCGTCAGGGCCTGCTGGTCGGCAGCCGGGTCCGCCGTTTCCACGGCGACCCCGGCCGCCAGGGCGCGTGCATCCACCAGACGCATGCCGGGCAGCAGGCCGGCCTGTTCGGCCCGCTGATCGACGGCCGTCAGCACCATCCCGCGTCGGCCGGGGGCCGCCAGTACCAGCGGGGAAGACTTAACCGGTTCGAAGGAGTGCGGAGCGGAGCGTGCGCTGCTGATCAGCGGCCGCTGCCGCCGGTCGATGGCCCAGCGCGGCAACCACACGGAAAGCACCCGTTTCATGGTGCCATTCCACGTCGCCCCGGGCTGGCCGCCCGCCCCGGCAACGGACGAGTCCGAGGCGCCACCGGGGTGCTCCGGGAGCGCAGATGTCGAGCGAGTCGTGAGCGGAGGGGAGAGTTCTGACCAGCCATCGCGTGGCCGCTGCGCTGGTTGGAGCGAGTCCATCGTCGCGCAGCAGCAAGGCGGGCGTCATGCTTTCCTGGGCGGCCAGCGACAGCCGCCGGGTCATGGTGAAACCGGTGCTCCTGATGGCCGCGAACACCGCCGCCAAGGCGGCGGAGCGCAACCCTTCTTCCATGATCCATAGGGCCTCCTTGTCATGCCGGGCCCGGACCATCAGCAGTTCGGTTGGGTTGCCGCCGAGGTCACGCCATCCCCAGCCGTACAGGCGGCCGGATCGGCCTGCGCCGCTCTCGCAGACCAGAATGGTCTCGCGTCCGTCGCGGCGGGACAGCCGCTGCAGAAGGGCGGCGAGGAAGGCCACAGCTGACGGCCCGTCCGTGTCGGCGGCGCCGGCTGCCTCGTGCAGGGCGCCCAAGGTCAGCCCGTGGAGGGGGAGGGCGCCATCCAGCGTCTTGATCCCCGGAAGCCATGCGGTATCCGGTTCGGCAGATACGCGCGTCTGCATTGGCCGTTCCAGTGCCGAGATTCGCTGGCGCAAGGCTGCCAGTGCGACGAGACGGGAGTTCTTGTCCACGACCTACCCACCTGGTCCGTGCATATGAAACCTGAATGTTCTTTATATGTTCTATTAACGACGTGTCAAGAACCGGATCCCGGGCGCCGTCATTCGCATCCCCGCCGCCCGACTCCATCGGGGCCAAGGCTCGGGACTCGCCTGCCTCCAGCTACGGCTGGTCGGCCTTTCGGGTTGCTCCCGGTCAGGTCTGGCGGAGACCGGACCGGGAAGCCGGGCTTGACATCCAGTGGGCAATCACGCGGACCACGATGGCGGAGACGGCAAAACAGAGCACGAGGAACGGCCCGGCCGGAAGATCGGCGGCCGTCGATGCCACGATCCCTACGACGACCGCCAGGCCGCCGCTCAACAGGGCACGCCACAGGTTGTACGAGCCATCCGCCCGTCGCCCGGTCAGCGCCGGCAGGATCAGGCTCGCGAAGACGACGTACACGCCCAACAACTGCACGGACGCAGTGATCGCAAGCGCAAACAGCAGAAAGAATCCCTGTCCGGACCGGAGATTCGGGTACCCGGCCCACAGTCCCGCGACCAGCAGATACACCGGCAGGAATGCAGCCAGGTCCGACCATGACGTGAACAGGATCTGGCCCGAGAGCACGTGCTCGAGCTTTTCCCCTCCATGCGGGTTGTTGGCGAGCAGCAGCAGTGTCACCGACGCCGCAACAATGAAGCAGCTGCCGATGACCGCCTCCTGCTCGTCGGGCAAGGTCTTTTCCACCCACCGGAACAGAAACGCAAACGCCGCCGCCGCACCGAATGCCGCGACCTGGACTCCGGCCCACGACGGTTCCATCACCCAGACGTTCAGCGCGACGATTGCGACTCCGGCCACCTGCGCCGTGGCAAGGTCGATAAAGACGATTCCCCGCTTCAGGACCTCGATGCCAAGCGGCACGTGCAGCGCCGTACACAGGAGGCCGGTCACGAACGCCGGCATGACGATCTCAATGATTTCAATATTGATCATGTACTTCTTCCAGCCGCGTGATGGTTACCTCAAAGAGATCAAACAGATCGTCGATACCCTCCGCGCCCCCGACGGTAAAGGGCAGCTCGACAATCGGGATTCCAGCCCTGTCGGAAAGCCACTCCATCCCCTTGGTCGGCTCGTACGGAGCACGAAGGATGGCACGGGCTCCGGCTCCCAGAGCGAGTTCCAGGACCTCTTGCAGATGGCTGACGGTCGGCGGGACGCCAGGGAGGCGTTCGATTGTTGCGGCCTGCTTGATGCCGGTCCACTCGTACAGATAGGCCCACGCCTCGTGGTACGCGACAACGGACATGCCCGCCAGGCGGGACGACCGTTCCATCCATCCTGCCGTCGCACCCCGCCAACGCTCCTGGAACGCCGACAGCTGTCGGCGATACGTCTCAGTGTTTTCCGGATCGATCTCCGCGAGCCGGCGGGCCAACTCCGTGGCCATGAGGTCAATGTTCTCCGGCAGGAGCTGCACGTGCGGATTGCCCTCCGCGTGCACGTGCCCAAGGCTGCGGTCGACGCGGCCTGGAGGATTCAGCAATCGTACGTGCTCGCTCGCAAGCAGGTGACCTGGCTGACCATGCTGGAGTGACACACGCGCTCCACGCTGCAGGAGAACCGGGAGCCATGCCCCTTCCAGGCCTGCCCCGGAGCAGAACAGCACATCCGCCCGGCGCATCTCGTCGATGAGACTGGGGCGCAACCGGATGTAGTGCGGGTCTTGCCGGCCATGCGTTGCCGCGTAGACGCTGACCGCTTCGCCCCCGACCTCCATTGCCACCGCCGCCCACTCTGGCTCGCAGGCGAAAATCTGTACTTGGGCAGAGGCCGGGGAGGGTTCGACCATTCCCGGCACGGCCAGCGGGGCGAGCCAGATCGCTCGCGCAAGTCGTTTCGGCAACATCGCTCGGCCCGGGTCAGTAGGCATGCGCTGCGTCCGCACCCGAACCCATGATGAACTGCAGGCCCACTCGTTTGGCAGTCTCGACGCGCGTCAGGGATTCCCGGTTGGGCTGCGACCGCATCCGTCCGATGCGGCTGTTCGTCCAGTTGCCCTGCAGCGCGATGGTGGAGGGACAGTGTTCGACCCTGTACTCGTCGTTCATGACGTCGATGGCCACCCTGACCGGTCTGAGGCGTGCGCAGCGGGCACCGATTCGCCATGCGCGGTCGAGCGTGCAGGTCTGTTGCAACGTATCAGCCGGCACAGGTGCCGTCGACTTCGTTGATTTCCGTTTCGTCTCCTTCGACGGCGTGGCAGCCGTCTCCGATTCGTCGGAAACATCCGCCCTGCAGGGTGACTTCCTGCTCACGGGGATTGCCGGTGGGCGCAAACGCGCAGTGGACGTCAAAACCGTAGAGGGACGTCTCTCCGGTGAACGGGCCTCCCGCGTGCGGATCAAGATGCTCATGCTCGTCACGATTGGCATGGTCATCACGCGGTCGTGGCCACTCCTGTCGATTGCAGTGATCCGCTCAACGCGTACGCGCGGATCCGAACCGACGGGTTGCGGCCGCACTCACCCTCAAGGCGGGCGTAGCCGAGGATGCGCCAACGCCGTTCCCGGAAGCGCCGACGCGAACTCGAGTCTGGTATCGCTATCCGGTTGGTCGTCCAATCCCCGGAACGGACGCGGACTGGTCGGGGATGGCCTCCAGGCGGGTCAGGATCTCGGAGAAGAAGGAGAAGAGGTCCGTGACCTCAGGGAAGGAACCCACCGTGGAGGGCAGTTCCACGATCGGGAGGCCGCTTCTCTCCGAAAGCCATTCCGCGGCATCGGTGGGCTCGAAGTTGGCGCGAATGATGGCCTTGACGTTCGTCGAACGGGAATGCGCGAGCACTTCCTGAAGGTGCGGCGCGGACGGCGGAATGCCGGGTATGCGCTCCATGGAGGCGACCCTTTCCAGGCCCAACCAGTCGAAGAGATAGGCCCAGTAGGCGTGCTGAACGATCAGCGGGGTGCCACGGAGCGCTTCCCCACGGGCGTCCCATTCCGCCGTCGCGGTGTCCCAGCGTGCGTGGAAGTCCGCCAGCCGGGACTGGTAGGCATCGGCACGGTCCGGATCGATCGCGCTCAGGCGTGCGGCGAGCTCGGTTGCAAGCAGCCTGATGTTGCGGGGGCCAACGTGGACGTGCGGATTGCCGCTTGCGTGGACGTCGCCCAAGCTGCGGTCGATGACCGCGGGAGGGTCCAGGACATCCACGTGTTCGGCCGCCATCAGGTGGCCCGGCTGCCCCGGCTGGATGCCGAGTCGTGCTCCCCGCTGCATCAGGACCGGGAGCCAGCCGATCTCGAGCTCGGCCCCGGAGCAGAACAGGAGGTCCGCCCGGCGGATCTGGGCAATCAGGCTCGGCCGGGCGCGGATGTGATGGGGATCCTGCCCGCCATGTGTTGCGGAATACACCGTGACGTCGCTGCCGCCCACTTCCTCCGCGAGGGAAGCCCATTCGGGTTCGCAGGCGAATACCCGCACCTCCGCCGAGGCCGGGAGCGCGGACAGCGTTGCTGCTGCCAGGCAGCCCGCAATCAGGGTGCGCGTCGGGAGTCGATGCATGGGTCCCTCCGTCAGAAGGTATGGGCCGCGTGTGCACCGAGGCTCATGATGTACTGGAACAGGATCTGGTCATCCGGCTCGCCTTCCTCGATTTCCTCGCGGTTGTACTGCAGCCGGATGCGGCTGAACTCGCTGTTGGTCCAGTCCGCCATGACCGCGTAGGCAACCGGTTCGTGATCGAGTTCAAGAATGTCCGGCGGATCCAGCCGCGCGTAGCGGGCACCAACCCTGATGTTGCGGTTGAGCTTGTAGACACCCTGCACGTAGTACCCCATCGATGTCGCTTCGTTGAATGTGACCTCGTGTACTGGGTAGTTGCCGTCGGCGTCAGGCTCCTCGTCGAGATGCTCGAGATGATACTCGCCTTCCTCTACCCGCCAGAACACCTCTGCCTGGAGGATCAGCTCCTGTTCGCGGGGATTGCCCGTGGGCGCCCACGTGAACCGGCCGTCAATGGCATACATGGCCGCGTCGCCTGAGAACATGCCGACGGTGAATGCCTCGATGTCTTCCATCGCTTCGTCGTGGTGGTGTTCGTCTTCGTCCTCGTGGTGTTCTGCTTCATCGTCGTGGTGTTCGTCTTCGTCCTCGTGGTGCTCTGCTTCGTCGTGATGATCTCCATCGTCGTCGTGGTGTTCATCTTCGGCGTGGTCATCTCCTTCTTCGTGGTCGTGTTCGTCTTCGTGCGCGGCCTCCCCATGCCCGTGATCGTGGCCTCCGCCGCTGCGGTTGTGGGCTTCGCCGGCCAACATGTAGGCGCCAATCCGCCAGGCGGCGTTGTTGCCCACGTCACCGCCGATCCGCGCGTAGGCTGACCAGGCACCGGTGCCGTTCTCAGAGTTTGCGAAGGGGAAGTCTGCGCCGCGGAACAGCCCGCCGCCGACCTCTGCGTAGATGTCCGTCGGCAGGACGTAGGAGAGCTCAAGGCCGTCGTCGTTGAACGCCTCGTGAAGGAACGCGCGGTAGGGGAGCGGACGGTCGGAGAAATCGTCGGCGTGCAGATGGACCTCGTTGAGGTACCCGAAGGTCCACAGTGCCCGCCCGCCCCGGATCCGTGCGCCGTCCGGCAGGCCCGCGCCCGGAAGCGTCTGGATGTAGAGCTCTTCCACCTCCAGTGCGACCGCCTCGCCCGGGTGGGCGTCAATCGCAATCGTGGCGGCTCCGAAGAACTTGTCGTCCACATTCCCGCTCAGCGTCAATTCGGGGTGGCCCAGTGCGAGACCTTCGGGGGGACGTTCGGACCCGTGGCCCAACTGGAAACCGGCAGGCTCGAAGTCGTGCTCGGAGGAGAGATTTGAGAACCGCGCATCCAGGATCAAGCCGATTGCGGGATTGAAGACATTGTCCGTGGTGGGCATCTTCTGCCCCACTGAGGAGGCCGCAGGCTGGGCTGCGGGCCGGGCCGGAGCAGTCGTCATAGCCTCGAGCTGCCCTTCCAGGGCCTGGATGCGGGCCTCGTATTCCTGCTTGATGGCCTGGATCTCGGCGGCGAGCTCCTCTGCCGTCGGGGCCGAATCCTGCGCGTGCGCCTGGAGCGCGACGCACGCCACGATGGACGAGAGTCCCGCCGCCCACAGAGCCTGGAAGATGGTGCGCATGTAGAAATCCTTTTCCTGTCCCGACCGAGAGCTGGCAATTGGCTGCCCCATCCGGCACGACGAATGTGCCGGCGGACGGGCTCCGGGCAGGGTCCCGGACCAAACGCAACAGTATAACAACTCATTTTCCGGGGCAATCGGCTCCTTACGGCGAACGCCCGGAGGTGACCTGTGCGAGCCGCGCGGAAAATCACCCGCACCGGAGCGCACGCGTAATTCTTGTGGTCGGTGCGAGCGGGGTGGCCGAGCTCGCAGATATCGGATTAGGCAGGCTTTGGAGGAGCACGAATTCGGTTCGCTCTCGGCGCGCGGGTCGCGACCGAAAGCGAATCGGGTTTGGCTGGCGGCTCAAGAACGCTGGGTGCGCGATCCTACAGAGCAAGAGGGAGAAGAAAGAACCCTGTAGAAACGAGCGGGAACTCGTAAGGCCCTTGCTCGTCGTGCGAATGCTCGTCGTGACCGAACTCCACCGCGTGGTGGCCGGCGGAAACCTGTGCCGCCAGGAGGCCGATGGCGAGCGCAACGCCGGTCCAGCTTCAGGCTCGGGACGTGATCCTGTTGCCAGCGCAACGAACCATGTTCCGCAGGCTACCGCAAGTGTCCAGCCTCCAGGATGGGTGCGTGCATGTTGGGCTTTGGGCGGAGCGGCACGCCAGTTCCCTGAACGATTGTGGCCGGACTTGCCACGCAAAATGGCGATCAATGTTCCAGTTCGTTCGATGTCCGGATCGCCCATGCTGGGGATTCCTTGGGTGCACTTGCGGGGTCCGCACCAGGGAGGTGGGAATGGACACGGGAACCGTTACTTCAGTGGTACCCGTTCGTGTCCAACGGCGTGGTGCCGTCGTTGCGGACCGTGGTTGGCCGGGTACACTGCCGCCGCGAGGAGGATCGCGAATGAGTTCCCCAATCGTTGCCCAGTCGGAGCCCTACGGTGTCGAATTAGAGGCTGGAAAAAACTACGCCTGGTGCGCTTGCGGCCGAAGCGTTAACCAGCCTTGGTGCGATGGCTCGCACCGGGATACCGAATTCTCACCGATCGTCTGGAAGGCGGAGAAAACGGAGACAGTGTTCCTGTGTGGGTGCAAGTCGACGGGCGATTCCCCGTATTGCGACGGTACTCACAACCTGTTGTGATCATGTGGACGACCGAGCAATCGGCGGCGTTGCTGCTGGAGCACCGACGGACGCTGCGATCCCAGGACGAACTCCCGGCCGGAGTCGTGCCGCAGGATCACGACTCCGCCTACCGGGTTCAGGATGCACTGATCCAGCTTCACATGGATGCCGGTGATGGCCCGGTAGCGGGCTGGAAGGTCGCGCTCACCAACCCGGCGATGCAGGCGATGTTCGGGGTTGACGAACCGGCCGAAGGGGCGATCTTCGAGCCGCTGGTGTATTCGTCGCCGGCTCGACTGGACCCCAAGAGGTACCGGCATCTGGGTGCGGAGGGCGAGATCGTCCTCCGGATGCGCGAATCGCTCGTGCCCGACCAGGCTCCCTTTACCACGGCAAACGTGTCAGAGGCCGTTGGCGGGTACATGGCCGGAATCGAAATCGTGGATGACCGGGATGCGGGCGCCGATGCGACCATCGGACTTCTCGTCGCGGACAACGCGATGAACTACGGCTGTGTGATCGGTCGGGAAGACGTTTACACGCCGGCCGTCGACCTCGCGGCCGTTTCGGGACGCCTGAGCATCGACGGGCAACCGTCCGGGGAGGGCGTGGGCGAAAACGTGCTCGGTGGGCCGCTGGAGGTGCTCGCGCTGCTGGGCAACTCGCTGGCGAGACGTGGGCGCAGCCTCGACGCCGGCGCCATCGTCATGACGGGCAGCCTGGCCGTCACCGTCTGGCCGCAGCCCGGCGAGACGGTCCGCTGGGAAGTCGACGGCCTGGAAGCCGTCGAGTTCACGCTCGAGGCCTGAGGGGTCCGGCCGGCGATGGGCATGTTGGAGGAGATCCGCGTCCACCGTCTGGTGGAGCGTCTTCTGGCCGACCGGGCAGATGGTACGGCCTTCGACGGCGTCTGGGACAAGAGCCTGACGCCGCAAACCATGGTGGAGGCCTACCGGGTCCAGGATTCGATCATCCGGCGCATGCGTTCCCGTGGCACGGAGCCGGGGGGCTGGCGCATCGCCTTGACCACCGATGCAGCCCAGAAACAGCACGGTGTCGTGCATCCGATCGTGGGGCCGATCTGGCGTCAGGACGTGCTCGGTACGCCATCCACGCTGTCCGAGGGCGTGCGGCACAGCCCGGAGGCCGGGGCCGAGCTTGCGCTCCGGATCGGGAAATCGATGGGAGCGGACGACGGACCCTGGGACCGGGAATCGGTCGCCGGTTGCGTCGGCGCGGCGGCACTGGCGATCGGCATCTTCGATGACCGCCATGTTTCCGGACTGGCGGAGTACACCATCAGTCTGGGAATCTCGAACCTGGCCGGGTCAGCCGCGTGCGTGCTTGGCCAGGAGATCGATGACCTCAGTGTGCTGGATCATGAACCCCTCGAGTTCAGCACGACCCTTGATGGACGTGAGGTCGGGGTGGCCAGCACGTCCGCGTACCTGGCGCATCCCTACGAAATCCTGTCGTGGGTCGCGACCCATCTCAACGTCCGCCGTCGGCAACTTGAACCTGGCGACGTGGTGTTGCTGGGGTGCCCCGGTGAACCGTTTCCTCTTGGCGGGGGGGATCAGATCACCGTGACCAATGAAACCCTCGGCACTGTGACGCTGACCCTCGAGGGGCAGCCCGAGGCCGCGGAGGCCACCTCATAGGCGGGGACGCCGTTCGCAGGTGAACTCGGTGTAGCGATCCCGGGTGTGAAACAGTAGCCCGGCAGGGTCGGCGGGCGTGTAGGGCGACGGCTTGACGTCCGCCCACTCGCCGTCGTCTCGGAGGCCTCTGCACATCAACTCGGCGTCGTCCGGACGCTGTACCCGCAACTCGTACTGGTTGACGCAGTCGCACGCGCAGACCTCCAGCACGTCGAACCCGTCAACGGGTACCTCTTCGCCGGCATGCGCGTGCGCGCCCAGCCACCCGGCCACGATCCAGCCGGTCACGATTCGGAGCATCGTTCGCATACCCGCATGGTGCACGGAACGGACGGACTTGCCAAGTTGCGCCCGTCGCGGATGCAGCCGCGAGAGGCTTGTCCGTCACGTGCCCGGTTTCCGGGGGCCGATGGCGCCTGTCGGGCATTGCCGGGTGCATGGACCGCGTGGCGCCGAGGAAGCGGGTGGTCGCGACCTGTGCTGGCCGCCGGATGAGTCCGGACGGAGACACGCTCTGGAGCAAGGGCACCGCCGGTCCCCACCGGGTTGGTCCTGAAGAAGAGTCGAAAACGACCCTGACCCGGCGGGAGACGGTGCGGAGCTGTCGGGACCATGGAGCGCGCGTGGCCGGCGGCATGCTGTACGAAAAAAAGCCGGACGGGCGATGCCCGTCCGGCTTTCGAGTTCGCATCGGAGTGCCGGAACGGGGAGAACCCCGTCCCGGTTTCCGTCTTGGTTCAGCCGGCGGCGATGTCTTCCGGCCGGATCGGCAGATTGCGAATCCGCTTCCCGGTCGCGTCGAAGATCGCGTTGGCCAGAGCCGGAGCGAACGGCGGCACCATCGGCTCGCCGACACCACTCGGAATGTGGTCGTTCTCGATCCGGTGGAGATGCACGTTGAGCGGAGAGTCGTCGATCCGCGACACAGGGTAGTCGTGGAAGTTGCTCTCGTTCACCGCGCCTTGGCCGTACGTAATCTGGCCGAACCGGGCGATGGTGTTGCCGTAGACGGCAGCGCCTTCGCACTGGGCCCGGATCCGTTCCGGGTTGGCGCCCAGACCGCAGTCCAGCACCGTGTCGACCCGCGTGACGGTGTAGTTGCCGTCGTCCGAGACCTGCACCCGCACCGCCTGGGCGATGTAGGACAGGAACGAACGGTGCACCGCGAGGCCGAGGCCGTGTCCCTTCGGAAGCGACTTTCCGTAGCCGGATACATCGCGTGCCTTCCGCAGGACGCCAGCCAGACGCCCGGTGTCGATCGGGTAGTCCTCGATCGGGTCACCGTAGTTCCAGTAGTCCTCGACCTTCTCTTTCGTCAGGTCGATGATCGCCGGTTCGCCGATCAGCTCCAGCTGGAACTCGACCGGGTCGCGGCCGATTTCGTGTGCCAGCTCGTTCGCGAAGCTGTTGATCGCGAAGGAGTGCTGGATGTTGTTCACGGAGCGGTACCAGCCGATCCGGGTGTGCAGGTTGGCATCCCCGTTCTCGATGCGAATGTTCTCGATCGAGTTGTAGGGCATGTCAATCAGGCCGAGACCGTGCTCAATGTTGAACCCGATCTTCTGTTCCGGGACCCACAGACCCAGGATGGAGGGGAACGCGACACCGTGGCGCCATCCGGACACCCGTCCGGCGTCGATCACCGCGCTGATGCTCTGTGCGCTGGCAGCGTGGTAGTAGCCGTTCTGGACTTCGTCTTCACGGGTCCAGACCAGCCGCACCGGGGCGCCGACCTCGCGTGAGAGGTAGGCCGCTTCCACGGCGTAGTCCGCCTTGGATTTCCGGCCGAACCCGCCACCGAGGAGGGTGATGTGCACCAGCACATTTTCCTTCTCGATGCCGAGCACCTCGGCGATCGTGTCCCGGACAGCCATCGGATGCTGGGAGGCTGCCCAGATCTCGACCTTGCCGTCCTGGTAGTTGGCGACCGCTGCCGGTGGCTCCATCGGTGTGTGGATGAAGAACGGCACGAAGTACTCGCGGGTGAACTCCTTCGCTGACGCCTTGTCACGGGCCAGCTCGTAGCTGCCGCGTTCACGGATCGTGGTGCCGGGCTCCGCCGCCGCCTTGCGCAGCGCAGCGTCGTACGACGGGCTGTCGAGAGCGCTGTTCTCGGAGTCGGACCACTGGATGTCGAGCGCCTTTCGGCCTTCCAGGGCAGCCCAAGTGTTGTCGGCGATCACCGCGACACCACCCAGCTGCTTGAAGGCGATCGGAAGCTCGGGCATCGGCAGCTCGACCGTGCCACGGACACCCGTGATGGCCATGGCGGCGGAGTCGTCGTAGCTCTCCACCTTGCCGCGGTACACCGGTGAACGCGCAACGACGGCAGTCTTCATGCCGTCCAGCATCGTGTCCGCACCGAACATGCCCTTGCCGGTGGTCATGTCGACCAGGTCGACGTAGGCGTCCGGCGTGAAGGCGGATTCGTTGGCGATGTACTTCCAGTCGCTCCGGTCCTTGACCTGGACCGTTGCCGGGTCCGGGGCCTCGAGGCCGGAAGCGGTGGCGACGAGCTCGCCGAAGTCGGCGGAGCGGCCGCTCGGAGCGTGGCTCACGCGGTGGTTCTGCGCGACACACTCTTCAGCTGGCACGCCCCACATCTCGGCCGCAGCCATTTCGAGCATCTTGCGCGCGCCGGCGCCGGCAGCCCGGAGATGGTTGATGTCGCGGCGGACCGAACGGGAACCGTCGGTGTCGAGTTCCTGCCCGAAGTCGTTCCACTTCTGTTCGGCGTCAGCCTGCACGACCGAGCAGCGAGCCCAGTCGGCTTCCATCTCGTCGGCGATGATCATCGGGAGCGAGGTGCGGACGCCCTGACCCATCTCGGACCGGGCGCAGGTGATGGTGACGGACCCGTCACCGTCAACCGCGACGAAGAGGTTGGCTTCGAGCTTCCCCTCGGCCGCGTTGGCGGGAAGGCCAAGCAGCTGGTCCGCGCCAATGCGGGCGCCAATGACGAAGCCACTGGTGCCGGCAATGCCCTTGAGAACCGTCCGTCGGCTCAGATTAGTAAGCATCGTCATGGTCAGACCTCCTTCGCTGCCGTTTTCACGGCGGCGAAAATCCGCTGGTACGTGCCGCACCGGCAGATGTTGCCGCTCATGCCGTCCATAATCTCCTGATCCGAGGGATCCGGGTTCTGGGAAAGCAGGGCCGCCGCTTGCATGATCTGGCCAGACTGACAGTAGCCGCACTGCGGGACGTTGTGGGCACGCCAGGCGCGCTGCACGGGGTGGTTGCCCTCCGCGTCCAGGCCTTCGATCGTGGTCACTTCCATCCCCTCAGCGGCCGATACAGGCGTGACGCACGCCCGCACCGCTTCACCGCCCACATGGACGGTGCAAGACCCGCAAAGGCCGGTGCCGCACGCGAACTTGCTCCCGGTCAGCCCGAGGACATCTCGGACGTACCAAAGCAGGGGCATGTTCGGGTCGCCGCCGAATTCCTGCGGGCTGCCGTTGACAGTCAAATTCATGTCAACTTCCTCCTCGTTGTGTCCGGGCCCACAGTGCAGGTCCGGGACGGATGGCCGGCGTGACACTCCCTCCATCACGAAGGCGCCGCCACGTCGACAGCCCGCCCATGGTACTTTGCGTAGCCCGCAACTCCAAATCGGCGCGTTCGGCCTACTCAGGCGGCGGTTGCGACGGCTCTCGGCGGGGGTATGGAGCGCAGGATGGACAGTCTCGTTTATGCCGACGGAACGTGGCACGAGGGCGACCCGCCGCTGATCGGCGCGCTCAGCCAGAGCTACATGCACGGCACGGCCGTCTTCGACGGGGCGCGGTTGTTCAACGACTGCGTCCCCGACCTCCGCCGTCACTGCGAACGATTGCTGCGTTCGGCGGCCGTCATGGGTCTGGACCAGCCGGTCGACGCGCCGACGATCGAGGCCCTCGCGCGCGAAGGAGCGCGCCGCTTCGAGACCGGTGCCGAACTCTACATCCGCCCGTCCCTGTACGCCGCGCGGGGATTTCTCACGCCCGAGCCGGGCAGCACACGGTTCCTGCTGTCGCTGATGCGGATGGCGATGCCGGCCGCGCACGGGCGGTCGATCACCGTGAGCCCGTTCCGTCGCCCCGGTCCGGACATGGCCCCGACCGAAGCCAAGGCTTCGTGCCTGTATCCCAATGGATCGCGGGCCCTGCAGGATGCCGAGCGGCGCGGCTTCGACAACGCGCTGATGCTGGACGGCGACGGCAATGTGGCGGAGCTTGCGTCGGCCAACATCTGGCTGGGTCGGGACGGGGTCGCGATCACGCCGGTTTGGAACCGGACGTTTCTCAACGGCATCACCAAGCTGCGGGTAGCCGCGCTCCTGGGCGAGCGCGGAATCGAAGTCGTTGAGCGGACGGTTTCGCTGGAAGACGTCACGGGCGCCGACGAGGTGTTCAGCACCGGGAACTGGGGCAAGGTGTTGCCGATTACCCGCGTCGACGATCACGAGTTTTCCGTGGGCCCCCTCTATCGTGCGGCACGGGAGGCCTACTGGGCGTTCGCCGAGACGGAGCCGCTGTAGCGCCGGACGGGGGGCGTTCGAGCGGGGCCTGCCATCGAGATTGGCGTGCCATGCGCCGTCCGCGCCGGACTGCAGTGCCGGAGGAGGAATGTCGCCATGGAACTCAGGCTTCGGCAAATCTGCCTGGTCGCCGGCGACCTGGACCCGGTGGTCGCGGAATTGCGGCGGGTCTTCGGGCTGGAGATCTGTTACGTCGACGCCGCCGTCGCCCAGTACGGCCTCGTCAATGCGCTGATGCCGGTGGGCAACCAGTTCCTGGAGGTGGTGGCGCCGACCCGCCCCGGCACCGCGGCGGGCCGCTACCTGGAGCGCCGCGGGGGGGACGGCGGCTACATGGTCATCACGCAGTGCGACGACCTGGACCGGCGCCGCAGGCGGGTGGATGAACTCGGGGTTCGTGTCGCCAACCCGCTCGCCTATGGGCAGTTCCAGGGCATGCAGCTGCATCCCAGGGACACGGGCGGCACGTTCTTCGAGATCGACCGTCAGGCGGACGGTGATGCCGGAGACGGCCCCTGGCATCCGGCCGGCCCCGACTGGCAGTCGTTCGTTCGGACGCATGTGGTGGCGGCGATCGTCGCTGCGGAAATCCAGAGCCCCGATCCGGACGCCCTGGCCGAGCGCTGGAGCGCCATTGCGGAGATCCCGCTGGTCCGTGATGAAGCCGCCGTCGCGACGCTGCCCCTGGCAAACGCTGACCTGCGGTTCGTCGTGGCGTCCGACGGGCGCGGCGAAGGTCTGGCCGGCGTGGACTTGCGGGCCGGGGATGCCGAGGCGGCGCTGGCCAGCGCGCACTCCCTCGGATTGCCGCAGGAGGGCAACGAGATCCGGATCGGTGGCATGCGATTTGCGCTCGTGTGACCAATCGGGGACCCTCACCGGCCGGCCGGCCGGCCGGTCGGCCGGCGGCACCCCTGAACGCCGGCGCCACGGCGGGCCGATGGACCTCGGAGGCAGTTACTGATGTCAGACCATCTCCTGGAAACGCGCGACCGTGGCGTCGCCTGGCTGACCCTGAATCGCCCGGACCGCCTGAACGCGATGAGCAACGAGATGCTGGATGATCTCCTTGCTTCGATGCTGCGGCTGGCGTCCGACCAGGCCATCGGCTGCGTGGTGCTGACCGGCGCCGGCCGCGGGTTCTGCGCCGGTGGGGACGTCAAGGGCATGGCCGAGGGGTCTCTGCAGGATGACAGCCTGGAGGGCCGCACCCAGGCACTGCGGCGGCGGATGGAGGTAAGCCGCGTCATCTACGAGATGCCGAAGCCGGTGATTGCCATGATCCGGGGGCCGGCCGCGGGAGCCGGGCTGTCGGTCGCGCTGGCCTGCGACCTCCGGGTGGCCGACGAGACCGCGCTGCTCACGACGGCGTTCGCCCAGGTCGGATTGTCCGGCGACTTCGGGGGATCCTGGTTCCTGGCGCGGCTGGTGGGCGCCGGCAAGGCCAAGGAAATGTATCTGACGGCCGCCCGGCTCTCGGCCGACGAAGCCCGCAAGCTCGGCATCCTGAACCGGGTCGTGGCCGCCGACACGTTGGAGGCGGAGACCCGGTCGCTGGCCGAGGGGCTGGCGGCGGGCCCGCGCGTGGCGCTGGCGTACATGAAGCAGAACCTCAACGGCGCCTGGACAGCGTCGCTCTCCGAGGCGCTTGACCTGGAAGCCCGGAACCACAGCCGTTCCGGCTTCACGGAGGATCACCTGGAGGCGTCGAAGGCCTTCGTCGAGAAACGGAAACCGGTGTTCCAGGGCCGCTAGCGCCGGCGTGATCCGCGCCCCGGGTGACGGTCCTGCGGATCGCCGGCCCGCTCAGAGCATCCGCCGCAGGGTCCCGTGCTTGTCGACGAACTGGTGCTTCAGCGCGGCGCCCGCGTGCACTGCGATGACCGGCAGCAGGCCGTACGCGGCCACGTAGTGAATGGTGATCGCGAGATCCCGTGCGGTTTCGGAACGGGGCAGCAGCGCCGGTATTTCCCAGGGACCGAGGAACGGAAAGCCGCTGCCGGCCGACGTGGAAATCACGTAACCGGAGGCCGGCACGATGAACATCGCAGCCAGCAGCAGGACATGGACGGCGGTGGCGCCGGCGCGCTCCCAGGCACGGAGTTCAGCCTGGAGCGGCGGCGAGGGCGACACGACCTTCCAAGCCGCGAACAGGAGCGCCAGGCCCAGCACGATCATGCCGCCCGACCTGTGGATGACCAGCGCACGGTTGTACCAGCTGTCGAAGTAGCCGAGGCTCACCATCCAGGCGCCGAGCCCGGTCAGCCCGATGATCCCCGCCGCAATGAGCCAGTGCAGCGCCCTGCTGGCCAGACCGTAGCGCGTGCCGGTGTTGAACAGCACGGCGCGGCCTGATCTTGGGCCCGCTACCGCCGGATCGCCTCGATCATCAGGTGGATCTCGACGTCCTCGGCGGCGGGACCGAGGTTGTAGGCCATGCCGAAGTCCCGGCGCTTGAGGACGTACGTGCCCTCGAAGCCGGCGCGGTAACCGCCCCAGGGGTCGTCACCCTCGCCGATCAGCCGGACGTCGAACGAGATGGACTTGGTGACCCCGAGCAGGGTCAGGTCGCCGCTCAGCGTGCCGCCGCCGGCATCGCCGGCGAAGCCGGTGCTGACGAAGGTCACGGTCGGAAACTGCTCGACGTCGAAGAAATCCTCGCCGCGAAGGTGCTTGTCCCGTTCCGCGTGATTGGTGTCGAGGCTCGCGGCATCGATCGTCACGCGGATCCCCTGCGCGTCGGGGCCGGCCGCGGGGTCGTACGTCATGCTCCCGTCGAAGCGGTTGAAGCGTCCGGCCAGCCAGCTGAAGCCCAGGTGTTGCGTGCGGAACTGGATGAACGAGTGGTCGGGATCGACCACGTATTCGGCCGAACGGGCGGGTGCTGCGGGGGCGGTGGCGAGGACGACGGCCAGCGCGGCGGTCGCGACGAGCGGCTGCAGGGATCGGTACGGCATCGGCGTTGCAGGGGGTTGAGCGACGAGAGGACAGGAGATTAGCACCGGGCCGGCGCCCCGACCCGGCGGCGCGGGCAGAGCCTGA
Source organism: Alphaproteobacteria bacterium (assembly GCA_022825235.1). Lineage (GTDB taxonomy): Bacteria > Pseudomonadota > Alphaproteobacteria > TMED109 > TMED109 > VXPW01. The sequence continues at coordinate 19,258 of JAJDYI010000015.1, read as the reverse complement.
TTCGGCAGGCCCCTGCGGCCGGCTGGAGGCGCGTGGTGGTATGCTGATCGGCTATGGCACTTATCGGGTCCATTGCGCGCCTGCTGATCCGCCGGGCAGCGGCGGACCCGCGCGTGCAGAGAGCGGCGGCGGATACGGCCGCCACAGCGGTTCGCCAGGCGCGCGAGATCGCGAACGATCCGTCGCCGGCGCGCCGGCTGGGTCGTCTGGCCGGTCGCGCGAAGCGGCGGCTTGCGGAGGCTGTGCAGAGCGAGGACTAGCCATGACGGGCCAGGTTCAAACGTACCGCGGGCTGGCGCTTGCCTGCACGCTGGCCGTCGCCGCGTGCCAGGGTCCGGAGGTGCCGGCCCGGCCGCTGAACCCCGACGTGACCGCGTTCGACCGCCTCCAGATTGCGTTGCCGGGCGGGGATGGGCCCATCGACGCCGGGGTCCTGGTGCTGGCGGCGATCGAGCACGCGCCGTCGCGCCGTCGCGCCGAGGCGCGCCTGGCCCGCGCCATGGCGGACGTGCAGCTGACCCGGGTGAACCAGCCGTTCGTGTACGCGTCGGAGATCGAGTACCACAGCGAGGGAGCGCCGTGGACGCTGGGGCTGTCGGTGGAACGACCCTTCACCCGGGAGGCGCTGCGAACCGCCAAGACCGACGCCGCCATCGCCGAGCGCGTCTCGGCGCAGTGGGCGCTGGACCGTGTCGGATGGCAGGTGCGCGACCAGATTCTGAAGGCGCTGGTCCGGATCGCACACACCCGCCTCGAGATCGCGCTGGCCGAGGAAGAAGTGGCGTTGCGCACCGAGGTGGAGGCAACGCTGGAGCAGGGGGTCCAGGCCGGGGTCGCCCGCCTGACGGATGCGCAGCTCGCGGCGGCCCGGGCGCAGCAGGCACGGCTCTCCCTCGACGCCGCCAGGTCGCGGGCAGTCGAGGCCGAGACGGAGCTCGCCGCGGCCCTCGGGGTGTCGCGGACGGCGGTCGAGGGACGTGCGATCCGCCCGCCGGTCGGCGAGTTGCTGCCCCCGGAAGTCGACCCCGGCCAGTTTGACGCGATGCTCCGTCGGGCCCTGGTGCGCCGTTCCGACGTGCTCGTCGCGATTGCGGGGTACGGGGCGGCGGAGGCGCAACTCCGGGTCACCCTCGCCGCGCTGACACCCGATCTCTGGCTGGAGCCGGGAATCCTGTGGGACCAGAAGGATCTGGTGCTGCGTCTGGCCGGCGCCATGGTGCCGGTGCCCGACATCACCGACGCGAAGGTGGCCATCGCGCTCGCGCACCGGGACGAGGCGCGCCTCACGTTCGAGGAGATGCAGGCGCGGGTGCTTGCCGAAGCCGAATCCGCCTGGACGCGGCTGGCCACGGCCGGCCGGGAATCGGCCTCTGCCGCCGCCGAGATCACGGCCGCGGCGGCACATCTGCAGCAGACCGAGGCGGCGATCCGGCAGCGCACCCTGCCTGCCGCCGCCCGGCCCGATGCGGACCTCCGGTTGCTGGCGGCCCGTCGCGCCGCGGCGGCGGCGGAACGGCGCCGGCAAGAGGCGCTGATTGATCTTGAGCTCGCCGTGGAGCGCATCTTCAGCGACGCCTCGCCGCCCCGGGGCGCTCCCTGGCACCAGATCCCCGGAGACGAAGGATGACGACGGGGAAGGCAGAGCCGTGCGCCTGACGCTGGCGCTCGTGGCCGCGTTCCTCGGGGGCTATGCGGCGGTGTACGGACTGCAGCGCTTCGCCCCGGAGGAAGTGCTGGCGGCTGTCAGCTTTGGTCTGCTGCCGCACCTCCAGGAGGAAGAGGGCGCGGAGACCGGGTTCGGCGAGGCCGTCCGGGAGCACGATGACGATGATGACGACGACGATGATGACGACGATTCCCCGGTGGCGCTGCTGGAGCTCGCAGAGGATGAGCGCGTCCTGATTTTTCCGCCCGGGGTGGCCGAGGCCAACGGGGTCGTCGCGGCGCCGGTGCGGGCTGCCGACTGGGTCGAGCGGCACACCGGCCTTGGCACCGTCCTGGACGTCGCGTCCCTGCTCCGTGACATCGCGTCCCTGCGCGGCACCGAACTGATCCTGGGCCAGTCGGAGGCCCGGCTTGAGCCCTTGCGGGCGCGGCTCGAACGGCTGCGGCAGGCCTACGATACGGGCCTGGTACTTCTGGCGGACGTGGACCTGGCGGAGCGGGCGCTGCGTGACGAGGAAATGGTGCGGGCGGAACAATCGGCTGCGCGGGGCCGCACCCTGCGGCACATCCAGCACACGTGGGGCACCTATTTCGCGGGGGCGGCGGCCGATCGGGCGCCGCTGCTGGAAGCCTTGGCCGACCGCAGCCAGGCGCTGGTCCAGGCGGCGCTGCCGAAACGCTTGGACGGGCGGGAGTTCCGTGTTGAAGTACGGAACGGCGACGAGGTCCGCCTGGCCCAGCCCATCGGTCCCGGTTATGCCGAGGTGGCCGGGATGGGCCCCGACGCGGTACTGCTGCTTGCCGACGGGGCGGGTCTGCGCCCGGGGCTGCGGGTCGAGGTGTCCTTCGTGGCAACGGACGCGGCGGAGCCGGGCTTCGTGCTGCCGGCCGGCGCGGTCCTCTTTCACGGTGACGGAATCTGGGTCTACTGCGACCTCGGCGACGGACGGTATGGCCGCCGGGCCCTGAGCGGCCTGCGCCGCATCGACCGCAGCTGGTTCGTGCCGGATTCGGTCCTGGATCCCGACGCGCGCGTCGTGATCCGGGGCGGCCAGATGCTGCTGGCCGAGGAATTCCGTGCCGACATCATGCGCGAGGACGACGACTGACTTCGTGCTGGCCCTGATCGTCAGGTTCTCGATCCGGCATCCGGGTGTGGTGGTGACGCTGGCCGCCGCCCTGGTGGCGGCGGGGCTTTGGCGCCTGTCCGAAGGGGCCTTCGACATCTTCCCGGAGTTTGCGCCGCGGCAGGTGATCGTCCAGACGGAGGCGCCGGGCCTGACCGCCGAACAGGTGGAGACCGGGGTCACCCGGCCGCTCGAGGAAGTCCTCCGGGGCCTCCCGAGCCTGATCGGGACGTTTTCGGAATCGATCAGCGGGCTGTCGATCGTCACGCTGACCTTCGAGGACGGCACCCGCGACGAAATCAACCGGGCGGCCGTCGCGGCGCGTCTCGCGGTCGCGTCGGGGCAGCTCCACCGGTCCGCAGCCACGCCCACGATCGTTCCCCTCTCCTCGAGCGCGGCCACCGTCATGACCGTCGGGTTCACCGCCGAGCGGGACCCCGAACGCCTCCGTTCCACGATCGAGCGCGCGGTGCTGCCGCATCTGCTCGAGGTGCCGGGCGTCGCCGACGTCAACGTCTTCGGGGGCGAGCTCGAATCCCTGCAGATCCGGCCAGATCCGGAGCGCCTGGCCCGCGCGGAAGTCACGATCAGTGAATTGATGCACGCGGTGCGCGCGGCCGGCTACCGCGGCTCCGGCCGGGTCGACACGGCCAACCAGACACTCGCGGTGGTCGTGGGCGAGGGGGCGCTGTCGGAAGCCGCCCTCCGGGCGCTGCACGTCACGCGGGCGGACGGGCTCCGTATCCCGCTGACCGATATCGCCGATATCGGCTTCGGCGCGGACCACCCGGTCAGCATGGCGACGGTCGGGGGGGAGCCCGCGGTCCTGCTCATGGTGATTGGCCAGTTTCGCTCGAGCACCGTGGCTGTGACCCGGGGCCTGGATCAGGCCCTGGACAACCTGACGCCGGCGCTCGCTTCGGTCGGCGTCTTCGTGCATCGGGACCTCTTCCGCCCGGCGCACTACGTCGAGCGGTCCGTGGGGAGCATTTCCGCGCATCTCGCGATCGGGGCGGGGCTGGTCGTGCTGGTGCTGCTGGCGTTCCTGTTCGACGTGCGGGCCGCGATCATTACGGCGAGCGCGATCCCCGTGTCGCTGATTGCCGCTGCGCTCGGGATGCTCGAGACCGGCACGACGTTCAACATCATGGTCATCGGGGGGTTGGCCATCGCGCTCGGCGAGGTGGTCGACGACGCCATCATCGACACCGAGAACATCCTGCGGCGGCTGCGGCAGCGATTGTCAGGCCCGTCGCCGCCGGGGCTGGACGACGTGGTGTTCGACGCGTCGATGGAGGTGCGCGGCTCGATGGTGCACGCGAGCGCCATCGTGATGCTCGTGTTCGTCCCGCTCTTTGCCGTGTCCGGGGTCGCGGGCCGCATGTTCGCGCCGCTGGGCCTCGCCTACATCCTGGCGATCTTTGCGTCGCTGGTGGTCGCCCTGACCCTCACGCCCGCCCTCTGCCGAACCCTGCTCGCAGCCCGCGGGGTCTACCGCACGCCGCCGCTCATTCGGGTGCTGACCCCGGCCTACGGCTGGGTGCTGCGCATGCTCGGACGGATCCCGGGCGTGACGGTCGTCGTGGCGCTCGGCGGCTCCCTCTTCGGCGTGGCGCTGCTTCCCGGCCTCGGCAGCTCCTTCCTGCCCGAGCTTCGCGAGGGCCACTACATGATCCACACGTCCGGGCTGCCCGGCACATCCCTGGAGGAGACGATTCGCGTCGGCACGCGCCTGACCCGCCAGGTCCTGCAGGTCGAGGGGGTGCGTTCGATGTCCCAGTGGGCGGGGCGCGCCGAACGGGGAGCCGACACCTACGGGAGTCACTACGCCGAATACGAAGTCGAGCTCGAACCCTTGTCGGGCGCCGGACAGCAGGCGGTGTTCGACCAGATTCGCGAGATTCTCGACAGCACGCCGGGGATCGCCGCCGAATTGAACACGTTCCTGATCGAGCGAGTCGACGAGACGGTCTCCGGCTACGCCGCGCCCCTGGTCGTCCGGATTTTCGGTCCGGACCTCGCCGTGCTCGACGCCGCCGCCGCCAGGGTCGCCGACCTGCTCGAGAATGTGCCGGGGCTCCGCCAGGTCCAAGTGCGGGCGGCGCTGGGACGCCCGCAGGCCGAGGTTCATCTGGACTGGCAGCGCCTGGGACAGGCCGGCATCGCGCCGACCGACGTCATCGAGGCCGTGGAGGCGACGTACGGCGGCCTGCGGCTCGGGACGGTCTTTCGCGACGGCATTCCGTTCCCGGTCACGCTCGTGTTCGATGCGAGCGACCGGGCGAACCCGTTCGCCCTGGCGGATCTCCAGGTGCGGCGCCCGGACGGGGTGCTGGAGCCCCTGTCCGCGTTCGCCGATGTCCGCATGGGGCGCGGGCGCTACACGATTCTTCGCGATGGCGGCCGGCGCCTGCAGGTCGTGACCGGCCACGTCACCGATACGGACGTGGAAACGGTGGTACAGCGGGTCGAGAAGGCGCTGGCCGAAGCGGAGATTCTCCCGCGCGGCGTGTACTTCGATCTCGCGGGCACGGCGCTCGAACAACGCCGCTCGCGGGAGGAACTGGTCTTCGCCGCCGTGCTCGCGGGCATCGGGATCATGGTCCTGGCCAGGATGGCGCTGGGGCGGGGACGGGCGCTGCTGCTGGTGCTCGCCAATCTTCCCTTTGCCCTGGTGGGTGGCGTCGTGGCCGCGTATCTCACGGGCGGCGTGGTGTCGCTGGGATCCCTGGTGGGGTTCGTCACGCTGTTCGGGATCACGCTCCGCAACTCCATCATGCTCGTGTCCCACTACCGCCAACTCGTCGTGGTGGAGGGTGCGCCATGGACCAACGACACGGTGGTTCGCGGCGCCGTGGAACGCCTGCCGTCGATCCTGATGACGGCGCTCGTGACCGCGCTGGCCATGCTTCCGATCGCCCTGGATGCGGACAATCCCGGCCATGAGATCATGGGGCCGATGGCGGCGATCATCATCGGCGGGCTGGCGTCGTCGACGCTGCTGAACCTGCTGGTCCTGCCGCTGATGATGCAGCTGTTCGGGAACTTCGAGGCCGAGCGCCACGCGGAGGGGACCGGCGTGCCGGCCCCGGCCGCCTACGCGGAAGGCGGGCGCTCGAAGCCATAGGGCTGGCGCCGGGGCGGCGGCTTCACGCGGCGGCCATGGACCCCAGCGCGTCATCGAGGGTTCGGTGTTCCGCGAGCGCCCGCCGCCAGCGCCGGGCCCCCGGCTGCCGGCGGTACAGCCCCGCCAGGGGACGTGCGAGCCGGTGGAAGGGCTCGCCGTCGGCCATCGCGCGGGCGACGTAGGGGGCGTGGGCACGGAGCACCTCCTCGCGCGTCAGCAGCGGTCGTGGCGCCCCGAAGACCCGGTGATCCGCCTCGGCGAACTGCCACGGGTGCTCCCAGGCCGCCCGTCCGATCATCGCGCCGGAGAAGCCCTCGGCAAGGAAGCTGGCGGCCTCCGACAATGAGCGGATGCCGCCGTTCACGACGATCTCGAGATCCGGGCGGTGGCGGGCGAGGCGCCGGACGCGCGCGTAGTCGAGCGGCGGAATCGTCCGGTTCTGCTTCGGATTCAGCCCCGTCAGCCACGCCGAGCGCGCGTGAACGATGAAGCTGCGGCAACCCGCATCGGCGACGGTGCCGACGAAGTCATCCAGGAACGCCTCGCTGCGGTCGGTGTCGAGACCGATCCTCGCCTTGACCGTGACCGGCAGATCCGTGCTGTCGACCATCGCCCGCACGCATTCCGCCGTGCGTGCGGGCGTTCGCATCAGGACGACGCCAAAACCGCCGTCCCGGACGGCATTGCTGGGACAGCCGCAGTTGAGATTGATCTCCCGGTACCCGAAGCGGCCGACGAGCCTGGCCGCCGTCGAGAGGCCGGCCGGATCGCTGCCGCCGACCTGCAGCGCGACCGGCTGCTCGGCCGCATCGAGCCGCAGGCGCCGCTCGCGAGGCCCGTGCAGGATCGCGCCCAGCGGAATCATCTCCGTGTAGAGCAGCGTGCGCCGCGTCAATCGACGCATGAACCGACGGAAATGGCGGTCCGTCCGCTGCATCATCGGGGCCACGGACAGCCGCCGGTCCAGGGCTTGCGGAGAACGGTGCCGGGCGGTTGCTTCAAGCATCATCTTCCTGCAATGTGCGACGAGCGCACGGATCGGGGCCTGCGCGGCTCGTGCTGGGTGCGGACAGCGCGGAGACCCGTGATGATTGAGCTGGCCGCGATTGTCGTCGACAGCTTGGTCTACGCATCCTGGCTGTTCATCGTCTCGATCGGCCTCACCCTGATTTTCGGGGTGATGAACGTCCTGAACGTGGCGCACGGGAGCCTGTACGCGCTGGGAGCGTACACGGCGGCCTGGGCCGTTGGAATGTACGTCAGCGGCGCCCCCGATGCAGGCTTCGAACTGCTCGCCATCATGCTGGTGGCCGCCGTCGTCGTCGGCGTCGTCGTCGGGCTGCTGATCGAGCGCGGGGTCCTCCGCTGGGTCTACGGCCGCGACGAAATCGTGATCGTGCTGGCCACCTACGCCGTCTTCCTCGTCCTCGAAGACGTGATGAAGCTGATCTTCGGGCCGGAATCCTACATCGCGTTCCAGCCGCGCTTCCTGTTCGGCACGATCTCCGTGGCCGGGATTCCATACGTGGGGTACGACCTGCTGCTCGTGCCCGTGGTGGCGCTGATCGGTCTCGGCATCTGGGCCGCGATCCATCGGACCCGTCCCGGCAAGCTGCTCATTGCGGTCATTCACGACCGGGAGATCGCCGCCGCCCTCGGAATCAACGTGACCCGGTTCTTCACGGTGACCTTCCTGTGCGGAGCATTCCTCGGGGCGCTCGGCGGCGCCCTGAGCGCCCCGTTGATTTCCGTCGTGCCCGGCATCGGCGTCGAACTGATCGTGCTGGCCTTCGCGGTCGTGGTCATCGGCGGCCTCGGTTCGGTCGAGGGCGCGGCCGTCGGTGCGCTGCTGGTCGGGTTGGGCCGGACGGCCGCCGTGTTCTTCCGGCCGGAACTCGAGCTGTTCGTGGTGTTCGTGGTCATGACGGTGGTGCTCGCGGTGCGGCCCGAGGGGCTGTTCGGCAAGCCGAAGGCCCGACGGATATGACGCGGCTCCGACGCGTCCGCCTCACCACGGTGGGGATCGCGGTGGCGACCGCGGCGCTGCTCGCGCTTTGGCCGCTGCTCCCGGCGTGGGCGGCGCACACCGTGGCGGTGTCGCTCGGCGGCGGCCTGGTGGTGCTGGGCCTGCTGATCCTGATCCGGTTCGGCCTGGTGTCGTTCGGACAGGGCCTGTTCTTCGCGATCGGCGGGTATGCGGCGGCGCTTGCCAACCAGTTTCTGGGCATCACGGACATGCTGGTGCTGAGCGTCGCGGGGATCGCCGCGGCAGGGGCGGTCGCGTGGGCGCTCGGCTACATCGTCCGGGGCCATCGCGGCATCTTCTTCGCGATGCTGAACCTGGCGTTCTCGATGATCCTGTTCGGCATCCTGGCGAAGACGGTCGTGCTGGGGAGCACCGACGGGTTCAGCGTCGGGGTGCCCACCCTGCTCGGCTTCGCTCCGGATCCCGAGGCCGGGCGGCTGACGTTCATGCTGTTCGGCTACATCGTGGTCTTCACGGCCGTGGTGGCCTGGTGGGTGGACCGGATTCTCGCCAGTCCCATCGGCTATGCCGGCCAGGGCGTGCGCGAGAACGAGCTGCGGCTCCGGTACCTGGGCGTGTCCGCCCGGGGGGCCGTCCACATCGCCTACATCGCAGCCGCGAAGCTCGCGGCGCTCGGCGGCGTGTTCACGGTCCTGCTCATCGGCCACGTGACCCCGGAGGACACGGCCTACTGGACGAAGTCCGGCGAGTTCGTGTTCGTGGCGATCCTGGGCGGATCGGGGAATGTCGCCGCACCCTTCATCGCGCAGACGGTCTTCGAGCTGGTGCGCACGTTCGCCCTCCAGTACGCCCCCGACGCGTGGCAGATGCTGCTGGGCATCACCCTGCTCCTGGTCATCCTCTTCCTGCCGGGCGGTCTCTGGTCGCTGGCCGACCGGTTGCGCGGCCGTGATGCCTGAAGTCCTGCTCGAGACCCGCGGCCTCGGGAAGCGGTTCGGCGCCGTGGTCGCTGCGGAAGACGTCAACGTATCGGTGACGGCGGGCGAGATCGTGGGCGTGATCGGTGCCAACGGGGCCGGGAAGACCACGTTCTGCAACATGGTCACCGGCTACCTGACCCCGGACCTGGGACAGATCCTGTTCCGGGGCAAGGACATCACCGGGTGCTCCGTCGGGCAGGCCACCGAGGCCGGGATCCACCGCTCGTTCCAGATTCCGCAGCTGTTTCCCGGCCTCACCGTGTACGAGAACCTGCTGCTCGCGGTCGGCGTGTTCGGCCACCGCCGCCCGCCCTGGTGGCAGCCCCTCGTGCGGCCGGAAGTCGAGAACGAAGCGACGGCGATCATGGAACGCTACCGGATCGCGGAGTCGGCGACGACGCGGGTCGACCGGCTGCCGCAGGGGGTGCGCAAGCTTCTCGACATCGCGATGGCGATGGTCGGGCAGCCGGCGATGATCCTGCTGGACGAACCGACGAGCGGCATCAGCACGAAGGAAAAGTTCGACGTGATGGGCAACGTCATCGACGCCCTCCGGAAGTCGGGGGCGACGGTGCTGTTTGTCGAACACGACATGGAAGTGGTGGGTCGCTACGCCGACCGGGTGATCGCGTTCCGCGAGGGACGCGTGCTGGCGGACGGTACGCCGGATGTGGTCCTCGAGGACCCGGCGGTGATCGAGCACGTGGTCGGCCGCCGGCCGGGACGCGCCCCCGATGCTTGAGATCCGGAATCTCACGGTCAATTTCGGTGGCAGCACGATCCTGCACGGGGTTGATCTGACGGTGCAGGGCTTCACCGGGCTGGTCGGCCGCAACGGCGCCGGCAAGACGACCCTGATGCGTGCCGTCATGGGGCTGATCCGCGCCCGCGCCGGCCAAATCCTGCTCGACGGCGAGGACATCACGGCGGCCCCCGCGCACCGGCGCACCCGCCAGGGGATCGGGTACATGCCCGAGGACCGCCGCCTGATTCCCGGCCTCACCGTGGAGGAAAACCTCCTGCTGCCGGCCTGGGGATCGGGGCATGCCGACGGCGCCGCCCGGTGCGCGCGGGCGTACACGTTCATTGCCGAGGTCGCCGACATGCGCGCGCGCCGGGTGGAGCAGCTGTCGGGGGGCCAGCAGAAACTGGTGGCGTTGGCCCGCGCCCTGGTCGCCGGGGGACGGATGCTGCTGCTCGACGAGCCCTTCGAGGGGGTGGCCCCGGCGCTGGCCCTCCGGCTGGCCGAAGTCCTGGCGAATCTCCAGCGGGAGGGCACGACCGTCCTGATCTCCGAATCGGAGATGGAGCGGGCGGGCAGCCTCTTCGAGCACACGTACGTGATCGAGCGCGGCGCGGTCGAACCTTGGCGCGACGATTGAGTGGCGGCGCCTGCGGGGCCGGCCACGTGTGACGCCGGAATCACTCCGCCACCATTACGCCGACGTGGGCGACGTCCGGCTCCATTACGTGCAGGCGGGCCATGGGTCCGCGGTGGTCTTCATCCACGGCTGGCCGCAGACCTGGTACATGTGGCGCGCCGTGATGGCGGAACTGGCCGCTGACTACCGGGTCATCGCCCCGGATCTGCGGGGACTGGGGGATTCATCGCGCCCCGCCGGCGGCTACGACAAGAAGACCCTGGCGGAGGATATCTGGCGCCTGGTCCATGACGTGCTCGGCGAGCGCGAGTTTTTCGTCGTGGGGCACGACTGGGGCGGGCCGGTCGCCTTCGCGCTGGCGGCGCAGCACCGGGAGGCCGTCAAGCGTCTCGCGGTGTTCGACGTTCCCGTGCCGGGAGACGGCACCTCGGTGATGTTCCAGAACCGATGGCATCACGGCCTGCATTGGGAACCGGACTTTCCCGAAGCGCTGACCCAGGGCCGCGAGGACATCTACCTGGGCTTCTTCTACCGACACTGGGGTGCCCGGCCCGACGCCGTGCCGGAAGCGGCGCAACGCGAGTACCTGCGCACCTACCGGCAGCCCGGGGCGATGCGCGCCGGCTTCAACCTCTATCGCGCTACGCCGCAGGACGTCACCGACAACCGGTCATTCCTGTCCCAGGGCAAGCTGGGCATGCCGGTCCTGTGCTACGGGGGCGCCATGGGGCGCGGCCGCGGGGAGGCAGCGATCGAATCGTGGCGGCGCGTCGCGGACGACGTCCGTGGCGGCGTGGTGGAGGACTGCGGTCACTGGATTCCGGAGGAGCGGCCCGATTGGGTCGTTGCAGAGTTGCGCGCGTTCTTCGGCGAGGAGGCTCGCTGACCGGTCGGCCGGCTTCTACAGGCCTTCCAGCAGGATCAGGTTGCCGATCGAGCCGGCCTGCCGGGCCCGGAGCTGCGGCTGGTATTCCGCCGAGTGATACCACTCCCGGGCGCGCGCGAGCGACGGGAACTCGATGATGACCGCCACGGTCGGCACCTCCGCCGGGCCTTCGAGTTTCTCGATCTCGGTGTTGCGCGCGATGTAGCGCCCACCGTGCGCTTCGACCTGCGCCTGCACTTTCGGGATGTAGTCCTCCACCCACGATCCGTCGGTGATCGTCACCGTCCCCATCACATAAGCGACCATGATTCGCTCCCCGTTGGTCAGTCCCGGCGCGACGGTCGCGCGCCGGGAGATTGCTGCCGGTTACCCGCGCAGGAATCCCTCGAGCTCGTTCTCGGCCCAGGCAATGGCGTCGTCGAGGGATTCGTCGTGAGCGGTGACCCGCGCCACCAGATTGCCGAAGACGCCTTGGGTGAAGATTTGCGCGGCGACATCGTTGGGCGCCGGCGTGCCGCACAGGATGAGCTGTTCATCCCCGCGCGGCGTGTAGTTGTAGAGCGTGCCGGCGGGCGGCCCCGCTTCCTCCACGACGCCAAAATCGCGAAACGATTCGAAGATGATCGCTTCGTAGCCCTTGCTCGCGGTGACCAGCTGCTCTGCCACCCCGCGCGTCGCCATGTGCCGCAGCAGGTCCTTCGCCGCGTCCTTGTTCGCCGAGAAGTGCCAGATGCCCCAACCGTTCGGGATGAGGTGCCGGAAGCGCCCGCGCGGCCCTGCGGGCAGATCATGGTGCCAGATCAGCGGGGCGAGCTCGGGAGCGTCGCGCTTCGCCACGGCCCACGGGCTGGGCGGGTTGACCACCGCGGACCCCCGGCCGGACAGCATCCAGCGGTTGTTGCTCGCGTCATCCCACGCATAGACCGTGTCCGACATGAACTGGCTGAGTTCTTTCAGGTATTCGAGCACCGCCCGGGTTTCATCGCTGTCGACCGTGATCTCGCGGTCGGCGTTGACCAGGACCGCGCCGAACGCCGCAAACAGGGGCGCCAGCCAGAAGGTGCCGTCGGCCGTGGGCGACAGTGCCGCGCCGAACCCGTACCCGGCCGCATGCAGCTTCTGGGCGGCGACCAGAAAGGAGTCGTAGGTCCAGGTCGCGACCTTCGCGGGGTCGCGCGGGCCGGCCGGAAAGAGGTCGGGCAGATCGATTTCGGCGAGGTCCCGGAAATGATCGATCCGGCTGTTGAACGCGTGAGTCTGGCCCATGACGGCGACCGGAGACGACCGCCAGGCGCCGTCGATGTAGAAGCAGTACTTCGCCGCCGGATCCATCATCCCGACGTCCGCCTCGATGTCCGCGATGACGTCGTCCAGCGGCTCGAGCTTGGTCCGCTGGATGCTGGGACCCCACAGCCCCATCTGGAAGATGTCGTGGCCGGTGCCGGCGCGGGCCTCGGCCTGCGCCGTCAGCGCCAGCTTGTTGCCGACGCTCGTGATGAAGTCGACCTTGACGTCGACGTTGTTCTGCCGGCCCCAGTCGGTGCAGATCTGCTCCACCACCGGGTTGACGCCCGGCACCCAGTGATCCTGCACACCGAGTTCAAGCCGTCCCGCGGAGTGCGCCCGCTTGACGTAGGGGGCGGCCAGCGCGGCCGCGGCCGCCGTCCCGGTGCCGAGGAAGCGGCGTCTGCTGAGGGAGTCCTTTCCGGTCATGGCGGCGCGCTCCTTTTCGGGGTTACGCCCTTCTCCGGTCGGTGGCCGGCCAAGACTCACGGTAGCAGACCGCGCCTCAGGCCCGCGGGACCCAGGCCCGCGGCGCAATCCCGTCGACGTCGGTCTTCACGTCCACGACGGCGGGTCTTCCCGCGGCGAGCGCCTGTTCGAGCGCGCCTTGCAGTTCGCCTGGTCTGTGCACCGTGGTACCGAAGCAGCCCATCGACTCGGCGACCTTCGCGAAATCGGTCTCGGGGAACAGCCAGAGTTCGTCAGACCCCTTGGTCCGGCCGCCGTACACCCCTTCGACGCCGTTCTTTTCCTGGTTCAGCGAGTGATTGTTGTTGACCACGACGACGATGTTGATGCCGGACTTGCGCGCCGTGTCCAGTTCGCCGATGTGGTACCAGATGCCGCCGTCACCGGTGAAGCACACGACCGGGCGGTCCGGCTGCGCGCACTTGGCGCCCGCGGCTGCCGGCAGGCCCCAGCCCAGGGATCCGGCGCAGCGCAGGTAGCGCTGGTCGGGGTGCTTCAGGTCGAGCATGGTCCCGGTCCAGACCCCGGAGTGCCCGGTGTCCGATACGAGAATCGCGTCGGCCGGCAGCAGGTCGGAGAGCTCCCGGCACAGGCGCTCGGGACGCATCGGCACGTTGTCGGAGGCGGCGAATGCGCTGACGCCCTGTTTCCAGGCGTCCACCAGTTCCTGCACGCGGTCGATCCAGGACTGGCGGGCGGCGACGGGTTCGGCCCGGTCCAGCATGCGGCGGAGCGTGTTGCGCGCGTCTCCCTGCAGGCCGACCTCGAGCGGATAGTTGCGGCCGAGTTCTCCGGGATTGATGTCCAGCTGGATGGCCGGCGTGCCGCGCGGCGGGATCGTGTAGCCGTTGGTGACCTGGCCGCCGGCGTGGCTGCCGACGAAGAACACCAGGTCCGCTTCGCACAGGGCCTGGTTGGCACAGGCGCGGGAATAGGATCCCGGGACCCCGAGCGCGAGCGGGTGGTCGCTCGGGAACATCGTCTTGGCGTTGAGCGACGTGGCCACCGGGATCGTGAGCTTCTCGGCCAGCGCGCGCAGTTCGGCGCCCCCGCCGGATGCGGTCACGCCGCCGCCCGCCACGATGACCGGTCGTTCCGCGCGGGTGAGCAGGGCGAGCGCGGCCGCCACCGCGTCCGGGTCGGCCTCGGGCCGGAACGGCGGGACCCGCGCGAACGTCTCCTCGACCACGACGTCAAGTTCGGCTTCCACATCCACGACGAACTGACCGGCCAGCCCTTCCAGGTCCAGATGCGCCGGGCCGGGCGTGCCCGACGTCGCCGCGCGAAACGCCTGCGGCAGGTAGGCCGGCAGCTGGTCGGGCGTGGACAACGTGGCGCTGTACTTGGTCACCGCGGAGAACGGCCCGGCGTGATCGACCTCCTGGTAGGCGTGGCGCTGCTGGCTGACCTGGCGCTCGCGCCCGGTGATCGCGATGACCGGTGAACACGCCAGGAAGGGGTCCTGCAGCCCGGCGGCGAGATTCATCGCGCCGACCGACTGCGCCATGCAGAGGCCGGGGCCGCCGCGCGCGCGCGCATAGGCGTCGGCCATGTAGGCGGCCGCCTTTTCGCCGTGGGTCTGCACGCGCCTGATGCCGAGTTTCTCCATCTCCATCAACGCCCGCGGGGCGATGTACGGGACGAAGAATGCATGGGTGATGCCGTAGCCGTGCACGGTCTCGGCGAGAAATCGGCCACCGGTCATCTTGGTCATGGTGCGCCTCCCCGGCGTGTGCGGCCCGGTATCAGACCGAATGCCGCCGGCGAAAGCAAACGGCGCTCCGGCGATGGTCGGCCCGGTCGCAGCACCGGCGGCGACCGGGCCGACCGGTCGTCCGGCGCCCGGCCCGGGTGTCGGCCGGGCATGCGTCTAGGCATCTGGATCGAGGGGTTCCAGGGCCTTCAGCAACGTGACCAGATTCCGGTCGCGCCACCGTTCCAGGGTGTCCGCATCGCGGTCTCCGGTCATCTCGTCGACGGTCGCGATCGCCGCTTCTTCGAGTTCCGGCGGGCCCGACCAACCGAAATGCGCGATCATGCCCCTGACACCGCCCTCGCCACCCGTGAAGTGCAGGCCGAGGGTCGGGCCCATGAACGCCCAGCGGAGTCCCGGTCCGTAGACCAGCGCCTGGTCGGCCTCTTGGTAGTCGCAGATGCCGGCCGCAACCAGCGCATCGATTTCCTTCCGCACGACACTCTGCAACCGGTTGGAGACGTAGCGCTCGATCTCCCGGCGCAGCCTGAGCGGGCGCTTGCCGACGCGGCGGTAAAACGCCATCGCCCAGTCCATCGCCGGCTCTGCCGTCGCGTCGGCGCCGACAACCTCCACCAGCGGCATCAGGTAGGACGGCGTGAACGGATGGCCGATGATGAAGCGCGCCGGCACCCGGCAGCGGCCGGCCAGGACGCTCGGCAGGAACGTCGACGATGAACTCGCGATGACCACGTCGTCGGGAAGGTGCCGATCGATCCGTTCGGCCAGCTCGACCTTCAGGTCGCGATGGTCCGGTGCAGATTCCTGGACGAACTGGGCGCCGTCCATAGCCGCCTCGAGGTCATCCTCGAACGCCAGCTTCGACGGATCGGCGCCCGCCGCCAGTCCCAGCGCTTCCAGACTCGGCCAGGCACGTGCGACCAGCGCGCGCAGGCGGTCTTCCGCTCCGTCGGCCGGATCGCAGGCCACGACGGACATCCCCCGGCTCAGGAACACGGCGGCCCAGCCGGCGCCGATGGTGCCGGCGCCAACGCATGCCACGCGGTTGACGGTTGCTGGATCAGGCAGGTTCATCCGACTTCCCCCGGACGGGCGCCGCATCGGGCCGGGCGCGGCCGACCAGCACCCGGACTGCGATCCCGACTGCGCGCCCGCCGCCGGCCGGCGGGCATTCGGCAAACGGTATTCGCCGTTCGACGATCAGAGCACCATACCCGGGCCGGCCCGGACCGACTCCGCGGCGATGCGACCGGATCCCCGCGGTGCCATGAAGGAGCCTGTCCTGGCGCATCGCGCCGGGGGCGGAGAGTGATTCCGACCGGCTGCATCCCGCGGGTCCTGCCAGCTCCGGACCCGAGCGTTCGATGACGTCCATTCAGGGCTCGTCCCGGTCGGAGCCTCGCAGGCCCGGCGACGGCGAATTTCCGGCCGAGACGCGGTCGCGGGCGGGCGTTCGCGGGAGGGCCGGCCGGCGTCAGGTCAGGTGCTCGATCACGGCGAGCGGGGTCGCTGCCAACAGCCCTGCGTCGATGGGCAGGATGACTCCCGAGACCCAGCGCGCCTCGTCGCTCGCCAGGAACACCGCCGCCCACGCCACGTCCCACGCGTCGCCCACGGTGCCGAGCGGCCCGGCCTTGCGCCGCAGCTCCAGTTGCTCCTCCGTCATGCTGGCCACGAAGGGGGCGTGGAGGTGTCCGGGCGCGATGCAGTTGACGCGGATGTTGTCACGCCCGTGATGCACCGCCATGGCCTTGGTCAGCGTGATCAGGCCCCCCTTGGCGACCGAGTAGGGAACATTGTGCGATGCCCCGGCCCGCAGGCCGTCGATCGAGGAAACGTGAATGATCGAGCCGCCGCCGCCGGCAGCCATGCGCGGGACCGCGAACTTGGAGACGAGGGCGGCGGACTTGAGGTTGCCGTCAAGGGCGCGCGCCCAGGTCTCGCTCTCGATGTCCGTGACCTTGCCGGGCCCGAAGGCGCCCACGTTGTTGACCACGATGTCGAGGCGGCCGTACCGCTCGATGCAGGCTTCGATCAAGGCCAGGCAGGCGCGCTCGTCGGTCACATCCGCTTCGAACACCGACGCTTCGCCGTCCGCCTCGGCGATTTGCCGTTCGGTCGCGCGGGCGCGGTCGAGATCCAGGTCGGCGAGCAGGACCCTGGCGCCGTGGCGCGCAAACAGAATCGCGGTCGCCTGCCCGGTGCCGGTGAGCGACCCGCGGGCACCGGCGCCGGTGACCAGCGCGACCTTGCCGGCAAGGCGCCGCTCAGCCATGCCCGGGCTCATTCCATCACCGCTCCGCCGGCAACCGTGATCGACAAACCGGTCAGGAAGTCCGCCTCGGCCGATGCCAGGAACGCGGCGGTCCGGGCCACATCCTCGGCATTGGCCACGCGCCCCAGGGGAGTGTACGTTTCCGTTCGGGCCCGCATTGCCTCATGGTGCGCCTCGGTCGTGACGCCTTCGGGCGCCAGCGCGGCGGCGATTTCCACGACCCGCTCGGTTTCGACATAGCCCGGGCAAATCGCGTTGACCGTGATCATGTGCGGCCCAAGTTCGTGCGCCAGGGCCTGGGTGAAGCCGCGGACCGCGAACTTCGAGGCGCAGTAGGCGGCGAAACGGGCGACGCCGCGCTTGCCGGAAACCGAGGACAGATTGATGATCCGCCCGCCGTCGCCCTGGGCGATCAGGATGCGCGCGACAGCCTGGGAGCAGAGGAACGTCCCCTTCGCGTTGACGTCCTGCACGCGATCCCACTCGGCCTCGTCAAGATCGACCACCGGCACCCGATCGCGGCCGGCGATCGCTCCGGCGTTGTTCACCAGAATGTCGATCCGGCCGAAATGGTCGCGCACCTGCTTGACCATGGCGTCGACCTCTCGCGCCTTTGACACGTCGGCGACGACGCTGAGCGCGCGGCGGCCCGAAGCTGCAATCTCGCGCTCAACGTCGGGCAGGCCGGTCCAGCCCGACGAGCCCCCGCGCCGCTCGACGACGTCATTGATGCCGACGTCTGCGCCTTCCTGCGCCAGGCGCCGGGCGATGGCGCGCCCCATGCCCTGCTCGCCGCCGGCGCCCGTCACCAGCGCTACCTTGCCGTGCAAATCGTACATGGTTCCGTCTCCCGCCCAGCCGGCACCAGGGCCCCGGCGCGCATCCTGCCTGCGCCCGCAGTCCCTCGGACCCATCCGCCGGACCCGTGGCGTCGGCTCGCCGCACCGGCGCGGGAATCGACGTTGGCGTCCAGAGCTGCAGCGCATCTGATGCGGACAGCACTATACGGATGTTCGATGAGCGCTTGGCCGCTGCCGCCAGCTTCAACGCGGGACCCTATGGCCAGTCGCCCCCGGCCCGCCTGGCGTGCCGCCGTCCGCAGTGCCGCTGGGGGACACCGTGGCGAGCCTGGCCGCGCGTGCCATCGGTTCCGGGAATTCCGGAGCGTTCCGTGTCTGCCCGACAGTGCTGCCAGGTGTCCGCGATTTCGTGGATATCGCCGCCCGCAATCGTCGCGGCAGAGCCTCCGCGCCGCGTTCCCGGGACAGCGGTGCCGGACGTGGGGTGGGCGGCCTGCACCTCTAGAATCCGACAGATTCGTGCTGCCCCTGTTGACGGGACAAATGACATGTCGAACCGCGCCATCCGCCTGAATGACACGATCGAAGCTTACCTGCGCCAGGTTTCGGTTCGGGAAACCGACGTACAGCGGCGCTTGCGTGCAGAGACCGCCTCCCTGGAGCATGCGGGGATGCAGATTGGCCCCGAGCAGGCGCAATTCATGCGCTTTCTTGCCGGTCTCATCGGTGCGCGGTACGCGATCGAGGTCGGGGTGTTCACCGGCTACAGCGCACTGAGCGTCGCCCTCGCCCTGCCCGAGGACGGGCAGCTCATCGCATGCGATGTCAGCGAGGAATGGACCTCCATCGCCCGGCGTTACTGGTCCGGGGCAGGGGTGGCGCCGAAAATTCGGCTCCGCCTGGGGCCCGCGCTCGACACCCTGGAGGGCCTCATCCGCGATGGGCGTGGCGGCACGTTTGACTTCGCATTCATTGATGCAGACAAGACGGGCTACGACCAGTACTACGAACGGTGTCTCGAGCTGCTGCGTCCCGGGGGCTTGGCCCTTGCGGATAACGTGCTGTGGAGCGGACAGGTGGCCGACGAGCGCGACCGTTCCGACGACACGTTGGCGCTCCGCGCCTTCAACGCCAAGCTCCGGGACGATGCCCGCATCGATCTCTGCATGCTGCCCGTCGGAGACGGCCTCACGATTGCGCGCAAACTCGGGTGAGACGCCCATGCACCCACGCGGTTGGCGCGTGTAGCGACACCGGCACAATCCGGGGGACCACGCCGCCGAGAGATCGCTGGGCGCATTCTGCCGTCCGGTCCGGCATGTGGGACTGCGGGCGATAAGCACTCGGCCCGATTGCGCGTCGGACGTGCGCTCTGCAACTCGTGCTGGCCACGTCGGCTGGCAAGTGCCGCTGCGGTACCGTCTAGGCTGAAGTTCCAGAGAGTGGAAGAAGTAAGAGCCTGTTTTGGCGGGCAGTCATAAATTGTCAGCGGCGCGCTACTGGCTACGCGTCAACCGTACGCCGAGCAGCTTGAAGGCCTGTTGCTGGAGCGGGGTGGGCCGT
>JAJDYI010000001.1 GCA_022825235.1 Alphaproteobacteria bacterium | reverse complement strand
CTGTCGCTGACGCTGCGCCAGGACTGGGGCGGACAGGCCGAGGGCGGTCTGGATGCGCTGTTCGCGACCGACCCGCTGGCGGACCGTGTGGGCACGGCCGAGGCCACAAGCCGCTGGCAGGCGGAGGCGGCTTGGGGCTTCCCGGCCTTCTCGGGTCGGTTCACCGGCAGCCCGCATGTCGGGCTGGGGCTCGCCACGGGCGCGCGCGACTACACGCTCGGGTGGCGGCTCTCGCCGGCGGCCAACGCCAACGCGCCCGATCTCTCCTTCGGGGTGAAGGCGACGCGGCGGGAGAGCGACACGGCGGCGCCTGAGCATACGGTCGGGTTCGAGGTCCGGGCGACCTGGTAATCTCCTCGCCCGGCGATGGCGCGGCAGGTTCGCGGATGGGACGCCTTGCGGGCCTGGCGCTTCATCCGGGCGAGCAGGGCCTATCGCGACGCCTGGGCGAAGCGCCGCCATCTCTCCGGACTGCGGCTCGGCGACGGCGCCTTGATGCTCAGGATCGAGCGGGAGCGCCGGTCGGTGCAGGTCCGGCTGCCGGGGCGGGGACGGGGGAGGACGGAGACGGAGAACTTCTGCTGGCGCTGTTCGCCCTGCTGGGACTCTACGTCTCGATTCGCCTGATCGTGAACGGCGGCTAAAGTGTTCTCGGCTACTGATCAGGGGTTCGCGTGCGAAGACACCGATCAAGGCGACTGACCTCGCTATGACTACAGGTGTTGTTTCATATCGAGTGCCCAGTTGGCGAGGCGCCAGGGAGCAGCTCGGTATGGATGATTCGGGCACCGCTCAGGCCTCGCCCTGCACCAAACCCGGGAGATCGTGTAACGCTCACCATTAAGCACCGTCGTGGAGCTCGAACGGTGCACTCTACTCCTCACCCACGGTGTTGGTTGAATGGCTATCTGGGCGGACAGCAACACAGCGATCATGATCAAGGTCGCGGTTGCTTGGGTCATCGTACTGGTCTTGGTGACGGTGGGCGCTTGCCCAATTCCCGATCAGCGACTGCAGTTTTGCGACCGGTTTCCTTCCGGACCATTGTGGGGCCAGCCAGGAGAGGGCGAGAACGTGCCGACCGCCCAAGCAGACACCACTGTCTTCAGCATGGACACACCGTTACGAGCAAGGCCGCCGTCCGCGACCACTGTGCCGTCCCGGTTCGATCACGATCACGGATCGCGGGCCCGTGAGCGCTGCGGTGATCTGCGGAGGCGGTGTAAAGCGCTCTGATTGCGGCATCGGAGATTCCATGCAGGGCCAAGCTCCGGCGATGATCCCTTTGCTGCTGTTGTTCGTGCCCGCCTGCAGCGCCGACATGACACCGGACAAACTTCGTATGGGGGTCGACCCGGCATACCCGCCGTTCAGCGACTTCGACGATACGATTCGGCTCCTCGGCTTCGATTTCGACAGGGGCGCCGGGTCACGGCCCAGCGTGTCTCTCTGACGATCTTGCGCAGTGGTAGGATCGATCGGTGCAGTGCACCCGACGCTTGGCTGCTTGGGATGGCGTTTCGCGCGGCACGCGCAGGCTGCTTGGTAGCCGTCGACACCGAAGACCTCCAACCGGCACGGTCGAGGCGACGGCGGCAGGAACGGGTCCTGCCGACCACCCGCGCAGGCTGTCCGCTGGGTGGGGCCGGTTTCAGGAACGCATGCCGGAAAGGGAAGGATGATGCACAGCCTGATTCTGGTGACCCTGAACGCGGAACAGATCAAGCGGGCAAGGGAGGCGAACGGCCGCAGAAAACGAATCACGCACGCCCTGATTTGCGGACCCTACGGGCAAATGTTCGGAACGGAGAGGGAGTGCCTCAAGTACTTTGTGGCTTGGGACCCGGACCACCGGATCGAGGTCGCGCCCGGTCAGTTCCGGACGCCCTTTGCAGACCTGTTCGACAAGACGGTGAGGACGATTGTCTATCCAATCACCGACTACAGGACGACCCCGGACCTGGCCATGCGGCTGATGGAGGCCTCTGGCCCGACCCCGCGCAAGGCGCCGTCTTCCAGAGGACTGTTCGGTCGGCTCTTCGCAGGAAGCTGATCGTGCCGCCACCGCTGCCACCGGCATGCCAGGGTGCGCGGTGCATGAGCGGGCCGAGGACAATGCCACGACTACGCCAGAACTCAGGTTCCGCCGCAGACGCCTTGCTTCGCCTGGAGCGCGAGTGTGCCGCACCCCTTCGCGCGAGACGCAAAGCCCCGCACGTCCATCGTCACCGTGACCTGACGGTACCTGTGATCCGCCATGGCGACGTTTTCCGTGGAGGACCGCGCCACCGCATCGAACAATTTCCTCCCGCCCGCTTGGGTCGCGGCCAGTTCGCGCAGGTCGCCGACCCGGTTCACGTTGGGGATGATCGCGTGATGACTGGTGCCCTCCAGCCCCCGGTCACGGAACACACCGTCCAACGCTCTCTATTCGTATCTTGGTGCGCTCGCGCTGGGCCCGCCAACAGCGGCCTGCAAGAAGTCTGGCAACGCCTGCACTTTGTCTTCCAGCAAACAGCAACGGGCGCGTATCAATAGCGGCCCAGGGTAATCTCGGTTTCCGCCAGCACCGTCTTGTTCGCGTCGACCGCCTTGATCACCGCGAAGTAGCGATTCCCGATCCCGCCGGAGCAGGGCGGCAGATAGCCAAGGGATTCCCATGCTCCGGTCGCTCGGTTCTTCTTCTCGATCCACGTGCCGACCGGCGTTTCCTCAGTTCCGCCCGGAACGGGAGGCAGGGTCATTTCAGCACCTCCAGCGTGCTCGAAGCCGACGGTGCCGTGCCCGCCATCGCTGCTCAGCGGCGGAAACGATGCATCATTGAACTCGACCAAGATGGCGGCGGTACCTGCAGGGATTCCGGAAACTTTCAGCTCGGGCGTCGCGCCGTTACCGCCGAACTTCTGGCAGTGCTGCCCTTCGGGTATCTTGCTTCCTGTCCAAACTGGGTCCGCAAAACTTGCCTCCAACGTCGCGCCAGAAGCCGGCCCCGCCACGGTTGTAAGGGTCGCAACCGCGATGATGCATGTGATTTTCAGGTTCATCATCCAATCCTACCGATGCCGGTTGTCGCTTGACCGCCCATTGTCTAGTCGAGCATCGCGCGGCAACCTAAGCTTGCCCGCATTGGTCGTCAATGCTGGATTCAGCAGAACGCTGTCCTGCCAGTAGACGGCGGTTCCCCGCGGGCAAGGGTCATCCATGGTAGGGACGCCCACATCCAGATCTTTGCACTTGCCACGCCAACTGTTCGAGCTTGGCAATCCGCAACTGGCACTCTCGAAGGCGGGGCTGCGAGAATGCTTCGATTATTTCAAGCCGGGCCGAAGCGAGCCGGATATCCTTTGCCTGCCACCACTGGAATTCGGTTCGGCAACGTGCGCTCAGGCGCATCGGAAACGACTGCGCTGACGAGAAGGACGGGTTGATGGCAACGAAAGCGGAACGCGCTGACGTGGTGGTGGCGCGGCAGTCAAACTGGCCGCTGTGCGGTTCGATTGTTCAGGATACCAACTGAGGACATATTGAAGGTGAACACCGAGAACCAGAGGCCAGTAGCCTACTCGGCGTCAGTCACGAGGTTACAGGCGTTCGGGCAGGCGCTCCTCGAGCAGCGTCTCGATACGCGTGAGCCGTTCTGAGACGCCAGTCTCGAAAGTGGACAAGCGTTCGTTGACAGCGTCAATCCGGTCTCTGTTTGCGTCGATGCCGGTGGCAAGCCAAGTGAGGACGGCAATCAGGACGGCGAGCCCGAACCCTGCCCAAGTCGCCGTTGACGGCCCGCGCTGGCGCGCCGCGAGGGCTCGGGCGATCACTGCCGCCTGCTTCGGCTCAACACCAACTTCGACAAGTTCGTCGCGGAGGTTCGCGGATGTGGAAGCAGACGCCATAGACACAGTCTATCAGCCCTGTAGATGTTCGGGGAATGCAGGACTCTGACAGGGTGGAAAGACCGTGGGGACGGCCAAATCCGCCCCGTGATGATCCCAATTTATCTGTAGTGGGAGCGCGCGGCTCTGACTCTGATTCTTGCGCCGCGGTCGAGAATTGGTGTCGAGAACAGATTGACATTCAGCTGAAGCAGTGTCTTGGGAGACCTGTGCGCGGCCAAGGGTTTAAGGCGTAGGGTCAAGAGCATGGCGCGATACCGGCCACGGTGACGGGGCGGGCGTCGATCCGATGCCTGGCCGACTGCCGTCGGTCGAGCGTGTCGGCGTATCGCAACGTTCGAGGAGCGGTCTGGGCCATCGTTCGGCCACTGCGTACCTCTGCTGCAGCGGCGGGAGGCCCATCCGGTGGCGAGGAGATTGGCGGTGCGGGTCAGGTTGTAGGCGGTCGCGGTGAGCCGGGCCTGGAGGTGGGCATTGGCCAGACCTCCCCAGCGCATCCGCCGGAAGCCGTACGACCGCTTCCAGGTCCCGAAGATCTTCTCGACCCGAGCCCGTATCCGGTGGATCGCCCGGTTCCGTTCGGCGAGCCAGCGCTCGGCCTCGCGCTGCGATGCTGGATCAGGCTGCGCCTAGACCCCGACGGCCGCGATCCGGGGCGTGCCGCCGCGGCAAAGCGGCGACCTCGATAGGCGCTGTCGGCATACACCTCGCCGGGATCGGACGGCAGGGCGCTCTCGCCATGGTTACCGTCATGGACGTTGCCCGGCGTCACGGCCAGCTGTTCCACCAGCGCCGTCTCGGCGTCGGCGCCCACGTGCACCTTGTACCCGTGCACTGCCTTGCGGCGGCTGTGGCCCGCCCAGCCGGCCTCGGCATCGTCCCGACGGGCCAAGCCCACCACGCTCGCATCCACCAGCGTGCCCGTCTTCACCTGTACTGCCCGGCGCCGCAGCTGGGCGGTGATCAGGTCGAACAGCGTCTGATCCAGACTGTGCCGCAGAAGCTCCCGGCGAAACCGCACGAACGCCGTCCGCTCCGGCGTCGCCTCAGTGCGCGCAAACCCGCAGAACCGACGGAACGACGCCCGGTCCTCCAGCGCTTCCGCCAGGCGGACGTCCGACAGGTCGTGCCAAACCGCCAGCAACAGCGCCCGGAACAACGCCAGCGGCGGCCAGCTCGCCCCACCTCGTGGCGCTGCATACACTACCAAGAGCCGCGCCTCGATCGGCGACCAGTCGATCAGATCGGCAATCTGGTCCAGGGACGATCGGCGCGATTCACGGGGAAACAGGGCTTCCTGACCAATCCGGCGGTGGGCCATCGCGAACTCCCGCACCAAAACCTGCTTCCGACCATCGAATCAGCCACTCACACCAACGCCAACTCACAGCGCAGGCGTCTCGCAGCCGGGCGGCGATTGACGGGACCCATCTGAAGGCCGATGCGAATACGGGCAGCTTCCACACCAAGGCGTCTCTGGAAAGGGACCTGAAGCGCCTGAACGAGAAGATTGCGGCGTATCACCGGCAGTTGGACGAGGCGGATGCGCGTTCGGAGGGATGTGCGAACGGTGCGGAGGATCCGGGGCTGGCGGCCAAGATCGAGGCCCTGGTCGAAAAGCAGCAAAACAGGAAGGCGTTGCAAACGCGCTTGCGGGAAAGCGGAGAGGGTCAGGTATCGGTGGTCGATGCCGATGCGCGGCTGCTGCGCAAGAGCGGCAAGACGGTGGGCGGATACAACTGCCAGATCGCGGTGGATGACAGGCACAAGCTGATTGTCGCAGAGGATATGGTGCAGGACGGCAGTGCCTCCGGTCAGTTGGAGCCGATGCTGACGAAATCGAGCGAAGCCACGGGCACCGCGCGATTGATTGGTCTGGCGGATTCCAGCTACTTCAGCGGCTCACAGTTGAGGAGTTGCGAAGAGAAGGGAATGGAGGCGTATGTTCCGATACCGAACCATGCGATCCGCAGGGGGAAGGGCGGGCGCTTCGACAGCGATGATTTCCGTTACGACGCGCAGGATGACACGTATATCTGTCCGGCCGGACAGCGGCTGACTCGACGCCGCTCGTTCCTTAACAAGGGCGAGCTGTATTTCGTCTATCACTCGACGGCAGCGGATTGCCGCGGTTGTTCGCTGTCGCAGCGTTGTCTGGCAAAGGGAAGATCGTCGCGCCGGGTCCAGCGCTGGGAGCACGAGGACGTGATCGACCGGCATCGCAAGAAGATGAGCGCTGGTGCGTCGTTGATGCGTGACCGAGGCGCGCTCGTCGAGCACCCATTCGGCACGCTCAAGCGCCGGGCGGGAATGGACCATTTTCTGATGCGCGGACTGGGCAAGTGCCGCGGCGAATTCAGCCTGATGACGCTGAGCTACCACTTCAAACGGGTGATGAGCGTGCTGGGCGAAGCCGCATTTGCGGAGTACTGTCTGCAAAACCAGCGGTTGGCGGCGATTGGCGCGTGAGACCGTGCCGGAACAGCAGCTTCCTGCGCATCTGACGGCGCTTCCCGGAAGACTTGACCGCAATCCCGAGCTGACCGACCCCCGAGACGCTTCTCGCCCGGTTCTGCGGTGTCGTAACTCCCCTGGTTGAAGACGGTGGCTGGCCCGCGCCCGCTCGCCACGGGCGCGGGCCAGTTCCGCTTCGAAGACTGAGAAGGTCCGATACTTTCACGGTCTCGGTTGTGGCGCGGCCTCTGCGGCGTCCGCCGCACCGTGGGGAAGCCGCCGGGGCGACGGCGTGCGCTGCCGGTGACGGATCATTCGGCCTGGAGGCCGGCGATGGGGTCGAGCCGGGCGGCCTGGCGGGCGGGCTGGAAGCCGAAGAATAGGCCGGCGGCGGCGGCGGTGCCGAGCCCGCTTGCCACCGACATCCCGGAGATCAGGAACTCCCAGCCGGTGAAGCGGCAGATCGCCCAGGTCGCCGCGAGGCCGAGCAGGATACCGAGCAGGCCGCCGGCCAGGGTCAGGATCACCGATTCGATCAGGAACTGGCTCTGGATATCGCGGCGGCGCGCACCCAGCGCCCGGCGGATGGCGATCTCGCGGCGCCGTTCGGCGACCGAGACCAGCATGATGTTCATGATGCCGATGCCGCCGACGACCAGCGAGATGCTGCCGACTGATCCCAGCAGCAGGGCGAAGGTTTGCATCTGCGCCTCCATCTGGGCGATCAGCTCCTTGGCGGTGATGATGTCCAGCTGGAGGTCGGGCGAGCGCCCCCGGAACCAGGACCTGATGTCGGCCACCGCGGCGCGGTAGTCGACGCCGGCGCTCGACCGGGCGACCGCGAGTTCGATCGCCGGGTTGTCGGCGACCCGCCCGGCCGCGCCGATCGGCACGAAGACGGACTGGTCAGCCTCCACCTGGACGGGCAGCGCGTAGTTCTCCGGCCTCGGGTCGAGGACGCCCACGACGGTGAAGAGGATGTCGCCGACCTCCAGGGTCTCGCCCACGATCCGCCGCGCCCCGCCCTGGCGCATCGCGTCCGCGACCGCGGCGCCGACCACGCAGAAATGCCGGTCGGCGTCGAGCAGCGAGACGAACCGGCCTGCCTGCAGGGACATCCTGTTGATGCTCGCGAATGCGGCCGTGACGCCCTGGACGCGCCCTTGTCCGACCTTCCGGCCGGCGTGGCGGAACTCGCCGTGCCCGAGGATCCTGGGCGCCGCTTCGGCGACGGCGGGGACGGCTTCCGCGAGTCCGATCGCGTCGGCGAGGCTGATCGCCTGCGATCCTGCCATAGTGGTCAACGTGCGGACCAGCAGGACATCCGTGCCGAGGGCCTCGAATTGCCGGCGCGCCTGCTCCTTGGCGATCTCGCCCAGCGAGACCATCGCGATCACCGAGGAGATGCCGATCATGATCCCGACCAGGCCGAGGGCGGTGCGCAGCCGCGCCCGGGCGAGGCTGTCGACCGCCTGGCGCGCGTTGGCGCCGAGGATCGGCAGGATGCCCGGCATCGGCCGGCGTCACGCCCGCCGCGGCGCCGTGCTGCCGGCGCTGCCGGGAGGGCGGGGATCTTCCTCGTGGAGCTGCCCGCCGTCGATTCGCATCCGCCGCGTGCAGCGCCGGGCCACCGCCGGGTCGTGCGTGATGATCAGGACCGTCACCCCCTGCTCGGCGTTCAGCTCCAGCAGGAGGCCCATGGTCTCGTCGGCGGTGTCGGCATCGAGCGCACCCGTCGGCTCGTCGGCGAGCAGCAGCGCCGGCAGCCCAACCAGCGCCCGGGCGATCGCCACCCGCTGCTTCTGCCCGCCGGACAGCTGGTCCGGGCGGTGCTCCAGGCGATCGCCCATGCCGACCCGCTCCAGGATCGCCCGGGCCCGGCCCAGCGCCTTCCGGCGCCCGGTCCCCCGGTACACCAGCGGCACGCAGACATTCTCCGCCGCCGTGAGCCGCGGCAACAGGTGAAACGCCTGGAACACGAAGCCCACATGCGCGTTGCGCAGGCGCGACAGCGCATCGTCGCCCAGCCCCGAGACGTCGCGCCCGTCGAGGACGTGGCGGCCCGTGCTCGGGCGGTCGAGCAGGCCGACGATGTTCATCAGGGTCGTCTTGCCGCTGCCCGACGGGCCCATGATCGATACCAGGTCACCCGCCCCGATCTCCAGGTCGACGCCGCGGAGCACCTCCGTCGTCACCGGTCCGACCCGGTACGACTTCCGCACGTCGATCAGGCGCAGCGCCCCCCGCGGCGCCGTCATGGCGCCGCGACGCCGAACGGCAACGCGCCGGCCTCCAGCCCGGGTATGCCGAAGGCCGCCCCGCCGTCCGCCGGCAGGACGATCTCGTCGCCCGCGGCAAGCCCCGTCTCCACCTCGACGGAGTCCACCGTGGTGACACCGAGCTCGACGGCGCGCTGCTCGACCGCTCCGGTGTCCGGGTCGACGACGCGTATCCGCGCTGCGCCGCCCAGCCGCTCCACCGCGCCGATCGGGACGAGCAGGGCTGCCGGGCGCTCGTGCACGACGATCTCGACATGCGCCGACATCCCCACCCGCACCAGGTCCCAGGCGGCCGCATCAAGCCGGCCCAGGTCCACGGCCACCTCGAATTTCGGTCCCCCCCGCCCCCCGCCGTCGGCGGCACGCGACGAGACCCGGGCCACGGTCCCCTCGATCTCCAGCTCCGGAAACCCGGGTCCGGTAATCCACGCCCTCTGCCCGGCCTCGATCTTCCGCACATCCACCTCGCCGACATCGGTCACGACCGAGAGGCCTTCCAGGTCGGCGATGCTCAGCAGCAGCTCGCCCTGCACGACCGAACGCCCCCGTGCGAGGGGCTTGTCTCCCCCTGCAACCGCCACGATCCCCGCAATCGGCGCCCGGACCGTGGCCTGGTCGAGCTTCGCCTCCGCCGCGCGCAGGCGATCCCGCGCATTCTCCACTTCCAGCCGCGCCAGCCGGCGCCCCTCCGCGCCGCCCTTCGCCGCCACCGCCGCGAGTTCCCGCTCGGCCGCCTCGAGGTCCAGCTGCCGGTCCTCGTGGCTGCGCTGCGCCGCCTCGAACTCGGAGGCGGACACGATGCCCTGCTCCAGCAGGAAATCGATCCGCTCCAGCTGGCGCTCCGCATCCTCGAGCGCGCCTCTCGCCCGGCGCAGCGCGTGACTGGCATGGGTCATCTCGGCGCCGTTCGGCCAGTCCTCCAGCACCGCGAGCCGGTCGCGCACCTTGATGTACTCGATCTCGGCGCGCCGGTGCTCCTCGGTGAGCTGCCCGGTATCGAACGCCACCAGCGCGTCACCCGCGGCCACCCGCTGCCCGTGCCCGGCGTGCACCTCGACCACGTGGCTCTCGATCGGGCTCACCACCTCCTCCACGCGACCCGGCGCCAGCAGGCCCCGCAACGCGAGCGTCGAGCGCAGCAGCTGCGGCTCGACCGTCAGCGTGGACAGCGTTCCCGCACCAACGGCCGCCGCGCCGGCATCCGGCGCCACGGTGGCGCTGAACAGATCCAGCGGCCGCACGTACCAACCGCCGACGGCGAGGAACAGCCCGGCCGTGAACAGGACCACGACGCCGCGCGCCATCCGGACCCGCTTCCGCATCGCCAGGATCGCCTCGTTGCGCGTCTCGAGATCGCGATAGGCCTCCCGGAGCTCACCGAGCTGCGTCTCGATGACCCTCGCCTGGCGCACCTCGGTCTCGCGCAGATCCTTCACCTCGGTGACGTCCGCGATCACCGCGATGACCGCCACCGGTTCGGCTCCGCCCGCCCGCTCAGCCGTCAGGTACGAGGTCGACAGCGACAGCGAACGCGGGTCGTCGCCCAGCGCCACGCTGACGATCCGCCGCCGGCCGCTGCACCGCTCCGCCACCGCGTCGAGCACCGCGTCGGTGAACTCGTCAAGCCCCTCCAGCGCCACGAACGCCTCGCCGAAGCTCCGCCCGACAATCGCGCCGGGATCGAGACCGAACATCCGGCAGAGGGCCGGATTGGCGAGGCGCACCTCCCCGTCGAGCCCCACCGCCAGGACGCCATCCGACACGCCCTCCAGAAGCGCCCGGTGGATATCCCCCCCGGCGGTCATTCCCCGACAACCTCCAGCCGGATGCCCCAGCGTTCCAGCGTCCGCCCCGACACCCGGTCGAGCCGCGTCAGCGCGTCGAGATAGGCGACGATCGCATCGACCTCGGACTGCTCGGCCCGCACCAGCTCGTCCTCCGACGACGCCACCTCGAAACTCGACGCCAGCCCCTCGCTGAACTTCCGCTGCTCGATCGCCAGGTTCGCTTCGGCCAGCTCCCGCGCCTCACCGGCCAGCTCGGTCAGCCGCAGCCCAACCGTCGCATCGTTCACCGCCTGCCGCACCGCGATGCCGATCGAGGTCCGGAGCTCCGCCAGCCCCCGCTCCGCCTTGCGCAGCTCCGTCCGCGCCTGCACCAGCGCCAGCTCCGGGCCCCGGTCGTTCAGCGGGATCGTCGCCCCGAGCCGCACCTGCGTGTCCGTCGGCCCCGCGTCGACGCGTCGCACCTCGAATTCCAGCGCCGCATCGGGCAGCAGTCCGTTGCGGGCAACCAGCAGCCCGATCTGCGCAATCTCCACCCGCAGCTCCGCCTGGCGAAAATCCGTGCGTCGGCGCAGCGCCTCCCCGAACGCCGCCTCGTAGGCGACCTCGCGGTGCTCCACCGCCAGGGTTCCCAGCGGCCGGATGCTGACAGTGCCCTCGAACGCCAGCAGACCGGCCAGCGACAGACCGGCCGTATCCAGACCGTTCAGCGCACGCGTCAGCGACAGCTCGCGGTTGGCCACCGCCACCTCGGCACGCACCGCCTCGCGCCGCGCCACCCGACCCGCGCGGATCAGCGCACGGGTCGCGTCCAGCTGATCCCGCGCCCGCTGCAGCGCCGCCTCGGCGATCTCCACCTGTCGCACCGCGCCGACCAGCGCCCGGTACGCCCCCACCGTCGAGACGACCAGATCCGCCGCCGCCCGGCGCACGGCCAGGATGCCGATCTTCTCCTCGATCCGCGCCCGGTGCACCGGAGCGCCCTCGACCGCCGGCCAGGCACCCTTCAGCAACGGCTGCGAAAGGACCAGGCTCCGCGTCCGGGAATCCTCGAACGCATCGGAGTGCGACTCCTCCCAGCGCAGCGCCACCTCGCCGCCGGTCGGGACCCGGACCCGCGTCTCCGCACTGACCCCCGCCCGCCTCTGCGGGCGGTCGCGGCTCACGTAGGGCCGTAGGCTGAACCGTGGCGACCAGCGCTCCTCCGTCACCTCCAGGGACAGCTTCTGGACCTCCCGGTCCAGGCGGCGGTCCAGAAAACCGCGGTTGCGCTCCAGCGCCAGACCGACCGCGTCCGCAAGCGTCAGGCGAAGCATTCCATCAGCATCCGGCCCGGGCAGGTCGTCCGCTGACGCCATGCCCGCGACGAGCACCGCGGCCCAGACCGGCACCGCCCACGCCACGCACCGCAGTGGCTGCAAGGCACCGCTAGGCCGCGGCATCGCCCCGCCGGCCGGCTCCCCCGTCCGCCGCCCCCAAGCCGAGACCCGCGAGGACATCGCCCGAATGCCCCAATGGCAAAGCCTCTTCCCTGCGGCAGGCCCAATGTGCTGCGGTCGATGCAACGCTCCGGCTCCGTGAACGACTGAACAGCCTGCTCGATACGCGCCGCAATCGCAAGGGCGGCGCTCCCGTATCCAAGGTGAATTCACGCTGCGGTACCTGTGACCCGGCATGGCGGCGGTGGCCGGGGAGGACCGCCAAGCTGACCGTCTCGATCCGGTCGCCGGGCTCCAGGCCGGATGACCCCGCGCCGCCGGCCGGACGCCGGAGAGGCCGCACCGCCGCCGCGATACGGCCCCCCGGTTCCAGACCTGGCGCCTGTACAGCGCCCGGCTCAGTCAGTCGTCGTCCACGATGACGACCTGGATCGTGATGTTGCTGGGTACGTGATGGCTGCCGCTGTGCGACACCCACGTGTTCGAGCCCCAGTTCTTCACCCTGGGATTGGTCAGCTTGATCCAGAAATACTCATCCCCTTCCCTGACGGTGTCTTCCAGCGTGAACCAAGTGAGCTTGATCTGCTTGCTGAACCTGCCGAAGCTCGTGAGCGTGTAGTAATTCCCGCTGCATTCGTGGAAATAGTCCGTGCCGGGGGGGGGGTTGAACTGAAAGAGCGTGCTCGTCGCCGTGCCGCCCTGCATGCAGAACTTGTACTGCACCGCCGAATAGCCCGTGGCATAGCGCCTCGCCTCGTGCGGGAAGCTGGGCAGGTTCTGCTTGATTTCCCAGTTGTCCCCCTCGGAGAACCGGTAGCTCGTGTACGCGTGCGCCTCGCTGGCGGCAAAGAGACAGGCGCCGAGGATCACCCCACCCAGCAGGGCGGCCAGCCCGTTCCACGGACCCCTCCCCGCATTCCCCGGACCGACCCCGGTCCGGACCTTCCGGCGCGCCGAGCAGCGCGCATTGACGTCTCTGCAAATCACAGCGTTCATGGCCTTGCTCCTTCGCTGGTAGCCGCGACCGCGCCGCGGCGCTTCCAACGGGAACAAGGATGAAACCCGGAAACCCATAATGCAAATACCGATTTATCATCGATACAATAGGACATACTAATACAGAGGACCGCATGCGGCCCGAACGCTCCCGCCGGCACGCGGTCGCGAACGCCGCGCGACTGAGGCGCCGGCTGGCGGCTGCCCCCCGGAGGCCGCGAGCCTCGGCGGGCCCGCTCCACCCCGACCGGTAATTCCTGGCCGAGTATGGACGGACCCGTGCCGCGACGCCGGGGAGCCGCGACATGGGTACCCCGGTCACCAGCGCGCTACGGCCTCGAACCCGACCGTATGCTCCGGCGCCGCCGTGCCGCTCTCCCGCCGCGTCGCCTTCACGCCGACGGAGAGATCAGGCGCGTTGGCGTTGGCCGCCGGCGAGAGCCGCCAGCCGAGCGTGTAGTCGCGGGCACCCGTGGCGAGGCCCAGCCCGACATGCGGGCTGCCGGTGAACCGTCCCGAGAAGGCCGGGAAGCCGTAGGCCGCCTCGGCCTGCCAGCGGCTGGTCGCTTCGCCGATACCGGTGCGGTCGGCCAGCGGGTCGGCGCGGAACAGCGCATCGAGCCCGCCCTTCGCCTGCCCGCCGATCTCCTGCCTGAGCGCGAGCGAGAGGCCGCGCTTCGTCGCCGGATCGGGATCGAAGGCGAGCGAGGCCGCGAAGCCCCGGTCCTCCAGGTCGTCCGAGCCGTGCGCGATCAGCGTGCGGCCCGAGAGGTCGAGCGAGAGCCCGATCTGGGGGTCCGTCCAGGCGATACCGCCGCCGAGCTCCAAACCTGATCCGGTCTCCGCGTCACCGCCGTCGTGGCGAAGCCCGGTCTCGAGCGTCGGGACGAGGGTGGCGCCGTCGTCGAACACGAAGGTCCAGCTTCCTTCGAGTCCGAGCCGAAGGCGCGTCACCTGGGCGTCGGCCCCGGCAAGACCGGGCACGGCGTCGGAGGTGGTGCGCGTCCAGAGCGCGTCGGACTTCGCCGAGAGCCCGAACCCGCCGCCGACCGGCACCCGCACGAGCGCATCCGCGAGCCCCGCCGCCGCCATCTGCCAGCCGAGGTCGGTGCGGGCGGCAGAACCCTCAGCGGGGCTGAGGGTGAGCGTCCCCCGGCCCAGGCCCAGCACGCCCCAGGCGGTGCGGCTCGCGTCAATCCTCAGATGCCCGTAGGGGGTGACGGCGTCGAGATTGGCCTCGATCTCCCCGCCCGGATCCCCGGCCAGGGTGTAGCGTCCGTCGGCCTCGCTGTGGGTGACGGCGACGCCTGCGAGCCAGTCTCCGCGCGCGAAGTCCATCCCGAAGAGTCCCGTCGCCACCTCGCCGTCGAGAGTGACACCGTCCTCGGCGCCGTCGAAGCGCGACTCCGACGCCCGGCCCCACATCGCATACGACCCGCCCGCGGTGTCCTCGACCCCGATCCACGTGAAGTCGCTTTGCATCAGCAGCTCGCCGAAGGTGATCTCGCGCTCCGCCTCGTCGTCCTTGGTATCGACTCGGTCGAGCCCGTCCCCGAACGCAGCGCCGTGCACCGGGCGCCGGCGCGCGGGCGTGTCTTCCGGCGTCGGACCACCGGAGATCGATGCGCCCCCAATCCGCCCCTGGAACCCCGGCGTGCGTGCCCCCTCGAAGCGCGCGGACACGCCTTCCACCACCTGCTCGGCCACCGTGCGTCCGAAGCGCGCGAGCCAGGCCTTCGGCATCGGGTCGCTGTTGCGGATCGTGCCGATGCCCACGCCATCCTCGATCCGAGCCCCGGCGGCGCTGCGGAGCTCGAGCTCCATCGTCTCGCTGCCCTCGTCGTGACCGTCGTCCAACACCTCCACCTCGATCCGCCGTTCGGTCTGGCCCGGGTCGAAGCGCAGGGTGCCGCCTTCGCGGACGTAGTCCTCCCCTTCCCTAGCCGTGCCGTCGCGGGTGCCGAAGTCGACCGTCACTGCTTGATCTCTCGCCGAGTTCAGACGAACGGTAAACACCAGCACGGCACCTGCCCCTTCCGGAACCTCCGCATCGTCCACCGAGACGGTCACCAGGCAATCGAGCACCTCGCGAACCGGCGTCCAGCCGGACCAGACCGTTTCGCTCTGCACCGCTTCCGCGGCGGTGTAGGGCGTGGTCGGCCGGTCCGTCTCGCCCGTCCAATCGGGAAGCGTCCTGTCGGTGCGCTCCATGCCGTAGGCGATCAGGACCCGGTACCAGTTCGCGCCGTAGTTCGGGGCCTTCCCGGCGTTGGAATCGTAGTAGCCCGCAACGGTGTTCCATTGGGCGTCGCTGACGCAGGCGTCAATCGTGGCCGGTGGCGCCTCGTCATCGTCCTGCACCGCGACGGACGCGGCGTCGTTCGGCGGTGCCGCGACGGTGTAGCCCGTGCCAACGTCAATCGAGACGGTCACCGATCCGTCGGCTTCGTCGGTGCTGTCGTCCTCGGTGGCGACGGCAAGGCTGGCGCTGGCCGCGCCTGCCGGCAGGATCACCGTCCGGGCGCCGGCCCCGGGCGCCGGCCCCGGGCGCCGCCAGCCAGTCGCCTTGCTGGGAAACGGCAACGCTGACCGTCAAGTCGGACTGCGGCGCCGGATTGGCGTGGAGCGTGAACGTCGCGCTGCCGCCCTCGACCACGGTGGCGCCGGCCGAGACGCTGACTTCAGGGTCGGGCGGCGGCGGTGAAACGGGTGCGCTCTCCTCCTCAAGGCAGTCGAGCACCTCGCGAACCGGCGTCCAGCCCGACCAATTCGCCTCGCCGCCACTCGCTTCGTCGGCGGTGTAGGGCGCGGTCGGCTCGGCCGTTTCGCCCGCCCAACCAGGGAGCGCTTTGTCGGTGCGCTCCTGGCGGTAGGCGATCAGGACGCGGTACCAATTCTCTCCGTAGTTCGGGGCCTTGTCCGAGTTGGAATCGTAGTAGTCCGCAACGGTGTCCCAGTCGGCATCGCTCACGCAGGTGGCCGATGCAAGGGTTTGACCGTCCTCGTCCTGGCTATCCGCGTTCTCGATATCGTCGCTCTGCGAACTTTGCCCGGAGTCGTCATCGA
>JAJDYI010000049.1 GCA_022825235.1 Alphaproteobacteria bacterium | reverse complement strand
CCACAAGATCGGTGAGGTCCATGATGGGGCGGCCACCATGGACTGGATGGAGCAGGAGCAGGAACGCGGGATCACGATCACGTCGGCGGCCACGACTTGCGCCTGGCACGATCACCGCATCAACATCATCGATACGCCGGGCCACGTCGACTTCACGATCGAAGTCGAACGCAGCCTGCGGGTGCTCGACGGCGCTGTCGCCGTGTTCGACGGCGTTGCCGGGGTGGAGCCGCAGTCTGAAACGGTCTGGCGGCAGGCGGATCGGTACGGCGTGCCCCGAATCTGCTTCATCAACAAGCTCGACCGGGTAGGCGCCAATTTCGAAGGGTCCGTCCAGTCGATCCGCGACCGGCTCGGCGCGGACCCGCTCGTCCTGCAGCTGCCGATCGGCATCGAAGCGGAGTTCGTTGGGGTCGTGGACCTCGTGGCGATGAAGTCGATTGTCTGGAAGGAGGAGGATCTCGGCGCCAGTTTTGAGGTGGGCGAGATCCCCTCGGAACTCCTCGATGAGGCAGAGGCCGCCAGGACGGCGCTGGTGGAGGCCGCGCTCGAGCACGATGATGCAGCCCTGGAGCGCTATCTGGATGGTGAGGCGCCGGATGACGAGACGCTGCGGAGGTGTGTCCGGATCGGCACCGTCAAGTCGGCGTTCACGCCGGTGTTCTGTGGTTCTGCCTTCAAGAACAAGGGCATCCAGCCGCTACTTGATGCAGTGATCAGCTACCTGCCGGCGCCGGCCGACCTGCCGGCGACCCGCGGGCACCACCCCGATACGGGTGAGGAGACCGAGCGTCCGAGTTCGCGTGATGCGCCTTTTGCGGGACTGGTCTTCAAGATCATGAACGATCCGTTCGTTGGCTCGCTGGCGTTCGTGCGAATTTATTCCGGCGTGCTGGAATCCGGCGCGACGGTCAAGAATTCGATCAAGAATCGGCGCGAACGGATCGGACGGATGTTGCTGATGCACGCGAATTCGCGCGAGGACATCAAGGAAGCGTCCGCCGGCGACATCGTGGCCCTTGCTGGGCTCAAGTCTGTGACCACCGGGGATACGCTGTGCGATCTCCAGCAGCCGGTCGTGCTCGAGCGCATGCAGTTCCCCGACCCGGTCATGGAGCTCGCGATCGAGCCGAAGACCAAGACCGACCAGGAACGCATGGGCCAGGCGCTCGGACGGCTTGCCGCGGAGGATCCGTCCTTCAAGGTGTCGGTCGACGAAGAGACAGGCCAGACCGTGCTCAAGGGCATGGGCGAGCTTCATCTCGACATCCTGGTCGACCGCATGCGCCGCGAGTTCAAGGTAGACGCGAATGTGGGCGCCCCCCAGGTCGCCTATCGCGAAACCATCACGCGGGCTGCAGAGGTCGACTACGTGCACAAGAAGCAGACTGGCGGTTCGGGCCAGTTTGCGCGCGTGATCATGACGGTGGAGCCGGGCGAATCCGGCGAGGGTCTGGAATTCGTCAGCAAGGTCGTGGGCGGGAACATCCCCAAGGAGTTCGTCCCGGCGGTCGAGAAGGGCATCGGGAGCGCAATGCAGAATGGCATCGTGGCCGGCTACCCGGTGATCGATGTGCGGGTCACGCTCACGGACGGCGCCTACCACGAGGTGGATTCCAGCGCCGTCGCGTTTGAGATTGCCGGCCGCGCCGCGTTTCGCGAGGCCATGCAGAAGGCCGCGCCGCGCCTGCTCGAACCGATGATGCGGGTCGAGGTGGTCGTGCCGGAGGAGTTCGTCGGCGACATCATCGGAGACCTCAACGGCCGGCGTGGCCAGATCGAAGGCATGGAGCCGCAGGGCAACGCCACACAGGTCCGTGCGCACGTTCCGCTGGCCACGATGTTCGGCTACGTCAATGCGATCCGTTCCCTGTCGCAGGGTCGGGCGCAGTTCACCATGTTTTTTGAGCGGTACGATCAGGTGCCGCAGATGGTTGCCGAAGAAGTGCGCTCGAAGCTCGCATGAGCGCGCGAATGAAGGAGAAGTAGGCAATGGCCAAAGAGAAATTCGAACGGACCAAGCCGCACGTCAACGTGGGCACGATTGGCCATGTTGACCACGGCAAGACCACGCTGACCGCGGCCATCACCCGCGTGCTGGCGGCGCGCGGCGGCGCGGAGTTCGTCGGATACGAGGAAATCGATCGGGCGCCGGAAGAAAAAGAACGCGGCATCACGATCAACACGGCCCACGTGGAGTACGAGACCGACGCCCGCCACTACGCACACGTCGACTGCCCCGGGCATGCCGACTACGTGAAGAACATGATCACCGGCGCGGCGCAGATGGACGGGGCCATCCTGGTCGTGTCCGCGGCCGACGGGCCGATGCCGCAGACGCGCGAGCACATCCTGCTCGCGCGGCAGGTCGGCGTGCCGGCGCTGGTGGTGTACCTCAACAAGGTCGATCAGGTGGACGACGAGGAGTTGCTCGACCTCGTGGAACTCGAGGTCCGCGAACTGCTGTCCGAGTACGACTTCCCCGGCGACGACATTCCCGTGCTGCGGGGCTCCGCCCTGCAGGCGCTGGAAGGCGACGAGGCGGGCGAGGCGTCCGTGCTGGAGCTGATGCAGGCGGTCGACGAGTACGTGCCGGAGCCGGACCGTCCCATCGACGGCGCGTTCCTGATGCCGATCGAGGACGTCTTCTCGATCTCCGGCCGCGGCACCGTCGTCACGGGCCGGGTGGAACGCGGCATCGTCAAGGTCGGCGATGAGGTCGAGATCGTCGGCGTCAGGGAAACCGAGAAGACCACGTGCACGGGCGTCGAGATGTTCCGCAAGCTGCTCGATCAGGGCCAGGCGGGCGACAACATCGGCGTGCTTCTCCGCGGAGTCGAGCGCACGGGGGTGGAGCGCGGGCAGGTGCTGTCGAGGCCCGGTTCCATCACGCCGCACACCAAGTTCCTTGCCGAGACCTACGTGCTCACCAAGGAGGAGGGGGGGCGGCACACGCCGTTCTTCAAGAACTACCGGCCGCAGTTCTATTTCCGGACGACCGACGTCACGGGGAACGTGGCCTTGCCGGAAGGGACCGAGATGGTCATGCCCGGCGACAACGTGGAGCTGCAGGGCGAGCTGATCGCGCCCATTGCGATGGAGGAGGGGCTCCGGTTCGCGATCCGTGAGGGCGGCCGAACGGTCGCCTCCGGGGTCGTGACCAAAATCCTCGCTTAGGCGAGGCCGGGGCGGAGAGGACGATGGAACACCAGCGCATCCGGATCCGCCTCAAGGCGTTCGACCGGCGGCTACTTGACGAATCCGCCCGCGAGATCGTGGGCACCGCCATGCGTACCGGTGCCCAGGTCCGCGGGCCCGTACCGCTGCCCAACCGGATCCAGCGATTTACGGTCAACCGCTCGCCGCACATCGACAAGAAGTCGCGGGAGCAGTTCGAGATCCGCACCCACAAGCGCGTGCTCGACATCCTGGATCCGACGCCGCAGACCGTCGACGCACTCATGAAGCTCGACCTCGCTGCTGGCGTGAACGTGGAAATCAAGTTGGGCTGAGGCGATGCGATCCGGAGTTCTCGTACGCAAGCTGGGCATGACCCGCCTCTTCCTCGACGATGGCCGGCACTGTCCGGTCACGGTGCTCTCGCTGGAAGGCTGCGAGGTGGTCGGACAGCGCACCCCGGAACGGGATGGCTACAGCGCGGTCCAGGTGGGCGCCGGCAGCGTCGCTCCCCGCAACGTGGCTAAGCCGCAGCGCGCGGCGGCCGAGAAGGGCGGCGTGGCTCTGAAGCGCCATGTCCGCGAGTTCCGGGTTTCGGCAGAGAACCTGCTCGAGCCCGGCAGCCGATTCCGGTCCAGCCACTTTGTGGTCGGTCAGTACGTGGATGCGCGTGGTGTGACCATCGGCAAGGGTTTCGCCGGTGCCATGAAGCGCCACAACTTCGGCGGTCTGCGCGCTTCGCATGGGGTGTCGATCTCGCATCGAAGCCACGGTTCCACCGGTAACAGCCAGGACCCCGGCCGGGTCTTCAAGGGCAAGAAGATGGCGGGGCAGATGGGCGCCCGGCAACGAACCGTTCAGAACCTCGAGGTGGTGTCGACGGACGAGGACCGCGGCGTGATCCTGGTGAAGGGCGGTGTGCCCGGTGCGCCGGGGAGCTGGCTGGCGCTGTCGGACGCGGTCAAGCGGGCACTGCCGCCCGGAGTGCCGTTCCCGGCCGGAATCGAGGAGCAGGCCGTGGCGCCGGAAGCGGACGACGTGCCGGAGCAGCCGGGCGACAGTGTGCCGGCGGCGGACGCGGACGAGGCCGCCCCGGCCGAGGCGGCGAACGAGGAGTGATGCAGTGAAGCTCGACGTTCGCACGCTCGACAACGAGAAGACCGGCGAGACCGAACTCGCGGACGCCGTGTTCGCGGTGGAGGTGCGCAAGGACATCCTCCACCGAATGGTGAACTACCAGCTCGCGCGCCG
Source organism: Alphaproteobacteria bacterium (assembly GCA_022825235.1). Lineage (GTDB taxonomy): Bacteria > Pseudomonadota > Alphaproteobacteria > TMED109 > TMED109 > VXPW01. The sequence goes on along the minus strand of JAJDYI010000049.1, from coordinate 93,108 downwards.
CCGCCGGGGTACGCGAAAGGCCCGCGAGCGGGGCGAGGTCACGGGGACGACCGCGAAGATGTGGCGGCAGAAGGGCACCGGCCGGGCGCGGCACAGCTCCCGGAAGGCGGTGATTTTCCGGGGTGGCGGCGCCGTGCACGGTCCCCGTCCCAGGAGCCACGCCCACTCGCTGCCGAAGAAGGTACGGCGGATGGCGCTCCGTTGCGCGCTCTCAGCGAAGGTGGCGGAGCAGCAGGTGATCGTCCTGGACTCGCTGGCGCTGCCCACGCCGCAGACGAAGGTCCTCGCGGCGAAGCTCCATGCGCTGGATGTCCAGCGCGCGCTGGTCGTCGCGGGCGGCGAGGTGGATCCGGGTTTCCGCCGCGCCGCCGCAAATCTGCCGGGCATCGATTGCTTGCCAGTGCAGGGCGCGAATGTCTACGACATTCTTCGGCATGAGAAGTTGGTACTCGTCCCCGAAGCCATTCGCGCACTCGAGGAGCGACTGTCATGAACGTCTCGCAGTCCTGTGAGATCGTGCTCCGGCCCCTGGTGACCGAGAAATCGTCGGCGGCGCTGGAGCACAATCAGGTCGTGTTCCGGGTCAACCGGCAGGCCTCGAAGCGGCAGATTCGCGAAGCCGTCGAGCGACTGTTCAAGGTCAAGGTGACTGCGGTCAATACGCTGGTGGCCAAGGGCAAGACGAAGCGGCTGCGCGGGATCAAGGGCCGGCGAAGCGACCAGAAGAAGGCGTTCGTGACGCTGGCGTCAGGTCAGTCGATCGATCTCGGGAGCGAGGTCTGACAATGGCTCTCAAGCAGCACCGCCCAGTTACTCCCGGCCGCCGCCAGCTGGTGCTGGTCGACCGTTCGGCCCTGCACCGGGGGAAGCCGGAGAAGGCCCTTACCGAGGGGCTGTCCAGCACCGGCGGACGCAACAACCAGGGACGCATCACGGTGTGGCACCGTGGCGGCGGCCACAAGCGGCGGTACCGGCTGATCGACTTCCGCCGCCGCCGCGATGACGAGCCTGCCACGGTCGAGCGGCTCGAGTACGACCCCAACCGAAGCGCCTTCATCGCCCTGGTCAGGTACCCGGACGGCGCGCTTTCCTACATCCTGGCGCCGCAACGCCTGGCGCCCGGAGACACGGTAGTTTCCGGTGACCGGACCGATATCAAGCCCGGCAACTGCATGCCACTTCGCAACATGCCGCTCGGGTCAATCGTGCACAACATCGAGCTCAAGCCCGGAGCCGGGGGTCAGCTGGCCCGGTCGGCGGGGAGCTACGCCCAGTTGCTCGGCAAGGATGCGGATCGGGTCGTGATCCGGCTGGTTTCGGGGGAGCAACGCTTGGTGCGGGCGGATTGCCGGGCGACGGTCGGATCAGTCTCGAATCCGGATCACCAGAACGCGAAGCTGGGGAAGGCGGGCCGCAGCCGCTGGCTGGGACGGCGTCCGCACGTGCGTGGTGTGGTCATGAACCCGGTGGACCACCCGCATGGTGGCGGTGAGGGCCGCACGTCAGGCGGGCGGCATCCTGTGACCCCGTGGGGTGTGTCGACCAAGGGGCACCGGACCCGCAGCAACAAGTCGACCGACCGCTGGATTGTCCGCCGTCGGCGGAAGAAGTAGGAGTCCGTACGATGGCACGGTCAGTATGGAAGGGGCCCTTCGTTGACGGCTATCTGCTCCGCAAGGCGCAGAAGGCGGTTGAAAGCGGGTCCCGGGCACCCATTCGGACGTGGTCGCGGCGGTCCACCATCATGCCGCAGTTCGTCGGCCTCACCTTCGCCGTCCACAACGGCCGGAAGTTCATTCCCGTGCTGGTGTCGGAGGACATGGTCGGACACAAGTTCGGCGAGTTTGCCCCGACGCGGACCTTCTATGGGCATGCGGGCGACCGCAAGGCGACGAGGCGTTGACCGGCCATGGGTAAACGTTCCGCTCCCAGCCGCCTCCGCCCGAACGAAGCGATGGCCATGGCCCGTGCGGTCCGGGTCAGCCCGCAGAAACTAAACCTGGTGGTCGGGCTCATTCGCGGGCTCTCGGTCAGCGATGCCGCCCGGGCCCTTGAGTTCTCGCGCCGGCGTATCGCCAACGATGTGCGCAAGGTCCTGCTGTCGGCCGTGGCCAACGCGGAAGGCAACCGGCTGGATGCGGGCAAGCTGGTCGTTGCGGACGCCTCGGTCGGGAAGTCGCTGGTCATGCGGCGCTTCCGGGCACGTGCCCGGGGCCGGATGGGGCGTTACCGACGCGCATTCAGCCGACTGACGATCATCGTGCGTGAAGAGGATTAGGCAGGCATGGGGCACAAGGTCAATCCAATCGGTTTGCGGTTGGGCATCAATCGGACGTGGGACTCCCGCTGGTATGCGAATGCCGACTACGCGGACCTGCTGCACGAAGATCTGCGAATCCGCCGATACATCCAGTCCGACCTGAAGGGCGCGGGTATCAGCCGGATCACGATTGAACGGCCGCCAAAGAAGGCACGAGTCATCATCCACACGGCCCGACCAGGCATGGTGATTGGCAAGAAGGGCGCCGACATCGAGCGGATTCGCAAGAAGCTCGCGACCATGACCGAGAGCCAGATCCAGCTGAATATTGTCGAGATCCGCAAGCCGGAGATCGAAGCCCAGCTGGTGGCGGAGAACGTTGCCGAGCAGCTGGAACGACGCGTGGCCTTTCGCCGGGCCATGAAGCGCGCCGTGCAGGCGTCAATGCGGCTCGGCGCGCTCGGGATCCGCATCACGGTTGGTGGACGGCTCGGTGGGGCGGAGATCGCCCGGGTGGAATGGTACCGCGAAGGCCGCGTTCCGCTCCATACGCTCCGCGCGGACATTGATTACGGCGTGGCCACCGCCCGTACCGCGTACGGAACCTGTGGGGTCAAGGTCTGGGTCTTCCGGGGCGAGATCCTGGCGCACGATCCTTCAGCTATGGAACGCACACGCAGCGAGCAGCAGCAACGGCCCTTGGCGGGTAGCGGTGCTCAAGGCGGACGTTCCGGCTCGTCAGGCCGTGGCGGCCGCGCCGCGCGGGCCGCCGCTGCGGAGGCCGCACCTGCCGACGCGAAGCCGTCGGAGCCTTCCACCGCTGCACAACCGGAGACGGAGACCGAAGCAGTGGCGGCAGCGGAGCCGTCGGCGGCAGCGGAACCGTCGGCGGCCGTGGAGCCGGAGGCTGCGGCCGGGGCGGAAGTTCCTGCGGATGCAGCGGCCGATTCCGAGACGGCTGCAGAACCTTCGAGCACGGAGGCGCCTGACGCCACCGCCGAGGCCGCAGCCGCGAAGGCCGACACGGCGGAGGAGCCTGACGCCACCGCCGAGGCCGCAACCGCGAAGGCCGACGCGGCGGAGGAACCTGACGCCGATGTGTCCGACAAGCCTTCGGCCGACCAGGCAGAGGAAGGTGCCGAACCATGATGAGCCCGAAACGGACCAAGTTCCGGAAAGCCCACAAGGGACGCATCCACGGGAACGCCAAGGGCGGGACGACCCTCAATTTCGGATCCTTCGGCATCAAGAGTCTGCAGGCGGAACGGGTGACGGCGCGGCAGATCGAAGCTGCTAGGCGTGCCGTGACGCGCCACATCCGCCGTCAGGGGCGCGTGTGGATCCGGATCTTTCCCGACGTCCCAGTTTCGACCAAACCGACGGAAGTGCGGATGGGCAAGGGCAAGGGGTCGCCCGAGTACTGGGTCTGTCGCGTCAAGCCGGGGCGGGTTCTCTTTGAGTTGGACGGCGTCACGGCCGAGACGGCGCGCCGGGCATTCGAGCTCGCATCTGCGAAGCTTCCGGTGCGGACCCGGTTCGTTACCCGGTTGGAGCCGTAGCGGTGGCGTTGCGAATCGCGGACGTGCGGCAGAAGACCGACGATGAGCTCGCCGCGATGTTGGAGGAACGGGCTCGGGAGCGCCTGAATCTGAGATTCCGGCAGGCCACCGGTGAACTTGAAAACACTGCACGGGCCCGCGAGGCGCGGCGCGAGATCGCGCGCATCAAGACCGTGTTGAACGAACGCGTGAAAGGTTCCTGAGGCATGCCCAAACGCGTCATGCGCGGCGTCGTGGTGAGTGCTGCGCCCAACCAGACCGTCGTCGTCCGGGTGGAACGATTGGTTCGCCACCCGCTGTACAAGAAGTTCATCCGGCGGTCCGCCAAGTACCATGCCCACGACCCGGACAATGCCTGTCAACCCGGTGACGTCGTGCGCATTCGCGAGCGCCGGCCGCTTTCCAAGCTCAAGTGTTGGGAAGTTCTGCCCACGGACGCCAACTGAGGGGCTGGCACAGTGATTCAAGCTGAGACCAATCTCGGGGTTGCCGACAACTCCGGCGCCCGACGTGTCCAATGCATCAAGGTTCTGGGCGGTGCCAAGCGCCGTTACGCGTGGGTGGGCGACATCATCGTGGTGTCGGTCAAGGAAGCCATTCCGCGCGGAAGAGTGAAGAAGGGCGACATACACCGGGCGGTCATCGTCCGCACCGCCAAGGAGATTCGCCGGTCCGACGGCACCGCAATTCGGTTCGATTCCAACGCAGCGGTGCTGATCGACCGGGAGAACGAACCCATCGGCACCCGGATCTTCGGGCCGGTGACGCGTGAGCTGCGTGCCAAGCGGTTCATGAAAATTATCAGCCTTGCCCCGGAAGTCCTGTGATGGCGGGCGGCAAGTTTCGGATTCGGCGAGGTGACGAAGTGGTCGTGCGAACCGGCCGTGACCGGGGCCGCACCGGTGAAGTGATCCGGGTGGATCGGGAGCAGGCGCGGGTGACCGTGCGCGGGGTCAACATCGCGCGTCGGCACACTCGACCTTCGCCGAGCAATCCGGGCGGAATCGTGGAGCGGGAACTGCCGATCCACGTCTCGAATGTGGCGTTGCGGGATCCCTCCGACGGGCAGCCCACCAAGGTCGGCTACCGACGGATGGAAGATGGCCGCAAGGTGCGGATTGCCAAACGGTCTGGCGATCTCCTGGACGACTGAGGGCGACATGGCTGCACGTCTCCGTGAACTGTACGACACCCGTTACCGCGAGGAGCTGCAGCGGGAACTGGAGATCAGCAACCGGTTCGCTGTTCCCCGACTGGAGAAGATCGTGCTCAACATGGGGGTCGGACTTCCGTCGCAGACCTCCGTTCGCGGCGGTCTGGCCAAGGAGGACGACAAGGGAGTCGAAGGTGCCCTCCGTGACCTCGAGGCGATTGCGGGCCAGAAGCCCGTGGCGACGGAGGCACGCAGGCCCATTGCCGGATTCAAGATCCGCCAGGGAATGAAGATCGGCTGCAAGGTCACCCTGCGGTCCACCCGGATGTACGAGTTCCTCGACCGACTGGTCAACGTCGCCCTGCCCCGCGTCCGGGACTTCCGCGGCGTCGACCCGAACTCGTTCGACGGCAACGGGAATTTCGCGCTGGGCCTGCGGGAACAGATCGTGTTTCCGGAGATCGACTACGACACTGTCGATCAGGTGCGCGGCCTCGATGTCGTCATCGGCACGACCACGTCCAACGACGATTGGGCGCGCGCGCTGCTGCTCAAATTCAATATGCCCTTCCGCGGGCAGGGAGCCTGATTGCCATGGCCAAGGTAAGTGCCATCATGAAGAACCGTCGGCGCCGGCAGATGGCCGAGCGCGGACGTGCGGTCCGTCTTGCTCTCAAGGCCAAGGTGCGCGATCGCGCGGCTCCGCCCGAAGAGCGATTTCAGGCGGTGTTGAGCTTGGCCAAACTGCCGCGGAATGCATCTCCGGTACGAATCCGCAACCGCTGCGAGCTGACCGGCCGGCCGCGCGGGTACTACCGGAAGATGCGGATATCGCGGATCGCGCTCCGGGAGCTCGCCTCCATGGGCCAGATCCCCGGTATGACCAAGGCGAGCTGGTAGGAGGCCGCGGACGATGACGATGACGGACCCGCTCGCGGACATGCTCACCCGGATCCGCAACGGCCTGATGGCCGAGCGGCAGACGGTCCGGTGCCCCGATTCCCGCCTGCGCCGAGCCGTGCTCGAGGTGCTTCGGCAGGAAGGCTATATCCGGGCGTGGAGCGTGGAAGAGGTCGGTGGCCCCAAGCGCGACCTGATGATCGAGCTGAAATACCACAAGGGAGCGCCGGCCATCCGGGAAATCAAGCGCATCTCCAGTCCGTGTCGCCGTATCTATTCGCCGGCCCGTGAGATTCCGCGTTTCTACGGCGGACTCGGCGTGCACGTCCTGTCGACGCCAGCGGGGGTGATGTCTGATCGGGCCGCCCGCGAGGCCAATGTCGGCGGCGAAATCCTCTGCCGGGTGTTCTGACGATGTCGCGAGTCGGCAAGCATCCCGTCGCGGTCCCGGAGGGGGTGACCGTCACGGTCGAGGGGCTACGCGTAACAGCCGAAGGAAAGCTCGGGACACTGACCCAGACCTTTCCGGCGAGCGTGGAGATCCGGCACGCGGATCAGGCCATCGAAGTGGCGCCGCGCTCGACGAGTGACGATTCGCGTGCTGCCTGGGGCATGACCCGCGCATTGATCGCGAACATGGTGACCGGCGTCAGCAGCGGCTTCAAGCGCTATCTCGACATCGAGGGGGTCGGCTACCGGGCGGCGTTCAAGGAAGGCGTTCTCAACCTGCAACTCGGCTACAGCCATGACGTGCAGATCGCCGTGCCCGACGATCTGAAAGTGGCCTGTCCGCGGCCGACGGAGATCGAGATTTCGGGAGCGAGCCGGCAACGGGTGGGGCAACTTGCAGCGGAGATCCGGGCCTTTCGTCCGCCCGAGCCCTATAAGGGCAAGGGAGTTCGTTACCGGGGCGAATTCGTGCGGCGCAAGGAAGGCAAGAGGAAGTAGGCCATGGCAGTCTCTCCGCGAGAACGCATGCTTCGGCGCCGGCGCCGCAATCACCGCCGGGTCCGGGTCGCCGCCAACGGTCGACCCCGGCTGTCGATTTTTCGTTCGAATTGCCACATTTACGCCCAGGTGATCGATGACGCGTCCGGCCGGACAGTGGCCAGCGCATCGACCTTGGACCCTGCCCTGAGATCTGAGAGCGGGCGCGGCATCGAGGCGGCGCGGGCAGTCGGGGCTCTCGTTGCCCAGCGTTCGAAGGAGGCGGGCATCGACACCGTAGTCTTTGACCGCGGCAGCTATCTTTATCACGGTCGTGTGCGGGCGTTGGCCGAGGCGGCACGGGAGGGCGGTCTCGGGTTCTGACCCCGGATCGAGAAACGGTATGGCGCGCAGACAACGTAATCCCGAGGAACGTCAGGAACTCACCGATAACCTGGTGAAAATTCGCCGGGTGGCCAAGGTGGTGAAAGGCGGCCGTCGCTTCGGATTCGCCGCTATCGTCGTCGTCGGCGACGGCCAGGGGCGGGTAGGATTTGGCTCAGGGAAGGCAAAGGAAGTCCCCGAGGCGATCCGCAAGGCGACGGAAAACGCCAAGGGAAGACTCATTCGCGTTCCCCTTCGGGAAGGACGTACGCTGCACCATGACACCAGCGGCAGGCTCGGTTCCGCTCGGGTGATTCTGCGCGCTGCCCCGCCGGGGACAGGCATCATTGCGGGCGGTCCGGTGCGTGCCGTGCTGGAACGCCTTGGTGTCCAGGACGCCGTCGGAAAGTCGGTGGGAAGCGGCAATGCGATCAACATGGTGCGGGCGACGTTCGACGCCCTGCAGAACGTGCAGTCACCGGCCGACGTCGCTGCCCGCCGCGGTCGCAAGGTGTCCGAAATCCTCAATCGGACCGATCGCAGGCGGCGCCCGGGCCGGGGCGAGGGCACTGCGACCAAGTCCGAAGCGGATGCTCCCGGCAGCAGCGCGAAGGAGGACACCGAAGCGCCGCGCGCCGAGCGCCCTGCGGCGGTTCCGGACGCCACCGAAGAGGCCGGCAAGAATCTCACGGAAGGCGCGGCTTCCGCGTAATTCGTTATGGCGACACCCCCTTCTGGACGCATTCGCGTCACCCAGATCAAGAGTCCGATCGGGCGCAAGCCCGTGCAACGCAAGACACTCATCGGGCTTGGCCTGAATCGGGTCGGCCGCGTGTCCGAACTTGAGGACACGCCGGCCGTTCGCGGAATGGTCGAGCGGGTACGGCATCTTGTCTCGATGGAAGCGATTACAGCCGGGGACCCCACCGAATGAAGCTCCATGAACTCGGGCCCATGGGCGGAGCCCAACACGATCGCAAGCGCGTCGGTCGCGGCATCGGCTCCGGCAAGGGAAAGACCTCGGGGCGGGGCCACAAGGGACTGAAGGCCCGCTCCGGCTCCAGTACGTCGGGTTTCGAGGGTGGCCAGATGCCGCTCTACCGGCGGCTCCCCAAGCGCGGGTTTCGGCCTCCCAATCCACGGCATTTCGCCGAGGTCAACCTGGGCCGCATCCAGGCGGCAGTCGACGCGGGCCGGCTGGACGCCGCCACGGTCGTGACCGCCAAGGTGTTGGTGGAGGCAGGGATCGTCCGCCGCGAGCGGGACGGTGTGCGCCTGCTCGGCTCGGGCGCCCTGTCCTCGCCGATGACGTTTGAGGTGGCCGGAGCTTCCCGGCCAGCGGTCGCCGCCGTGGAAAAGGCGGGTGGCAGCGTTCGCGTGCTGTCCTCCGGCAACTCGGGCGGGGATGCCCCGACCGACGCGGCGCCCGCCGAACCGGCGGAGACATGAGCGCCGTCAACCATTGCGGTCCCCGACCGGATGACGGCGGGAATTCCCCGGGGAGTGCCGGCTGATGGCATCTGCCGCCGAACAACTCGCTGCCAACATCAACTTTGGTGCGATCGCCCAGGCCACCGAGCTCAAGCGACGGATCTGGTTCACGCTGGGCGCCCTGATCGTCTATCGCATCGGTACTTACATCCCGCTGCCGGGGATCGAGACCAGCGCGGTCGCCGACGTGTTTCAGCAGAATTCGGGCGGCATCCTCGGGATGTTCGACATGTTTGCCGGCGGCGCGCTCGGCAGAATGACGATATTTGCGCTGAACATCATGCCGTACATCTCGGCCTCGATCATCATTCAGTTGATGACGACGGTATCGGCGCATCTCGCACAGCTTAAGAAGGAAGGCGAATCCGGCCGCCAACGGATCACGCAGTACACGCGGTATGGCACGGTCGTCCTGGCGGCCATGCAGGCGCTCGGGATTGCCGTCGGACTGGAGAGTCTCAGCGGTTCGCAGGGGCCGGCGGTTCGGGACCCGGGACTGTTCTTCCGGTTCGTGACCGTGATCACGCTCACTGGGGGCACGGTGTTCCTGATGTGGCTCGGCGAGCAGATCACGTCGCGCGGTATCGGGAACGGGATCTCCCTGATCATCATGGCCGGCATCGTGGCCGAGCTTCCTGCGGCTCTGGTAGCCACGCTGGAGCTTGGCCGTACGGGCGCCCTGTCGGGCGCCTTGATCATCTTGTTGATGATCCTGGCGGTTGGGGTCATCGCGTTCATCGTCTTCATCGAGCGTGCGCAGCGCCGCATTCTCATCCAGTACCCGAAGCGGCAGCTGGGCACCAAGACATTCGGCGGTGACACGAGCAGCTATCTGCCGCTCAAGCTAAACACGTCGGGCGTGATCCCACCGATCTTCGCAAGTTCGATCCTCCTGCTGCCAGTTACGGCGCTCAGCTTCAATGCCGGTCAGGGACCCTCGTGGCTGCTCGATGTGACGGCCGCGCTGGGACGGGGTCAGCCCGCCTACCTGGCGCTCTACGTGGCGGGAATCGTGTTCTTTGCGTTCTTCTACACGTCGGTCGTGTTCAATCCTGCGGACACGGCGGACAATCTGAAGAAGTACGGCGGATTCGTTCCGGGCGTGCGTCCCGGTGCCAACACGGCCGCCTACATCGACCGCATTCTGACCCGCCTCACCACCGCCGGCGCGGCGTACCTGGCACTGGTGTGCCTGCTGCCCGAGATGCTGATTTCCCAGTACGCGGTACCGTTCTACTTCGGCGGGACCAGTCTGTTGATCGTGGTTAACGTGACGATGGATACCGTCGCGCAGATCCACTCGCATCTGGTCGCACGCCAATTCGAGGGACTTATCAAGAAGGCGAAGCTCCGGGGCCGATCGTAATGCGCCTGGTGCTGCTGGGACCGCCCGGATGTGGCAAGGGGACTCAGGCAGCCGTGCTCCGTGACCGGTTCGGGATCCCGCATCTCTCGACGGGTGCGATGCTGCGCTCCGCCGTCGAAGCAGACACGGAGATCGGGCGCCGTGCCGCATCGATCATGAGTCGCGGGGCCCTGGTTCCCGACGAGGTGGTGCAGGGTATCGTGGCGCTGCGGTTGGACCTTGAGGACTGCGCACGGGGCTACATCCTCGATGGCTTCCCGCGCACCGTGGCGCAAGCCGATGCGCTGCAGCAAATGTTGGCGCGTGCCGGTCAGGCATTGGACCGGGTGGTCGAGTTCACGATTTCCGAAGACGAGCTGGTCCGCCGCATTACCGGGCGATATGTCTGCATCAAGTGCGACGCAGTCTACAACGAGCATTCCAAGCCGACCCAGCGGAAAAATATCTGTGACGTGTGCGGCGGCAGCGCGTTCCGTCGCCGCGAGGATGACCGCGTGGACACCGTGGCGGAGCGCATGGCCGCCTATCGGGCGGAAACAGCGCCGCTGGTTCCCTATTACGAGAACAAGGGGCTGCTCACGCAGATCGACGGCAGCCAAACCACGGCCAAGGTCACGGCCGAATTGCTCGAAGCGCTCGCCTGAGACGTTCCTGAACACTTCCGGTTTTCGACGGCGGCCGAGGCGACCGGATGGGGGCCGCGAGCGCGGCCGATCGTCGAGCTGCAGGGTCTGACCGTTCCGGATCAGACTGTGGCGATTCCCGGAGGTGGAGCAGCGTTCCTGACCGGAGCGACCTGCTCGACGTACGCGATGCGTCCCGGCCTCACTGCGGCCATGGATCGTGCACTCCGATGCAGGCGCCCGGAAGTCCCGGCGTCGGAGTCATCAGGAACGATGGTGGACGCTTCGATGGTGCGCAGGGACCTCACGCGCGCAGCGGCGCACATGCTTCGGCCAGCCAGGCGCGCGTGTCCGGATCGAGCCGGGGAGCAAGGGTCGTCGCAACCCGCTCGTGGTAGGCGTCGAGCCAACGCAGTTCGTCGGGATTGAGCATGTCCGGGACGATGAGGCGCCGGTCAATTGGCGCCAGCGTCAGGGTTTCGAAGCCCAGCAGGGGGAATTCGGCGCCGTCCGGCGCGGGCTCCTCGCGCACTGCGACGAGGTTCTCGATGCGGATCCCGTACCCGTCCTCAAGGTAGTACCCGGGCTCGTTGGAGATGACCATCCCGGCCGCAAGCGGCACGAGCGCACTCTTCGAGACGGCGGGCGTGCCGGCACGGTCGACCCGAAAGGAAATCGATTGGGGGCCTTCGTGCACATTGAGAAAGCTACCGACGCCGTGGCCGGTGCCGTGATCGTACGAGAGTCCCGCCTGCCACAGCGGCGCGCGCGCGAGGATGTCCAGCTGGCCACCGGGCGTGCCGCTGGGAAAGCGGACGGACGCCAGAGCGATGTGTCCCTTGAGCACGCGCGTGAAGCGGTCGCACATGTCCGGCTGTGGCTCACCCACGACAACCGTGCGGGTGACGTCGGTCGTGCCGCCGAGGTACTGGCCGCCGCTGTCGACCAGGTAGAGGTCTCCCGGGCGGAGCGGTCGGTCGGTTTCCGGCGTGGCCCGGTAGTGCACGATGGCGCCGTGCGGCCCGGTGCCGGAAATCGTCGGAAAACTCGGCGATCTGTAGTCCGGACTTTCGCGCCGGTATGACTCTAGTTGCGCAGCAGCGCTGCATTCGCTCACCTCGCCGGCGGGGGCATGCTCCTCGAGCCAGCGCAGGAACTTGACCAACGCCAGGCCGTCAATTTCGTGGACCGTTCGCATGCCCTGCAGCTCGACAGGGTTCTTTACGGCTCTTGGCAGCTCGACGGGGTCAGATGCGTGCCTGACCTCGGCTCCCGATTCGGTCAGTAGCGTCCGGATCCACACCGGCGTTGAGCCCGGATCCAGCTGCACAATCGCCTGCTCCGCACCGAGCGTCGACAGGCTGTCCCGGAGCGCCGAACTCGGCTGCACGGATACCGAGTCCCCCAGATGGTCCCGCACCGCTTCCGTGAGGCTGACGGGGTTCGCGAACAGGCGCGCGGATCCGTCTCGCAGCAGGATGGCGGTACTCAGCGCCACCGGCGAATAGGGCAGGTCCGTGCCGCGAATATTCAGGAGCCACGCGACCGATTCACAGGATGCGAGCACGACCGCGTCGACCTCGTGCTGCCTCAGCGCTTCCGCCAACCGGCTCCGCTTGCTTGCGCTCGATTCGCCGGCGTGCTCCAGCGGGTGGGGGAGAATGCTTCCCGCCGGGGGAGGAGGCCGGTCGGTCCAGCACTGGTCGATCGGGTTCGGGTGCACCGGAACCAGTTCTCCGCCGGCCTGCTCCACGACCCTAGTCAAGTGCTCGAGGCGGGCGACGCTGAACAACCTGGGGTCGAAACCGATCCTGGCGTCGTCGTCCATCGTGTCGGCCAGCCAGCGACCGGGCGGGCAGGCGCCGCTGTTGAACACTTCGTAACTGCCGGGGTCAACTTGCGATCGCGCCTGGATCGTGTATCGCCCGTCGACAAACAGTGCCGCACGGTTGGCCAGCAACACCGCCGTGCCGGCCGATCCGGTGAACCCGGTCAGCCATGCCAATCGTTCAGCAGCGGCGGGGATGAACTCGCCGAGGAACTCGTCCTCATGCGGCTGAACGAAGCCCTGCAGGCCACATTCCATCAGCCGGTTCCGGACGAGCCGAAGGCGCTTCCCAGTCATACGTTCTCGCGTCCGGCCAGGCATGGCGGACTTGGCGCTGGCGTGGTCGAAGGATGAGGTGGCGATAGTAGCACCGATGCGACGGACCCGAGGCCGCACACCGGTCGGATACCTGGGTCCACCGCCCCGTTGGCGCGGTCGGGAATCGCCGTGCGGGAGGCCCGTCGGCCCGTGCGGTTGCCGCCCTAAATCGGACGTGTCGAGCGGAACGCCCTTCGAGGCGTGCCATTTAGCTTGCGTCGACGGCCCGCGAAGGGTTAGATTTCTCGCGTTGCGGGAGCCGTGACAAACGGTTCGATCACGCGTGCGGACGGTCCATGAGCGAATCCACCGGTAAGGACGGAAAGAACAGCCTGTTTTGTTCGTTCTGCGGCAAGAGCCAGCATGAAGTCCGGAAACTGATCGCCGGCCCGACGGTGTTCATCTGCGACGAATGCGTCGAGCTGTGCATGGACATCATTCGCGAGGACAATCACTCGAGTCTGGTGAAGAGTCGGGAGGGTGTACCCACGCCGTCCGAGATCTGCGCGGTCCTCGACGACTACGTGGTCGGCCAGGACCATGCCAAGCGGGTGCTGTCCGTTGCCGTGCACAACCACTACAAGCGTCTCGCGCACGGGCTCAAGTCGTCGGATGTCGAACTGGCCAAGTCCAACATCCTTCTGATCGGGCCGACCGGCAGCGGCAAGACCCTGCTGGCGCAGACCTTGGCGCGGATTCTCGATGTGCCGTTCACGATGGCCGACGCGACGACCCTGACCGAGGCCGGCTACGTCGGTGAGGACGTCGAGAACATCATTCTGCACCTGCTCCAGAATTCCGAATACAACGTGGAGCGGGCGCAGCGCGGCATCGTGTATGTGGATGAGATCGACAAGATCAGCCGGAAGTCGGACAACCCCTCAATCACGCGCGACGTGTCCGGCGAGGGCGTGCAGCAGGCGCTGCTCAAGATCATGGAAGGCACAGTGGCGAGCGTCCCGCCGCAGGGCGGCCGCAAGCACCCGCAGCAGGAATTCCTGCAGGTGGATACGACCAACATCCTGTTCATCTGCGGCGGCGCGTTCAGCGGCCTGGAGCGGATTATCGCCGACCGGGAAACGGGGACCGGCATCGGCTTTGGCGCCGATGTCCGATCGCCCGAGGAAGCCCGCAAGGACGACATCCTGAAGAAGGTGCAGCCCGAGGACCTGCTGCGCTACGGGCTGATCCCAGAGTTCATCGGCCGGCTCCCGGTCGCGACCACCCTGCGCGATCTCGATGAAGCCGCGCTGGTCGAAATCATCACGACGCCGAAGAACGCGCTGGTGAAGCAATACGCCCGCATGTTCGAGATGGAGGGCGCGAAGCTGACGGTCACCGAGGACGCCGTTCGCGTGATCGCCCGTCGGGCCATTTCGCAGAAAACGGGCGCCCGCGGCCTGCGGTCGATTTTTGAAGCTATTCTGTTGGACACGATGTTCAATCTGCCGTCGCGCGATGGAGTACAGGAAGTTGTCATCGATTCGGAAGTTGCCGAGGGCCGTCGGCAGCCCCTGATGATCTTTGCCGACCCTGCCGTCGGCTCAGCGGCGGAGCGCGCGCAGCCCCGCGCCATTTCCGGAGCGCGCGCCGGCTCTTGAAATAGGGCTCTGGACATCACAACTGTGCATGGCGGCGCCAGCCGTTTCCGGAGCCACTAAGGACAAAGCAGCATGCAAGACGATAGTGAGAAGGCCGTCCCCTCGGTGCCGGAACGCGAGACGACGCTCTTGCCGGTGTTGCCGCTCCGGGACATCGTCGTCTTCCCCCACATGATCGTCCCACTGTTCGTGGGGCGGGAAAAGACGGTGCGCGCCCTGGAAGAGGCCATGGGGGGCGACAAGCGGATCCTGCTCGTCGCCCAACGCGAATCCACTGAAGACGACCCGGGACCGAAGGACATCTATCCGGTCGGCACGGTCGGAAAGATCGTCCAGTTGCTCAAGCTCCCTGACAACACCGTGAAGGTGTTGGTCGAAGGCGTGGTGCGGGCGTCAATCGAAGAGTTCACCGTCACCGACACGTTCCTCCAGGCCAGGATCTCCGACCTTCCTGACGAAACGCCGGCGCTGGACAGCACGCTCGAGGCGTTGCTGCGCGCCGTGCACGCGCGGTTCGAGACCTACGCGAAGCTCAGCAAGAAGATCGGACAGGAGATGGTGGCGTCGATCGCGCAGATCGACTTTACCGACCCTGGCCGGATCGCCGATGCGGTGGCAGCCCAGATCGGAAGCAAGATCTCGGATCGGCAGACGCTGCTCGAGACGAGTGACATCCGGAAGCGGCTTGACATGATCCACGCGTCGATCGAAGCAGAGATCGAGGTGCTGAAGGTCGAGCGCAAGATCCGGACGCGAGTCAAGACCCAGATGGAGCGCTCGCAGCGCGAGTACTACCTCAACGAACAGATGAAGGCGATCCAGCGCGAGTTGGGTGAAGGAGGCGATCGCGATGAGGACGACGCCGACAACTTCCGCTCGCGGATCATGGCGACCAAGTTTTCAAAGGAAGCCAAGGCGAAGGCCCTGGGAGAACTGCGGAAGCTGCGCTCGATGAGTCCGATGTCCGCCGAGTCGACGGTGGTGCGTAGCTACATCGAGTGGCTGCTGGACGTTCCCTGGAAGAAGCCCAGCCGCGTCAACCGCGATCTCAAGAGGGCGGAAACCATCCTGAACGAGGACCATTACGGTCTGGAGAAGGTGAAGGAGCGCATCCTCGAACACCTCGCCGTACAGCAGCGAACCAAGCGCGGGCACGGTCAGATCCTTTGTCTCGTCGGCCCGCCCGGCGTGGGAAAGACGTCCCTGGGGGAATCGGTCGCCCGGGCGACGGGCCGGAAGTTCGTTCGAGTTGCGCTTGGCGGCATTCGCGACGAAGCGGAGATCCGCGGTCATCGCCGTACCTACGTCGGCTCGATGCCAGGGCGCATCATCCAGGGCATGAAGAAGGCCAAGGTGTCCAACCCGCTCTTCCTGCTGGATGAGATCGACAAGCTTGGTGCTGACTGGCGGGGGGATCCGACGTCGGCCCTGCTGGAGGTGCTGGACCCGGAGCAGAACATCACCTTCAACGATCACTACCTCGAGGTTGACTACGACCTGTCGGGGGTCTTTTTCCTGACCACGGCGAATACGCGCAACATGCCGCAGCCGCTGCTGGACCGGATGGAGATCATCCCCTTGCCGGGCTACACCGAGCGCGAGAAGATTGAAATCGCCAAGTCGCACTTGATCGCCAAGCAGATGAAGCGCAACGGCCTCCGGCCGCAGGAGTGGACGCTCCGGGACGATGCGCTGGAGACGATCATCCAGCGCTATACGCGTGAAGCCGGCGTTCGAAACCTCGAGCGCGAGATCGCGAAGCTGTGCCGGAAGGCCGTCCGCAAGATCGTGGGCGAGGAGATCGAGACGGTCGTGGTGGGGCCCGATGACCTGCCCGAGTATCTCGGGCCGCCGCGTTACCGCTACGGCGAAATCGAGAGCGAGCAGATGGTGGGGGTCGCGACCGGACTCGCGTACACCGAAGTGGGCGGTGACCTGCTGACCATCGAGGCGGTCACGATGCCCGGCAAGGGCCGGCGCCAGATCACCGGCCAGCTGGGCGATGTGATGCAGGAGTCGGTCAAGGCGGCAGTCTCGTACCTGCGATCGCGCGCACCGTTGCTCAGCATCGATCCCGAAACATTCGACACGAGGGACATTCACCTCCACGTGCCGGAGGGTGCGACGCCAAAGGACGGACCTTCCGCGGGGCTGGCGATCGTCACGTCCATCTTGTCGGCGCTCACGGGCATCCCGGCCTCGGCACGCGTGGCCATGACCGGGGAGGTGACCCTGCGCGGGCGGGTGCTCCCGATCGGCGGGTTGAAGGAAAAGCTCCTGGCGGCGCTCCGGGGCAGTATTCGAACCGTGCTCATCCCGAAAGACAACGAGAAGGACCTGGCGGACGTTCCGGACGAGGTGAAGGATGGTCTCGAGATCGTGCCGGTCAACGAAGTCGACGAGATCCTCTCGCATGTCCTTCCGGGCCTGTCGACCCGTGAATGGAGCGACGACATGGGCCAGCTGAACATTCCGGCGGGCCCACCCGTGAAACCGGTCGGCGACGACGTTACCCGTCATTGAACGGGCGCCCGTGGCGGCGACCCGATATCTCAGGAGCTAGTGCATGAATTTCAGCAGAGCCCATGCGTTCGTGACGGGCGGCGCGTCCGGATTGGGAGCCGCCACGGTGGAGGCTGTGCTCGATGCCGGTGGCCACGCGAGCATCGTGGACATTGACGGCGACCGCGCCGGGGCGCTGGCGACGCGAATGGGGGCGCGCAGCCGGGCGGTGGCCCTCGACGTGGCCGACGAGAGCGCGGTGGCTGATGCCGTTGCCGCCAGCGTGCAGGCGTTCGGTCCGCTCAACCTCGTGGTCAACTGTGCGGGCGTTGCAACTCCCGGGAGAGTGGTCGGCCGTGACGGCCCGTTGCCGCTCGAGGCGTATGTCCGCGTGATCCAGATCAACCTGGTGGGGACGTTCAACGTCATGAAGGCGGCCGCGGCGGCCATGCAGGGAAACGAGCCGGACGGTGAGGACCGGGGCCTGATCGTCAACACCGCATCGGTGGCCGCATTCGATGGCCAGATCGGCCAGGGAGCGTACGCTTCGTCCAAGGGCGGCGTGGTGGCGTTGACCCTGCCCGCGGCCCGTGAACTGGCGCGCTTCGCGATCCGTGTCGTGACTATCGCGCCCGGGTTGTTCGAAACGCCGATGCTGGCAGGCCTTCCCGAAGCAGCCAAGGAATCGCTGATCGCGTCCACGCTGCACCCGGCGCGCCTGGGGCGCTCCGAGGAATACGCGTCGCTGGTCCGGCATATTTACGAAAACCCGATGATCAACGGCGAGACCATTCGGCTCGACGGTACCGTCCGTCTGGCGCCCCGGTAGAGGAAGCCCATGCCGGCACTATCTGGAAAGACGGTTCTGGTCACCGGCGCAAGCCGCGGGATCGGGAAGGCCATCGCGCTCAGGTGCGCGCGCGACGGAGCCAATGTGGTGGTGACGGGCAAGACCGAGGATCCGCACCCGAAACTGCCGGGCACGATTCACTCGGCGGCCGAAGAGGTGGAGCAGGCGGGAGGGAAAGCCCTCGCCGTCGCGCTCGACGTCAGGGCCGAGGAGCAGGTGGCGGACTGCGTCCGGCGGACCGTGGAGACCTTCG
The DNA here is from genome assembly GCA_022825235.1 of Alphaproteobacteria bacterium. GTDB lineage: Bacteria > Pseudomonadota > Alphaproteobacteria > TMED109 > TMED109 > VXPW01. Next base: position 75,093 of record JAJDYI010000049.1, on the reverse strand, counting down.
GCGGTCTGGACGTGCTGGTCAACAATGCGAGCGCCATTCACCTGGCCGGCGTGGAAGCGACCCCGACCAAGCGGTTCGACCTGATGTTCGGAATCAATGTGCGCGGCACGCACGTGGTGTCGCACCACGCCATCCCGCACCTCAGGCAGGCTTCGAACCCGCACATACTGACTTTGGCACCACCACTGAATCTCAACCCCGATTGGTTTGCGCCGCACGCCGCCTACACGGCGTCGAAGTACGCGATGGCGATGCTCGCCATCGGCATGGCGGGTGAACTGGCGGAAGCCGGCATCGCCTCGAACGCGCTGTGGCCGCGTACCACGATCGCGACTGCGGCCGTCGAGTTCGTCGTCGGGGCGGAGCTGATGGAGCGGAGCCGGAAACCCGACATCATGGCGGACGCCGCCCACGCCATCGTGACCCGTCCTGCGCGCTCCTGTACCGGGAACACCTTCATCGACGAGGACGTTCTACGTGAAGCCGGGATCGAGAGCCTGGCGTCCTATGCGGTCGACCCCGCCGCCCAGCTGCAGCAGGACATCTTCCTGGACTGATCGCACCGGAAAGTCCGCGGCCCCACCGGCCATCGCACAGTAATGCAGAAACTGCATGTCTGTCAGTGACGATGCGCTCCATCGCCACCGTCGACCAGGCGACGACAATGTCGTGCTGTGCCTTCGCCCCGTCCGTTTGAAGCCGCAATGCGGGCCTGCGAATATCCCGAACCATGCAAAAGTTGCATAACTGAGGCGTGATACCGCCTATAGGTAGACGCTCAGCGCGCACCTACATGGTCCAACAGGCACGCTCGTCGCGTGCTTGAAAGGAACAAGGCGATGAACACCCTCTTCTACCGACCCTCTACCGGCACCCAGCTGATCGACACGGCCGGCACTGATTACCCCGGTTTGGCCCGGGCGGGCCGCGCCCTGCAGGGCAAGGCAGTTCGGGAAGCGTTCGTTCGCATCGTTCGCCGATTGGGTAACGGCATGCAGGGGCTACTGGTCGGCACGGGAGCATCCCGCCACGCGTGATCGCCGGTGAGGTCGTGGAACAGTCCGGGGCGGGGCAGGTCGTCTGACGCTGCCTCGCCACGGACGTCACGGCGCCCCGCCCGAAAAGTTAGGAATCCTGAATCCGGCCCGTGCGAAAGCGGATCGCATCGTCTCGGGCACCGGTGCTTCGATCCGTAGCGTGCAGCCCTCCAGATCCGGCACCGCGATCTCTCGGGCATGGAGCTGCAGCGGGCTGCCCGATCTGGCTCCGTCGCCGCCGTACTTGGCATCCCCCTGAATGGGGCATCCGATCATGGCGCAATGCACCCGCAGTTGATGCGTTCGCCCGGTTTCCGGCCGAAGTTCAAGCCACGCGACGCCGCCTGACGCCCCTCTCGTCCTGTAGCCGGTAGCGGCGGCCCGCCCGGTCGATCCCCCGACCATCCGCCGCTCACCGCCAGCGGTGATCTTCCGCAAGTGGCCTGCGATCTGACCGCTGCGCGGCTTCGGGACCCCGTCCACCAGGGCCCAGTACACCTTGTCGGCGAGGCCGTATCGAAAGATCCGACTGCAATGCTGGGCCGCCCGGCGTGAGCGGGCCAGCAAGAGGACGCCAGTCGTGTCCCGGTCGAGGCGGTGGACCAGGCGCGGTCGCTCATCCGCGCTCCCTCGCAGGGCATCCAGCATGCCGTCCAGGTGAATCGAGATCCCCGGGCCCCCCTGGACGGCGAGGCCCGCAGGCTTATTAATCGCGATGAAGTGATCGTCCCGGTAGAGCATGCGCTCCGACAGCGATGCGATCTGCTCGTCGGTCGGGAGGGATGCCGGCGACCCGCGGGCCTGGCGCTCCACCGGAGGGATGCGCACCACCTGTCCAGCCGCCAGGCGAAGATGGCCTCTGGCGCGGCGGCCGTCCACGCGAACCTGGCCGGTACGGATGAGTCTCTGGACGAGTGGGAACGGTAGTTCGGGCAACTGCTCGCGCAGCCAGCGGTCGAGCCGAATGCCATCGTCGTCGTCGCGGACCGTCTCCGGCATCCGGCCGCCCGTCAAGAGAGGGCCCATCGAGCGCTGCCGGCGCCAAGGTAGAACCCGCCGATGCACAGCGTGACGGAGGCGCCGACATAGAGGAGGCCGGAGACCGTCGCCTGGCGGTCGAACAGGGCCGCGGTGTCAAGTGCAAAGGTCGAGAAGGTCGTGAAGGCTCCCAGGAGACCGGTGGCGATCAGCGCCCGTAGTTCGGGGGTGAGCTTCAATGCCGACGCGCCGGCCTCGGTCACGATGCCGAGGACGAGTGACCCCAGCACGTTGACCGCCAGGGTGCCCCACGGGAAGCCCGTGCCCAACCAGCTGTACATTCCCGTGCTCACGGCGTGCCGGAGCACGGCACCGATCGCACCGCCGACGGCAACTGCTAGGAACGTGGCCATGCGTCGGACACAATCTTCCCGAATGGTATCCGCCTGCGCCTCGACGGCTCCCGCGACACAGGGCTCCACGCGCCCGGCATCGTGGCCGGAGGGCGCACGGGCGCCTCGTCAGTATGCGGTACGGCCGCCGAAACCGCACGGGATCGTTCGGAGCGGGGGGCCGCGGTGCAGCGACGCGATGCGTGGGGCGCGCCGCGCACAGGGATTGCCGGCGGGCATTCGGTTGCAAGCATGCGTCTCTTGACGACGATGGCCGGTCGGCTCGCGATCTGGGCGCTTCGCGGGATCGCTCGGCCGTTGCTGGTGTTGGCGGTCTTCCTCGTGGCGGTCTACGTCGTGGTGGGCAGGCAGGACGGGATGGAGGATTCCGGTGTCCCCCGGCCGGACGGGCGGCTGGAGTCCGTTCTGGATGGGTCGCACGCCGGGCGCCTAGAGTCGAGGATGCTCGCGCGTGTCAACTGTGCGCTGGTTCCGCGTGAGCCATGTGAACGGTACGCGGCTTTCGCCGCCGACTACGAGGCATGGCGCGCCCGCGCATGGCCTTCCATGGCCGGTGTGTCGACAGATCCCGAGGCGGCGTCGGTGGTGGCGAACGCAGAGCGACGGGCTGGCCTCGCGGTCCGCCGCCGAGCGTTCGATGAAGCGATCCAGGAGCTGCGCACCGCGAGAAGCGTCGCCGAAGCCCTGTTGGTCACGAGCGAGGTCGCGGCCGATCCCGGTGCCGCGGTGCCGGCACGTTCGCCACCCACGGCGAACCTGGCGACACGCCCGGGGCCCGTCGGTGGCGCCGTGGAACCCCTTAGCGTGCCTGCCCGTCCGGAGATTTCCGGCGAATCGCTCGAGATTGCTCCTTTGTCCGACGAGGCTGATCGGCTAGTCCCGGTGACCGTGGTGTCCGATCAGGCAACGCTCGTGCTGATTCGCGGGATTCGCGCGCTCGGGCGGATCGACCGAACCATCGTGACACTGCCGCCAGGGACCTACGTGTTTCAGGGGCACCGGGAGGGGTATCGGACGATCCGCGTCGAGGTCGATGTTGCGGCGGATACCGACGTCGACGAGGTCGTGATCAAATGTGATCAGCGGCTGTGAGCGGGTCGTGGGAGGCCCTGCACGACCGGTGACGGTGCGGGAGGGGAGCTGCCTCCGGATCTGCGGCAGGATCTCGGCGCGGTTCCGGTCACCGAATTGTCGGGGGACCACGTGTGGCGGATGGGAGCTTCGGGTAGGCCGACCGGCCCGGGCGCTCGGGGCGCGCCTCCGGAATCCTGCCGCCCGATTGGTCCGGGCATCTGGTGGTATCTTCGACCCATGCCACCGGACGCCCGGATGCGAGCACCCTGATGATGGCCTCACGAGACGCGCCGGAATCCGGGCGCTCGGGGTCCTCCACCCCGTCAGATCCCGCCGCCACTCCCCGTTCGGCAGGGCCGACCAAGAACGACGCTGCCCCTCCCGAGGCAAAGTCGTCTGCCGGCACCGGAGCGGGCTCCCCGAAGGCTGCGGGCAGGAAACGGGCCGGCCAGCGGTCCGTGCCCTCATCGTCCCCGGCTCCGGACATGCCGGGCAGCCAGCGCGGCGCCTCGGGGCAGGCCGGGGAACGGCGCAGGACCCGGCCGTATGTGCTCTTCCTCGGGGTGGGCCTCGCGGTGGCCCTCGCCGCCGCAGCCGGCCTCGCGGTTTGGGAACTTCGGCGCGACATCGCGGCGGCGCGTACGGAGGCCCAGTCCCTGGAGGTCCGTATTGCCGAGCTTGAGCAGCAGGTGTCGGCCAATGCGTCCCGTGCGCTGACGGAAGGAGACCTGCAGGATCTGACCGCCCGGGTGGAGCGGGTCGCAGCCGACCAGGATGCGCTGGCCTTCCGGACCGAGGTGGATGCGCTCGGTGCCTCGCTGGGCCGCCAGCTCCGTGCGGTGGAAGACCGGCTGGGAGCACTGGTGCTGGTTCCCGGTTCCGAGGCCGACGCGGTTGCGGTGACGGGCCGGTTTGCCGAGATTTCGCGAGCCGTGTCGGCAGACCTCGACCGGGTGCAGGCCGGTCTCCGCGCCCTCGCTACCGCGCGGGTGATTCGACGTGTCGGTATCGAAACGATCCGCGGCCGCCCCTTCGCGGACTCGCTGGACCTGCTCCGCGAATTGGTCGGAGGAGACGCCGAGGCTATCGACGCACTGACCGAGCTCGCGCCCTACGCCCTGTCGGGAGTTACGACGGCAGCGGAACTGGCCCGGCAGTTCTCGGCCGCCGTGCCAGCGGCCCGTGCGGCGCTGCGGGATCCCGGCGCGGACGGTCTGGATCGGCTGCTTGAGCGCGTGACCGGCCTCGTCGAAGTCCGTCGGACGCAGATTCCGGAAGGTGAATCGGCGGAAGCGGTGCTGGCGCGCGCAGGTTTCCTCGTGGACGCCGGCGATTTGCGCGCGGCCTGGGAGGAAAGCGGGACGCTGCCCGAGGTGGTTCGGGCCGAGCTGGCAGACTGGCGAGACGATACGGGACGGGTGCTGGCGGCACGTGCCGCAGTGCAGGACCTGGAACGCTACGCCGACCGGCGGATCGCGGAACTCGTTCGGGAGGCGGACCTGTCGACTGGGCCGGAGCGGCGATGATACGGCTGCTGATCCTGTTGGGAGTGTTGGCGGCCGCCGGGTTTGGAGCCGCCTGGTTGGCCGAAGTGCCCGGACAGTTCCGACTTGAATGGCAGGGTTGGGAGGTGCGTGCCGCGCCGGGTCTGCTCTTCGCGTCGCTCTTGGCTGCGGCCGGACTGGTCCTGTGCGGACTGCTGGTGATCCGGTTCATGTGGAGCCTGCCGCGCCGCGCCGCCGCAGCATGGCGGAATCAACGCGTGCGGCGCGGCTGGCGCTCCCTGGAATCCGGCCTCACGGCCGCGGCCGGTGGCGATGAACGTGGCGTGCGCAGTGCCCTGAAGGGTGTTCGCGTGCTGCCGGCCGACGCCCCGCTGCGGCTGCTGCTCGAAGCGCAGGCTGCCATGCTGGCGGAGGATTCGGCGGAAGCTCATGCCGTGTTCGAGCGCATGGAGCACAGTGGCCGGACGAGGCTCGCCGCCCTGCGGGGCCTGGTCGCCGAGGTACGACAGCAGGGCCGCCTTGAACACGCCCTCGAGCTCGCCGAACGCGCCGCCGAGCAGGTTCCCTCGCCGCGCTGGGCGCTGCAGGAGTGCCTCGACCTGAGCCTGCGGCTCCACCGCTGGGACCGGGCAAAGCAAACCGTTGCCGCAATGCGGCGAAGTGGACACATGGCGGAAGACGCGGCGCGCAGGGCCCGGGGTGTCATCGCGGTCGAAGTCGCGAGGGCCAGCCGGGCCGACCGCAACGCCGCGCACGCACAGCGAGCGGCGTCTGAAGCTGTTTCCCTATTGCCCGACTTTGCGCCGGCCGCCGCCATCGCGGCGGAAGTATGGCTTGACGCCGGGCGATCCAGCGAGGCTGCGCGGGTGATCCGCACCGCCTGGAAGACGCAGCCTCACCCCGACCTGGCGTTCCTGCTGCTGCGGGCAAGCGGGGCGGACGGTCCGCTCGCCGGGGTGGGGCCGTTGGAGGAACTGACCAAGTTGACTCCGAACACGATGGAGGGGCACCTTGCGCTGGCGGAAGTGGCGCTCCGCGCCAAGCTGTTCGGGGTGGCCCGCAAGTATCTGGATCTCGTACGGGGCGGCCACCATGACGAGCGCGTGTATCGGATGCTGGCCGACCTCGAGCGCCAGGGCGGCAACGATCCCGAGGCGGCGTCGAATTGGCTGTCAGCGGCACTCGACGCCCAGCCGGCGCCGACCTGGACATGCTGCGCGTGTGCCGAGGGATACTTGCGCTGGCAGGCAGTCTGCGACCGATGCGGTTCGTTCGACCGCGTTGCCTGGGGGACGGAGAATCAAGTGAACCCGCGGGCCCCCATTGCGCAGCTCCAGCACCTGCCGCTTGAGCCCGCTGCATTGGCTGGGGCGACCCCATGATTCGCAGAACGTTTCTTGGTGCATCGCTGGCCGCGCCCGGCGTCGTTGGCGCGGCCGCGGCTGCGGCCGGGGCGGTGGACCTCGTGGTCGTGGACAAGCGTCAGCGCTTGCTCCGCCTGATGCGGGGGGGACAGATCATTCGGACCTATCGCATCGCGCTCGGCTTCAACCCGGAGGGCCACAAGTCCCGCGAGGGTGACGGGCAGACCCCGGAGGGCTTCTACCGGATTGACGGGTATGTGGCGGAGAGTGCGTTCCATCGCGCGTTGCACATCAGCTATCCGAACGCCTGGGACCGTCGTCGCGCTTCGGAATCGGGGTACGACCCCGGTGGGCAGATCATGATTCACGGTCTGCCCAACGGAATCTCTGCCGAGGAAGTGGGCCACGGTCAGGAGGATTGGACCAACGGTTGCATCGCAGTCACCAACCAGGAAATTCGGGAACTGGTGGCGCTGGTGCCAGTCGGTACGCCGATTTTGATCCGGAAGTAGGCGAGTCCCGTGCCGCTTCGGTGGGCGCCCAGGCCGGTGCCCGTGGTGCCGCCACGTATCGCTCACACAACCAGGCACGAGCCTGGGGACCTTGATGCGCGCAGGGTTGCCAACGAATGCGCTGAAGGATTTCGTCAGGGCGTGCCTCAAGCCGGTCTGCCGCCAGCCCCACCTATGCCGGGCACGCGGCGCCCGCGCCACTTGCGCAATCCATGGTGGTGGGGACCGGGACAGTGGTCAGTTCAACCGGAGCCCGCGGAAGGAGAGCGGGAGGCGTTGCCAGAGGCCGGGCGGCGTTATGTCGGAGTCCTGTGAAGCAGGTTGCGCTGCTGTCGGCTCATCCCGTCGATCGCTCGATGGGCCCGCAATCAATCGTTGTACGGGCGCCGGGGCGCAAATTGGGATATGGCGTCGACGCCACCAGCGCCGGAGACTGCCCGTCGAAGCGGGAACTTCGGTCGGGGCTGGTTCCCTGACTGATCGCCGACCGCCTTCATGCTGGCCCTACTGGAGTGCCAGACGCTCCAGGAACGAGCGGGTCAAAGACGCACATTCCGCGGGATGCTCCAATTGCAGGAAATGCGTCGATTCGGGCACAAAATCGTAATCCACGGCCGAGATCTGCCCGAGATCAAAACTCGGAAGGTACACGCTTCGAATCGTCGGGTCCCCGCCGATGACCTTCGTCGGGCAGGAGAGCAGTTCGAGGTTGAGCAGGGGGAAAAAGCCCCGGGCATAGTCCATCAACTGGGCTTCGTATTCCCGGGGGCAGCGGAGTTCGTAACCATCGCCGCTTGCAGTTGGTCGGAGCGTCGTTTCGGCCATCAGTTCCTGCACGCCGGGCACGACGCGTGCAAACGTGGGAACCAGGCGAAGGAAGTTCGCAAACTCCTCCTGCGTTTTGAACCGATGACCTCGCTTCCGGATCAAGGCGGCCGCGCGTTCAGCGGCATCATGCAGCTCCAGCTGGCTCGCGCCAGGCTTGCATAGCGGTGGGTCGAACAGCACGAGGGCGGAATAACGGTCGGTGAACGATAGGAGTGCCACGAGCGTGGACAGGGAGTGAAACACGCCTACCGTCGGTTTTCCCCCGTAGCGGTTGTGAATGGATTCGAGAATGAGGTCATGGTCATGCATGAGCGTCGGAATATTGTGCTTCCGTCGGGTGCCGACGCTGTTCCAGCCGTGGTTCCTGATGTCGTAGACGAATAGGTCGAAATCGTCGGCAAGCAGTGTCCAGAACGGGTAGTAAAGATCGATTGCGAGGCCACTGCCGTGGCTCAAGATGAGCCGGATGCCGGCGTCCGGGGTGCCATGCCGCCGGACCACCGTGACTGTTTCGTCGTCGAGGGCAACCTCATGAACCGAAACGGGTTCCGGTAATTCCCACATTGCTTCTACCGTTTCAGCGCAAGGTGTAGCGTTCTCCCGGTGGCATTCCGCAATCTGCAAGGCGTTCCCGGCAACATCCTCGCTGACTTGAGCCCAGCATCACAGTGCCCCGGAAACTGGGGCAGCCGGCTCTACTCACGCAGCGCTAAATGTTGTCGGGAGCGGCGGGTAGGTTCCGAGAACGGTTAGCCGGCGCGCGCGTCAATGTAGGCAACGACCTCCCGCAAAGTCTGGAACTGTAAGCAGTCCTCTGCGGCCATCTTTAGGTCGAACTCGTCGTTCACCAGCTTGAAGAAGGCCACCGCATCCACCGAGGAGACCCCGGTCTCGCTGAACGCCCTGTCGAAATCCGGCTCATGATCCAGATCGAAATTGTCATTGATAATCTTCCTCAGACGGTCTTCTGTTGACGACATGTGCCTGGGTTCCTTTCTTTGTTTCGGTAAACGTTGAGTGTAGGCCCTGAGTTCACCGCTCACCCGCGGGAAATGGGATTCCACCGTGCGGACATGCGGCGACGTCCGAGAGAGATGTGCTCGCAAATTAACGTAAACTGATGACGCCCGCAATCAGACCTACGTGGAAGTACCAAGATATCGTGGGTTTTGAAACGGCGATTAGAGCGAGAAATACACTCCCCCGCACGCGCCCGTGGAGACGCGGTGAAGACGAAGATACGCAAGAAGCAGCAGGCTGAGACGTGCCTTCGATGTCAGAACCGGACTCGCTGCCTGCCCGACCCTGCCTTGCCCGTATGCATCGCCCTCGAATGCGGCCCGGTCTTTCGCCGGCGCTGATGGACTATTGCTTGCCTGGCTCGAACTCACCCGGACCAGCGAGGGTTTCCTGCCATCGCTTGGACATCTGCCAGGCCTTCCGCGACACATCTTCACATCTGGGAAGCGCTCTTCCCGCTTCCCCGTACGCGCTTTTCAGCGCGCTCGAAACCGGTCGAGCGGTGGCCGGCGAACTGGGCGCATGGTGAAAGGCCGCCAATCTGAACGGCTGGTGATGCAGTCTGGAGGTGGGGCTTCCCTGCGTCACGGAACGGTCGCTCGATTTACGGCCAACCGAGATCTGGAGGTTGCTTAGCATTGCTCCTGATTTTTGAAGCCTGGCCGCGATGGGCTGTGGCGAGGACGTGCCAGCATCCCCTCGCTCGTTATCTCCAAGTGATCGGCGCTGGTGGGCTCTGCCGCGTGTGGCGCCGGTGGACGGGTGTTCAAGTTCTTCGCAGCAGCAGCGGCACTGCCGTGATCAGGCCCGCGAGAAAGAACAACGTCAGGGCGAGGTGGCCATCCTGAAAGGCGAGTTCATGTGCCTTTAGGGAGAGCACGTCCCGGAGATAGCTCTCGGACAGACCATGGCGTGCTTCCATCGGGAGGCCCGTGGTCTCCAAGATCATGAACAGCTTGTCACGGAGACCCGTGGAGACGAAATTGTCGGCGGTTTGACTGATCACCAATTCGTGACTGTGCTTGGCAATGCGCGAATCCATGTAGATGGCGAGCGCGCTGACCCCGACGGCCCCTCCCGCCATCCGGATGAAATAATTTGTGCCTGAAGCATAAGGTGCCAGTCCGCGCGGTACTGCTTCCAGCGTGATTAGGCTCAGTGCCGGGTGAATCATGCTGAGGCCGATCCGGCCGAGGGCAATCAGAGCCGCCATTGTCCAGAACGTGGAAAGGATGCCGGTGCCGGCGAGCAGCCAGCAGGAATAGGCGAGCAGCAGCAGACCTGCTCCGATGGTGGCAAAGGCTGGAAATTTGCCCGCGATTTGCCCGGCAAAGGGAAAGGCAATCAACATCACAATGCCGCCAGGCAGCAGCACCAGCCCGGACGCCAGCGGAGACAGACCTTGGACGGTTTGTACAAGTACGGGGATGATGTAGAGGGTACCGAACACACCGGCCCCGAACACGAACGCGACGAGTGCCGAGGCGACGTACTTCGGGTACGCGAACAGCCGGAGCTGCAGGAGTGGATTTGGCGTGGACAGTTCCCGCAGTACGAAGGCAATCATCGCGCTCGCCGAGCCGAACAACAGCAAGAACACCTGGTCGGTCGTCCAGCCGTCGCGTTGACCGGTGCTGATCCCGGTGAGGAACAGCATGACTGAAGCGATCACGAGCACGAAACTCACGGCGTTGAATGGGGTTCGCACGGCGTCTTCGTCGCGACCGGGGACGAAGCGTGATGCGAGGCAGGCCGCGACGAACATGACGGGCAGCGGCGCGGCGAGGACCATGCGCCAGTGTGCCTCCTCCATGATGAAGCCGCCGATCAGCGGACCGATCGCCGGCCCGAACACGATGCCCATGCCGTACCATCCCATGGCCCTGCCGCGCGCTTCCGGAGGAAACGCCAGAAAGACGACGCTGAGCCCCAGCGGCTGCACCAGGCCGGCGCACAGACCTTGTACGATCCGCGCCATGACCACGCCGGAGAACGTTGGCACGTATTGACCGAAGAGGGCGGCAACCGAGAAGACGGCTAACGCTCCCAGCAGTACATTGCGCGGCCCGAACCGGGTCACCAGCGTGGCGTTCAGCAACATGCCCGCTGCCATGGCCGACAGGAATCCGGTGTAGATCCAGTGTGCCTGATCCTGGCCGATCCCGAACGTCCCCATGACGTCGGGGATCACCACGTTTCCCATCGTCGACGACATGACCATCGCCAGCGTGGCCAGCAAGACCGCGAGGAGGGTCCCCGCCTTGTGCAGGGAACCGCTGGGTGCGGGAGCGGCGGTCACCGCAGGCACGACCGGAACCCGCCGGCGGAGCCGTCGTCGACACGCGCCTCCGCCATCATCCCCGGCTTTCGGCGTGCCTCGGGTGGCTGGATGTCGATCCGCCCCTTGATACGTTGGGTAAAGATCGTGAACGTGCCACTGACCACCCACCGATCGGGCTGGTGATGGTCCGATCGGCGATGTCGATCTGATGACGCTCCAGGCGCGGCTCGATCTCCGCCGCCCAGGCTTGGAGCGCCACCCGGTCGGCTCGGCTGACGCCAAGACCGGCCAGGTCGGCGACGGCCACCTCCCGCAGCGCCGGCGTCTTGGACCGTGGCAGGAGCCGATCGCGGCCGACGTCCGGTTCCGATCTCAATAGCTCGTCCAGACTTGAGTTGCCTAGTCAGGGTAAGGCTTCTTCTGGTTTTCGGGAAGATCACCATTATACGGCAACAGGGCCACCGTGTTCGAAAGCTTGCGCGCTAGGACGTCATGATGGCTTCACTTAGGCACCTTACAGGGACTTCCACGAGAGGCCACGAAGGCCTTGGATGTTGGTCCGTGCCGATCGGAGTTGAACTCCGCCACCACCTTCAGACGGTCAGTTGAGGCGTGTCTCGACGTGCGCGGCCGCTCATCTGCCTAGGGCGGCAGAGCGATTACGCGGCGATGCCGCTGACGCTCATCGAGCGGGACCCGGAAGAACACCACCACCCGCGGCGAGTGGCATACAGGGTAGGCAGCGGGGTTGTCCTCGAGTTGTCTGTGCTGTCTTGAAAAGATGTTTGCGGGGTGGCTGGTGCTCTCGACGATACGTTCGGCGAGACACCCTCGGAATGGGAAGTGCCATTCAGGCTGTCACGCCGCCTCACGTCGAGCGTCGCCTTCGGTAGTATCATGTTGCGAATATCATGACGGTTCAAGGGACAACGTCGGCGCCGGTTCGCGGGCCACAGCGCCGCTCAAAAAAAGAGGATTCGCGATGAGGGACTCAGACCGGAATTCCGCGCTAGGCGAAGAACGGCACTCCCTCGCTGCGGGCCGTTCGCCGGCATTCTCTGACCCGAATTCGCCGATCGCGATCGTGGGCATGGCCTGCCGATTTCCAGGGGCGGGCGGCCTTTCCGCTTTCTGGGACCTGCTGGAGGCCGGCGGGAACGCGGTCCAGCAGGGTGTTCCGGGGTCCGGCATCGGGCGTTTGGGCATGTTGTTTCCCGACGACACGGGACAAATCAACGCCTGCCGCTTCGGCGCCTATCTCGAAGATCTCGACCGGTTTGACGCCGCCTTTTTCCGTATTTCGCCGGTCGAAGCAAACTTGCTGGACCCGCAGCAACGGCTGATCCTGGAGACCGGCTGGCGGGCGCTTGAAGACGCCGGCATTGACCCCGAGCGGCTTAAGGACAGTCGTACCGGTGTCTACGCGGGCATCAGCAACAACGACTACCGTGGACTGATCCTGGAGGCCAGCGAGAATGCGGGGTCGGCCGAGCCCGCCGCCAACCTGTATGCGGTCACTGGCACGTCCCTCAATACCGCGATCGGCCGCGTCGCGTTTGCGCTGGGCCTCGGGGGGCCGGCGCTGGCGGTGGACACCGCCTGTTCGTCATCGTTGGTCGCCACGCACCTGGCGGTCGCAGGCCTGCAGCGAGGTGACGCCGACCTCGCGCTTGCCGGAGGGGTGAACATCATCCTGTCCGGCCGGCTTCTGGAATTCCGCGCTAACGCGGGAATGCTGTCACCGGACGGCCAGTGCAAGGCCTTCGACGCTTCCGCCAACGGGTACGTGCGGGGCGAAGGCTGCGGCATCATCGTCCTGAAGCGGCTCGCTGACGCGGAGGCGGACAACGATCGCATCTGGGGCGTGATCCGGGGCACGGCGCTGAATCAGGACGGGGCGAGCCCGGGTCTGACGGTTCCGAACGGGGCGGCGCAGCAACGCGTCATCGCGGCGGCGCTCGAGCGGGCGGGGGTCCTCCCGTCGGATATCGACTATCTGGAGGCGCACGGGACCGGGACAGAGGTGGGCGACCCGATCGAGATCGACGCGATGGCGGCGGTCTACGGGCGTGGTCGCGACGCGGACCGCCCGCTGCTGGTCGGCTCGGTCAAGACCAACATCGGCCATCTGGAATCGGCGGCAGGGGCCGCGGGACTGATCAAGACCGTGCTGGCGATGAATCGGGGAATCATCCCCAGGCACCTGCACTTCCGCAATCCGAACCCGGCGATGGACTGGGAGCGGCTGCCGCTGCAGGTGACGACTGCCCCGACGTCATGGCCGGCCGATGCAGACCGCCCGCCGCTCGCCGGCGTCAGCGGGTTCGGCTGGTCAGGCACGAACGCCCATGTCGTGCTGGAGGGATATGTCCCGCCCGGCGGTTCCGTGTCGAGCCTCGACGGGAAGGGTCGGGTCGCCGGCGCTCCCCGGCCGATCGCGGTTTCACTGCCTGGCTCCGTCGCCCCGTTGGGGGCGGAGGGCGGACTTGCCCCCCGAAGGACACGCCTGCTGCCGCTTTCCGGGAAGTCAGGCGCTGCGCTTCGCGACCTGGCGGGGCGCTATCTGGCATGGCTTGACGAAGAGGAGACAGCACTCGCGGGCGGGGACGCGGTGTCCGGTGCCCTGCTCCCCGACATGGCTTGGTCGGCCAGCATCGGGCGGAGCCACTTCAGCCACCGCGCGGGGGTGGCGTTTCACGACGCGGAGTCGCTGCGCGACGGGCTGCGGGCGATCGCTGATGCGGGCGACGGTCCGCCATCCCGCGAGGCCTCGAAGGTGGCGTTCGTCTACACCGGACAGGCCAGTCAGTGGCCGGGTATGGGCGCCGCACTCTACGACAGCGAGCCGGTGGTGCGCGCGGTGCTCGACCGGTGCGAGGAGGTACTCCGGAAGGACCGTGGCGCCTCGCTGCTCGACGTGATGTTCGGTCGTTCCGGCGCCGCGGGAGACTTGGACGATCCGCAGTGGAAACAGCCGGCGATCTACGCGCTTGAATGCGCGCTGACGGAGCTCTGGTCGAGTCTGGGTATCCAGCCGTCCGTGGTGCTGGGGCACAGCCTGGGAGAGATCGCGGCGGCGCATGCCGCGGGTGTGTTCGGCCTGGAGGACGGGCTTCGTCTTGCGGCGTTGCGCGGTTCGCTGATCGGGGCGTTGCCCGGTGAGGGCGCGATGGCGGCGGTGTTTGCACCGGCCGCCCGCGTCTCGGAGGCCCTGGATGAACACAATGGGGCTTCGCAGGGCGTCGGCCTCTGCATTGCCGCCGACAACGGGGCGCACCAGGTCATCAGTGGCCCGGCAGCGGAAATCGCCGCGATCCTCGATCGTCTGGAGGCGGCCAACATCCGGGTCGCGCGGCTGCGGAAGAGCCCTGCCTACCACAGCGCCATGATCGAGCCCGCGATGGACGACTTGGAGGCAGCCCTCTCGAAACTTGCCTTCGCACCTCCGACGCTTCCCTTTGTCAGCAATCTCACCGGTCTCCCGGTCGGTTCGGGCGAGGCCCTGGATGCGGCGTATTGGCGGCAGCAGATGCGCGCGCCGGTGGCGTTCCGCACCTGCGTGGAAGCGCTGGCGGGGCTGTCGGTTGAGGCGATCGTGGAAGTCGGTCCGCACGCGGTGCTGGGGCCGATGACCACGCTTGCCTGGCCGGATGCGGCTGGGTCCCAGACCCCGGCGGTGATGTCTAGTCTCAAGCGTCCGGCAACCGGTGAGGAGCAACCGTTGCCGGGGTCCGGGGGCGGCTTCGTGGAGGCCGTCGCCGCGGCCTACGAGGCGGGGCTTCCAATACGCTTCGAAGGGCTCTTTGCCGGCGAGTTGCGCAGCCGTATTGCGCTGCCGGGCTATCCATTCCAGCGCGAGCGCTACTGGGTCGAGGCACGCAGGAGGCGGCGATCGGGGACCGGTCACCCGTTGCTGGGTGTGCGACACGATTCCGCGAGCGGCGTGATCAGCTTCGACACCGACTTGTTCCCCTCGGACCCGGCATGGCTCGGTGACCACCGCGTGTTCGACCGGCTGGTGGCGCCTGGCGCGCTCTACGGCGCCATGGCGGTCGCGGCCTGCACCGCCGAGACCCCCGGCCCGGCTGTCGTCGAGGACTTCCAGATGCGGAGTGCGCTTGTCTTTCCGGGGGAGAAGGGCGTCACAGGGGGAAGCGCAGAAGATGGTCGTCGCGTGCAGGTGCAGCTGGCTAGTGCCGGAGAGGACGAGTGGCGCCGTGTCCAGATTCTGAGCAGGGGGACGGACGACGCCGAATGGTCGCTGCACGCGGAGGGCCGGGTCTCGGCAAGCCCGGGCTCGACCCTGCCACCGGCATCGGAATCGCTGGATCCCGCACGACTGAAGGCCGATTTGGCGCCGGTGGAGCTTGCTGCCTACTACCGCGCCAAGTCGGAGGTAGGAATCGATCTCGGCCCCTCCTTCCGCACGCTGAAGGCGCTCTGGTTCCAGCCAGGCGAGGCCCTGGGCGAAATATCCCTGCCGGACTCCGTCGGCCCGAGTGAGCTAGGCGTTCATCCACTCCTGCTGGACGGCTGCTTTCAGGTCATGGGAGCAGCCCGCGGGCCGGTCGGATCCAACGAGGAAGACACTTACCTGCCCTTCGGGTGGGACCGGCTTACGTTGCCGGACCGGCTGCCGGACCGGCTGCTTTGCCATGTGCGCATGAAGGGTGAAGCGGGTAGTGACAACGCCGGTCCGCCGGAGGTGATGACGGCGGACATCATCCTCTGCGACATCGGCGGAACGCCGATCGGGGCCTTGGTCGGGTACACGGTGAAGCGGGCAACGCGCAGTGCGCTGCTTGCCGCCGTGGAGGGTGTGGAGGAGCTGCTCTACGAAGTCGTATGGCGTGACCGCGCCCTGCCGCCGGGCATGCTGCCGGCCGATTTTCTTCCGCGCCCGTCGGCCGCGGCGGCCCGCTCGCAGCCGTTCTCCCGGTATCTGACCGATGAGGGAGTCAAGGTCGCGGACGAAATAGACCTGCAAGGGGAAATGGAACGGGCGGCCGGGTGCTATGCGCTCTCGGCCCTGGAAACATTAGGGTGGGAGCGCGAAGCTGGCGCGGCCGTGGACCCGGATGAGTTGCGCGAGCGTCTCGAAGTCCTACCCGAGCACGTGCATCTGCTTCGCCGGATGCTGGAAATTCTGGCCCGTTTGGGCGTGCTGCAGGTGAAAGACGGTGGCTTCGCGGTGATGGTCGGGGCCGACGACCAGCTGCCGGACAAGATGCCTCGCGATTCCGAGGCGTTTCTGGCCGAGGTGACGACGCGCTTCCCGCACGCGGCGAACGAGATCGGGCTGTTTCGGCGCTGCGCGGGCGCCCTGCCGGAGGTGCTCCGCGGCAACGAGGACCCGCTGTCGCTGCTGTTCGGCGACGCTGAGCCGACGGCCGGCGATCTGTATCGGCTGGCGCCAGTCTGGCGGGCGGCGAACCGGATGATCGGCGAGGTGGTCCGGACGCTCGTGGAGGAACTGCCGGACGGACGGCAGCTACGCGTGCTGGAGGTGGGTGCTGGCATCGGCTCGGCGACCGAACACTTCCTGCCGGAGCTTCCGGCAGGCCGGTTCGCCCTCATGTACACGGATATTTCCGCGGGCTTCTTCGCCGACGCGGAGGCGCGTTTCGGCACGGGCGGCGTTTCAATCGACTTCCGGGTTCTGGACATTGAGAAGGATCCGATAGATCAGGGCTTCGACCCCCACGCCTACGACATGGTCATCGCGGCCAACGTGCTGCACGCCACGCGCCATCTGGACCAGACGCTTGCCCACTGCCGGGCGCTCCTGGCCCCGTCGGGGCTGCTGGTGGCACTGGAGAACCAGCGGGGCCGGGGCTGGATGGACCTGATCTTCGGTCAGTTGGACGGATGGTGGCGCTTCGCCGATCGCTACCGTGCCAACCACGCCCTCGCGGGGCCCGACATCTGGTGCGAGGCGCTCGCGGACTCGGGATTTGCCGAGTCCGAAGTTCTCGGTGTGGACCGGTCGGAAGCCGCAGGCCTGCCGGATCGAGGAGTCATCGTGGCGCAGGGTCCGGCGAAGATCGACTTGCCGGAGGGTGTCTGGATCCTGGCCGCCGACCGGGGCGGCTTGGCCACGACGCTGGCGGCGCAGCTCGCGGCACAAAATCAGCGGGTGGTCTTGGCCGGCGACGCTCCGGAGGGTGTCCCCGCGACGGCGGAGAGCGAGGCCGGGGTCGTGGCGGCTTCGGTGGAGATCGAACGGCGCGAGTCCTGGCGATCGCTCATCGAAGGTTTGCCCCCGGACGTACCCTTCGCCGGCGCGGTGCACCTCGTTTCTCAGGACGGCCACGGGATGGACGCTTCGACCGCTGACATGGCGGCGGACGCGAAGCGGACGGCGGCGAGCGCGCTCGCACTCGCGCAAGGAATCTCGGACGCGGACGTTGTGCCCGAGAAAGGCGTGTGGTTCGTCACCCGCGGTGCGCAAGTGCTGGAACGGGAGCGGACCGGGCAGTTGGCCGGTGCCGCCCTTTGGGGCTTCGGCAGGGTGGTGGTGCGAGAAGCGCCCCAACTGCAATCCCGGATGCTCGATCTCGACCCGGAGGCCGTGGAGCCGCAGGCCGCGCTCGCGGAAGAGCTGCTGTTCGCTGATAACGAGAACCACATCGCGTATCGCCAGGGACGCCGCCAAGCGGCCCGGCTCGTTCGGGCCGGATCCGGCATGGAACGTATCGCCCTGCCGGAGCAAGCGGGCTGGGTGTTGGCACCCGATGAGGGTGGCGCGATCGAATCGCTGCAGGTGCAGCCGCTGACCGCGCGCAGTCTGGAGCCGAAGGAAGTGCGCGTCGCGGTCGAAGCCTGCGGACTCAATTTCCTTGATGTGTTCCGGGCGATGGGGCTGGTCGAAGAGGGGCTGCTCGGCGAGGAGTTTTGCGGCCGTGTTGTCGAAACAGGGTCCGACGTCGCTTCCTTCTCGGTCGACGACCGCGTGGCCGGTTTCGCGTTCGGCACGTTCGGACCGGAGGTGGTGACTCCCGAGGAGCTGGTGGCGCCGGCGCCGCCGGGCGTGTCGGCTGCGGCACTTGCCACGATCCCTTCGGTGTTCGTGACCTGCGCGCTGTCATACGAGCTCGCCGGGCTGAAAGCCGGCGACCGGGTGCTGATTCACGCCGGCGCCGGCGGCGTGGGGCTTGCGGCGATCCAGCTGGCGCAGGTGGCTGACGCGGAGGTGTTCGCCACCGCGAGTTCACCCAAGCAGGCCTATCTCCGCTCCCTCGGCGTCGAGCACGTGTTCGACAGCCGCTCGACCGCGTTCGGTCAGGAAATCCTCGACGCAACGGACGGCGCCGGGGTCGACGTGGTCCTGAACAGCCTGACGGGTGAGGGCTTCATCGAGGCGAGCCTCGCCTGCCTCGCGGAGGGCGGCCGCTTCGTGGAGCTCGCCAGACGGGACATCCTGAGCGAGGACGAGATGAGCGCGCTGCGCCCGGACGTCGCCTATTCGATCCTCGATCTCTACACCCTGAAGACGCAGGATCCGGCGCGGCCAGGCGCAGCTTTGAGGGACGTACTGGATCGAATTGCCGCGGGAGAGCTGGCGCCGCTCAGGCACACGAGATGGCCCCTCGCGGAGACCAGCGCAGCGATGGGCTACATGCGCGCGGCACGGCACATCGGCAAGATCGTGCTTACGACGTCGTCGCTTGAGACCGGCCAGCTGCGGCAGGACCGGACTTATCTTGTGACCGGCGGCCTGGGCGGCATCGGCTGCGCCCTCGCCGGATGGCTGGCCGAGCACGGCGCGGGAACGATCGTGCTGAATGGCCGCAGGCCGCCGGACGCGGCGTCGGAAGAGGCGATCGGGGCGCTGCGCGCCCGCGGCTTCAGGATCGAGGTCGAGCTTGCCGACGTGACCGACACCGATGCGCTGGATGCCATGCTGGCACGGATGGACGGAACCCTGCCGCCGCTCGCCGGGGTCATCCACAGCGTCGGCGTGCTTTCGGACGCGGCCCTCGGGAACCAGAGCTGGGAGAGCTTCGAAACCGTCCTGTGGCCGAAGATGCTGGGGGCTTGGCACCTGCACCGGTCGACGGTAGATCGCGACCTGGACATGTTCGTCCTGTTCTCGAGCGTCGCCGGGATTCTGGGCAATCCTGGCCAGGCCAACCACGCGGCCGCCAACGCCTTCCTCGATCAGCTCGCTGCGCACCGGCGTGCGCTCGGGCTCCCGGGGCAGGCCATTGCCTGGGGCGCTTGGTCGGAGCTGGGCGAGGCGGAGGAGCAGCGGGAACGGATCGCCGGGCGGCGGGAGGCATCCGGCACCGGCTGGTTCACGCCGGAGCAGGGCTTCAAGGCGCTTGAACGTCTGCTGCGGCAGGACGCGACGAACGCCGTGGTGGCAGCGGTGGACTGGCCCGTATTCGGAGACTCCCTCGGAAGCCGTCCGTCCGTGCTGGAGGACTTGCTCGCCGTCGCCACGGATGACGACGAAGAGTCCTTGTCCGAAGACTTGCTTGTCCAGCTTGGCGCCACCCCGCCGGCCGGGCGCGAAGACCTGCTGGTGTCCTTCCTCCAGCGGGAAGTGCAAGCGGTGCTGAGGCTTCCGTCAGCGCCGGCATCGACGGTAGGATTCTTCGACCTGGGAATGGACTCCCTGGTGGCGGTCGAGTTGCGGAATCGTCTGAACCGGGCCTTCTCCGCAACCTATACGGCGCCGAACACGCTGGTGTTCGACTACCCGACCATCGCCGATCTCGCCCGCCATCTCGTGGACGCGCTCGATGAGGCGGCCCCCGCGCCCGAGGCAGGGCCGGAACCGAGCCCGCAACCGCCCGTGCCGCGCGGGGATGACGGCATCGCGATCATCGGCATGGCGTGCCGCTTCCCGGGCGCGCCGGACCTTGCCAGCTTTTGGCGCCAGCTTGAATCCGGCCACGATGCGGTGACAAACGGGCGGCAGGACAAGGGGCCCTGGTCCGGCGTCGCCGGCGACCCTGCGATCGTGGACGGCGCCTGGCAACATGGCGGATTCGTCGACGAGATCGACCAGTTCGACACGCGCTTCTTCGGGATCCAGCCGATCAGCGCGCGCGGGATGGACCCGCAGCAGCGATTGCTCCTGGAAACGAGCTGGCGGGCGCTCGAAGACGCAGGGGTCGATCCCGACGGGTTAAAGGGCAGCCGCACCGGGGTTTACGCCGGCATCGCGACCAGCGAGTACCGCGACCTGATGATGGCGGATGGCAAGGGCCTCAACTATCTCGGGACGGCCAGCAGCGCCGCCGTCGGCAGCATTGCGTTCAAGCTGGGCTTCACGGGACCAGCGATCCCGGCGATGCTCAACTGCGCGGCTTCGCTGGTCACGGTCCAGCAGGCGGTCGCAGGCTTGCGGCGCGGAGAGGTGGACCTTGCCCTTGTTGGCGGCGTGAGCGCGGTCCTTTCGTCCGGACTGACCAGCGAAATGGCGGCGCTCGGGATGCTGTCCAGGGAGGGGCGCTGCAGGACCTTTGACGCCGCGGCGGACGGCTTCGTGCGCAGCGAAGGATGCGGCATGGTGGTCCTGAAGCGACTGGAGGAGGCGGAAACCGACGGCGACCGCATCTGGGCAGTGATCCGGGGGGCGGCGGTCAACCAGAACGGGGTCAGCGCAGGACCGACGGTGCCGAACGGCCCGGCACAGGAGCGGGTGATCGAGGAAGCGCTGTCGGAGGCAGGCGTTGCGGCCTCCGAGGTGGACTACCTGGAAGCGCACGGGGCGGGATCGGCGCTGGGCGACCCGATCGAGGTGCAGGCTGCCGCGGCGGTTTACGGCCAGGGACGCGCCAAGGATCGTCCGTTGCTGATCGGCTCGGTCAAGACCAACATCGGCCATCTGGAATCAGCCGCGGGAGTCGCCGGGCTAATCAAGGTTGTTCTGGCCATGCGCCACGGCGTGATCCCGAGGCAACTGCATTTTCGGGACCCGAATCCGCACGTGGACTGGGACCAGTTGCCAGTGCGGGTGGTCTCGGAGGCGACAACCTGGCCTGGCGAGCTTGGCCGGCCGCCGCGGGCGGGTGTCAGTGCTTTCGGGATTTCCGGGACGAATGCACATGTCGTGGTGGAGGGCTACGACGCCCCGGACAACAGTTCACTGAGCCGAGGCGAGGCCCGTTGGGCCGTCGGCGCGCCAAGGCCGGTTGCTGTCGCGCTGCCGGACGACGTTGCAATGCCGCCGGGTGCCGACAGTGGGCTCGCTGCGCGCGCGGCGCGGCTTCTGCCGCTTTCCGGCAAGTCGGAGAGGGCGCTCCGGAGGCTGGCGGGCCGCTATCTCGCGTGGCTCGACGAACGGGATTCGGCGCAGGCGCTCGACGGGGCGGCATCCGATCTGACGCTCTCGGACATGGCCTGGACCGCCGGGGCAGGGCGAAGCCACTTCGACTGTCGCGCTGCGGTGGTGTTCAGCGATGTCGGATCGCTACGAGACGGGCTGCAAGTGCTCGCGGCAGGAGACGCGGGACCGGCGCCAGGGACAGGGACGAAGGTTGCGTTCGCTTACACCGATCAGGGGAGCCAGTGGCTTGGGGCAGGCGAGGCCCTGTACGCGAGCGAGCCCGTGGTGCGGTCGGTACTCGACCGCTGCGAGGAGGTACTGGGCGAGCTTCGGGGCGCTTCACTGCTGGACACGATATTTGGACGGTCGGGTGCGGCGGGAGACCTGAGCGATCCGCTGTGGAGGCGACCGGCGATCTATGCGCTGGAATGCGCGCTCACTGCCTTGTGGTCGAGCATCGGCGTACGGCCGAGCGTAGTCGTTGGGCACGGTGCCGGAGAACTCGCGGCGGCGCAGGCATCCGGCGTGTTTGGCCTGGAGGATGGCCTGCGCCTGGCCGCGGCATCGGACGATCCGGGCGCGGCATCGGAAGGTGTTGTCATGGGTGCGCCGTCGATCACGCTGGTGAGCGCCGCATCGGGTCGTGCGGTGGCGGCCGATGAAGCCCTGGATGCGTCGTACTGGCGCCAGCGCGCGGCGGACGATCCTGCCCCGGTTGAGCGTTGCGTCAGAACACTGGCGGCGTTGGATGTTGATGTGGTCGTGGAGACCGGCCCATCCGCGGGATTGGGGAAATTGATGAGATCGGCCTCGCCACAGGCGGCCGGCAACACCGACACGCCGGTGGTTCTGTCCAGCCTCGGACGGTCTACGGGCGGCGATGAAATGCCGGCGGCGGGATCGGGTGACTTCGTCGACGCGGTCGCCGGGGCCTACGAGGCCGGGCTCGCGCTGTCCTTCGCAGGTCTTTTCGCGGGTGAAATCCGACGTCGGATCGCGCTGCCGGGCTATCCGTTCGAGCGTCAGCGCTACTGGATCAATTGACGTGAGCGACGGGCTCCGCCACGGCGCGCTCAAGTGCCGGAGATTGCCATGACTGCCGCCGCGGCAGAACTTGACCGGGGCCGCACCGGAATCGCGGAAGTTCCGGTCGCAATTCTGCTTCAGCTCTGGTCGCGTGCGCTGCTGGAGGCGCCTTCTCCCGTCGGCAAGCGGTAGGCCCGTGCAGCGGCGAATCGGGGTTCGCCGAGATCCTCCAGCCAGAACGCGTCGGACGGCCGGTGCGGGAAACGGAACACCGCGGACTGTTCGCCCTCGAGCATCGGTCTCGGCACCTCGAAACGGTAGGGGCTCAGCGAGAAGCCGGTGCCCAATGCCTTGATGAGCGCCTCCTTCAGGCTCCAGAGCCGATAGAACAAAACCGCCTTGTCGTGTCCGGCGGCGGCCGCCAGGACGAGCTGCTCCCGCGGGCCGTAGACGGAGCTCCCGATTCCGTCGAAATCCCTGCCCGGCGTGCGCACTTCCAGATCCACCCCGAATTCGTCCCGCTGCGCGAATCCGATCAGGCCGTGCTGACCGCTGTGGCTCACATTGAAGCTCACGTCAGCCGGCGCTCCGTTTACCTTCGCGAAGGGCTTGCCGTGCTCGAGATAACCGAAGGACAGTTCCCGGTTGCGACAGCCCAGCCGCTCGCACAGGTTGATCCTCAGCGCCGCGCGGCAAAGCGCATATTGCCGCTGGGCTTCCTTGACCAGGAACCGCTTCCACCGCGCCTGCTCATCACGGTCGAGTAAAGCGAGTGCCTGTTGTTCGCGGTCCGGGTCGGGCCCGAGGTCGACGTGCAGGATGAGCGAGCCGTCCGTCTCGTGCCACGGATTCCACCAGGCGTCGCTACCGACGCTCATCGCGGAGCAGCGCCCGGCGACGGGGTCAGGGTCACTTCGTGCAGGTAGGCGCCGACGCCGAGTTGCCGGTCCCACTGCGGCGGATATCCCAGCGAGACTTCCTGGAAAGGCACGCCGTCAAGCCACTGCGTGCCCCGGATATGGAGGTGGCCGTACACCACCGCGCATGCGTCGAATCGGCGGTGCCAGCCCCGGGTTCGGCGGGTCCCGCACCACGGCGTGAAACGCGGAACCCGTGGCAGCACGGCATGCTGTTCTTCCAGCGGAAAGTGGTTGATCAGAACCTTCGGGATGCCGGCAGGACACGATGCGAGCCGCCGGGCGGCATCTCGGCAGCGCGCGGCACACCACGATTCCCGATCCGGAAACGGGTCGGAATGCAGGACCAGCTCGTCGGCGGCGACAGCGCCGGTTTCCTGGGCCCACCGGATCACCTCATCACGCCGAACGTGCCGGGGCCGAAAACTGTAGTCGTAGAGTAGAAACAGCGGCGCGATCAGTACCGTGTCATCCCGAAGTTGGATCACCGGATAGGGATCTTCCGGGGTGAGAACTCCGTGGCTGCGGGCGAGCGCGACCAGTCTCTCGTAGAGCGCGACGCCGCGCAGTCCGGGCGCCGTGTCGGGAATGGTCCAGAGTTCGTGGTTGCCGGGAACCCAGACGACCTGGCGGAATTTCCGAGTCAGTTGCCGAAAACACCAGTCAAGCCGCTTTGGCCCGTCGGTAACGTCTCCGGCGAGGATCAGCCAGTCGTCGGGAAATGCCGGGCAGCTCTCCAGCGCCTCCCGGTTTGCCGGATGCGAGACGTGAAGGTCAGAGAGCGCCCATAAACGCAACGGATTACTGCCCGGGACAATTCAGGGAAGACATCAGCGCAGGTGTGAAGCCGATTGTAGGCTGGAGGTTTCTGCCGAGTCCATTGGCCCAGGGGGCTGTGACGATGAGGGGATCATGGCCAAGACCCGCCGCTTGGTGGAGGAGATCGTCCCGGCGGGCGGAGGCGCTGAGGGGAGAACGCGCCGCGGCGCAGGGTTCGTGAGCGGTCAGATCACGCAGAAGTGGCGGTCGCGCGCGCCGATCACGGCGTCGGGCGAAATACGGGTGTCGAAGGTGACGAACCGTCCCCCATGGGCGACAGCCAGCGCCAGCAGGTGGATATCCGCGATCTGCCGCGGGCCGAAGACATGGCGCCAGTCGATCGTGCCCGGGTCGAGAAGGTCCACATCGTCCGTCAACGCGTGGTGGTGGTCTCCGGCGACCGCGGTGCGCAGCCGGGCGGCGACGGTGCGCGGCGGCAGGTTACCCGGATAGGCCGGCTGCGACATGACGCGGACACATCCGTTGCGCGTCAGCGAACAGGTGGCCCAGCCGTGCCTGGCATTGTCCCGGAACCAGCGCCAGGCTGGTTCGTGGTGGAGGTGCTGGGCGTCGAGCAGCGCGATCAGCACATTGACGTCCAGCAGGGCACGCATCAACCGCCGCTTTCATCCCTCAGCCGGTCGATCAGCTCGTTGGTGACGACGCCGCCGCGCGGCGGAAACGGACGAAAGCCGACCTCAGCCGTCCCGAATGGCGCCTGCGCCCGCGCCATTTCCGTTTCAAAGGGCTCGCCGCCCGCCAGCGCCCGGCGGAGCAGGTCGGACACCGCCCCGCCGATGGATTGGGAGTCGCGTTTCGCGATTTCCTTGACCGCAAGCAGCAGGTCGTCGTCGATATTGAGCGTGGTGCGCATCGCCGGCCCTCCGAACGATGCGTGATGCTAACGCATCGTGCATCGAACACAAATGCCCCGGCGTGAATGGCGAGAACCGCCGCTAATGATTGAAGCGGAAGAGCATCACGTCGCCACCCTCGACGCGCGTGCGCCCGGCGTCCTTTGCGCCGCGCTCGCCGCCGCGGGCCACGTAGTCTTCGAAGGCGACGGACTCGGCGCGGATGAAACCTCGCTGGAAATCAGTGTGGACGCGGCCCGCCGCCTCAGGCGTGGTCGCGCGGGCGGTATCGAAGGCGATGAGGCCGAGCAGCCGGTGGCCGGCGCGGATCACCCGGTCGAAGGCGACCGTGCGCGCCGGTCGGCAGGCCTCCAGTGACGCCAGCACGGGCTCCATCGTGCGCACCAGGAGGTTCTGTTCGGTCGCGATCGTCATCATCAAATTGCATTGCGGCCTCGATCGCGAGGCTGTCCTGTCCGTATTTCCGGGCATCCTTGAGGGCCGCCGGCAGATGGGCCTCAGGGAGCGCGCGAGCCGTGCTCGTGCGGCGCAAGGGCCGCGTACACCGTGCGGTGGGTCGGCGTGTCGATCCCGACCCGCCGTCCCATGCGCTCGATCGCGCCGCTCAGTGCCGAGATCTCGAGCCGCTCGCGCCGCTCCAGCGCAACGAGAAGCGACGCCTTCATCGAAGCGGGCAGCCGGTCGAGGAGTTCCATTGTCCGGGCTTCCTGATCGTCGGGCAAGGAGACGCCAAGCGCTTGCGCCACGGCAACGGTTTCGGCTGTCAGGCGCGACATCATTGCCCGCGTTGCCGGATTGGTCCGGCAAGGTCCGAGCGGCAAACGGGTAAGGCAGTTGGCGCCCGCCAGCGTGCAGATCATCGCCGCCTTTTGCCAAAGCTCGCACTCGATGTCACCGGGCAGTGGGCAATCGATGCCGGCCTCGGTGCAGGCCTTGCGCAGCATCTGAACGCGCCCGCTCGATGAATTGTCCATTTCGCCAATCCGAAGCGTCTGCATGCGGTCGAAATGCCGGATCACACCGGGGGCTTCGATCACGGCGCTGATCTGCGCGACACCGCCCAAGACCCGCCGGGGCCCCAGGACCCCGCGGAGAATGTCAATGTGTTCGATACCGTTGAGCAGCGGGATGACGCCGGTCTCGCTTGAAAGCGCAGCGCGGACGCGTGCGGCTGCTTCCTCGCAGTCGTAGCTCTTGACCGTGAACAGGACATAGTCGGGCGACCCAAAGACCGTTGGATCGTCGCTCGCGCGCACCGGCTTCAGCACGACGTCGCCCAGCACGCTGCGAACTGTGAGGCCGTCTTCCTGCATCGCCTGCAGGTGCCGCCCACGGGCGACGAACCCGACTTCGTGCCCCGACGCTGCAAGCCGGGCGCCGAAGTAACCGCCGACGCCGCCCGTCCCCATCACCATGAACTTCATGCCCCGATTTCCGCGCGTGGATGCAGTCCAGGATGATGGCCGGTGCCCGCCGGACTCTCAATCGACATCGAACACCGGTCAGGGCGCCGTCGAACTTGAGGGTTGGAAGTCATGTGATGACTCGGCAGCGTCGGCAGTCTGGCCACCGGTTGGCCCAAGGAACGTTCCGGTAACCGGTCCCGCCGACAGGTGGTGGGCAAGCCGCCGTCAGCCATGCGCAGCTCCTTGGTCGTCGACACTGTGCCGTTCTGCGCCGGGATGTGAATCTGGCCAGAACGGGAACGGCGCTCGGTGGGTTGCCGGCCCCGGTAGAAGCCCAAACCGCGGATGGCTACCCGCCGAGGAAGGCGCCAGGAAGAAACGATAGAGATAGCAATCACTTGTCAGCAAAAGCGTAAACATGGTTGTCGATACCATACGCATCGCTATAGTCTGACGCGGTGCCGGTGGCCGTCGTTCGCAGATAGGTAGGTTTTCCGGTCAGCTCCGAGCGTTGCCGCCCGTCGTCCACCCTCATGTCTGCTGGAACTGCCGATGTTTTTTCGCCTGCTCACGTATGCGTACGCCGTTGCTGTTGTCGTTGGAATGGGAACCCAGGCATTCGCTCAGGAAAGTGGTTCCGCTGAGACAGATGCGCGGATTCAGGCACTCGAACAGCGCGTTCAGCAGTTGGAGAAGGCACTGGCGGAGGCGCTGGGGATCGAGGGCGCTGAAGCACCACCCGCGGCCGAGAGTGCGCCCGCGGTAGTGCAGGCGGAGCCGGCTCCGAACGGAAACAACCGATCGGACATCACCGGACAGCAAGGGGCGTACAACTACGACAAAGCCTTCTTCGGCCCGATCGGGCCGTTGACATCGAGCGATGGGCGTTTCAAGACGTTCCTGTACGGGAACCTGCAGACGGATCTGGCGGCGTACAGCGAGAGCGGTGATTGGGAAGGCATCTTCGGGGACGACTACTACATCGGGAAGGACGACACCGACTTCAGCGGTGGCGGCAAGATGCGGAGGGCCAGCTTCGGCGTCGCGAGCGTCATCGAGCAGGACTGGATCGTTTTCATGTCGTACAACCTGGCCGACAGCGGCGAGCAGGTTGACAGCGGGCTTCGGGCGGCAGCCATCGTATACCGGGGCATCAAGCCGTGGTGGCTGATGGTGGGGCAGTTCGGAAACTCGGTGGGGCTCGAATCGTCCACGTTCAACAGCTTCCTGGGCATGGTCGAGCGCCCGATGATGTCGAACGCCTTCGCCTACGCGCCGAGCGCGCCGGTGGTGGCGATCATTGCCTCGCATCGCGGGAAGATGACCTACTCGCGGTTCGGCGTGTTCGGGAAGAACTCCGGCGTGGCCAGCGAATTTGACGAAGGGTGGGGCCTTCACGGCCGGTTCCTGCTCCAACCCCACCGAGAGCGCAGGCTGAGTTCCCAGATCGGCGTGAGCGGGTACTGGCGCAAGCCCGAGGAGGAAGTCGTGGGCGGCGACCACATGCGGTCCTGTCTGCCAGGCTCGATGGGCAGCGGCTTCCGCTTCAGGGCCTTCGGCATTTCCGCAATCGATGGCACGTCCCTGGTGAATACCGGCAAGTTCTGCGCGGTGGAAGACTACACCTACGTCGTTGCCGAGGGCGCCCTTTCCCGGGGTCCGGTTTCTCTGCAGGGAGAATGGGGCGTTGCGCAGGTCAACACGAAGTCGGACGGCGATTACGAGTTCAGCGGCGGATACGTCGATGTCGGGTACTTCCTGACCGGAGAGAGCCGGAACTACAACCCATACTTCGGGCAGTTCTGGCGCCTCAAGCCGAACAACGATCTCGGGCAGGGGGGGCTCGGCGCATTTGAGTTGCGAGCGCGCTGGCAGACGATCGACCTCAACGACCGGCTGGGTGTCGTCGATGGCAACGTCACCGGTGTCACCGGCGGTGAAGCCAACGGATTTTCAGTCGGGCTCAACTGGTATTTCAACGCCTTCACTCGTGCGATCTTCAACGCCGGCCGCATCAACGTCGAGTACCCGACAGCGGAAGGCGGGAGTTTGGGCACGCGGGAAGCGAGCGTCGACGAGTACGTGGCGCGAGTCGAGATCTTCTTCTGAGCGTAGGGGTTCGAGAGGGCGCCGGGCTGCGGAGAGAAAGCTCTTCACCGTTGTCCGTGGTGGAGAAGAGCTGCCTGCGATGTGGTGGCCGCGAGGTGTTGGCGTACAGGGCCACCCGGTGACGCGCTTGACTGCGGGCCGTGCGAGCTAGGCCGATCGTACCTACGGGCGCGGCGTGCAAAACGGTATGATGGAACGAGGCGACCTGCCGTTGCAGCGCCGTTTGACGCCTGCTCCGCTCCGTTGAGCCGCCGGCTGACGGGCGGCTCATGCGGACACCGGAAGTGCCGCAACGTTGGTTCCTGGGGTGCCGGGCGTCGGCCGGCCGGCACGATGCAACGATCGTGCCGCGGGCAGGTTCGGGTCTATGCGGGCGGGCTTTGGAGTACTGGCCCGCAGGCGCGCCGGCGTCGCGTCAGGTAGGACGCAGGCAGCGCTGCTCCGGCGTCCGCTGCCACGGCGGACAGGCCACGGAAGGTCAAACCACTGATGGCGCCACAGCATCCGATTTATCTCGACTGTCAGGCCACGACGCCGCTCGACCCCGAAGTGCTCGAGGCAATGCTGCCCTACTTCCGCGAGCAGTTCGGGAACCCGCACGTCGATGCCCATGCGTTCGGACGGGCAGCCGCCGCAGCCGTGGAGACTGCGCGTGCCGAAGTAGCGAAGTTGATCAATGCCGATCCCCGCGAGATCGTGTTCACCTCCGGTGCGACCGAATCCAACAATCTCGCCATCAAGGGTGCCGCCAGGTTCCGTCGTGAGCGGCACGGCCTCGATCATGTCGTCACGGTCGCGACGGAACACAAGTGCGTGCTCGAGTCGTTCGCCCGCCTGGAGCGCGAAGGTTTCCGGGCGACGGTCTTGCCGGTCGAACCCTCGGGGTTGGTCGATCTCGAGCGCATGGCGGCGGTGCTGGAGGAAGGCACCGCACTCGTTTCCGTCATGGCCGCGAACAACGAGATCGGCACGGTGCAGCCCCTGCACGAGCTGGGCAGGCTCTGCCGGGAGCGCTCCGTGGTGCTGCACACCGACGCCGCGCAGGCGGCGGGTAAGATCCCCTTCGACGTCCAGGCCCTCAACGTTGACCTTGCCAGCCTGTCGGGACACAAGCTGTACGGCCCCAAGGGAGTGGGCGCACTCTACGTTCGCCGCCGTCCGCGCGTGCGCGTCGAACCGCTCTTCGACGGCGGCGGACAGGAGCGCACGCTGCGCTCCGGGACCGTGCCGGTGCCCCTGGTCGTGGGCCTCGGAACCGCCGCGCGCATTGCCCGCGAAAGGCTTGCCGAGGAGGCGGAGCGCACCGTGATGCTGCGGGACCGCATGCTTTCCCGGCTGCGGGTCCGGCATCCGGACGTGGTGGTGCACGGCGAGATGGATGCACGGCTGCCCGGAAACCTGAGCGTCGGCTATGACGGGATCCAGGCGCATCGCCTCGTGCGGGAGCTCGGCGACGTCGCGTTGTCCACCGGGTCCGCGTGTTCGGATACCTCGGTCGAGACCAGCTACGTGCTGCGGGCCCTGGGGGTATCCGAGTCGCTGGCCGCGGGCACGTTCCGGATCTCGCCAGGCCGCTTCACGACGGTATCAGAGATCGACCGTGCGGCCACGGCCATTGCCGACGGCGTCGACGCGATCCGCGCACAACACGCGTAGGAGTCACTAGGCCGTGCCACGCGTGATTTTCCGCCAGCCCGACGGATCGGAGCTTGATGTAGACGAGACGGCAGGGCAGTCGATCCTGGACATTGCCCACAAGCACGGCATCGACATCGAAGGGGCCTGCGAAGCGTCTCTCGCGTGCTCGACCTGCCACGTGATCGTTCACCCGGACTGGCACGACCGCCTGCCTCCACCAACCGATGACGAGGAGGACATGTTGGATTTAGCGTGGGGTGTCACCCAGACGTCGCGCCTGGGATGTCAGGTCGAGCTGACCGAGCAGCTCGACGGCCTGATCCTCAATGTACCGAGCAACTCACGTGATGCTCGCGGATAACCGTCACAAGCCGATTTGGTCATACGTACACCGGGAGGCGACCTGCTGCTGATTCCCTGACGTGGACCTGCGGACCCCGACGGCTTCTGACACCAGCTATCAGCTACCCAGGCCCTCTCGCCGGCCAGACCGGCGTCATGGGGAGACCGACTGATCGCGGACGGCTGCCCGAAACGCTGGAACAGCGCGGCGCGTCAGCTGTGGTTGTGAAACTGGTCCTTCAGGGCGTCGACGCGTGCCGCCGGTTGTTCCTCTTGGTACTTGGCCTTCCAGTCGGCGTAGGGCATTCCATAGACGGTCTGCCTTGCATGCTCGTAGGTAACTGTCTCGCCACGTTCCTCAGCTGCGGCGCTGTACCACTTTGACAGGCAGTTGCGGCAGAAACCGGACAACTCCATCAGGTCGATGTTCTGCACGTCGGGGTTATCCCGGAGGTGTTCGACAAGGCGACGAAACACGGCCGCTTCAATTTCGGTGCGGGTTTCTGCGTTCATGGATTGGTTCCTTGGCGGGTGCCTGGGAGCGTGCCCTGATCGCTGTCAGGATAGGGCGTTACAGGTCTCCGGCAAAGCCGACGAAGTTCGAGATCCGGCCGGATCTTCACATCGATGTCACGTTCGCAGGGCAGAGTCCCGAACGTCCTCGGTGGATAGTGAGGTTGCGCGATGAGGCGGGGCCGCAAGACCATCGGGACTGCGTTCAGCTGCGCTGCAGCGGTGTCTAGGCCGCCTGCACTTGGCGCGGGCGCGGCGGCCATGCCTCGCATGGTGCGGATCGAAACCCGCGTTTTCGACCCCGGAGCCGCGGAGATCCAGGCTCGCCATGCGCTGTCCCGCACGGTCTGGTCGGCAGAATTGTAGTGCTAGATGTCGTGGTGCTCCGGTCGCGGAGGTACTTCGGATACGCACACAATCGTCCGGCTGCAGATTCACGAGGAGGAGGGGGATCCGGCGATCTCGGCAAGGAAGGAGACTGTCGATCGAAGCCGCTGACAGCCCGAACGGCGTACTGCTCCTGATCGTGGCGAACGAGGTCAATGGAACGCTCTCCACCTACGCGGTACATTTCTGGCGCAAGGGTGGTCGACGGCCACTCCGAAGGGGGATATCCCCCGAGAAGACCGATTGGCGTGATGCGTGGGACGCAGCCGCCCGGTGCACCGGTACAGTGTGAAGAAGGGCAAGGTTGGTGCTGCACCAGGAGAACATCGATGCGCGGGCGGATAGATGTGCTACAGGGCGACATTACGACACTCGCGGTTGACGCAATCGTCAATGCCGCGAACAGCACCTTGCTTGGCGGCGGTGGCGTGGACGGCGCCATTCACCGCGCGGCGGGTCCGCGCCTGCGGGAAAAGTGCGGAAGATTGGGCGGGTGCTCCACGGGCGACGCCAAGCTCACCGGTGGCTATGACCTTCCGGCTCGCTTCGTGATCCACACCGTCGGTCCGGTCTGGCAGGGCGGCCAACGAGGCGAGGCGGAGGCGCTGGCGAGTTGCTATCGCCGCTGCTTTGCGCTGGCCGTCGAGCACGAGGTGCTCTCGATTGCGTTTCCCGCGATCAGCACAGGTGCCTACGGCTATCCCCTGGAAAAGGCGACGCGCATTGCCGCACTCGAGGCCAGAACGCATCTGGAGCACGGCAGCGGCGTCAACCGAATCGTGTTCGCGTGCTTCTCGGAAGAGGCGAAGGACTTGTACGTCACGACGCTGGAAGACATCGTCAATCTAGATGACGTCGCCGTACAATCGCTTGGCACATCCCGCAGTCCAGAGTAGTCCCTCAACGCCGGTTCGTCGCAAGACACGCCACCTTGGTGACGGGCATGCAGTGGCGGTGGGAACGAAGGAGACGGTTGGGGTCAGTCGCAGCGTGAGAGCAACATGTTCCTGGGCATACCGGACGCGAGGAGGACAGGGGAGCGGGCCCGCACGACCTGTGCAACACCTGCCCGCGTCACGACCCGCCTGGGAACGCAGCACGGCTGCCGGCAGAATTGGCTGGTCGGCGGGTTCCCATCGTATGAGCCCGCGCGCCGGGTAAAGCCAGAGCGTCGGTCAGCACCTCAGTGCGAAACCTCCGCGAGGAAGGGCAGTAATTCGGAGAGCAGTTCCTCGGGTGCCTCTTCCGGAATGAAATGCCCGCAATCCAGCGCGCGCCCCCGAACGTCATGTGCCCGGGCGCGCCAGACGCTCAGCATGTCCAGTGAGGCGCCGGTTTGCCAGCCTGGCCGTTTCGGCATCCTTCCAGCCCGCAGGACAAGAACCGGGCACGAGAGCTTGACCTCGCTGTCGCCGCGGTCGTGTTCAAGGTCGAGCTCGACGGCTCGATAATCCGCACACATGGCCCTGATAGTGTCGGGATCGGAAAAGCAGCGCAGGTATTCCGCGTAGGCACGCTCGTCAAAGGCGCCTGGCACCGCAGTCCACTGGTCGAGCAGGAAATCCAGAAACAGCTTGGCATTGTTGGCGATCAGGGTTTCCGGGAAGGGGTAGGGCTGGCGCATGAGATGCCAGTGAAACCAGGAAAACGACAAGGATGCGTCCATGTGCTCGAATGCGTCCTTCGAGGGCACCACATCCAGATTGGTCAGGCTCAGGATCTTCTCCGGGTGGTCCAGCGCCATCCGGAGCCCAACTCGAACTCCCCGGTCGTGACCGACAAGATGAAAGCGCTCGAAGCCGAGCGCCCGCATTACGCCCACCTGATCTTCGGCGGAAGTCCGCTTGCAGTACGTGGAATGGTCGACGCTGGAGGACGGCGGCTTGTCGCTGTCGCCGTAGCCACGGAGATCCGGGCAGACGACGGTGAAGTGTTCCGCCAGCCGCGGCGCCACCTTGTGCCATTCGACATGGCTTTGGGGATACCCGTGGAGCAGCAGCACCGCCGGACCTGATCCGCCATGCCGGACTTGAATTCCGCAGCCACCGGCGTCGATGCGTGTTTGTGCAAATCCTGGAAACATGGCCCGCCTCCGGCTCCACGATGCTCAAGTAGCGCCTGCTCACCATACGCAGAGGTGCAGCTGGTCCGGCAAGATCGCCTCATTCCATTTGGTGTTGTGGCTCGGAATGGCAGCCTGCGAACGCCGATGCGATCTTGGTCCGAACGCGAGGCGGGCCGTCCCAAAGCCCTGTTGCAGGTATTGCAATTCAATAATGTCGGTCGGTCAGAACACTGGTATATTCCGACTTGGACGGACATATGTTCCGACATGGACGGTGACTCATCCCGAATTGGACGAGAGGTTATGCCGAACTGGACGGTCCATGCTGAAACCTTCGTGGGGCGGCACGCCGAAGCATCGGTGCGCTTGGCTCTCTCGGATACCCGAGTCGTTGCCATAGTAGGACCACGCCAGTCTGGCAAGACGACACTTGCCCGCCGCATCGCCGATGACGACGGCCGCGCGTTTGTCTCGCTTGACGACGCCCAGTTCAGACGCTTCGCCCGGGAGGATCCGGCGGGCCTCGTCCGGAGTCTGCAAAGCGCGGCGATCGATGAAATCCAGCGCGCTCCCGACCTGATTCTGGCGCTCAAGAGAGAAGTCGACGAGCGTCCTGGTCCCGGACGCTACCTGATCACAGGCTCGGTCGATCTGTTCAAGGGATCAATCTCGCCGGACTCGCTGGCCGGCCGCGTCGAGACCATTGAGCTACTGCCGTTCTCTCAAGCCGAAATCACCGGTGCCGCGTCGCCTCGATTCCTCGACCGGGCTTTCGCCGGCGACTTTCCGGCCATTGGGGAGACGAGACCGACGACCGACCTGATTGAACGCGTCGTTTCGGGCGGTTATCCGGCGGCGCTTGCCCGCCCCGACCCGGCGCGGCGCCGTTCCTGGCTGCGCGCCTATGCACGGGCGCTTGCCGAACGCGATGTCTCCGAAATCGCTCCTGTCGACAAGCGCGGCGAAATGGCTCGCCTGATCGACCACGCAGCCGTGTCCGCGGGCCAGCTGCTCAATATGTCCGGCCTTGGCGCACGCCTCGGCGTCGACGGCAAGACCGTGGACCGCTGGCTCGTCCTGCTGGAGCACATGTTCTTGATCCGTCGCGTTCGTGCCTGGCACAGCAGCCGATTGAAGCGGCTGGTCAGGACGCCGAAACTGCAGTTCCTTGATTCTGGTCTGCTCGCCGCGCTGCAGCGGACGGACACTGCTGACATTGCGCGGGACCGTCAGAAGCTGGGATCGCTTCTAGAGAGTTTCGTGTTCGGAGAGGTCGCCAAGTCCATCGCTCTTTCGGACGATATGACGAACGTCAGCCACTACCGCGACAAGGACGGCGTCGAGGTGGACATGGTCCTGGAGCGTTCACCGGGAACGATTGTCGGGATCGAAGTCAAAGCTGCGGCGACAGCGCACCCCCGAGACTTCAGAGGGCTGCAACGCCTCAAGGAGGTCGTGGGCGACAGATTCGCCTGCGGCATTGTCCTTCACGATGGCGAGCGCATTCTGCAAACGGCTCCAGGACTGTTTGCAATGCCGGTCAGGATGCTCTGGGAGGCCTGAGAGTGGGATCGAGACCGTCTGACGACACTACGGGCGCAGCGTGCGGCGGTGTTCCGCTCATAGATTGGGAACAGAACACGGAGTCATAGATGCCGTGGGCCGAAACTGATGCGGCTGCGGAACCGGAGTCGGTTACGCGCCAGGCCAACGTGACACCTTCTATGGCTGTGGTGGCAGAACTTCCGGTGCCCCGTCGTCGTGCCGGCGCCGGTGCCTCGGCCACACGCGACAAGGTTGCGCGCCTCAGCAAACGAAATAACGGCGTGCGGCGGGCCTTCGGTGTCGGCCATTGGACAGGGGCAAACGCATCCCTGACCTGTTCCTCTCGCATCCACCAAGGGCAAACCTTGAATCTGCCAGATTCCACCTTGTCAGTTCATTTCCTTTGCCCCCGGGTGGCGATCACGGTCGTTTGGCACACATCGGGATGATGGAGATTCTGGCGGGTAGCGTGGCTGTCCCTACAATCCGACTCAAATTCCGCGTGGGTCCAGCCCGAAATCGGAGCGGGGGTGCCAAGCGATGAATACGAAGCCGTATGGCATTGGCATTGTGGGAACGGGGCGCATCTCCGATCTGCACGCCATCGAATACCTGCAGAATCCCCATGCAAGGATCGTGGCGCTCTGTGATCGGGACGTCGAACTCGCGCACCGACGTGCTTCCAAGTGGAGGGTGGACGACGCGCGCATCACCGACGACATCGACGAATTGCTGGGGGATCCAGCGGTGGACATCGTCGAGATATTGCTGCCCCACCACCTGCATCTTTCCGCAGCCGAGAAGGCCATCCAGGCCGGAAAGATCGTCTCCCTCCAGAAGCCGATGTGCGTGTCCATGGAGGAGGCCGACCGGCTGGTTGCGGCGGCCGGGCTTTCCGACCGACCGTTCAAGGTGTTCGAGAACTTTGTTTTTTTCCCACCTGTGATCCGGGCGAAGCAGCTGATTGACGAAGGGGCGGTGGGACGGCCGCTCGCGATCCGCCTGAAGAGCAACAAGGGATCGAACCGCACCGCCTGGGAGGTCCCGAAGCCGACGCGCGCGTGGCGTCAAGATCGAAGCAGCGCGGGCGGCGGCCCGTTGGTATTCGACGACGGACATCACAAGTTCGCACTGGCCTGGCACTTCATGGGCAATGCGGAAGAAGTGCACGCGTTCATCGGCAAGACAACCTACCCCGACGGATCGTACGTAGACGCACCGTCGATCATTTCGTTTCGGTTCCCGGAGAACCGGGTCGGAAGCCTGGAGCTGGTCGATTCCCCCGAGCTGGAAGTCACCACGAGGCATTACGCGCAGGACGACAAAGTGGAGATCACGGGCACCGAGGGCGTGCTATGGATCAATGTCGGTCACG
Source organism: Alphaproteobacteria bacterium (assembly GCA_022825235.1). Classification (GTDB taxonomy): domain Bacteria; phylum Pseudomonadota; class Alphaproteobacteria; order TMED109; family TMED109; genus VXPW01. The sequence goes on along the minus strand of JAJDYI010000049.1, from coordinate 38,785 downwards.
GCCGCCTGGGCGACCCGGCTCCGTTGGCGCTCTATCGCGACGGAACGGTCACGACGTACCACGACATGGCGACCGGGTGGGAGGAGAGCTTCGTTCTGTCAACGCGCCACTACCTTGACGTGCTTCGGAACGGTGGTGCGCCGGTCCTGACAGCCGAGGAGGGCCGGCAGGTGCTGCGGTTTGCGCTGGCAGCCGAGGAGTCGGCCCGGACCGGCCGCACCGTACGCGTCCCGGCTACCTAGGGCCGGAACCCAACGCCCGTGGAGACACTGTCGACGACCATTCCCTCCGGCATCGAGGAGCGTGCGGCGTGGTTAGCCGATGCCGGCGGGCTCGAGATGGCCATCCGCGACGGTCTCCTCTCGGCGCCGGTCGAGTTGCCGCTGGCCGAGGCCTTGGTCCTCGGCCTCATGCGTCAGGGCGTCACCAAGTATCTCGCCATTTTTGGACACGGTTCCACGGCCATTGGCGAGATCCTGCGTGTCTACTCCAAGCATGGGCTGGTGCGGTGCTGGCAGTTCCGGAACGAAGTCGAGATGGCCCATGCGGCCACGGCGCTCCGCTGGATCTACGGAGAGCCTTCAGCGGTGGTTACATCGATCGGGCCGGGAGCCATGCAGGCGATGGCCGGCTCCCTCACGAGCGCTTCCAATGGCGTCGGCGTCTATCACCTGTACGGGGACGAGACCACCCACGGTGAAGGCTACAACATGCAGCAGGTCCCCAAGCCCGTGCAGGGCCTGTTCGGCCAGATCACGTCCCTGATGGGCCAGTCCTATACGTTGCACAGCCCCGGAGCGTTGCGGGCGGCACTGCGGCGCGGTGCCATGACCGTGTTTCATCCGTGGCGCCCGGGTCCGTTCTACATCAACCTGCCGCTCAATACGCAGCCGCGAGAAGCCCGGCTCCGGCTCGACGCGTTGCCGGAAGCGCCGCAGTTCACGCCCGCCGTTCCGGGCACCGACGAGGGCTTGGCCGAGGCAGCCCGCCTGATCGGCGGAGCCAGGCGCGTGGCCATTAAGGCCGGGGGCGGCGCACGTCCGTTCGCTGCAGGCGTCCGGGAATTCGCCGAGCGTGCCGGCGCGGTCGTCGTCTTGGGGCCCGGTTCGACGGGCGTGATGCCGGATGCCCACCTGCAGAACATGCACGTGGGCGGTTCAAAGGGATCGATCAGCGGCAACTACGCCATGGACGAGGCTGAGCTCCTGGTGGTGATCGGGAGCCGCGCTGTGTGCCAGAGCGATTGCTCGGGCATCGGCTGGCCGAATGTGCGAGACGTCATCAACATCAACGCCGATCCAATGGACGTCCAGCACTACAACCGGACGACCGCACTCTGCGGGGATGCCGGGCAGGTACTCAGGCGCCTGCACGCACGCATCGTTCGTGACTACCCGGGATGCGCGGAAGGGAAGGCGAGTTGGCTGAAGGCGTGCGCCGAGAAGAAGGTGGAGTGGCGGAGGTTCAAGACCGCGCAATTCAGTGCCGAATTGCCGCCGGATCCGGTGTGGGGACGGCGTGTGCTGTCCCAGCCGCAGGCAATCAAGATCGCTTCGGATTTCTGCAAGGAACGCAACGCGCTCAAGCTGTTTGACGCCGGGGACGTGCAGGCGAACGGCTTCCAGATCGTCGAGGACGACGAGCCGTTCCAGACCTTCACGGAGGCGGGGGCGTCGTACATGGGGTTCGCAGTATCGGCTTTGCTGGCAGGCGCCATTGCTGATCGGGGCCGATATGCGATGGCCTTTACCGGCGATGGATCGTTCATGATGAACCCGCAGGTCCTCATCGATGGCGTCGAGCACGGCGTGCGCGGAACCATCCTTCTGCTCGACAATCGCCGAATGTCAGCGATCAGCGAACTGCAGGTCGCGCAGTACGGAGAAGCGTTTCGCACATCCGATGCAGTTGTCGTTGACTATGTGCAGATGGCTGCGTCGATTGATGGGGTGTTGGCTCTGCATGGCGGTGACGACGGCGAAGCTCTGAAGGATGCGTTGAGCGTGGCCCATGCGCATGCGGGCCTGAGCCTGGTGCATGTTCCCGTCTATTACGGGGCAGATGCCGCGTCCGGCATGGGGGCCTATGGACGATGGAACGTGGGGAGCTGGTGCGACGAGGTGGAGCGCGACTACGAACAAACGCTCATGTGAGGTCGGACAGCGCTCCCGCGATCAGTGGCGCTCCGAAAGCGACCATGGACCCACTATCAAAAAATGAACCCCCGCCGAGTCGAGCACGGCGGGGGCTTGCCCATGCTGAGGACTGATCCAGGTTTCGGCTCTTACCACTTGTACTGCCAGCGAACACCGTGTACCCAGAAGTCGTCGGTCACGGAGTCGTCTTCGCCGTAGGTACCGCTGGTGGCCTCGTCCAGACCCACGCGGATCGTGTTGAACATGACCCGTGTGTTGCCGTCGAGGTACCAGTTCAGACCGAGGGTGACGTTCGACTGCTTCCCGTAGTGCGACGGCGTCGATGTGTCGGTACCGAAGTCCATGACACTGTAACGAGCAGCAAGCTCAATCACGCCCGGTCCCCCTCCGGGGAACGGGTTCTTGACCTTCGGCCCGGACCAGGCGCCCTTCTTCATGTTGTAGCGCTTCGCGCCGCCGATCATGTAACCGGCCTGTACGTAGTACCCGTCGGCTTCCACATCGGGACCGGAGGACTTCTCGAAGGTGCCCTTGATGTATTCGGCCTGGGCCCAGAACGGACCGTTCAGGTAGGCGAGTTCCAGACCGTAATGAACCATGGCGTCGAGATCACTGTTCTCCTTGTCACCGTACAGGAGCTTGTAATCCGCAACGTTGAGCTCTGTCCGGTAACCCCATCGGGCGTCGCCGACCGGCCCCCCGGACCGATCCATCCAGCCGCCGAGGTGCAGCGCGGACGTCTCGGTCTTGATCGGCGCGTAGACCGCGCGAACGGTGAAGCCCATGTCCTCCGCGCCACCGTCGATGCCGTACGTCTTGGTATCGCCATTGCTGTGAATTGCTGCCTCGATCAGGCTCTGCGTGCCATACACCCAGATTTGCGCGTTGACAGCCTTGGGACCCAGGGTCTTGTCGGTGAACATGTCGACCGGCAGCGAGCGCTCAATGAAGCTGATGTCGTTCGAGGATGTGCTCTCTTCAAACGTGACCGGAATCTTCATCTTCCCGAAGCCGATCTTGATCATCTTCGACGGCGAGTAATAGATCGCGGCTTCGTCGATCTCGGCTTCACTGTTGTCATCGGCTGAGCCGCCGACATCGATCGTCAAGTTGTAGGAGAACCCGCCGGACTTGCCTTTCACGCCGAGTCGGCCACGACGCAGGTTGGTCCCGGTGTCGAAGTTCTCGCTTTCGAACTTGTCGGACGGGTAGATGCCCACGTCCCAGTGCAGACGGCCGGTGAGCGCAACCGAGTTTCTGCCCTTCGAAATCGAGAGCCCGGGGCCGACCTTGATCCTCGGTTCGTCGCTCTTGTCGGCCTGTGCTTCCGCCTGGGCGGCCTGCTGGGCCTCGAGGCCCTTCAGCTTGATCTGCAGGTTCTGGATGGCTTCCTTGAGTGCTTCGATCTCGGCGTTCTGCTCCGCCTCAGTAACCTGTGCTGAGGCGGTGCTGCCGGCCGCAAGGCCAACCATTAGCGCGGCGGCGGCCGCAGTTGCACGTAGCGTGCGGTTCATGGAAGAACCCTCCCAGAGATTGAAGGTGGTAGTGGGCTATCGCCCCGTAACGCGGTGAGGGCGGCGGTCGCGGTGCGCCAGTGCCCGCGTGCAAACCTGCCGGTCGTTTGTTGCGGTTCCTTTACAGCAGCGTGAAGATTGCGGGTGGGAGTTCGACCGCTTCGTTCCAAGTTCCTGAAACGGTGTCCGGTTCCGAGAAGCCCGCAGATCGTGCGACCTTTGGAACCGGATGTGGCATTTCCGCCACGACCGAAGGCGGCCAGGCCGGGTACTGGGCCTTGCTCTGTGGCCGCGCAGTGCAACTGCGTTCCCACTTTTCTGGCTTCTTCAATCACTCGGTGGCAGGCTTACGAAGCGTCGACGAGCCAGAGGGCCACCACATGCGGCTGATGTCATCTGGACCGGCGTTGCCGCCGGAAATCCTGACGGTGGACCAGATGGCGGCCGCCGATCGTTTCGCCATCCGATCGGGCACGCCCGGCATCGTGCTGATGGAAAATGCCGGGCGGGCGGTTGCGGAAGCAGTGCATACGCGTTGTCCCAGCGGCACCGTCGCGGTCCTGGCAGGGCCGGGCAACAACGGCGGCGATGGCTTCGTCGCGGCTCGGCATCTCGCGCGCCATGGACGCGACGTCCGCCTTGCGCTCTTCGGCGCCAGCGAAGCCCTTGCCGGTGACGCAGCCATGGCGGCCGCCCGCTGGACGGGCGGAATCTGTCCTTGGGACCCCGCACTCATTGACGGGGCGGCTGTCGTCGTGGATGCGGTATTCGGCGCCGGGTTGTCGCGGCCGCTGCCGGCCGGCGTCCTGGCCATGTTCGACGCGGCGCGGGATCTGCCTTGCATTGCCGTCGATTTGCCCAGCGGGATTGACGGCGACACCGGCGTCGCATTCCCGGGCGTCCTGTCGGCCCGCGCGACGGTCACGTTCCACCGGCTGAAACCGGCGCACGTCCTTTTTCCTGGCCGCGCGCTCTCAGGCGAGATCGTGCTCGCCGACATCGGCATCCCGGGGGGCGCCGCCTCGGGAACGGCTCTGCTCAACGGTCCGGGGCTGTGGCAAGAGCAAGTGCGACAGCCGGACTGGCACAGCCACAAGTACCGGCGTGGCCACGTGGTGGTCGTCGGCGGCCCGCCTGAGCGCGCCGGTGCCGCCCGCCTTGCTGCCCATGCCGCGCTTCGGGCCGGGGCGGGACTGGTCACGCTCGCCGTGCCGAGCGATGCGCTCGCTGCCTACGTTGGTGACCCGAAGGCTCTGATGGTGGCGCCTGCTGCCGAGCCGGAGGATCTGGAGGCGTTGATCGCGGGTTCAAAGGTCCGGGCGGCCGTGTTGGGACCCGGTAACGGTGTGGGACCTGCGACCCGGCTGCGCGTGGCCGTTGCAGCGGAGGCGGGCCTGCGTCTCGTGCTGGATGCGGATGCGCTCAGCAGCTTTGCCGGCGACGTGGATGCCCTGGCGGCACTCGTCGGGGGCGCTGAGGAGGCCGTGCTGACGCCGCACGACGGGGAGTTCCGGCGACTGTTTCCCGACATCGAGGGTGACCGGCTGACCCGTGCCCGAGCGGCTGCGGAACGAACGGGCGCTGTGGTGGTGAGCAAGGGACCGGATACCGTCGTGGCCACCAGGGACGGGGACGCCATCGTCAATGCAAACGCACCGGCGCAGCTGGCAACGGCAGGCTCCGGCGATGTGCTGGCCGGAATCATTGGAGGCCTCCTGGCCGCGGGCATGGAGCCGTTCGCGGCAGCCGCCAGCGGCGTATGGCTGCATGGCGCAGCGGCTTCGGAGTACGGTGCGGGTCTGATCGCAGATGATCTGCTGTGTGGCCTCTCGTCAGCTCTCCGGTCAGCCCAATCCTGACCCCGCAGAACGAGAGTTCGCTGTCACGACCCTGGGTATTGTCGCCAGGGACAGAACCATGGGGCGAGCCTGAATCCCTTTTGCGACTTGACGACTCTGGCGAACAAAGACACCCTGCGCGTTGACGGGCTCGGTGTAACGCGTTCTAAGGTTGTTCCTACCATGAGATTGTTGTTGCGTTCGGCGCGCCGATTGGGCGTGCCGGCGTTGGGTGTGGCTGTGCTCGTCGCAGCCGGATTCGGCGCAGTTCCCGTCGTCGCGCAAGAAACCTTGCCCGAGGTTGAGGTCATCGGAGTTACCCCGATGCCCGGCACTGGAGTGGCACGCGATCGCGTTCCTGCTGCAGTCCAAACCATCACGGACGAGGACATCGACGCGCTGCAACCGCGAAATCTGACCGACCTCGTCGAACAGACGCTGCGCGGGGTCAGCGTGACGGATGTGCAAAACAGCCCGTACCAGCAGAACCTCTCTTATCGCGGTTTCACGCTCTCGCCGCTGCTCGGTGAGGCGCAGGGGATTGCCGTGTACTTGAACGGTGTCCGTATCAATGAAAGCTTCGGCGACACGATGCAGTGGGATCTGGTGCCGGACGCCGCGATCAGGCGAATCGACCTCGTAGGCGGTAACCCTGCGTTTGGTCTGAACGCGCTGGGTGGGGCGTTGTCGCTCCAGACGCACACTGGACTGTCGTTCAGTGGGTCGGAGTTTGAGATCAAGGGTGGCTCGCATGGCCGTCTGGACACAACGGTCCAGGCTGGCGGCAAGCTGGATGCCACTGGGATCTACGTGGCCGCCGAGCGGGGCGCGGATGATGGCTGGCGCGACAACAGCGACAGCAGCATTCTCCGGTTGTATGGCGATGCGACACATGTGTTTGAGCGCGGCTCCCTCGGTTTCAGCGGCCTGTTTGCCCGGACCGAAATCACCGGGAATGGTGCAACGCCGGTGGACTTGCTCGAATTACGCCGCGAATCTGTGTTCACTTATCCGGATATCACTGAAAACGATCTCAGCATGTTGACTATCCGCGGGGATTTCGAGATTTCTGACACCATGCGGATTTCGGGTGTTGCCTATCATCGCGACTTGCAACGGGACACGATCAACGGCGATGAATTTGACGGTGGCATCTCCGACGAAGACAGTGGTTACCTGCTTGCTGGCGAAATCGAAGAAGAAGAGGAAGAGGAGGGCGAAGAAGAGGAAGAAGAGACAGTGAGTTTCCTGTTCGGGTATCCGCAGGGCAGTTCGGACAGGACCCCCAGGCCAATCGTCATAGAGGACGGCTCAGAGAGTCAGTTGGCGGCGTTGAAAGAAGGGTTCTATGAGCACGAGGTCGAGGAAGAAGACGACGATGAAATGGACGAAGAAATGGGCGAGGGAATGGTCGAAGACGACGATGACGATGAGGACGGGGAAAAAGTAATCGTGCCGGGCGCGCACAACCTCACGTCGACCGACACAAGTACGCAAGGTCTCGCTCTACAGCTGGGAATGACGCAAGGCGCACACGAAGTGGCGCTCGGGGTTGCCTACGATCAGTCTGAGACAGCGTTTGAGAGCATGACGCTGGCCGGTCAGCTGCATCGCGACCGATACGTTCCACCGTTGTTGATCGACGGAGAAGCGTACGTCTTGAGCCACCACCACGAATGTGAGGTGGACGACATCGAAGAGTGCGAAGAGGAGATCGAAGACGGTGAGGTCGATCCGGAACCGTTTGATGACAACAGTCCGGTAAGCGTCAAGTCAGAGACGAGCGCACTGGGCTTCTATGTGTCGGACACGTTCGCGCTTTCTGCTCGCACGGACTTGACTGCGAGCGGGCGCTACAACCGGGTCGTTGTCGATGTCGACATTGCCGGACGGCCAGACGAATCGTGGACGTACACTCGCTTCAACCCAGCGCTCGGCCTGACCCATCGGCTGACAGACAATATGTCCGTGTATGGCGGCTATCGGGAGGCGAGCCGTGCACCGACGGCGGCTGAGCTCGGGTGTGCTGATGAAGAGCTGGCGTGTCGCCTTCCCAATGCCTTTGTTGCTGACCCGTTTCTGGACCAAGTGGTCACCCGCTCGGTCGAGGCAGGAATTCGTGGGCGCACCATGACTGCTGCAGGTCCCGTGGCGTGGGAGATGGGAACCTACGCGAGTGTCAACGAAGACGACATCCTGTTTGTGGCGGTCACGAATCCTGATCGCCAGCCTGGTCTGGGATATTTCCGGAACTTCGGTGAGACCCGACGGGTCGGATTTGACGGTCAGGTTGGTGGCCGATTTGACAGTTGGGACTGGAACGCGAACTACAGCTATGTGCAGGCAACTTTTGCCGAGGATGACGTGCTCCCCGGAGCCAACCACCCGCTCGCAAGGGTAATCGAAAGCGAAGACGGAGACGAAGGTAGGGTCATCGATGTAGCCGCGGGGAACCGGATACCGGGCGTTCCGGACCATACGGTTAAGCTGGGTGTCGGTTATACGCTCGCAATCGGCCTGCGGATTGGCACCACCTTGGTTGCGCGTTCCGGCGTGTACCTGCGGGGAGACGAATCCAACCAGCTTGAAAAAACGGATGGTTACAATTTGGTCAACCTGACGATGGATTGGCAGATTGGCGCACTCACGCTATTTGGCAGGATCGAGAACCTGCTGGGTACTGACTACAGCACGTTCGGCATTCTTGGCGAATGCGAGGACGAGGGTGGTGAATGTGAGGGCGAGGTTCCCATTCTGGAACTCGACGAAGGACGGCATGAAGGCCATCGCTTCCTGTCGCCAGGTGCCCCGCAGTCCTTCTACATCGGGATGCGCTATCAGTTCTAGCGAGGTTGCTCTCTGACGGCGGGGCCGACCGTGCATCCAGTGGTGTTGGAATTTTCCGAAACGACCGCTGTGTATACAGTTGGCCCCCTGTTGGGGCGTTTGATGTACGGAGTGCGATATGCCGGAGTTCAGCCTGGAGCACTGGGATGCTGCGGCAGACCTGCTCCAAAAGGGGGGCGTCGTCATGTACGTCCTGCTCCTCATGTCGATCTCTTCGCTCGCCATCATTCTGTTGAAGCTTCTGCAGTTCTGGAGGATTGGTGCGAGCCGGTCCGGGATGATGGAACTCATCGCGACCGGGTCCACGCACGAAATCCGGCGCCGGATGGCGCTGTCGCGCCATCCGGCCGCGCGCGTGGTGGAAACGGCACTTGACACGGGGCATCTGCCGCGTGAACTGCAGGAAGCCGAGGTTGAGCGGATCGGATCAGTCGAGATCCGCGCCCTTGAGACGTACATTCGCTCGCTTGAGGTCGTCGCGAACCTGAGCCCGCTGATCGGCCTTCTCGGTACCGTGATCGGCATGATCAAGGCGTTCGGGCGCCTGGAGGAGGCGGGCGCCCGCGTCGACCCTAGCCAGCTTGCCGGCGGGATCTGGGAGGCGCTCCTGACGACCGCCTTCGGCTTGATCGTCGCGATCCCGGCGCTGGGGGCGGTGCATTACCTTGAGCGCAAGATCGAGGGGGTTCGGGCGCTGATGCGCGACGCTGCCGCCCGCGTGATCGCCTCGCAATCGGTCTGAGGAGTCGCGGCCGGCACCGGCGAGTCTCTAGGGGTCCACCATGAACTTCGGCGAACAGGAACGCCGCCGCCCGGAACTCTCGATCGCTTCGCTGATCGACATCGTGTTCCTCTTGCTGGTGTTTTTCATGCTGGCCGGTTCGTTCCTGAACCTGGAGGCGCTGGACCTGGCCGCCCCGGGCACTGCGACGTCGTCGGCAGGTGGCGGCGAATCGGACTCCCTGGTCATCCGTCTGCACGACGATGGGGCAGTAACGTTCGGGAATGTCGTGGTGGAGCCGGATGAGATCCGCGAGCGCGTGGAGCAGGCGCGCGCCGAGGACGCCGACTTGAACGTGGTGGTCGTGGCACCCTCCCAGGAGGCGGTGCAACGCCTGATCACGGTGGTGGACGACATCCGCCTCGCCGGGGTCGACGCCATAGCGATCGCGGTGCGGGACGAACCGTGAAGTTCGAAGGGGCCCCGCGCCATCGACAGCACGCGATCAACATGATCCCGCTGATCAATATCGTCTTCCTGCTGCTGATCTTCTTCATCCTGACCAGCACGTTCCGGACGGTCGACCCAATTGACCATCAGCTTCCGGAGGCTGAGAGCAGCGAGCCCGGCGTCTCGGTCCAGGCAGTGCTGACGGTGGCCGCCGACGGGGAGCTCACGATCGACGGAGCGCCGGTTGCCCGGGACGGCCTGCCGGCCACGTTTCGCGCCGCAGTGACGGCGGAGAAGACGACGCTCCTGATCAAGGTGGCGCAGCTTGCCACCGTCTCGATGCTGCAAGAGGTCATGGACGAGGCCAAGGCGGCCGGTTTCGAGCAGGTTCTGCTCGCCACGCGCCGCACCGAGCCCGACACGCCGTGATACCCCAGGCCGTCCAGCGCGACTCCAATGACATCGGCTTCCTGGAGGTGGCCGGCGCTACGGCTCTCGCCGCCACGTTGCACGTGCTGGTGCCGGTGGTCGTCGGGATTTGGGCGCTGAGCGAACCCGAACTCGACCTGGAGCCGCTCATTTCACTGGAGCTCGGGCACGACGTGCCGCTCGGAGACCTGCCGCCCGACCCGTTTGCCTCGGCGCTGCCACAGCAAGAGGATCTACCGCCAGCGCACCAGCCGCCCGCCCTGGAGGCACCGCCGCCGGTTACCCCGCCACCGGCGACGGAGCCGCCGCCGGTCGTCGAGCCGGTCCCGGACCTCCCGCCGCCGCGGCCAGAACTCGCGCCGCCACCACCCCCGCCGGTGACGCCACAGGCAACGCCGCCGGAACCGGAGCGGGTTGAGGTCGTCGTCGAGCCGGTTCCAGAACCGCCGCCGGTCACCGAGCCACTGCCCGAGCCTGAACCCGAGGAGCTAATCGAACCGGAGCCGGAGCCACCTCCCGCGCCGCCGGATCTTCCGGAGACCCCGCAGCTGCGTCCGGAGATCACACCGCCGCCGGCCCCGGCGGAGTTGCGGCCCGTCGAGCCGCCGTCCCTGGAACAGGTATTCGTGCCCGGCCTCGAACCGCCGCCTCCGCCGCCGCCGGTCACAGCCGCTCCGCAGGCCGTGGCCGACCCCGACCTGGCTCCGCCACCACCGCCCGTGCCGGCGCCGGCACCCCGGCCAACGCCGTCTGCGGTCACTCCGCCGCCCGCGCCAGCGGCCGAAGCGCCGCCTCCGACGGCGACCAGTCCGCCGGTTGTCGCACCCCGACCAGCGGAAGCGCCGCCCCCGTCTGTGGAGCCGTTGCCCGCATCCGAGGCGGTGGTGGCGTCGGCGCCGCCCGCGTTGGCGGCCCCTCCGGCCGCGCCACGGCAGCCTGAGACGGCGGCGGCGCGGGCCGCCCGCGAGGCGGGGGTTCCGGAGGCATACTACGTGCGCCTTCGCGGCCAGATCAGCTCAATCGCTGCCCGCAGCTACCCGCGTCGTTCACTCGACCTCGGCGAAGAAGGCACTGTCGTGATGCTGATTCGCGTTCGCGAGGATGGGAGCGTCATCGATATCGAGATCCAGGAAGCGCGCACCGATGCGTCGCCGCGGCTGCAGCGCGCGGCGCAGCGGGCAGTGCTGCGCGCTGCGCCGTTCGAGCCGCTGCCGGAAGGGGCGGGCGTCAAGTCGATCCTGCTCCCGGTGGTATACCGGATCGCGGAGCGCTAACGGCGAAGGGTCCGGCCCGAGGGCCGTTCCATGCCGGGGCCGGATTTGTTGGCCGGGCGAGGCCGACATCTGGACAGGGCTGTGCTTTCCGACTATCAACCGGGTTCCGTCCGGTCGCGGAGGAGGCGGCCGGGCCAGTCGAGCCGGGCATCGAGGAGGAGCCGAGCCCGGCGATCATCGTGAGGGCGCCCGCGCGGCGGCCGCCCGGAAAGGCCTCCTCGTACCGTGTCCAGGAATCAAGCTCCGTTCGGGCGGCTGGCGCTTGCCGCACTCTTTGCAGGGGTCTGCACGACCGGCGGCCCCGTGTCCGCCACCACCGCCGAGAACGAGGTGTCGCCGGCAGCAGCGGCGCGCGTATACGCGGATATCGCGCTGGCTGGCTACGAAGACTCGCTCCTGCGCGCCCGCGTGCTGCAGGAGGCGGTGGCCGACCTGATTGCAGCCCCTTCCCCCGCGGCCCTGGCCGCCGCCAGGACAGCCTGGAAGGAAAGCCGGATCCCCTACATGCAGACGGAAGTGTTCCGGTTCGGGAACACAATGGTCGATGACTGGGAAGGGCGGGTGAACGCGTGGCCCCTGGACGAAGGATTGATCGACTATGTCGCCGGGCATCCGGATGCCGTCAACGTCATTGCCAATCGCACACTGCTGATCAACGGCATGACCGTGACGGCAGACCCGATTGATGCCCGCCTGCTCGAAGACGTGCTGCACGAGGCCGAAGGCATCGAGACCAACGTCGCCACGGGCTACCACGCCATCGAATTCTTGCTCTGGGGCCAGGACCTGAACGGAACCGGGCCGGGCGCCGGTGAGCGTCCGGCCACCGACTTCGACCCGGCCCGGTGCACGGGCGGAAATTGCGGCCGGCGGACGGCCTATCTCCGGACGGCCGTCGACCTACTGGTGCGCGATCTAGCCTGGATGGCCGGTGCCTGGGAAGAGGACGGAGCGGCCCGGTCTGCGCTGATGAGTCAGGACGCGGAGGGAATCGTGCGGGCGATCGTCACCGGTCTCGGCAATCTTGCCGCAGGGGAGCTGGCGGGGGCGCGCATGCAGGTGGGCCTGGAACTGCACGATCCTGAGGAGGAGCACGACTGCTTTTCCGACAACACGCACGAATCCCATTACTGGGACGCGGTGGGATTGCGGAACGTGTACCTGGCCCGGTACCGGAGGATCGACGGTTCGCTGGTGGCGGGTCCGTCGCTGTCAGCGCTGGTACGCGCGGTTGATCCGGGGCTTGACCGGCAGCTTCGCGAAGACATGGACACTGCGATCCGGCGCATGGACGCGATTCGCGAAGCGGCCGCCGATGGGAAGGCCTACGACCAACTGCTGGCACCCGGCGACTCCGACGGTAGGCGCCTGATCGGCGATGCCATCCGTGCGTTGATTGCGTTCAGCGAACAGCTGATAAGGGTCGGGCCGGCGCTCGGGGTCGGCCAGTTCCGGTTCGAGGTCGAAGGGTAGCGTCGCGCCCTCAGGGACGCGCCTGCAGGAGGTTCCTTCACCGTGGACGTCATCGCTCGTCCGGCCGTTGCCGCCTGTTGCTTGCTGCTCGGCCTGGCCATCGCCCAAGGGGCGGCCGGCGACGACCGCATCGCGGATCAGGTCGGCGCGCCGTCCGCTGCGGGCGCCACACCGCCCGCCGCACTTGCCGCGCCGCCGCACGACTTTTCCGGGATCGAGCCGTACGAGAATCATTCCGGCGGAGCCGGAACGAGCTTTCACGCGCCCACCCGGAACGCGTTCTCGCACCCGGCCCAGAATCTCGCGCCTGCCCAGCGGACCCGGTTCCGGGTGGGAGACGCGGTCTTTCGTAAGCTCTGGGTCACCGCGCCGGCCTCCACGGCCGCCTCCGACGGACTCGGCCCGCTCTTCAATGCCCGCTCGTGCCAGCGGTGCCACCGCAAGGATGGCCGCGGCCGTCCCCCGCTCAACGAGTCCGACCGGGGCGGCACGCTGTTGCTGGCATTGACGCACCCGAACGGGGCGGACCCGGTCTACGGGGGACAGCTCCAGCCCCATGCCGTCCCCGGAGTCCCGTCCGAGGGCAGGATTGTAATCGCGCACCGGCCGGTATCGCTGCCGGGGCTGCCGGACATCACGCTGCGCCATCCGCTGTACGAAGTCCGGGGCCTCGGCTGGGGACCCCTGGACCCGCAGACCGGAATCTCCCCGCGCGTTGCCCCGCCCATGATCGGGCTCGGGCTCCTCGAGGCCATCTCGGAAGCCGACATTTTGGCGCACGCCGACCCGGACGATGCTGACGGCGACGGTATATCCGGCCGCGTGTCCTGGGTGCCTGCGGAGGCATCGGGCCGTCGCCTGCTCGGCCGCTTCGGCTGGAAGGCCGAGACTCCCTCCGTTCGCGCGCAGGCGGCGAAGGCGTTCTTCGAGGACATCGGGATCGGCAGTCCCGCGTTGCCGGGTGCTGCGGGAGCCTGCACGCCGACGCAGGCGGCGTGTTTGGAAGCCCTGGGTGGGGACCGGAATGGCGACGGGATCGAGATTTCGGCCCGGTTGTTCGACCAGGTCGTGTTCTATGCCCGCAATCTGGCGGTGCCCGCGAGACGGGATGCCGAGGTGCCCGAGGTTTTGGGCGGCAAGCGCATCTTCTTCGCGGCGGGTTGCGCGGACTGTCATGTCCCGAAGTTCGTGACCCCCGAGATCGCCGGCCGGCCCGAGCACAGTTTCCAGCTGATCTGGCCCTACACGGACCTGCTGCTGCATGACATGGGTGACGAACTCGCCGACAGCGGCACTGATCCCTTGCGGCGTGAATGGCGGACCCCGCCTCTCTGGGGCATCGGCCTGACCGAAACAGTCAGCGGCAGCTTCCGGCTCCTGCACGACGGCAGGGCGGACGGATTGCTGGAGGCCATCCTCTGGCATGGCGGAGAGGCCGCGGCGGCACGCGATCGGGTGGCGCAGCTGTCCCGGGCCGAACGGGAGCAACTGCTGGCGTTCCTGCGTTCCCTGTAGTACCTCAGGGACCGCGGGTGCAGTCCCACCCGGACACGGTCCTGGTCTCCGGTTGTCGCGGCCGCGGTCGCGCATTGGCGGGCCATGCGGCGCCCCCGCCTCCGTTGACCGACGCCCGGACCTGCCTGTCCGCACGGAGCCGCCACCATGCACCCGAATCCTGTTTTTCGGCAGGAACCGAGCGCGCGCCTGCTGGAGTTCGTCCGCGAACGCGGCTTCGGGATATTCACCGCGGCCGGCCCTCAGGGGGTGCTCGCCGCCCACGTGCCCTTCGTGATGGAGCAGGAGGGGGTTGCCGCCCACCTGGTGCGGGCCAACCCGCTGGCACAGCACCTGCTCGAAGGGCCGGTCGACGCGCTGCTGATCGTGTCGGGACCCGATAGCTACATCTCGCCGGACTGGTACAGGGCGCCCGGCAAGTTGCCCACCTGGAACTATGTCGCGGTTCACATCAGGGGAACTCTGCGAGGGCTGGAAGATGACGCTCTCCCCGCGCATCTTGATCGCCTTGTACAGACGTTCGAGGATCGGCTTGCCCCCAAGACCGCGTGGCAGACAGACAGGATCGACCCCCTGGTGCTGGCGAACCTGAGGCGTGGGATCATGCCGGTCGAACTCACGGTCGACCGCGTCGACGGCACGTTCAAGCTGAATCAGAACCGCACGGCCGATGAACGCGCCAGTGCGGCGACGGCGCTGGAAGCGTCGGATGCGCCGGGGATGGAACTCCGTGCCCTGGCTGCCCTCATGCGTCAAGTGGGCGGAAGCGGCCAGGCCTGATTGCCTCGGTCGCCCGTCCGGTCCGGCGCGCAGGACAGGTGTTGGCGGTCACGAGCAGCGAAGTGCCTTGAAGGCCCCGCGTGCGCGGGATCGCTATGGAGAAGGCCGCCGGCGCCGGACCATTGCGTCCAGCAGATCGAGCTGCGACACGATCCCGAGAGCCGTGCCGTCGCGATCCGTGACCTTGCCGAGTTTCGCGGCCGCTTCCGAGAGAGCGAGCGCGGCTCGCTCGAGTCGCGTCCCGATTGGGATGGCGGGGGCACTGGCACACGTGGTTCCAGGTTTCATGATGCTCTCGACCCGGACCAGCTTCCCCCGGTTGACGTCCTTCACGAAATCCGCGACGTAGTCGTCGGCGGGTGTCAGCACGATGTCCTGGGGCTTCCCCTGTTGCACCATGCCGCCGTCCCGCAGGATGGCGACGTTGTCGCCGATGCGGAGCGCCTCATCAAGATCATGGGTGATGAAGACGATGGTCTTCTTCAGTTCTGTCTGCAGATCGAGAAGCATGTTTTGCATGTCGTAGCGGATCAGCGGGTCGAGCGCACTGAACGCCTCGTCCATCAGCAGGATGTCGGGATCGGTCGCCAGCGCCCGGCCCAGGCCGACGCGCTGCTGCATGCCACCTGAAAGTTCCCCGGGGTACCGGTCGGCGAAGTCCTGGAGACCGACCCGCTCGATCCAGCGGGAGGCCCGCTTTTCGACGTCCGCACTCTGCAGTCCCTGGACCGTGAGCCCGTAGGCCACGTTGTCACGGACGCTCCGGTGGGGCATGAGCGCAAAGCGCTGAAAGACCATTGATGCCCGGTGCCGGCGAAACTCCCGCAACGTCGCACCGTCCATGCCGGCCACGTCGGTGCCATCCACGATGATTTCGCCGGCGGTCGGCGCGATCAGCCGGTTGATGTGCCGGATCAGGGTTGACTTCCCCGATCCTGACAGTCCCATGACCACCTGGATGCAGCGCGGCGGCACCGACATGTTGATGTCCCGCAGTCCGAGCACGCAGCCATGGGTGTCCAGCAGTTCCTGCTTTCCCATGCCGTCGCGCACCATCGGCAGGACTGCTTCCCCGGCAGCCCCGAAGATCTTGTAGAGGCCCTGGATCCGGATCATGGGTTCAGCCATGGTGCGCCTGCTTGTACTGCAGTTGAAGGCGCTTGCCGTAAGCCTGGGACACCCGGTCGAAGATGATTGCGAGCGCGACGATGGCCAGCCCGTTGAGCAGGCCCAGCGTGAAGTACTGATTGGTGATGGATCGAAGGACCGGCTGGCCGAGGCCCTGGACACCGATCATCGATGCGATGACGACCATCGCCAGGGCCATCATGATCGTCTGGTTGACCCCGGCCATGATGGTTGGGAACGCGAGCGGTATCTGCACCCCGACAAGCCGCTGCCAGCCGCTGGCACCGAATGCATCGGACGCTTCCAGCACCTCGCGGTCGACCAGACGGATGCCGAGATTGGTGAGCCGGATCACCGGCGGGATGGCGTAGATCACGACCGCGAGCAGCCCCGGCACCTTGCCGATCCCGAGCAGCATGACGACCGGAATGAGGTAGACGAATGCAGGCATGGTCTGCATGACGTCGAGCAACGGCGTCACCACGGCCTGTGTGCGGTTTGAGCGGGCCATCAGGATGCCCACCGGCACCCCGAGCGCGATCGCCAGCAGGGTGCTCACCGCGATCATGCTCATGGTGCTCATCGTGTCCTCCCACATGCCGAAGAAACCGATGAACAGGAAGGCGACAATGGCCCCGGCGACGATCTTCCATGATCGGCTCGTGAGGTAGGCGAGGGCGCAGACCGCGAGCAGGACAGACCACCACGGGGCGTTGAGCAGGAGTTTCTCGAACCAGACCAGGAAGTACAGCAGGGGCTCGAACACGGCCTCGATCACGTCACCGTATGACCGCGAGAAGTCTCGGTAGGCACCGTCGAGCGCCTTGCGGATTGCCACCAGTGTTTCGCGCTCCATCTGCGGAAACTCGATCCACCATGCGTTTTTGGCCATCGGGGCAGATCTCCTGGGTTGTCAGCGTCGCTTCATGTACGTGTGGCTGCTCCGGTCGTCCTCCAGATTGCGAATTCGGCACGTGAAGCGCGTATCCGCGTCGGCTTGGTCAACGCAGGGTCGCAGACTTGCAACCGCAATGCGAGGGACGCCGTACCTTGCGGGGTCCGGTTCTTCCGTGCATGCGCCGTGGGCTCGGGGACGGCGCCACCCGCGCCGCCCGCGCTGCACGACGAGCAGGGCGGGTGGCACCGTCCGAAGGCGGGCGCGGCGGCAGGAGGCCGCCGCGCACCATCAGAGCTCGGCCAGTGCGCTCTTGATCCGCATGGCAGCATCGTCAGCCACCCACGGGAGCCACATGTCCTCGTAGTTGGTCAGGAAATGCACCATCGCGGTCTCGCCGTCCGCCTGGTTCTCATTCATCCAGGCGAGCAACGCGTTCAGGAAGTCGTTGCCGAACGCACGGGCAGAGAGATAGCCGACGGCCTGCGGCGCGCGTTCGGCAAGATCTGCCGTGATGAGGGTATCGACCGGCGAAGGCGGGTACATCGTCGGCTTCGGGTCGGCGCAGTCTGGCTGGGTGGTGCAGGTCTGAAATTCCTCGACATCGGCACCGGATCCGAAATCGACCTTGACCATGGTGTAATTGCCAAGCAGCGCGGTCGGCGCCCAATAGTATCCGAACCACGGCTCGCCGCGCTCATAGGCCTTGGCCAGGGAACCGTCCAGACCAGCCGCCGAACCGGGATCTCCCAAAGCGAACCCGGCCTCTTCAAGGCCCAGCGCCCGGTAGAGATTCTCGGCCGAGATCTGGCAGTTCCAGCCTGACGGGCAGCCCATGAACAGCGATTCGCTGGGGTCCTCAGGATTCTTGAACAGTCCGGCGTGCTGGATCACGCCCTCGATGGTGGCAAGCTCCGGCCGCTCTGCGACCATGTAGCTCGGCACCCAGAAGCCTTCCTCGCCGCCGTCCGAGAAGACCCGGCCGGCCACCAGCAGCCGGCCTTCCGCCACGCCAACGTTGATGGCGGCCCGAAACGAGTTGCTCCAGAGCTCCGGCGCAACATTTGGCTCGCCCTTCTCCACCATGGACGTGCCGGTCGGCATCGTGTCGCCCTGCACGAGCTGGGCGTCGCAGCCGTACGCGTGTTCCAGGATAAAGCGGTCAAGGTTGGCGATGAACGTGGCGGAGTTCCAGTTCATGTCCGCGACCGTCACGGTGCCGCATTCCCCATGGGAGTCCGCCTGGGCCAGTAGAGGGCTCAGGGCCCATACGATCGAGGCAAGCCCAAGCCCTCCGATGATCTTCCACCTCATCACGAAGTCCTCCTTTGCGGCCCAAACATGCATCGTCGAAGCGGGTGCTGCCGACGCCGAGCCTTGCCTGAAGCCTGCACCAGACGGGAATCTCGATCAACTCGGGACACCGACGGGTTAATCGTTCTGGGGACTCCGGCACTGCTGGACGATCACGTTTCCGGACCCGAGCATCGTGCCGAGTGGCCGAAGCGGTGATGCCCTGAGCGGGCCGTTCCTGCCCTTTCCGAAGTATGTCTATCGGAGCAATAACATTGCTTTCGCAGTGCTCGCGCTTGACTGCCGATCCGGTGCGCGGCCCCTGCTTCCTTCCTTCATCCGCCGTCCCATTTCCTGGGAGCGGGCAGCGTCGGAGGGAACCGTCAGGGAGGCCACTTCATGCACATTTACACCGACATCATCGACCGGACCGTCCGCCGGCGGTTCGGTCAGCACCAGCGCCGCCAGCGCCCGCTCACCGTCCCGGACCACACCCTTGGCGGCTTCGGCTTCCAGGTCACGGCGGACGACATGCGAACCTTCTTCGTCCGTGTCGTCCGGAAGTTCGGGTCGGTCAACGTCGTACTCGGGACGGCTGCGGAACCAGGCCGCCGACGCGGCGTGGGAGAAGGCCCTCGCCGCGATCGAGGCGGCGCAGGCCGAACGCAAGACCGGGCCGCGCACTATCTGGTTCGGGTCGGAAGCGGCAAGGCTGATCACGTCGCTTCCCCGTGCAGAGAACGCAGAGCGGGTGTTTCCCGACGACCTCACTACCGATCGCCTGTACGTCTTCTTGTGCGGCGTCCGCGAGCAGGCCGGGCTGCCTGGCCTTCGCATGCACGATGGGCGGCACACCCGAGCGTCTTAGGGCATCATGAATGGTATTGGTCTGCCCACCGTCGGACGGATGCTTGGGCACAGGCGTCTGGCTACGGCTGCAATCCACGCGCGTCTCGACGATGCCGCCCCGCACGCCGCTGCCGAAAAGGCAGCGAGGATCAATGCCGCGTCGACGGTGAACCAGGGAGACAGCCAAGGACCGAACCGACTTTCGTGACACTCCCCGAAACACTATTCGTCCGTGTCCGGGAACAGATATTCAATGCGACCGTCGGCGAACTTGCACGGACGGTGCCGCAAAACCATGGCACCAGCTGACAGACTGAGCGCCGGATCGGCGAGCATGCCCGCCGCATCGGCACGTTCGACCATGACCGCGACCCCGGCCTTCGCTGTTTCCCGCTCCGCGAGCAGCGAACGCGCGATCACTGGCTCGACGATCCGCATGATCCTGCGTCACAAAGCTGATCAGGTGCGGAGGATCAGGCCGCCAGGTGATCGACGATGTGAACCACCCGGCGTGCGCAATGCTCCGGATCACGGCTGATCTCCCGACCGCTGAACCGGAGGACCTCCCAGCCAGCGTCACGGATCGCACGATCTCGCACCGCGTCCTGATCCCGGTCCACGTGGAACGGGGTCCCGTCACATTCGACATCAAGCCGCACGGAACCAGACTCCACGGCCAGATCCAGGCGATACCCGCCAACCGTGACGCCCGTCTTGGCCATCAGGCCTTCGGCGGCCAGCGCACTGCTGAGCCGCAGCTCCAGACCGCTGGCATAGCCGCCCTGCCGGAGATTGCGCACGTAGGCCGCGAGCTTCGCGAGGATCGTCCCGCTACCCAGACAAGTCTCCTGATCGCCGACCACCACCAGCCGCCGGCAGGCACGCGTTACGGCAACATTCACGAGGTTTGGATCGGCCGCGAACGCCAGCAGCGGCGGTTTCAGGCCGGCGTCGACAACGGTCGAAAAGTAGAGGACGTCACACTCACCGCCCTGGAACGTATGGGCCGTGCCCACGGTGACCGCGTCGGCTATGGACGGGCCCAGTTCGCGCTCAAGGAGCCGCTGCACGGCGAGCACCTGCGCCCGAAATGGCGCCACCACGCCAACCCTCTTCCCGCTGCCCAGCGCCTCCACGGTCCGACGGACCTCCTCGACCACACGGCGGGCTTCCTCGGCGTTCTGCAGGCTGCGGCCGGAACGGCCCGGCGTCGCCTCACCGCGAACGTCGAGCCACTGGATTGCCGGCCCACCGGACAGCGGCTGGCCCGACCAACACAGCTCCAGCCCGCCGCCGTAGACGGCATCCGCGACGAACGCCGAAACGGCCGGATGGGAACCGAAGTGGAGATCCAGGATGACGGGGGCTTCTGGCACGGCCGCCGCCGCGACGCCGAACAGGCTCTGGACGTTGTAGTCCCAACGCCCGGCATCCTCGCCAACCAGCCCCCAGCGCTCGGCAATCCGGCGCTCGCGCACCACACCCAGGTTAGTCACATGCGGCAACTGGTGCGGATCGCCCACGATCAGCGCGCGTTTCGCGCGATAGAGCAACGGCAAGGCCGAGGCGACGTCGCATTGCGCGGCCTCGTCGATCACCACGAGATCGAACATCCCCCGCGACAGCGGCAGGCTCAGGCCCACGGACAGGTTGGTTACCGCCCATAGCGGCACGGCCGGCAGCGCATCGCGAACAATGCGGCGGGCCCAGGAGATCGCCCCCTTCATGCCCTTCTTCTGCAGGAGGTCTGCCCACTGGCGGCCCGCCTCGCGCGCGTCCGGCTGGAGGCGCCACAATTTCGCCCAGATGGCCTCGATCAGCGCCTTACCGACGTCCGTCCGGCGGCGCGCCAGGTGCGCGAGCGCATCATCAACCTCGAATTTCCGGGGCAGCTTCCCCAATTCGCGCTCCATCAGCGGGAGCTTGCCAGCAGTGCGCGCCGCTTGCGCCCGAAGAACGAGATCCTGCGACAGAGCCCGCCATCGCTGCTCCGGCTGGTCCGACGCGATCGGATCAGAGGCCACGTCCGCCAGGCACGCATCCACGACGCCGGACGGGACACCGGTGGCGCTGGCTACGCGATGCAGCAACGTCCGCGCCCGCGCCACCCGCCGGCGGTGCCGGCGACGGCGCCAAAACCAGCCCGGGCGCGCACGGAACTGCGCCAGCAGCTCGGTCGCCTCCGCGACCAGCCCCTCGGTCTCCCCGGCGGCATCAAGATGCAGCACCTCCTCGACGGGCAAGCAGCCCGGCGTCCCCGCCCAACGCGCGGCAACGCGACCGATCTGCTGACGGATCTCCGCGATCGCACGTTCCAGACGGGCCCGCTCGGCCAAGGGCTGGAAGACCTCGCGAAGCTCGGCCTGCAAGGCCTCCCAATCACGCTGCGGCTGGCGGAGGTCCCCCAGCTGACGTTCCGCGCGAAGCTCCTCCTGCAGCCGGGTCGCAGCCTTCGCACGCCGGTCCGCATTGCCGGTGCGCACGATCAGGCTCGACGTGCCGCGACGCAGCTGGTCGACCACCACATCGACCGCCCGGTTGTTCTTCGAAGCAAGCAGGACCGTGTCTCCGCGGTACAGCGCGGCCACCGCCACGTTGCCGAGGACGTACGACTTGCCGGTGCCCGGCGGCCCCGTCACGACGGTCAGGAGGTCCTGACAGGCGCACGAAACGGCCTCGTCCTGACGAGCGGTCGACGGCAGTACCGCAGGCAGAGGAATCATCGGCGAGCGGCCGGGCACCGATAGCCGACCGAGGACGGCCGCCAGCGGGCCCTCCCGCAGGCTCGAGGGACGAAGCAGAAGGCGTGTCAGCTCCGTGATCGCCGCGCGCGAAGCCCCGGCCCCGACATCACCGACGGATATGCCCGCCCGGTCCCAGATCCCGGGCGCCACCTCATCCCCCGACATCGCGTCCGGGTTACAACGACCGAGACCCATGACCCCGGCGCGCTCAAGAAGCTCGAAGATGGCGGCGATCCGGCCACGAAGGGTCTTCGTCTCGTCGACGTCGATGCTCTTCCGCAGTTCAGCGATCAGCGCGTCCGCTTCGGTCGCAGCGAAGCCCAGCAGTTCCAGCGCGACCGGGTTCAGCTCTACGTCCGCAGACTCAAGATCGACCCGGTCCGCCTTCTCGGCGAGGCGCGCGCTCCCCACCAGAAGCGGCGAGAACTGCTCGACCGCGCCGCCAACGGCGCGCTCCACGCCCTGCACCAGCGGCCAGCCCACCGTCAGCGGCTCGTCGCCGGTGTGACGGCGGGCCTGAAGCCATCTGTCGCGGCCGGGTGCCGGGGGCAACTCCAGGCCCCCGTGGAAGGGACCGGCCACGCGCGCGGAGATGAGAAGGTGCCCGGGATCGGACGCCCGCAGCCGGACCGCAGTGAACGACTCTGCCCGCAGGCAGTCCCGGTAGTACCCGACGCGCGCGACAAGCGGGTCTTCGGGCGGACCGCTGAACACCGGCTCCGTGGCGTCGGCATGCACCTGACGCTGTCCGTTGTATGAATCCAGGCGTCCGCGCACATGCACTCGTACGCCTGCTTCCGGAGCTTCCGCAGCATCCCACCAATTGATGCGGATCGCCCGGCCCCGTCGGTCTTCGACGAGCGCGTACACGAACGGCGTGCCCTTCCGGGTCTGGCGCTCCGTCACTTCACCGACCACGCCGGTAACATCCACCAGCACCGAGTCACGACTAGCCACGGCCCGATCCCTTTCGCGCGCTGAACCGTCCGGGCGACAGCTATGCTTCGTCGAACTCGCCCGGCATTATCGGGCCGATTGTGCGGATCAGGATTCGGATCGGCAACGCCGGCAGGTCAGGGACGAGGACGCCGACACGGCTTCCTTCATCGACACATGGCTCGCTGGTCCGCTCGCGCTCCCGATCACGATGCTGCGGCCCCGTGGAAGTCGCAAGCCTTACAGCGGGCGACGACTTACCCCCGCGTACGCCCCGAAGACCGCTCGGCAGCGGTCAAGGCATTCAAAAGTTAGCTGGGTCCAGATACACTTCGCTTGCATGGGGCGGTCCTTCAGTCTTCGTTGAGGTTCTGAATCTCCATCCAACCTGGACCACGCGTATCGCCCCATGTCCACTGGCGCAAAGTCCGCGCCTTTTTCCTTGGTGACCACGGCCACACATTCGTGACCTGGAGGCGATTAACGACATGCAGAATCCAATGCGGTACGCAACATCACTCAGCCGGATTATTGCGCTAGGCCTCGCCCTCCTCCTGATACCTGCGAATGACGTGAATGCCGAGAATGGTCCGGTCAGCGTCGGCGGTGCGCTTGGAATCAATTGGGTGTACGGCGACTACGACAACCGTCGGGGCGAAAACCTTGGGGATGTGGATCTAGAGATGTTCCGTCTCAACGCCGACCTCAGCCACAACAACCTCATCGGCAGGGTGGAGTACCGTTGGTACGACGGATACAGCATGATGCACACGGCATGGCTGGGATATCAGTCGGACGACTTTGGCACGGTGCGGGCCGGTATCGTGCGTGTCCCCTTCGGTCCCGGCGACTACGGAGTGTCGTCGAGCTGGTACTTCGACCAGCACTTCTACGTCGGGCTCATCGATGACATGGATCTTGGAGTCAGATGGGAAACTTCTCTTGGCGGCTTCAACATCGACCTCGCCTATTTCTTCCAAGACGAGGGGCACTGGGACGGCGAGAGCTTGGACAGCGCACGATACAGCTACGATCCGGTGATCTGGGGGAAGGCAAACGGGACTTGTAACCAAGGCCACGACAGATGCGGCTTTACTGAAAACGGACAGATCAATCTGCGCGCCGTCTATCCGATAGAGGGTGTGGGAGATGTGGGTGGGTCAATCCAATACGGGCAACTGGAAGGAACGAATGTTGACGACAGTGGTGCCACTCACTTCGCGGCATCCGTGCACGGGACAGCCTCCCTCGGCGACGTAAAGGTTGTCTCTCAGCTGTCTTACTACAATTACGACATCACCGACGACACCCCCTGGGGAGCCGGTCTCATCCCCATGGGTGCATACGAATGGCCCGCGCTCGTCGCTACTGAGGGTTGGATCCCTGCGGTATCCCTTCGGTATGAGGGAGTCGATACTTCCGACCTGGCTTGGCTTGGCAGCGTTACCCCCTACGTGGAATGGAGCTCAATCCTGAGGGAAAGCGACGACTTCAACGACGGCTCCTTGTGGACGGTTGGCGCCTCGTGGTTCTGGGGTGGCGTGTACGTGTACACCGACATTGGCTTCTCGGACGGGAACTTCTTCGTTGGGCCCGGTGGTGATTTTGGCGCCAATTCGAACAACGAATGGGAGAAAAGGTTCAACGTCAACGTCCGCTACTACTTCAACCTGTTCAAGTGATCAGTCACGAACCCCCACGTGCTGCAGCCTCTGGACAGGAACATCGGCTTCCAAAACCCACGTAGAACATCCTGCCTCCTTGGATTTATCGACCCGGAGGCAGGATGTTGAGAACCTGCTGGAAAGTTGCGTTTCGCCGGCGGAAAAGGGCACCCCGGACCGAGTGGCCCACGTGGTTCACATCTGGGACTCTTGCGAGCTTGTGCCGGAATAAGGAAGGGCAACGTCCAGTTCCGTGAATGCCGCCCGCGGCTGATCGAACGAAGTCTGCTGGAGTTCTTGCGCAATGAGACCATGGCGTGCCCACCAGTCGTGCGGGATGATGTGCCGGTCCCCGCAGGCAAGCGAATATCTGCGCAGTCATCCGAAGACGTTGCGTGCGGTAAACAACTTGGCAACACCCGTTGCAACAGATCACTGCAGGTTCATGAGAATCCTCGTGCCAACGGTGCTGGTGCTCCTCTTGCTCGCGTTGACGACCGGCTGCTCCAGCAGCCGTCCCGATCCTGATCCTGATCCAGTCACGATCCCGATCCCCACGCTTACGCCGACTGCCCAGCCGTTCCGCACGCAGACGACTTTCGTCGATAGTGTCCTCAGTATCGACGTGCGCTACCACGATGGCGATACCCGTACCCTCGATACCCGCCGACACCGCGACCAGTCGTGGGGGCTTTATCTCCCCCCGCCATCGCAACCCAACCATTCCAGCCGCGAATGGTTGCTCGCGGAAAACCACTACGACGGCAAGATTCTCCTGTACGCACTCGCCTCCTGGAACGATGCCGATCCGTCAGACTATCTGGCGGCCGGATGGTGGCTCGTCTACCCACCCGGCGCACCCTATGAGGCTGTCGATTCCGCCATCCGCGGTGTGTTTATCGATGGCCCGGAACTTGACCCCGCCCGGCCGCCCGACCTCCCACTGACCGGCACGGCCAACTACGTCGGCAGTGCTGGCGGTCTGTACACCTACCTGTACGGCCATGATTGGGGAGAACTGGCCGAATCTTCCGAGTACACAGAATTCGCAGGGCCCATCTCCTTGACCGCGGACTTCGACCGCAACCGCCTCACCGGCTGCATGGGCTGTCTCGGGCCGATCGAGACCGCTCCCGGTCGTCACCTCTTTCCGGTCGTGCCTTGGCAGGGGCCCGACCCTGCCGCATCGCCAGCCGATTACGAAGTACACTTTGCCGCATCCTTCGGTGCGCTTGGCGAATTCGAGGACACCGCGGTTACGGTCACACACCCGGACCGCACGATCACACGCACCGCCGGGACGTGGCGCGGTCAGTTCTCAAGCGTACCCGATGTCAACGGCCACCCCCGCCGGGTGGTCGGCTCGACCGATGTTCACTTCGCCGAAGCTGACGGCTCGCAGGGAAGCTTTACGGGTATCTTCGACGCGCTTACGCCCGGTGACGGTGACCCAGCCGACGCGAACTGAAATACGTTTTCGGGATTGCCCTGCTTTCATCGACGGTTCAGCACCTCGATTTCGAACGGCCCGCCCGTCAGCCCACGACAACCACCGGACCAGACCAGTCATGTGACAGGTCCGCGCAAAGCTTCAGCTTCGCTGTTTCCAACCGCACGGCCCACAGATTCGTTAGCCGGCAGCTTGGCCATCCAGCCTCGGTCAGGGACCGCGCATACGAGGGCGACGAAACCCGCCAGATCGCCCTCAACCTGAACGTCACCCCGGTCGTGCTGCCGTTGCGAACCCTCGTGGAACTCTGGGAATACGACCGAGAGATGTACGAGCGGTGTAACGAGGTACAGCCGCTCTTTCGCCGTCTGAAAGGATTCCGACGGAACTTTTTACGCTTCGACAAGCTGGATGCCGCGTCCCTTGTCCTGGTCGAATCTCACCAGACTGGCACAGCATGATGCCTCGCTTCGCGGGGGCACCCATCCCATCTCCTAAGCATTGACATAGCTTCTTGCCGCATGCGCAGGCGCAATTCTTCGAACTTCGTGGGTTGGCGCGGAATTACGGCGTCGGCTGGCGCTACATGCCGAGGATCGTGTCCGACCGGTCGATCGGCTTCAGGGTGATGCGCCCGGAGAGCGATACGGAGGCACCGGAATATACCGTCGGGTTTGAGGCCATTGCCCCTTGGTGAGGGTAAGGAACGTGCTGGGTGATTCGCGCCATGGGTGCAGGCGCACTCCGTGGCCGGGAGCACGGCGCGGAAGACTGGTGGCCGGACGGGAGGATGCGGGCGGCAATCAGGTGCCGGTACCGCCAAAGCCTGCACCATGCTGAAGGGCTGCCGTGACATCCGCGCCGGGCGGCGAAGGTGCCGGGGAGTGGGGTGGAGCCGAGACGCGGGGGCCGGACATCGCGTGCCGGTCCGGGAGCGCCTGGACGGAACTTCGCGGACTTCCGTGGAATGAATGAGTAACCGGAAGCGCTTCGGCACCCCTGCCCTGACGCCACAACTAGAGCTCGGCCAGCGCAGCCACAATCCGGGGCGAGGCGTCGTCAGGCACCCAAAGACGCCACATGTCGCCGAAGTCGCTGAGGAAATGCACCATGGCCGTCTCCCCATCCGCCTGGTTCTCCTCCATCCAGGCCAGCATCGCGTTCAAGAAACTGTTGCTGAACGATCGGGAGGAAAGATAGGCAATGGCTGTGGGCGAGCGTTCGGCAAGATCCGCCGTGACCAGAGTGTGCACCGGCGACGGCGGATACATGGTCGGTTTCGGGTCGGGGCAGTCCGGCTGGGTCGTGCAGCTTTGGAACTCCTCCACATCCGCACCGGATCCGAAATCAACTTTGACCATGTCGTACTTGCCGAGCAGCGCGGTCGGCGCCCAGTAGTAGCCGAACCATGATTCGCCCCGTTCGTAGGCCTTGGCCAGCGACCCCGCCAACCCCGCTCCGGAACCCGGGTCTCCCAGTTCAAATCCGGCTTCTTCCAGTTTCAGTGCCCGAAACAGATTCTCTGCCGAGATTTGGCAGTTCCAGCCCGACGGGCAACCCATCAGGAGCGAAACGCTAGGGTCTTCCGGGCTCCTGAACAGGCCTGCATGTTCAATCACGCCCTGTATGGTCACAAGCTCCGGTCGCTCGGCGACCATGTAACCGGGAACCCAGAATCCCTCCTCACCACTGTCGGAGAACACCTTGCCGGCCAAGACCAGCCGGCCTTCCGCAACACCCGTGTCGATAGCATCCCTGAACGAATTGCTCCACAACTCGGGCGCGACGTCCGGCTCACCCTTTTCAATCATTGAAGTCCCGGTCGGCATCGTATCGCCAGCGACGAGCCGAGCGTCACAGCCATAGGCATGTTCCAGGATGAACCGATCAAGGTGGGCAATGAACGTCGCGGAATTCCAGTTCATGTCCGCCATCGTGACACTACCGCATTCGGATGCCTAGGATTGGGCCGGGCTCAACCCCGTCACGAACATTGCGAGCACGACCGCCCCTATCAACCTCAACATCACTGGCACTCCTTTTCACACTCCGGTCGTTCATTATCCGAGGGCGGGCCGCAAACTTCAACTTGAGTGAAGCTCCAGTGCCGGTTGGCTTGGTGGTCGCGGCCGGACATTCACTCCAAGCAAGAGTCACACTGTACGACAATATTGCGCCACTGCCCTCTGGGTCGACGCTTGCTTGGCCTCGGAGCTATGCCGCCCGATCATGCTCTTGAGGCCCGTGACATCCGCAGCACCCAGCGTGTGCACCGCGATCTTCTCGCCCTGTGGGCTTGAGCCCAACCGCCCAGCTCTTCCGGCTCTGCATTGAGGGTCCCGACCTCAACGTAACCCACGGATGTCGAGGCCAGGGCAGCTCAATCCATAATGTCTGACGAAGATCACGACCGCCCGCACCGGATCCTGCTCGACCCCCGAGACGTGCCGGCAGTAGCCCTGTACATGGGACAGTTCAAGGCGCGCGTCCTCCAGGTCGCGGCTGCACGCTTTGCGGGCCAGCTGTCCTCGGCCCTGGCGGACCGCTACGAGGTCACGTAGCCAGCGGGTGCCCGACGAGGCGGATCCGGGGCATTCAGGTGCAAGCATTCGGCCTCCTGCGGCGAGCAGGACGCACTCGGCACATAGTTGCTTGACGGGCGCCATCCGACGCAGGGCAGCGCGCGGACCGTGCCCTGAATTCCCGCGACCGTCTGCACAGAGTGCACCTTGCCGGGCTCTGCAACGGGAAGATCGCGACCTGCACGGCCCGGCTGCCAGGCCGGTGTCGACGGGATTCCAGGGCCCGGACAACAGACGCGCCGGGCCGCTTCCCCGATGCATTGCGCACGACGCGGCAATTTCAGAAAACCTGCAGTGGCCTCGCGACGATCGCGCACCCGTCGCACGGCCGTTCCCGAGGAGGCAACACGCCCATTCCGCGGCGCCCGCGACCGTGCCGGCACTGCTGTCACCGCGGCAACCGTCTCACCGGCCCGAGCGACCACCGCAGCACCAGCCAGGCCGCCACCGCCGAAGCGATCGACCCGATCAGGATTCCCAGGCGATCCCCCGCAAAGTACTCGCCGCTCCCGTGCTCGAAGGCCAGCCCGGCAATGAACAGGCTCATCGTGAACCCGATGCCGCACGCCCACGCGGCGCCCACGATCTGCCACCAGGTGACGCCGTTCGGCAGCGAAACGATGCGGAGCAGCACGCCTATGCCGACGAACGCAACGATGCCGACCGGCTTGCCGAGAAAGAGCCCCGCCGCGATGCCGACGGTCACCGGCTGGAGCACGTCCTCGAGGCCGATCCCGCCCAGGGCCAGCCCCGCATTCGCAAATGCGAACGCCGGCAGGATCGCGTACGCGACCGGTGCATGCAGGTCGTGTTCGAGCGCCTTCAGCGGCGAGCGTCCTTCGGGAGCCCGAAGGGGCACGCAGAGGGCCAGCAGAACCCCGGCGAGGGTCGCATGGACGCCGGATTTCAGCATGGCCACCCACAGCACGACTCCCACCAGTACGTACGCGCTCGTGCGCGTCACACCGAACCGGTTCAGGGCAACGCCGACGCTGAGCGCGACAACGCCCACCAGCAGCGCCGAGACTGACAGGTCCGCCGAATAGAAGACCGCGATGATCACGATGGCCGCAAGGTCGTCGAAGATGGCGAGGGTCAGCAGGAACACCTTGAGCGCGGTCGGGACGCGCCGCCCGAACACGCCGACGAGCGCCAGCGCGAAGGCGATGTCCGTGGCGACCGGAATCCCCCAGCCATCGAGGGCGACCGGATCCTGCCAGTTCAGCGTCGCATAGATGGCGACCGGGACTACCATTCCGCCGAGCGCTCCCAGCCCGGGCAGCACCACCTGGTTCGCGGAGGCGAGCTCGCCCTCCAGGAACTCGCGCTTGATCTCGAGGCCGATCAGGAAGAAGAACACGGCCATCAATCCGTCGTTCACCCACAGCAGCAGCGGCTTCGTGATCAGAAGCGCGCCCACCTGGACGGCGACCGTCGTGTCCAGCAGTCCGGCGTACGCCGCTGCCAGTGGCGTGTTCGCAGCGATCAGGGCGATGACGGACGCCGCAAGGAGCAGGATGCCCCCGGCCGCTTCGAGCTGAATGAACTCCCGGATGGCCGAAGTCATCCGGGAGGGGGCGGAGGCTGGTTCATGGCGACTCGTCTTGATGGAAACAGAACTCAGGTGGCCACCGACGGGCGCCGCGGGGGAGCGTTCGTGTGCGAGCGGCGGCGTGTCGGACTGGTCGCCCCCGCCTGAATCGGGAGATTCCGGCCCCGGCTTCCGTAGTGAAGAACTGCCGTCGCCGGCTCGCGGAGGGATCTTCTCATCCGACATCCGACGGAGATATCGCCATCGTCAGACCCAGGCAAACGAAAGAAGCGCTCGGCGCGACCATGGGCCCCTGGCTCGACATCAGGACCCGCGCGCGCTGTCTTGTGAAGGCGCTGCGGCCGGGACCGGGGCGAACGGCGATGACGGCGCCTTGGGGCGACCCGGAGCGAAGCTCCCTCATTGATCACGCTCCTGGGGAGTGCCGACATCCGCACGGGACATTCTTACTCAATGGACGTACGTCACTGACCCCCGTCGAGTCCAGCCCCTTTTCCGTACGGTTTCCCTATCGAAAGGAAGATTGAGCGCCATTCGGCTACAGGCCGCAGGAGAAGTGGGCCTGTGCGACCCACCGCCACGTATCGGGAGCCGGCACCGGGTGACAGAAGAACTGCGAACGGGGACGTTAAGCGAACCTTGGGCACGTGATCGTTGCAACACTTTCTGTGTTGTTCATAAGCACTCCAACGACAGCGGAAGAAATATCGCAGCCGCTTGACTGAGCGCGGCCTGGCCCGCTTCGAGGTCCTGGGCCATGCTTCGGACGGGGACTTGATCCGATCGTTGGCCAGGACGGTTGGCGGAGGATTGCCCCGAGGCCGATCGTCTGCGGGCGACTGTCCGTCAGGGCATCGCCGGCACGGCTCCGACGAAGGGCGGCATCCTCGAAGCGCTGCGCCGGTCGCCGCTGGTGGGTGCTGACGCCGTCGCATCGCGCCCGTTCGAGACAGGCCGCAAGGTGGACCTGTGAGCCGCTTTCTTCCGGACATGAACATCATCAGCAACGTCACGAAGGCTGTGCCGTCGGAGTCCCTGCTCGCCTGGATGGCGGAGCAGGCGGACGAGACCCTGTATATCTCCGCGCTCACCGTTGCCGAGATCAGGCGCGGCGTGCTGGAAAAACCTCCGGGACGCAAGCGGGATCAACTCGAGCGTGGTTCGCAGGCCCAGAGGGACCGTCGACACTGTTTGCCGGTCGCGTGCTGCCATTTGACGAGAAGGCGGGTCTCGTCTGGGCGCGCCTCATGGCGGACGGCAGGGCACAGGGAAGCCCGCGCAGCGCGCTGGATACGATGATCGCCGCGATTGCGGAAACGAACGACTCGATAGTTGTCACCGACAACTGACCTGCCCCCCGGAACTGTGTCAATGCCCGGCCAGCAATTCCTGCGCGACAGCGTAAGCTCGCGGCACCAGATCCTCGAAACCAGGCCGGATCATGAGCTGAGAAATGAGCCGCTCGACATAGTCGGGCGAAAGCTTGGCAAGACGCTCGGACGTATTCGCAACATCATCCGGAAGCGCCGCCAATACAGCCTTGACCTCACGGCGATACCCCGCTTCGACGGTGGCCGCGATGTCGAACACGTCACGAGGCTGGATACCGGGACCCCGAAACCTGATCTTCTTGGCGATGATTTCCGGGACGGTCTCCAAATGGACTTCCCGTCCGAAAATTTCTCGTGTCCTGGCGCAGTCGTCCGTGACGTGACCCGTCACAATGAAGTCGATCTCGCTGATGGCGTCGAAGGAGACTTTTAGATGTCGATGTCCATCACCGTTGTAGGTCGCTGTCCCGATCTCGAACTGCAACTCGGCAACTGTCGCCTCGACATATGGCAGCAGTTGCGGGTCATCAATGGTGGGCGCGGTGACACCGCCTGCAGCTCACTCGCACATATTTGTTGAGGCCGCCATCCCAACCGTCGCTAATATTGCAACCGGAGCGAACGCTCGGCGCTGATCACCTTGCGGCACGTTTGGCCATCAATCATGTGAGCCATCAGCTCCGCCTCGAACATGGGCATGACCAATGAGCAAGAAGAGCGCACACCCCCTGCCTTACGAAGGCGTGTCGAAATCGGCCGAAGACTTTACCCGCCTGGGGCTGAGGACCGGCAACATCCCAGACGCTTGGGAAGACGGAATGCGCACGGAACCCGATGGGACGAACTACGAATGGTGATATTTCGACGCCCATCTGGATGATGGATCCACACTGGTTGTCGTCTTTTTCCCCAAGCCCATGGCGCCCATGCGCAACGGCTTGGCGCCGACGATCAACATTGAGTTCGACCGCCCTGATGGCACCTCGTACAAGCGCGACATGAAGTTCGGGGCAGATGAATTCTCGGCTGCGAAGGACCGGTGCGACGTCAAGATTGCCCACAACTATTTCCGGGGCGATCTCGAGCATTACGAAATCCACGTGAGGGATGAGCGTATCGACGTCAAGCTGGACGTGGTCCGCACCACCGACAGCTGGCGTGCCGATACCGGACATCAGTTCTTCGGCGAAAAGAGGACGTCTTCGGTGCCTGGCTCGTGCCGGTGCCTCAGGGCAGAGTACGGGCCCGGATCGCGCTCGACGGCAAGGAAGAGGCGCTCGAAGGATCGTGCTACCACGATCACAATTGGGGCAACGTCAACATGATGGATGCCCGCAACCATTGGTATTGGGCCCGGACCGAGCTGGGTCCCTACACGGTGGCGACGGCCGACATGGTGGCGCACAAGAAATACGGCTACGCCACCACGTTCAACTTCTACCTTGCCCGGGACGGCAAGACGGTGGCGGATGACCAGGACAAGGTTGATGGCTACCGCAGCGCACCCAGATTGCAGGAAGACTTTGGCAAGCCCATGAGCGACAACCTGAAATATGTCTATGGCAGTCCCGAAGACGACGTGAGCTACGTGCTGACGCTGAAGAAAGATCACAACATCAGCGCCATGGATTTGCTGAGCAAGGCGATCCACAACCGCTATGTGTTGAGCCTCTTCAAGCTGTTCACCGGCCTCAGCAGCGCCTACTACCGGATGATCGGCGAGGCGCGGCTTGACGTTTATCATCAGGGCAAGCTGGTCGAGACCCATGTCAGCGACAAGGCGATTTGGGAACTGATGTATTTTGGTGATCCAATCGGCACGGACTAGGGATCGTTAACACTATTGCAACGCATCGACGATGAGCACGAAAATGAGGAAGCCGAGGAAGATGGCCCCGAGCTTCTCGAAACGGGAGAAGATGCGCCGGAATCCCTTCAGGTGGCGAGACAGGCGCTCGACTTCGTTCCGCTGGCGGTACATCTCCCGGTCGTACTCCCAAGGGCTCAGGCGGTTGCCCCCGGGCGGGACGACTGGAACGAAGCCGAGGTCGGGCACCAGTTGGCGGGTGCCGTCGTCCTCGTAGGCGCACGATCCACCACCAGCGCCGGCGTGCCCACAGGCTTCGCCATGCTCTTCAGGAGATTGCGGCCTTCGGGCGCGTCGTGGGCCTGACCGGGCGAGAGTGTGAAGGCGAGACCCCTGCGTTGTCGCGGTTTCGGTGGCATGCCCCGGTCCTGACGCGGTGGTGACGTCCGTTGGCGGTCCTGCGGCGTGCTCGGGCGTCGCCGATTCAGGCCGGAACGGGCTTGCCGGGGGCGGGATGGCGCCGGTTTCCCGGGCGCGGGGCGAGCGGCGCCGCTCCTCATGCCGGTCGGGCAGCAGATGGGGGCAACCGGAAAGATCACCGCGACAACGGACCCGGCCGTGCGCTCACCCCCGTTCCGTGCTCGGGTCCGTGGAAGCGCGCGGAACTCCTGTTGACCCCGAATTTCCCTTATGATGGCAGTGGGTTGATGGGCGACGTTCGGCGGGCGGATGTGTTTGTACGCCCCGTGCCGCCGGACGGCAGCCTCGGGAGCAGGCGGTGGAGAAGGCGGAGGACAGGCAGGTTTCGGCCCGCGCCACGGCGCCCGCGCTGTCGCTCGACCTGTGCGCCGCCAGCAGCAGAAATTTTCCTTCCGGGGGCTTGACAAGTCCACCTGATGACGATCCCGATATAATCGCCGGGTCGCCGGGTCGTGACTCGTAGATGGGTCGGCGCGGCATATTCCCGGGGCGACCGGATCCGCCGTTTCGCAAGACGGGCACGGCGGCTTCGCGAGACCGTCGCGCCGTCCCTCGCACCCCGTGCGAGAATTCGCCCGGCGACGGGTTCCGCCGTGGGCGTGGGTTCCGCGGTTCCCGATTCGCCTGTTGCCTGGGGCTCTTGACCGCAATCGTCGCGCCGCTGTGCGCGCCCACCGCTTCGGCGCAAACCACCCCCACGGTAACCCTCTCCGTCCCGGCAAACACCGAGTTCGCCGAAGGCGAGGGCAACACCAGCGTCACCGTCACCGCCACGCTCTCCGCGGCGCGATCCGCCAACACCGTCGTGGACCTGTCCCTCGGCGGGACGGCCAAGTCCACGGACTACACCGTGGTGACGCTTCCCGACATTACCATTACCGCCGGGCAGACGGTGGGCACGGCCGATCTGATACTGCGGCCGGTGGACGACGCCTTCTTCGAGGGAGAGGAGACGGTTCGCATCGGCGGCTCCGCGGGCGGCGTCACGGTGAACGCGGTGGATGTCGCGCTCGCGGACGACGAGACCACGCCGACCCTGAACGTGTCGGTGACGCTTCTCGACGGCACCCCGAACGGCGTCGCAGAAGGCAGCAGCGGCAGCCTTCGAATCACGGTCTCCCTGGTGGGCGCCACGTTCGAGGCGGACGAAACCGTCTCGCTTGCGCCGCAATATGACACCTCGTTTACGTCGGCCGACATCGACTACGGCGCCAACACCCCTCCGTGGTCGCTGACGATTCCCGCCGGCCGAGTGTCCGCCCAGATGAATCTGAGCTTCACCGTAGAGGACGACGAACTCGCTGAAGAACGAGAAGTTAACCGGCTCCGCGCAACCGTGACGGTTGCCGGAACCACGATAAGAAGCGTGTCGCCGGGTCCTGTCTTCATTGCGATTGAGGCGTCGGATTTGCCCCTGTCTTTCGACGTGCAGTGTCACCCCAATGAATCTGCTTATGCAGGAGACAATATCTCCTGCTGGCCGGTGGTATCCGAAGGATCCACCGACAGGGCCTACACCGTCACGATGAACTGGGTGGACGCCCATGACGATCCCATTACGCTGGTGACGCCCGCATCGAAGGCGTTTACCGTCGGCTCCGGCAGTACGGGACACCTCAGGAATCTGGCTGCCAGCTTTTCGCTGGATGCGGGGTCGGTCGGGATGAGACTGTTCTACCTAGTCACGGTCTCTCCCAACGACCAGCAAGAGACAGTCCCCGCAAACAGCCAGTCCTTTCGAGTCTATCCCGCAGCGGACCCCAGTTACACGATAACGGGTTTTCGGCGCTTCCATAGCTGGCCAGGGGTGTGGATACCCCTATCTCGGGCATTTGTCTTTTCATTTTCTCCGGCAGCGACTCGGCCGGTGGAACCCAATGGACCGGCGAATCACATAGAGGTCGTGCTCGACAGCGGAGTCGTCTCGGTTCCATGCCGCGGCATTAGCAGAGGGATCATCGAATGCGAATACTATATCCAGGACGGCGACTTCGACTTCGACGGACGGATCGAACTGGCCGCAGGCGCCGTCAAGTTCAATAGTTGGCGTGACCGCAGGGACCCGACGGTCACCGGGTCGGTTGCCAGCCCCCTGCCGGCGGAGAAGACGACCTACGAAATGCCGGGAACGCTGATCTACGGCGGCAGCACCGCGATCGACCTGTCGGTATCGCCCCAGACCGTGCAGGAGGGCACCGGCGAACAGGCGCTGACGATCGTCGCCGTGAATCGCGCCGGATCGGCCGCCGGCGCCGACCTGGTCATTCCCCTGACCTTCACCGACATCTCCACGAGCGCCGGTGACTACAGCGTGCGCGGCCCGCTGAGCGTCACGATCCCCAGGGGGCAGGTGGAGGGCAGGACGACTGCGGTGCTGTTCACGCCGACCGACGACCTGCGCCGGGAAGATCGGCTGGAGACGGTGCGCATCGAAGGCTCCAAGGGGGCGATGATGACGCCCTTCGTGCGCGGTGCCGACCTGAACATTCTCGACGCCGCCGGCATCGCGCTGTCGGTGTCGCCGGCGCGAATCACCGAGGATGGTGCCGCCACCCAGGTGAGGGTCACCGCGGCGTGGGGCGACACCGCCGACAGCACGCTCGCGCGGGACTTGGAGGTGGCGCTCGCCTGGGGCGGCACCGCGGGGCCCGGCGACTACGCGCGCGCCGGCGGCGCCACTGTGACGATTCCCGCCAACGCCCGATCCGGCACGACCACGGTAACGATCACGCCGACGAACGACAACCTGCTCGAGGGCGACGAGACCATCGTGATCGGGGGTTCGGCCGCAGGGCGTCCGGTCGTCTCCGCTGAACTGACGCTCGCGGACGACGAAACGGTGCCCGCGGTCACGTTGTCCGTGGACACCTCCGCCGTGTCGGAGAGCGGCGCGGCGGTCTCGGTCACGGTGAGCGCGGAGCTCGACCCCGAGGTGGCGATGGCCAACGACGTGACCACGGTGACGCTGGAACTCGGCGGCACGGCGACGGCGGGGACGGACTACTCGGCCACGTGGTCGCCCGCTTCGAGGCAGATCGCCATTCCCCGGGAGTCCACCCTGGGGTCGAACACGGTCACGCTCACGCTGACCCCGACCGACGATTCGGTCGCGGAGGGCGACGAGACCATCGTCGTGCAGGGCACGGCCACCACGGACAGGGCCAGCCGCAACCTGGTCGTGAAGGTGGCGACGATCGCGCTCGAGGACGACGACGCCCTGGGCGTCAACCTTTCGCCCAAGACATTGACGGTCGAGGAGGGTGCCACGGACACCTACGAGGTGTGGCTGGGCGCCCAGCCCACCGACGATGTGACCGTGACCCTGTCGAGCACGGACGCGACGACGGCGACCGTGGACGAGAATGAACTGACGTTCACGAGCACAACCTGGAATACGCGCCAAACGGTCACCCTGACCGGCCAGGACGACGACCGCAACAACGCCGACGACCGGCGCACGGCCGCGATCCGGCACACGACGTCCGGCGGCGGCTACGACGACCTGGCTGCCGTCGTCCTGCCGGTGACCGTCACGGACGACGACGAGGCCGCGTCGTTCTCGATCGGCGACGTCTCGGTCACGGAGGGGCAGGCCGCGAGTTTCACGGTGACCCGGCGCGGGGCGACTGGAGACGCCGCCACCGTCGCCTGGAGCACCGCCGAAGACGCCGACGGCGATCATCCGGCCTCTTCGGCGGACTACACGGCCCAGACCGCGGCGCAGACGCTGAGCTTCGCTGGGGGGGAAACCAGCAAGACCATCACCGTGCGGACCGCCCAGGACACGCTCGACGAGGACGACGAGACCTTCCTCGTGGTGCTGAGTTCGCCGAGCACCGGCACTTCCATCGCGGACGGAACGGCCACCGGCACGATCATCGACGACGACGAGACGACTGCGGAACTGTCGATCGCCGCGCCCGCGGCGGTGTCCGAGGGCGCGGCCGACGCCACGGCGACGATGAGCTTCGCGGTGAACCTGTCCGCGGCGAGCGGGCGGCGGGTGACGGTGGACTACGCCGACGCCGGCAGCGGCACGGCGACGTCCGGCACCGACTATTCTTCTGTGACGGCGGGCACCCTCACCTTCGCCGCGGGCGAGACGAGCAAGACGGTCGCGGTGACGGTGAACGGCGACGACGTGGACGAGGACAACGAGACGGTGACGCTGCGCCTGTCGTCGCCGACCAACGCCAGATTCGCGGCCGGGGCGACGACGCTCGACGCTACCGGGACGATCTCCGACGACGACACGAAGGGGGTGACGGTGTCGGCGGCGGCGGTCGGGCTGACGATCCGGGAGACGGATGACGGCGGCACCACGGAGACGACGGAGAACGAGGCCACCTACACGGTGGTCCTCGCGAGCCAGCCGACGGACGACGTGGTGATCGACCTTTCGGTGCCAGCGGGGGCGCCGTTCACGGCGTCGCCGTCGCGCCTGACCTTCACTGCGAGCGGGGCCGGCATCTGGAGCACGGCGCAGGTGGTGACCGTGACGGCGGTCGACGACAACGTCGACAACACGGGCAACCGGCGCAGCGCGTCGATCACCCATGCCCTGACCGTCGGGAGGTCCGACTATGGCGGCGTGAGCGTGCCTGACGTCACCGTGACCGTGACCGACGACGACGCGGCGCCGACGGCCCTGACGCTGACGGTGGATGCGGACACGGGGGCTGACAATGTGCAGACGTCCGTTTCCGAGGACGGCGGCGCGAAGACGGTGCGGGTGACGGCGACGCTCGACGGCTCGACGACCTTCGCCACCGACAAGACGGTGACCGTCGAGGTGGGCAAGTCCAGCGACAGCGCCACCGAGGGCACCGATTACGCGAGGGTGGCGACGCAGACGATCACCATCGGGGCGGGGGCGTCGAGCGGGCATGCGGACTTCACGCTGACGCCGACCGACGATGCCGTCGACGAGGAGAACGAGACCATCAGCCTCGACGGGACGCTTGCCGGCGTGACGGTGACGGACGCCGAGATCACGCTGACCGACGACGACGACGCCCCGGGCGGCATCGCGCTTTCGGTCGACACGGACAGCGTCACGGCCGACAGCCAGACGGAG